>NZ_JBIRPD010000030.1:0-95055 GCF_044332485.1 Streptomyces sp. NPDC017056 | reverse complement strand
CTGCGCGATTTGGCACAACCGCACCATCGGCGCACCCACCACCAGGTCACTGACCGCCTACGACCACTAAGCCACATCGGAACTACTCGTCTAGGCCGCGCTGCGCCGGGAGGTCCGCGACGGCTTCACCGCGATGAACGCCCGCATCGACGCCCTCACTAACGAGGTACGCACCGGCAACGCCCAGATCATCGAGCTGCTCTCCCACCTGGTGGGCAAGGACCCCAACGCGAGCTGAAGGCCCTCCGGCTCCTCGTCGGAGCTGCTCCGAGGCCCTGCAGGGCGCCCATCACAAAGCCGATGCTGCCCTGCCGGGCCTCACTGCTGCGGCAAGTGGTGCGGAGCGGTCTTCGTTACGCTCACCACCGAAGGCCCTGACCTGTTCCTGATGGTCCGAGAAGGCAGGCAAAACGCCAGGTTTCAGACCTCAAGTCGAAAGGCCGCCCGGAAAGCTCCGAGCGGCCTTCGCTCCGGTGCCGAAGACAGCCCCGAAGAACTTCGGAACGGCCGGCCCTGTACAGCACCTGAAGCAGCTGCCCAGGCGGTACGGGGCTGAGGAAGGCAGGCCGAGTGCCCGCCGACCCTCAGCTGACGGGCCGGAGCGGGGCCCTCTTGCCGCCCAGGGGCTCCGCCCCGCTGGGGCCCACGTCGTGGCCGAAGCCGCCAGCTGCCGCATCGGTCGCACCGTCAGGGTGGCCCCGTGCCTCGACGGCGAAGAGCTGGCGGAGGAACTCGCGGCCACGCACGGGTCCTGGCGGAAGCGGCTTCGTGGTGTCGAATGTGCGCGCTGCGCGGCATGCCTAGATCGTTCCGGTGGGGAAAAGTGCCTTGGTGCGCGTGATCAGCTTCGGATAAAGTTATATCGAACGCGCGTCCGAACGGGCGGTGGCGGGATGGTGGAGGACTTGAGCGGCTTTCCGGCCGACTGGAGGTAAATCCTTCACGCCTGCGTCACGCGTGCATTTCGAGGGGGTTGAATCGTGAACATATTCGCGCAGAAGGCGGCACGGATCGTTGCCGTCGGAGGAGTCGCGCTGGCTGCGATGGGGACCACGGTCGCGTACGCCGCCGGGGATACCACATCGACCAAGCTGTCGAACGGAACGCTCAGCTTCACTGCGGTCAACGGACGGTACATCGGCACGACCGGGACGAAGTTCTTCTCTTCGACCACCTACCACAAGACGGGCGGAGGCACGGTGTCGGTCACGTTCGGCCTTGACACCCAGAACGCCGAATACAACTCCGGCGCGAAGACGGTGAAGTCGGGGCAGACAGTGAGTCACAATTTCGGCGGAAAGCCGGTCAGTGATATCCCGAAGTGCTACGCCATCGGGTTCATGAGGTCAGGCGGAAAGCTGTTCGAGACGCCTTCCATCAGGAACCTCTGCTGACCTGGCGCCACCTTATCCCCGCTCTCTGAAAGATATACCCGGTGATTGAAGCATCGGTCGGCGCACTCCCCGGCCTCATTCCGGTATTCTTGATCGCTGCTGCTCTGTTCGGGGTGCCGACGTTCCTGATCGCCAAAGCCAAAGGGCGGCCTGTCGGCCTGCCGCTGCTGCTGGCCTTGTCGCTGGCCGGCGTGATCGCCGTGACGATGATGCCGGGAATCGCCGGAACCGGGCAGGCCGACTCGTGCGATGTCGGCCTGCCCGGCCTTGACTTCCTGGCCTCCGAGTCGGCCCGGTTGAATGTCCTGCTGTTCGTACCCGCAAGCTTCCTCGCCGTCATCCTCTTCCGCCGCCCCCTACTGACTCTGGCCGCGACCCTGGCGCTGACCTGCGGAATCGAGCTGGTGCAGGGGTGGACGGCCCTGGGACGTTCGTGCAGCTACGACGACGTCAAGGCGAATGCCCTCGGCGGGATACTCGGCATTCTGCTGGGCTGCCTGTACCTGTGGGGGCGCTGGCGGCGACTCCCCTTCACCCGCAAGGACGCGGCATGGGGCGCCGGAGCGACAGTTGCGGTCACAGCTGCCGTCGCAGTGCTCTTTCAGTCGACCCTCTCCAACGTCAACTACGAGGAAATGCACAATCGCGCGAAAGCAGCTTTCGGTGATCCCGCCGAGAAACAGGAGTGGCTGGCTAAGACGGTCAAGGAACTGTACGGCGCCCAGGCAGAAGTCGGTGAGACCGAAGTCGCGATGCTGCAGCAGGGTCGTTGGCGCATGCGTGCGAAAACGGACCGCGGCACCGTTGCCGCCATCTGGCCGGACCGCAAACTGGTGGAGATGGCCACGGAAAATGGCCAGGACGACAACGGGGCCCTCTCTGCGGCGGAGATGAAGAAGTCGGCAGAGCTGTTTGCCCGCAAATGGTTTCCGGATGAAATCGCGGGTGCCGACGCAGAATTCCGGCCTGTCTTGAAAAAGCAGGAGCGGGGTATGCACCTGCTGAGCTATCGCCGCTACCGCCAGAGCGTGATGATGCCGATGCGGTTGGATATCATCGTCACCACGGCCGGCCGTGTCGTCAACCTGACTGCCCGAAGCGTTCCAGATCCGGCCCTGCCCGTCGCCACCCTCAGCAAGGCGGAAGCGAAACAGCAGGCCGAACGCGAGGAATCAGAAGCACAGGCCGAACCGGTCTCTCTCATGGCGCAACGCGTCGATGGTGCCTGGCGGCCGGTATGGCTGATCGGCCTCAGACCGAAGAGCGACCTCCAAAATCCTGACAAGAAGTCCAGCGTCTTCCTGGATGCTGTAACGGGAAAGAAGGTCACTCCTGAGAAAGTCGACGAAGAAAGCTCCTGAGACGGAAAACGCTGGAAAATCGTGCCAGTGTTACTGAGCTGAGAGCCTGTCGAAATTCGCGGAATGGTGCCGCGCGGGCGAGTGACCGGGCTACCCCGTGCAGGGGTACTTGTGCCGCCCGCGGCAGGTCAGCATCTCCTTGTCCGAACGACAGGAGCTCGTGATGATCGTGCCCGATGCGTTGACCGGTGCAGCCGGCCAACGTCAACCGGTGGGTACTCCCTGCCTGCCGCCCGGCGCCCTGCCCGACTGGATCCCCCGTGGAGCCGGCCTGCGCGTCGTGCGTGATGTGGCTGGGCTCGGCGTGGATGTCGTGTGGCTGGCGCTGCCTGTAGGGGAGGAGGTGCTTCGAGGGCTGGGGCGCGGTCAGGGGCGGTGATCGAGGATCTGCGGCGTCCGGGCGGGATGTGCTGGCTCGTGGCTGCTGGTACGGCTGGTGGGGCACGGCTGCCGTTGTGGGGGGATGCGGGGCTGGGTGCGGCTCTGTACGTGCCGGGGCTGGAGATGCGTAACGAGCGGCTGCGGTGGCGGGTGCGGCCGGAGGCAGGGGTGCTGGTCACGAGTGCGGTGTCCCTGCGGGCGGCGGTCATTGCCGCGGAGGGCGCGCTGTGACCGGGTGCGTGGCCAGTGAGGGCGGCACCCTGCACGCGGGTGCCGCCCTCGATGGCGTCAGAGCGCCGCGCCGGCCGGTTTGACCATGCCGCGGACGGTGCGGGCGTCGAGGAATTCGCCCATGGCGGTCATTTCCCATTCGCCGGAGAACTGGCGGATGAGTTTGGCCATCATGACGCCGGTGCGCGGCTCGGACTGGGTGAGGTCGAATCGGACCAGTTCTTCGCCGGTCTGGGCGTCGACCAGGCGGCAGTACGCCTTGGCCACGTCGGAGAACTTCTGGCCCGAGAAGGAGTTCACGGTGAAGACCAGGCCGGTGACCTGCGGGGGGATGCCGCCGAGGTGGACGGTGATGGACTCGTCGTCGCCCGCGCCCTCGCCGGTGAGGTTGTCGCCGGAGTGCTGGATGGCGCCGTTGAGGATCTGGAGTTTGCCGAAGAAGCAGTTGTCGACCTTCTTGCGGTCCGGGCCGTAGGCGATCACGGACGCGTCCAGGTCGATGTCCTTGGCGCGGTAGGCCGGTTCCCAGCCGAGGCCCATGCGGACGGAGGACAGGAGCGGCTTGCCGCCCTTGACCAGGGAGACGGTCTGGTTCTTCTGGAGGCTGACGCGGCCCTTGTCGAGGTTGATCTTGCCGGGGGCCGGAGCCGGAGCAGGAGCCGGAGCAGGGGCGGGCGCCGGGGGCGGGGGTGCCATGGGGGCCGGGGTGCCGGTGGGCGGGCCCCACTGGGCGGCGGGAGGGGCGGCAGGGGCCGGGGGAGCCTGCGGGGCCGGGGCCGGGGCAGGGGCGGCGGGGGTGGCGGGTTCTTCGACGCTGACGCCGAAGTCCGTGGCGATGCCGGCCAGGCCGTTGGCGTAGCCCTGGCCGACCGCGCGGACCTTCCAGGCGCCGTTGCGCCGGTAGATCTCGACGACCACGAGGGCGGTCTCCGCGCCGAGCCGGGGCGGGGTGAACGAGGCGATGACGCTGCCGTCGGCGGCGTTGCGGACGGTGCCGGTCGGTTCGGTGCCGGCGAAGGTGGCGCCGGGCGCGTCCAGGCTGGCGGTCACGACGATCTTCTCGATGCCGGCGGGCACCGCGGCGGTGTCCACCGTGATCGTGTCACCGGTGCCGCCCGCCGCGGACGTGTGGGTCACGCCCGGCCCGCTGGGCTGGTTGTAGAAGACGAAGTCGTCGTCGGAGCGCACCTTGCCGTCGGCGGTGAGCAGCAGGCCCGACACATCGAGCCGCACGGGCGCGGTGACGTCCACCGCCACCCGCGAGGCGGTGAGCGGGAGGTTCGAGCCAGGAGTCATAGCGGTCATGCCGGGGATAACGAGCGGCCTTTCTTTGCGGTTCCATTACCGGGGCCCGGGTGGGGCCACTGGCCCGGACGGGGCCACTGCCGGTCGGTGGTCAGCGGCGTTCGCGGGAGTTGCCGAACAGCAGGCGGTAGGCGATGAGGAGGACCAGGGAGCCGGCGATGGCGGCGATCCACATCGACGGGTCGTAGAAGTCCTTCGGGATCGGCTTGTCCAGGATCTTCGTGGAGAGCCAGCCGCCGATGAACGAGCCGACGATGCCGATGAGGGTGGTGCCGACGAGTCCGCCCGGGTCCCGTCCGGGAAGCAGGACCTTGGCGATGACGCCTGCGATCAGTCCCAGTACGAGCCAGCTGATGATGCCCATGGTGCGTTCCTCGTTCCTGCGCGGTTGCGCAAATGATTGATACGTACACAAGGACGCAGGAGGGGCGGGGCGGGTTGCGTCGGCCGGTCGGGCGTGGCCGGGGCCACGGCCGTTCAGTACGGCCAGATGGGCGGATCGACGCAGAAGGCGCCGCCGAGGTGCGCGTGTTCGGGGTTGGCGGGGTCGAGTTCACCGTGGGCGGCGATCAGTTCGGCGGCGTACGGCTCGGAGTCGTCCCGGGGCTCGTAGCCGAGGGAGCGGGCCGTCGTCAGGTCCCACCACAGGCGGGTGTTGGCGGAGGAGCCGTAGACCACGGTGTGGCCGACGCCTTCGGCGGTGAGCGCGGCGTGCAGCAGGCGGGCGCAGTCCGGCGGGCTCAGCCAGATGGAGAGCATGCGGACGGTGGTGGGCCGCGGGAAGCAGGAGCCGATGCGGACGGAGACCGTTTCGATGCCGTGCAGGTCCCAGTAGAGGGAGGCCAGGTCCTCGCCGAAGCCCTTGGAGAGGCCGTAGAACGTGTCGGGGCGGCGCGGGGCGTCCACCTGGATCGCGCCGGAGCCGTCGGCGGGGCGCGGGGTGAAGCCGACGGCGTGGTTGGAGGAGGCGAACACGACGCGGCGCACGCCTGCTTCGCGGGCCGCCTCGTAGAGGTTGTACGTGCCTTCGATGTTGGCGCGCAGGATCTTCTCGAAGGGGGCTTCGAGGGAGATGCCGGCGAGGTGGACGATCGCGTCCACGCCGCGTACCGCCTCGCGCAGGGCTTCCTTGTCGGCCAGGTCGGCGGTGACGGCGTCCGGTGCGTCCTCGATGGCGCGCTGGTCGAGGAGCCGGAGCCGGTAGCCGTACGGGGGCAGCAGGTCGCGCATCAGGGTGCCGACGCCGCCGGCGGCGCCGGTGAGCAGGACGGTGCGGGGTGCGGGCATGGTGCGGGACTCCTCCGGCCGGCCGGGTCTCGGCGGTGACCCGGATGCATCTGCGGATGGCGTTCAGATGGATGGACGATGGGCGGTGAAGGTCACCGTAGGGAGGGCCGTCCGGGCGGTCAAGACGCTTGGCGGGGCGTCGGAACCGGCTTGTGAGGGCGGGCGCATTCGTTTACGGGGCGGGTGCTTCGGGTCCTTGACCGGCCGGAGAGGGCTGCTCTAGCGTGACTGCGTTCAGAGATATGGACATAGGTCAGCGACGTGCACACGAGCGGTGGCGTCACAGCGGCGTGCACGCGTCCTGTAGGAGCATGCCAGGGAGAGCCCGTGACCCCAGCACCGCCGCTCGCCGAGCGCCTCGACGGACTGCTGTTCTTCCCCGTGACCGCGTACGGGCCCGACGGCGCCCTGGACCCGGCCGCCTTCCGCACCCACGTACGCGGCGGCGTCGAAGCGGGCGCGGCCGCCGTCTTCGCCTGCTGCGGCACCGGCGAGTTCCACGCGCTGACCCCCGAGGAGTTCCGGGACTGCGTGGCCGCCGCGGTCCTGGAAGCGGGCGGCCGGGTGCCCGTGCTGGCCGGGGTGGGCTACGGCACCGCGCTCGCCACGCGCTTCGCCCGCCTCGCCGAGGAGGCGGGCGCCGACGGGCTGCTGGCCATGCCGCCGTACCTCGTCACCGCCGGCCAGGCCGGTCTGCTGCGGCACTACGGCGAACTCGCCGCCGCCACCGCGCTGCCCGTCATCGTCTACCAGCGCGACAACGCCGTCTTCACCCCGGACACCGTCGTCGCCCTCGCGCGCATCCCCAACGTCATCGGCCTCAAGGACGGCCTCGGCGACCTCGATCTGCTGCAACGGATCGTCAGCGCCGTGCGGACCGGGGCCGAGGGGCGGGAGTTCCTCTACTTCAACGGGCTGCCGACCGCCGAACTCACCGCGCCCGCCTACCGGGGGCTCGGCGTGCGCCGCTACTCGTCGGCCGTCTTCGCCTTCGCGCCGGAGATCGCCACCGCCTTCCACCGGGCCCTGTCCGACGGCGACGACGCGACGGTCACACGGCTGCTGGACGGCTTCTACCGGCCGCTGGTCGAACTCCGCAACCAGGGCAGCGGCTACGCGGTCTCCCTGGTCAAGGCGGGGGTACGGCTGCGCGGGACGGAGGTGGGCGGGGTGCGGGCGCCGCTGAGCGAACCGGCACCCGAGCACGTCGAGGCGCTCGCCGCGCTGATCGAACGCGGCCTGGCGCTGGCCGGCGCCCCGGCGGACGGCCGGTGATGCGGGCCGCCGCGTTCCTGTACCCGTGGGATGTGGCGGGCGACCCGGACGCCGCCCGCCGCGTCGCGGACCTCGGCGTCCGGCAGGTCACCCTGGCCGCCGCCTACCACTCCACCCGGGCGCTGACTCCGCGTCACCCCCGCCACCGCGTCGTCACCGCCCGGCACGCGGCCGTCCTGTACCCGCCCGCGGCCGAACGCTGGGCGGGGCGCGCCCTGCGCCCCTACCCGCAGGACTGGGTGGCGGGCACCGACCCCTTCGGGGAAGCGGCGCGGGCGCTCGCGGACGTCGGTCTGGAGGTGCACAGCTGGGTCGTACTGGCCCACAACTCGCGCCTGGGCACCGAGCATCCGGCCATCGCCGTACGCAACGCCTACGGCGACCGGTACCCGTGGGCGCCCTGCATCGCACGCGCCGAGGTGCGCGCCTACCTGCGCGACCTGGCCGCGGAGGCGGCCGTGCGCCCCGGCGCGCGCGGCACCGAGCTGGAGTCCTGCGGCTGGTACGGGCTGGTGCATCCGCACGCGCACGACAAGACCGGCGGGGTGCCGCTCACCGGTGCCGCGCAGTACCTGATGTCGCTGTGCTTCTGCGAGGTCTGCGCGGCGGGTTATACGGGGCTGGGCGTGCCGGCGGAGGAGGTGCGCGGCGCGGTCGTACGGGCCCTGGAGCCGGTGTGGGCGGGCGCGGAGGACGGTGACGACGGGGCGGGCGGCGGACGGGCGGGGGAGTGGCGCGAGGTCGAGCGGCTGCTCGGCGGCGAGCTGTCGGCGCTCGTACGCAGCTGGCGGGAGGGCGCGGCGCGCACGCTCAGGCG
Source organism: Streptomyces sp. NPDC017056 (assembly GCF_044332485.1). NCBI lineage: Bacteria > Bacillati > Actinomycetota > Actinomycetes > Kitasatosporales > Streptomycetaceae > Streptomyces > Streptomyces sp. NPDC017056. The sequence goes on along the minus strand of NZ_JBIRPD010000030.1, from coordinate 87,004 downwards.
GGAGGCCGTCGCGGCCGTACGGGCCGCCGCAGGCGACGGGTTCCGGGTGTTGCTGCACGCCGACCCGGCCGCGCACCGCTGCGGCGCCAACGCGGGCGCCGACCCGGGGGACGTCCTCGCGTACGCCGACGGGGTGGTGGTGCCGTGCACGGGCGACGACGCGGCCCGTGAGGACGCGCTGGCACCGTTCGCCGCGGCGCGCGAGGGCGGCGCCCCCGGCCGCGTCCTCGCGGCCAACCTCACCGTCGTCACCGCCATGGGCGGCCGCCCCGGCACCCTCGCCGCCGACGCCGCGCACGCCGCCGCGCTCGGCGCCGACGAACTGCGGCTCTACCACGCGGGCTTGGCGGGCGACGGCGATCTGGCGGCCGTACGGCGCGGGCTGGCAGGGCTCAGCCGGTACCGCGGCGCGGGGCCGGCTCCCGCTTGACGGCGGCGAGGTGGGCGAAGACCACCACGTTGCCCAGGTACTCCTGCCGGGCCTTGTTGAAGCCGCCGCCGCAGGTGATCAGCCGTAGTTCGGGGCGGGCGGCCCGGCCGTAGACCTTCTTGTCCGGGAAGGCGTCACCGCCGTAGACCTCGACGGCGTCGACGGAGAAGACCGCGGTCCGGCCGTCCGCGCGGGCCACCTCGACCGTGTGGTTCTTCTTCAGGGAGCCGAGGTTGTAGAAGACCGCGGGGCCCGAGCGGTTGTCGACGTGGCCCGCGATGAGGGAGGTTCCGGTGGTGCCGGGGGTGTTGCCGTTCTCGTACCAGCCGGCGAGGTTACGGTCCTCCTCCGGCGGGGTGGCCAGGCTGCCGCGCTCGTCGAGGCCGAGCCGCATCAGCGGCGCGTCCACGCCGACCGAGGGGACCCGGACCCGCAGCGGCCTGGACGCCGGCAGCGGCGGAGGCGGCGGCGCGGGGGCAGCGGACGGCCGGGAGCCCGGCGGCCGCGCGCCGAACCCCTGGTCGGCGGAGGGCTGCGGCGGCGGCCCCTGGGCCTGGGCGCCGTGGCCGATCAGCCAGAGGCCGGTACACATCGCGCCCGCGGTGAACAGCGCGATGACGCCTTGGCCGCCGGGGGAGCGGGGGGTGGTTCCCATGGCTTCTCCTCGTGCCTCCGGATCTCTGGCGGGCTACGGCCGAGCGCCTGGCAGCCCGTGGCCTCCCGGATACGGCGTACGTCTCCAGGAGGCCCGGGGCCGCTGACCGGCGGACCGGCGGTGCCGGTACCGGCCGGCGTGTCCGGACGGGCCGGATCAGGCCGAGCCGTCCGCGCGGCGGCGGCGCACCATCCATACGCCGCCGGCCGCGGCCGCCAGCAGCACGCCCGCACCGGCGGCGATCTCCGTGGCGCCGGTGCCGTCGCTGGTGGTACCGATGCCGGTCCTGGTCTTGCCGTGGGGGGTGGAGCCGGAGGCGACCCGTACCGTGCCGGTGATCTCCCGGCCGTTGGAGCACTTGCCGCCGATGCCGTAGTTGCCGGGCTTGGTACTGGCCGGCACCCGCAGGGAGCCCTGCACGTTTTCGGTGTGGGTCTGGCCCTTCGAGGACAGCGTGACCTTTCCGGCGCCCAGGGTGCTGGCGTCGACGGTGGCCGACCCGTTCTTGCCGCAGTCACTGCTGTTGAGATTGACCGTCTTGCCGGCCTGTACCGGGTTGGGCGTCACCTCGATCTTGCCGAAGTCACCGGCGAACGCCGCGGAGGTGGACAGGCCGAGGGCGGCGACGGACAGCGCGGCACCGGTGAGAACGCGAGTGGAACGCATGTGACGAACCTCCACGAAGCGCGGAAGCGGCACACCAGCGCGCCGCAAAGGAAGTTGGGGGAGTTCCGCGCTTCCTCAGTCCGAGGTAAACGGCCGGGCGCGCCGGGAGCCTGTTGACGCGATGTCAGAACTCCCGCGCCGCGTCGGCGTGTCGCCGGTGATCGGTTACGTTTTGGCAGGTCAGGGGCGGGGTGGCGGTGACGTTCGGTGATGTTGCGCATTGCGGTGAACGGGTGACGGATGATTTCCGCGGAATGTGGTAGTGGCAGTGTGTAGCCGGGGGTTACGGAGGGTGCCCGGAAGGCGGGCGGCGGGCGCCCCCGCGCCTCACCCGGGCTGCACGAACCCGCTCTCGTACGCCGCGATCACCGCCTGGGTGCGGTCCCGCACCCCCAGTTTGGTCAGCACTCCCGCCACGTGCGTCTTGACCGTCGCCGGACCCACCGCCAGCAGGGCCGCGATCTCCGCGTTCGTCAGGCCCTTGGTCATCAGCCGCAGCACGTCCGCCTCCCGGCCGGAGAGGCGCGCCCGCAGTGCCCGCGCCGACTCCCGCGCGGCCCGCGCCCCCGCGTACCGCGCCGCCAGCTCCCGCACCGCGGCGGGAAACAGCAGCGAGTCGCTGCGCGCCACCATCCGCACCGCCTGCACCAGGTCCTCGGCGCCGGACCGTTTCAGCAGGAACCCGCTCGCGCCGGCGCGCAGCGCGTCGTACACGTAGGCGTCGTTCTCGAAGGTCGTCACCACGATGACGCGCGGCGGATCGGCGAGCCCGGCCAGTACCTGTTCGGTCGCGCGGATACCGTCGATCTCCGGCATCCGGACGTCCATCAGCACGATGTCCGGGCGCAGTTCGCGGATCAGCGGTACGGCCTCGGCGCCGGTGGCCGCCTCGCCGACGACCTCCATGTCCGGCTCGGCGCCGATGATCGCGCGAAGCGCCGTCCGCACCATCCGCTCGTCGTCCGCGAGGACGATGCGCAGCGGCGCCGCCGGTGCCGGAGCGGCGCCGTCCGGAAGGCCGCTCACCGGTACGCCGCTCACCGGGACGCCGCCAGCGGCAGGCGCACGGTCAGCCGCCACACGCCGTCCTCGCCCGCGGCCCGGGCCTCGCCGCCCAGCAGCCGGGCGCGTTCGGCGATGCCGCGCAGGCCGCGCCCGCCGCCCGGCCGTGCCCGCCCCGCGGCGTCCACCCTCGTAGCCGCCTCTGCGTCCATCGCCGCGTCCCCCATGTCCCCCAGGTCTCCCATGCTCCCCGTGTCCCCCATCGGATTCTCCATCGTGATCGTCAACGCGTCCGCGCCGAGGGCGATCCGCAGCCGTACCGGTACGGCACCGGCGTGGCGCAGCACGTTGCTCAGCCCCTCCTGCACCACCCGGTACGCCTCCCGCGAGACCAGCGGCGGCAGCCGCCCACACCCGTCGTCCACGGCCGCCTCGACCCGCAGCCCGGCGGCGCGGGTGCGGTCCAGCAGCCCGTCCAGGCCGTCCAGCGACGGGGCGGGCGCGGTGCCGCGGGGATCGCCGTCCTCGCGCAGCAGGCCCAGTACGGCGTCGAGTTCGGCGACCGCGTCGCGGGTGGTCTCCTCGATCGCGGCGAGTGCCTGCCGCGCGAACTCCGGGTCGGCGTCCAGCACCCGGCGGGCCGCGCTCGCCTGGAGCGTGACGGCGCTGAGCGCGTGCCCGACGGAGTCGTGCAGCTCGCGGGCGAGCCGGTTGCGGGAGGCGAGGTCGGCGGCCCGGCGTTCGGCGGCGGCCAGCCGGTCGGCGGGCGTACGGCCCAGCAGGGCGGGCGCCCAGCGGGCCAGCAGCCTCCCGCAGAGCCAGATCGTCGCCAGCACCAGGGCGAGCAGCGCCAGCCCGGCCAGCGGGCCGAGCACGCCGTCCATCCGCGGCCAGCCCATCTCCTCGTGCCGCAGCGGGTCCGCGAGCGGCAGCAGGAGCATCATCAAGGCAGGGGGTGTCCCGGCCAGCGTCAGGCCGCTGATGATGCCACCGGCGGCGCAGTGCGCCACGAACCACAGTGCCGTGCGCCGCCGGGCCGCCCACGAGTCGGCTGGCTCCTCGGCCAGTTCGGCCGCCGCGCCGGCGGGCAGCCCGCACAGCGACCGCGCGGCCGTCGTCTCCAGCGTGCGCAGCGGCGGGAGGAGCAGCGCGCAGAGCGCCGCGACCGGCAGCGCGGTACCGAACGCGACGAACTGCCACGGGAACTCGGTGAAGGCGTTCGCGCCGCCGAAGAACACCGGTGTGACGACCGCCATCAGGAAATAGAACGGCATCAGGAGGGCGCCGCCGAGCACGAGATGTACCCAGCGGCGGAACGTCATCCGCATCGCGCGCCTCAGAGCCGCCGTGTCGCCAGGGTCAGCCGGTCCCGCGCGTCGAACAGCGCGTCCTTGATCAGCTGCTCGTGTGCCGGGGTCAGCCGGGCGACCGGCACCGAGCAGCTGACCGCGTCCCGCGCCGGGGTGCGGTACGGGATCGCCACACCGAAGCACCGCAGGCCCAGCGTGTTCTCCTCGCGGTCCACGGCGTACCCCTGCTCGCGCACCAGGCGCAGTTCCCCGATGAGTTGCTCGCGGTCGGTGACGGTGTGCTCCGTGAGCGCGTCGAGCCGCTCCGGGAGGAGCGCCCGCACCTGGTCGTCGGTGTACGTGGCGAGCAGCGCCTTGCCCAGGGACGTGGAGTGCGCGGGCAGCCGCCGGCCGACGCGGGTGAAGGGGCGCAGGTAGTGCTGGGACTGGCGGGTGGCGAGGTAGACGACGTTGGTGCCGTCCAGCCGGGCCAGGTGGATGGTCTCGGTGGTGTCGTCGGCGAGCCGGTCCAGGGAGGGGCGGGCGGCGGCCACCACCTCGTCGCCGTCGATGTAGGAGGTGCCGACCAGGAGGGCGCGGACGCCGATGCCGTACCGGGTGCCGGTGCCGTCGGTCTCCACCCACCCCAGGTCGACGAGGGTGCGCAGCAGCATGTAGAGGCTGGACTTCGGGTAGCCGACGGCCTCCTGGACGGAGGCGAGGCTGTGCATGCCGGGCCGGCCCGCGAAGTACTCCAGCAGTTCCACCGTCCGTACGGCGGACTTGACCTGCGCTCCTGCGGCCTCGGCAGCGGACATCGCCCTTGACCCCTCAGTTCGGACAGCCATAGAGTCCCAGCGGACGTCAAATTCACCACCTGGGACGGCGTTCAGCATACCGAACGGCGTCGAGGGCGCGGCAAGAGTTCGCTGGGAGGAATGCGCGGTGGCAGCAGCGGCGGCAGCACCAGTGTGGAGCGTCGACCCCCGGACCGGGAAGCGGCGCGAACAGGTCGCGGTGGAGGCCACGGCGGCCACGGTGGACGCCGCCGTACGGGCCGCGCACGCGGCCGGGGACACACTGGCCGACCGCGGCGTACGAGCCGCCTTCCTGCGCCGCGCCGCCGACCTGCTCGACGGCGCCGCCGACCGGATCACCGCGGCCGCCGACGCCGAGACCGCGCTCGGACCCGGCCGCCTCACCGGCGAACTGGCCCGCACCACCTACCAGTTGCGCGCCTTCGCCGACGTGGTCGAAGAAGGCGCCTTCCTCGACGTGCTGATCGACCACGCCGACCCCGCGCTCACCCCGCCCCGCCCCGACCTGCGCCGCTACAAGATCCCCCTCGGCGTCGTCGCCGTCTACGCGGCCAGCAACTTCCCGCTCGCCTTCTCCGTGCCCGGCGGCGACACCGCCAGCGCCCTCGCCGCCGGCTGCCCGGTCGTCGTCAAGGCCCACCCCGGCCACCCGGCCACCTCCGAACTGAGCGCCGCGCTGCTGCGCCGCGCCGCGGCCGAACTGGGCCTGCCCAAAGGCGTCGTGGGCCTGGTGCACGGCTTCGACGCGGGCATCGAGCTGGTGCGGCACCCGCTCGTCGCCGCCGCAGGCTTCACCGGATCCGTACGCGGCGGACGCGCCCTGTACGACGCGGCCGCCGCACGCCCCCACCCCATCCCCTTCCACGGCGAACTCGGCAGCCTCAACCCGGTCGTGGTCACCGAGGCCGCCGCCACCGAGCGCGCCGAGCAGATCGGCACCGGCCTCGCCGGCTCGATGACGCTCGGCACCGGCCAGTTCTGCGTCAAACCGGGACTGGTCCTCGCGCCGCACGGCCCGGCGGGCGACCGGCTGGCGCGCTCCCTGGCGGACGCCGTGCGCACCACCGAGGCCGGGGTGCTCCTGGACCACCGCATGCGGGACGCCTTCGTCGACGGCGTACGGGAACGCGCCGCGCTGCCCGACGTCGAGGCACCCGTGGCGCCCGGCGCGGACGGCGAGCACACCGTCAGCGCGGGTTTCCTCACCGTCCCCGCCGCCCGGCTCGCCGAACCGGGCGGCCCGCACGACCTCCTCCTGGAGGAGTGCTTCGGTCCCGTCACCGTCCTGGCGCGCTACGCCGACGACACCGAGGCCGGCGCCGTACTGGCCCGGCTGCCCGGCAACCTCACCGCGACGCTCCAGCTCGGCGCGGCCGAGTCGGCGGGCGAGGACGCCCCGCCAGGACCGGCCGGCAACGGCACGAGACGCGGGGCGCGCCTGCTGGCCGCGCTCACCCCGCTGGCCGGCCGGGTGCTGGTCAACGGCTGGCCGACCGGCGTCGCCGTGGCCCCCGCCCAGCACCACGGCGGCCCCTACCCGGCCACCACCTCCACCGCCACCTCCGTCGGCGGCACCGCGATCGAACGCTGGCTGCGCCCGGTCGTCTACCAGGACGCCCCGCCCGCGCTGCTCCCGCCCGAGCTGCGCGAGGACAACCCGCTCGCACTGCCCCGCCGCATCGACGGCCGCCGCGAAGGATGAGAACCCACCCGTGACGAACGCCCCGAACGCGCCGGAAACCCCCGCCACCACCGTGCGCGCCGCGACGCCCGCCGACCTCGACGCCATCGCCGACCTGCACACCCGCGCCCGCGCCACGTACTACCGCGAGCGCCTGCCCGACGCGCAGCTCGACAGCCCGGCCGAACGCGAGCGCCGGCGCGACGGCTGGGGCCGGGCACTCGCCCGCCCGGACGCCACCGTGCTGTGCGCCGAACGGGACGGCACCGTCGTCGGCGCCGCCTCCTACCGCCGAGAGGACGGGGCACCCGCCGACACCGTCATGCTCAACCAGCTCCACGTCGACCCCGGCTGCTGGCGGGGCGGCGTCGGCACCGCCCTGCACCGCGCCTGCGTGGCCGGCTGGCGGTCGGCGGGCATCGCCACCGCCCGCCTGGAGGTGTACTGGCACAACAGCCGGGCCCGCGCCTTCTACACGCGGCACGGCTGGCAGCCGGACGAGACCCGCCGCCCCGCCCCCGACGACACCCACCTCGGCCTCGTCCTGCCCCTCACACCCGCCGGGCGATGAGCTGGAGCCGCTCGGCGATGTGCCCGTCCAGGGTCGTGACGGTGTCCGTGCGCTCGGCCTCCACCGCGAAGCCGTGCGCCCGGACCAGCCCGTGCAGATGACCGGCCGCGTGATGCCGGAACACCCCGCCGTCGGGCGTCTCGAACACCCCGTACGTCCCGTACCGGGCGGCGAACTCCTCGTACCGCGCCACGTGCCGCGCGTCGACCTGCATCGGCATGTCGCTCACGTACAGCACCCCGCCGGGCCGCACCAGCCGCCCCAGCTCGGCGGCGATGTCCCGCTGCGCGCCGTCGCCGGGCACACACGTCAGCACGGCGAAGAGCAGCGCGGCCCCGAAGGACCCGTCCTCGAACGGCAGCGGCAGCCCGGGGCAGCGCGTGATCCGCAGCCCCGGATGCTCCCGCTCCGCCCGCTCGACGAGCGCCTTCGAAACGTCCACCCCGCGCACGTCCGCATACCCCGCCGCCACCAGCTCCGCGGTCAGCCGCCCGTACCCGCAGCCGTAGTCCAGCACCGGCGCGTCACGCGGCAGGTACGCGTCCAGCAACCCGTGGTCCAGCGGATGGGTGAACGTCTTGGCGGCCCCGGTCGTCTCCCAGAACCCGTGCGGTACCCGGCGCGTCCTCATACCCGGACGCTACCCCGCGCCCGGGGAATACCTCCCGCTCCCGCGCGGTTGTCCCGGACTGTCCCCTTTCCGGGGGCTCCGGGGCCGTCGCGGTTCCGGACATGAGGAAACAAGGAAACACCTGTTATGCGCGTCGAAATCTGGTCGGACATCGCCTGCCCCTGGTGCTACATCGGCAAGGCCCGCTTCGAGAAGGGGCTGGCCGGGTTCGCGCACCGGGACGAGGTGGAGGTCGTGCACCGGTCGTTCGAGCTCGACCCGCAGGCGGCGCCCACCGGGGACGTGATGGTGCTGGACATGCTGGCGGAGAAGTACGGCGTGTCCCGGGAGCAGGCCGAGGCCATGGAGGCGCGGGTGGCCGAGGCGGCCGCCGGGGAGGGGCTGGGGTACCGCTCGGACCGCGTGCACGGGAACACCTTTGACCTGCACCGGCTGCTGCACCTGGCCAAGGAGCGGGGAAAGCAGGACGCGCTGCTCGGCGCGCTGTACCGGGCCAACTTCGCGGAGGCGCGACCGCTGGGGGACACGGCGGAGCTGACCCGGGTGGCCGTGGCGGCGGGGCTGGACGAGGCGGACGTGCGGCGGGTGCTGGCGGACGGGGACGCGTACGCGGAAGCGGTCAGGGCCGACGAGCGGGAAGCGGCGGAGCTGGGCGCCAGGGGCGTGCCGTTCTTCGTCATCGACCGGCGGTACGGGATCTCCGGCGGGCAGCCGGCGGAGGTCTTCCGGCAGGCCCTGGAGCAGGCACGGGAGGCCGCGGGGACCGCGGCGCCGGACGGCGGCGGCAGTGGCGACGGGTGCGCGGACGGTGTGTGCACGCCCGGGTCGGTGGCCTGAATTCCCGGTCCCGTCAGCCGGGTGGTTCCTGAAGGAACGCCCTGAGCTGCGCCGATAAGCGTTGCTTGACGGCGCTCCAAAGATATTCGCCATGGACGGCGGGCGGCCGGGCGGCCAGAGTGGGGGCATGCAGCGAATCGAGCCACTCGGCGGCGACGAGTTCACGCCCCTGACGACGTATCTGAACACCGCTTCCAGCGGGCTGCTGCCCGCCCGTTCGGCCGCCGCCCTGCGCGCGGCAGCCGAGGAATCGGCCTCCTACGGGACCATGGGCCAGGACTACTTCGGCCCGGCGGAGGCGTCCAGGGCCGCCTTCGCGCGGCTGATGCACGTACCGCCGGAGCGCGTCGCGATCGGCGGCGCGGTCGCCGTGCACGCCGCGCTGATCGCCGGATCGCTGCCGCACGGATCGGAAGTGCTCTTCCCCGAGGGCGAGTTCAGCTCGCTGGTCAACCCGTTCGCGGCGGCCGGGAACGGATTGAAGGTGCGCACCGCGCCGCTGGCCGAGCTGGCCGACGCGGTACGCCCCGGCACGGCGCTCGTCGCGTTCAGCGCCGTCCAGGCGAAGGACGGCCGGCTCGCCGACACGGAAGCCGTACGGGCCGCCGCCCGCGCCCACGGGGCGCGCACCCTCGTGGACGTCACCCAGGCCGCCGGCTGGCTGCCGGTGCGGGCCGGCGACTTCGACTACCTGGTGTGCGGGGCGTTCAAGTGGCTGCTGTGCCCACGCGGCACCTCCTTCCTGGTGTGCGGGGCGGACGGGACGGCGGGGGACGGGCTGGAAGCGCTGCACGCCGGATGGGTGGCCGGCGCGGACCCGATGGAGTCCAACTACGGGCCGATCCGGCAGCTCGCGGCCGACGCGCGCCGCTACGACGAGCCGCACGCCCACTACTCGTACGTCGCCGCTCAACACTCCCTCGCCCTCTTCGAGGAAATCGGCGTGGAGACCGTGCACGCCCACGACGTCGCGCTGGCCGACCGCTACCGCGCGGGCCTCGCGGAACTGGGCCACACCCCGCTGCCCGCGCCGGGCTCGGCGATCGTGTCCGTGCCGGGGCTCGCGGACGCGGCGGACCGGCTGGCAGCGGCGGGCGTACGGGTCGCCGTCCGCGCCGGCAACCTGCGGGCCGCCTTCCACCTGTACAACTCGTCCGGCGACGTGGACCGGCTGCTGGAACTGCTGGGGGAGGGCTGACGAGCCCCGGCGCACGGGCCACCGCACACCTCGCGGGCCAGCCCTACCGGCCCCGCGCCGCCCCGGCCCCCGGCACCGCGCGGGCGCCGCGCAATTCGGCCGGGCGGACGGCTACCGCGGAGCAGGGCCAAAGGCTAGGAATGTCACCACACACTCACGAGGTGGTGCCGGTGGACGGGACAACCAGGTACCCGCCGCGCGACCAGGAGCTGCACCGGCGGCTGGTGTACGGGGACGAATCCGCGCTGGGCGAGGCGTACGACGCCTACGGCGCGTTGGTACGGGCGGTGGCCCGGCGGGTGACCGGCAGCGCGGCGGTCGCCGAGGAGGTGACGCAGCGCGTCTTCCTCGAACTGTGGACCTGCCCGTACGCCTTCGCGCCGGGCCACGGCTCGCTGCGCGCCTGGCTGAGCATCCGCGGGCACGACGGCGCGGTCGCCCGGGTGAGCGAGGCCGGGGCGGTGCGGGCGGCGGACGGCGCGGCCGATCCGGCGGAGCCGGAACCCGAGGCGGCGGCACGGGCGGCGCTGCACACCGCGCTCGGCGAACTGCCCCTGCCCCAGCGGGAGGCACTGCACCTGGCGTGCTTCGCCGGGCGCACGTACCGGCAGGTCGCGGTGGAGCTGGGCATCGCGGAGGCGGCGGCCACCGCCCGGCTGCGGTCGGCCCTGTGCGGCCTCGCCGACCGCCTCGCCGGGCCGCCGGGCCCCGGCAGCCCGGCCGACGAGGCACGGGACGAGTGCTGAGCGGCGGCCGCGGGCAGCAGCAAGGACGACACGGTCCGTACGCGCGGACCGGCCGGGTGGCGGAGAGGGGCGTGTGATGACCGCGGGCGGCAGCAACGGCCGGGACGGTACGGGCAATCCGGGCGGCAGCGGCGGGCCGGAGGACCCCGGGGACCCGCCGGGCCCGGAAGGACCCGGCGGCGCGGACGGCCCGTCCGCCGTGCACGAGGAGGTCAGCGCGCTGCTCGCCGCGTGGGTGCTCGGCGCCGGCATGCCGGGCGACGACGCGCGGGTCCGCGGCCACCTGCGCGACTGCGCGCCGTGCGCGGCCGAGGCGCGGCGGCTGCGGCAGACCGTACGGCTGCTGGACGAGCCCCCGCCCGGCGGAACGGGACGGGGCGCCGGGCGCAAGGCGAATGCCGGCCTGGCCCGCGGGCGGCTGATGGCCGCGGCCCGCGCCGCGCGGCCGGGCCAGGGGCCGCTGGCCGCGCACGCCGCCCCGTACGCCGGTGCGGTGGCCGGCCTGGACGCGCTGCTGCGGGAACTGGACCGCGCGCCGGCCCGCTGGGGCACGCCCGTCGTGCACGACTGGGACGTCCAGGGCACCGTCGCGCATCTGGTGGCGGCCGACGAGGTGCTGGCCGAGCGGCTGGGCCTGGCGCCGGTGACGGACGCGGGCGCGGGCCTGGGGCCGGTCCTCGGCCCGGGGCCCGGGCCGGAAGCGGGGCCGGGACTGGAAGGGGGCTTCGGCCCGGACGCCACCGCGGGGCCGGGCGAACGACCGGGCCCGGGGCGGCCGGCCGGCGCGGGCGCCCCCTGGGAGCTGCGCTGGGCGGCCCGTACCGAAGAGGTGGTGGCCTACGAGCACACCCGGCCGCCGGCGGAGACCAGGGAGGCGTGGCGGACCCAGGCGCACGGGCTGCTCGCGCTGCCCGAGGCGGGCGACGAGCAGCTGGCCGCAACGGCCACCACGCTGATGGGCCTGCGCCTGCCGGTCGCCGACCACTACGTGATCCGGGCGTTCGAGACCTGGGTGCACACCCGGGACATCGGGCGGGCCCTCGGCCGTACCGTGCCGCCGCCGCTGCCGGTGCACCTGCAGCGGTTCGTGGGGCTGGCCGTACGCATCCTGGACCTGGCGCTGGGGCCCGACGCGCGGCCGGTGCTGCTGTCGGTGGAGGGCGAGGCGGGCGGCGACTGGGTGCTCGGCTCGGACGCCGAGCCGATCGCCGCCGAACTGGTCCTGGAGGCCACCGACTTCCTCCTGCTCGTCGGCGGGCGGCAGGACCCCGACGAGATCGCGCGCGGCCAGGCGGGCGACGCGGCCGCCTCGCAGCGGCTGCTGGAGACGGCCACGTCGCTGGCCTGGCTGTGACGCCGTGCCCCGCCGGCACGGCGCGGCGCGCGGGCGTTACCTCACGGGGGTGAAGTCACGCGCGCCGATGTAGTCCGGGCGCGGGACCGGCGCCGCGAAGGGCTCCACCGCGGTGTTCTCCACGCTGTTGAACACGATGAAGACGTTGCTGCGCGGGTACGGCGTGATGTTGTCGCCGGAACCGTGCATGCAGTTGCAGTCGAACCAGGTGGCCGAGCCGGCCTTGCCGGTGAACAGCTTGATGCCGTGCGCGTCGGCCAGCTTGGTCAGCGCCTCGTCCGAGGGCGTGCCCGCGTCCTGCATCTGCAGCGACTTCTTGTAGTTGTCCCGCGGCGTCTCGCCGGCGCACCCGAGGAAGTGCCGGTGCGACCCCGGCATGATCATCAGGCCGCCGTTGGTGTCGTAGTTCTCCGTCAGCGCGATCGAGACCGACACGGTCCGCATGTTCGGCAGGCCGTCCTCGGCGTGCCAGGTCTCGAAGTCGGAATGCCAGTAGAACCCGGAGGCGCCGAAGCCCGGCTTGACGTTGATCCTGGACTGGTGGACGTAGACGTCCGAGCCGAGGATCTGCCGGGCGCGTCCCACCACGCGCGGGTCGGAGACCAGCTTGGCGAACACCTCGCTGATCTTGTGCACCTCGAAGACGGACCGGATCTCCTGGGACCGCGGCTCGACGATGGAGCGGTCGTCCGCCCGCATCGCCGGGTCGTTGACCAGCCGGTCCAGTTCGGCGCGGTACACCGCGACCTCATCCGCCGTCAGCAGTTCCCCGATGGCGAAGAAACCGTCGCGTTCGAAGTCGCTCAGCTCGGCCGGCTGGAAGGGCCCCTCCGTGCCGGGCTGCGACCACACCACCGGGTCCTGCCGCGGGGTGATCACTTCGGTGGCCCCCCGGGTCGGGTACAGGTCGGCGGTGCGCTCGGGTGCGGTGGTCATGGTGTTGCCTTCCTCTCCTCTCGTACGTGCTTTCCTTCTCGCGCCTTCCTCAACTGCCGGAACGGGGCAGGGGTTCGCGCCGCGCGCGTCAGCCGGTCTGGGCGGCCGGCTCCAGCTCGGGCTCGGGCTCGGTGAGCAGCGGGTACACGCCGTTCTCGTCGTGGTCCTCACGACCGGTCACCGGCGGGTTGAACACGCACACGCAGCGGAAGTCCTTCTTGATGCGCATGGTGTGCTTCTCGTGCCCGTCGAGCAGGTACATCGTGCCCGGGGTGATGATGTGCTTCTCACCGGTCTCGTCGTTGGTGAGCTCGGCCTCGCCCTCCACGCACAGCACGGCCTCGACGTGGTTGGCGTACCACATCGACGTCTCGGTGCCCGCGTACAGCGTGGTCTCGTGCAGCGAGAAGCCCACGCGCTCCTTGGCGAGGATGATGCGCTTGCTCTCCCAGGTGCCCGACTTGGCCTTGACGTGGCGGTCGGTGCCTTCGATGTCCTTGAAGGATCGGACGATCACGGTGTTCTCGTACCTTTCTGTGGTGCGGACAAGGAGTGGTGCGGTACCGCGGTGCTCTCAGGCGCAGTCGCGGACCGCGCGGGCGAGGATGCGCAGACCCTCGTCCAGCTCCTCGGGGGTGGTCGTCAGCGCCGGCAGCAGCTTGACGACCTCACTCTCCGGGCCGGAGGTCTCGATGAGCAGACCCAGCTCGAAGGCGCGCTTGGCGATCTTGTTGGCGAGCGGCTTGTCGGAGCACTCCAGGCCCCAGACCATGCCGCGGCCCCGGTACTCGGCGATGGAGGCGGGGTGCTCCTCGACGATGGCGCGCAGGTGCGACTCGATGATCTCGCCGCGGGCCAGCGTCTGCTTCTCCATCTGGCCGTCGGCCCAGTACGTGTCCAGGGCCGCGGCGGCGGTGACGAAGGCCGGGTTGTTGCCGCGGAAGGTGCCGTTGTGCTCGCCCGGCTCCCACACGTCCAGCTCCGGCTTGAACAGGGTGAGCGCGAGCGGCAGTCCGTAGCCGCTGATGGACTTCGAGACGGTCACGATGTCCGGCACGATGCCCGCCTCCTCGAAGGAGAAGAACGCGCCGGTGCGGCCGCAGCCCATCTGGATGTCGTCGACGATCAGCAGCATGTCGCGGCGCTTGCACAGGTCGGACAGCGCGCGCAGCCACTCGGCGCGGGCCACGTTGATGCCGCCCTCGCCCTGGACCGTCTCCACGATCACGGCGGCCGGCGTGTTCAGGCCGGAGCCGCTGTCCTCCAGCAGGCGCTCGAACCAGAGGAAGTCCGGGTAGGTGCCGTCGAGGTAGTTGTCGAACGGCATCGGGGTGCCGTGCACGAGCGGGATGCCGGCACCGGCGCGCTTGAAGGCGTTGCCGGTGACCGCGAGGGCGCCCAGCGACATGCCGTGGAAGGCGTTGGTGAACGAGACGATCGACTCGCGGCCCTTGACCTTGCGGGCCAGCTTGAGCGCGGCCTCCACGGCGTTGGCGCCCGTCGGGCCGGGGAACATGACCTTGTAGGGCAGGTCGCGCGGGCGCAGGATGGTGTTCTGGAACGTCTCCAGGAAGGCGCGCTTGGCCGTGGTGGACATGTCCAGGCCGTGGGTGACGCCGTCGCGCTCGATGTAGTCGATCAGGGCGCGTTTGAGTACGGGGTTGTTGTGCCCGTAGTTCAGTGACCCGGCGCCGGCGAAGAAGTCGAGGTAGGTGTGGCCGTCCTCGTCGTACATGCGGCTGCCCTGGGCGCGGTCGAAGATGGTGGGCCAGCCGCGGCAGTAGCTGCGTACGTTGGATTCCACGGTCTCGAAGACGCTCAGGTCGGGCTGGGTGATGGTCACAACATGCTCCTGGGAGATGAGTGGCGTGAGCGGGGGAGGAGTTTGCGGGGGCCGAGAGGCCGTCAGGGCCGCTGCCCGGCAGGGGGACCGAGCGGGCCGATGAGGTTGAGCACCTCGGGGTCGTGCCCCTGTTCGGGGAAGAGTCCGGCGTCGAAGAGGACCTCGCGCGTCAGGGACGCCCCGTGGCGCTCGGCGAACGACGCGAACAGCCGGTTGGACGCCGCGTTGCCGGGGGTGATCGTGGTCTCGACGCGACGGACGCCCAACTCCCGTACGGCGCGGGCGACCAGGCCGTCCAGAAGGGCGGCGGCCAGTCCGCGGCCGCGGTGCGCGTCGTCGACGGCGATCTGCCACACGACGAGCGTCTCCGGGGACTCGGGGCGGACGTAGCCGGTGACGAAGGCGGCCGGCTCGCCCTCCGCGTCGCGGGCGACGGCGGAGGTGGCGGCGAAGTCGCGACACCACAGCAGGTAGCTGTAGGAGGAGTTGAGGTCCAGTGCCTTGGAGTCGCGGGCGATGCGCCAGATCGCGGCTCCGTCCTCCACGCGCGGTGTGTCGAGCTTGAATCCCTCCGGCATTTCTCTGTAATCGCTTCGGGCACCTGCATCTGCTTGTGCGGCGGTCATGCGAATTCAATTTACCCAGGGAAAAAAGAAAATGCATCGGGGTGAGGGGTTACGTGCGGGCGGGGTCCTGTGTTATCGCGCGAGGGCGCACGAGCGCGCGAACGGCCCACATGATGTGACGGTTTGCCCGGAAAATGTGGGGCGAAGTGGACAGTTTGTGTGCTCGGTCACAGCTCCGTAACGTCGTCGAAGCGGGCCGGAATTACGACCTCCGGCACTAGCGAAATCTTGGCGTTTGAGCTGCGAAAAAGCGGGCAGGAGAATACGGGAAGCTGTGCGCATAAGAATTGGGAATTCGCCGGAAACAGATGTACCGCAAGAAAAGACCGGCAGTCCATGGGGTTTACGTGAAACGGATGGCCGGACGAGGCGTGAGGGACCCGCGACCGGGCCCCGTGCCGCCCGGCACACCCCGCGTCATACAGTGCGGCCATGAGCGAGAGCGCGGTGCTGCACATCAAGGGGAGGGTCCTGGCCGGCCCGTACGACGAGCGCGACGAACTCTGGGTCGTCGACGGCCGGGTGACATACGAACGGCCCACCGGGGCACGGGACATCACGACCGTACGGGGCTGGGCGCTGCCCGGACTGGTCGACGCGCACTGCCACGTCGGGCTCGACGCCCACGGGCCCGTCGACGAGGCCACCAGCGAGAAACAAGCGCTCACCGAGCGGGAAGCGGGCACCCTGCTCCTCAGGGACGCCGGCTCCCCGTCCGACACCCGCTGGATCGACGACCGCGAGGACCTGCCGCGGATCATCCGCGCCGGCCGGCACATCGCCCGCACCCGCCGCTACATCCGCAACTACGCCCACGAAATCGAACCCGAGGACCTGGTGGCGTACGTGGCGCGGGAAGCCCGGCGCGGCGACGGCTGGGTCAAGCTGGTCGGCGACTGGATCGACCGCGAGACCGGCGACCTGGCGGCGTGCTGGCCGCGCGGCGCGGTCGCGGCGGCCATCGCCGAGGCGCACCGCCTCGGCGCGCGCGTCACCGCCCACTGCTTCGCCGAGGAAACCCTCGCCCCGCTGGTCGAAGCGGGCATCGACTGCATCGAACACGCCACCGGCCTCACCGAGGAGACGATCCCGCTGTTCGCGGAGCGTGGCGTGGCGATCGTCCCCACGCTCGTCAACATCGCGACCTTCCCGACCCTGGCGGCCGGTGGTGAGAAGAAGTTCCCCGCCTGGGCCAGCCACATGCGGAGCCTGTACGAGCGCCGCTACGACACCGTACGCGCGGCGTACGACGCCGGGGTGCCCATCTTCGCCGGCACCGACGCGGGCGGCTCGCTCGCGCACGGCCTGATCGCGCAGGAAGTCGCCGAACTGACCAAGGCGGGAATCCCCCCGCTGGACGCGCTCGCCGCCACGACGTGGGGCGCGCGGCAGTGGCTGGGGCGCCCGGGGCTGGAGGAAGGCGCCCCGGCGGACCTCGTCGTGTACGACGGCGACCCGCGCGCGGACGTACGCGTGTTGGCGGCGCCGCGGCGGGTGGTGTTGCGGGGGCGAATCGTGGGCTGATCCCCCGTTCCGCCCGTGGCGGCCGGTCTCCCCGGTGGCGGTGGGGACACCTGCCCCCACGGGCCGTCGGCCGCGTACGGGCGGGAGGGGGCGGGCCGTAGGACGGAGTCTGGAGGTCCGGTCCCGTGTCCGGGTACGAGGGGGCGGCTACCGTTCGCGGCGCGGACCTCGTGCCATCCACGCGGCCACCACCGCACCCGAGATGTTGTGCCACACGGAGAAGACCGCTGCCGGCAGCGCCGCCGTCGGGCTGAAGTGGGCGGTGGCCAGGGACGCCGCGAGGCCGGAGTTCTGCATGCCGACCTCGAAGGCCATCGCCCGCCCGGCCGGCTTGCCGAGGCGGGCCAGGCGGCCGGCCGCGTAACCGAGTGCCAGGCCCAGCCCGTTGTGCAGAACGACGGCGAGGATCACCAGCGCCGCAGCGTCCTTGATGCGCGCGGCACTGCCGGACACCACGACGAGCACGATGGCCGAGATGGTCACGGCGGACAGCCACGGCAGGGCGGGGAGCGCCCGGTCGATCCAGCGGCCTGCCACGAGCCGGACCACCAGGCCGCCGATCACCGGCAGCAGCACCGTCTTGAGGATGTCGGTCACCATGACCCCGGCGTCCACGTCCAGGAACTGCCCGGCGAGAAGGAGGGTCAGCGGCGGGGTGATCAGCGGGGCGAGCACCGTGGAGACGGTGGCGACCGAGACGGACAGTGCGACGTCGCCGCGGGCCAGGTACGTCACGACGTTGGACGCGGTGCCGCTGGGCGCGCAGCCGACCAGGATGACGCCGGCGGCGAGCTGCGGGGGCAGGTGGAGGGCGGTGGCGATCAACCAGCCCAGCCCGGGCATGATCACGTAATGGGCGACCAGGCCCAGGCCCACCGCCCAGGGGCGCTTGGCGACCGCCGCGAAGTCGGGCGGTGTCAGGGTCAGGCCCATCGAGAACATCACGACGCCGAGCAGCCACGGGACGGCGGGTGCCCAGCCGGTGAACGGCGCGGGCCACAGCAGCCCGACCGCGCCGGCCGCGAGTACCAGCAGGGGGAAGACGGTGACGGCCCGCCGCGCCGCGCGGTCGGAGGCGGGCAGGTCACCTGCGGGCGCGGGGCGCTGGTCCAGCTGTTCGGTCGGCACGGCGGCACCTTAGCGCCGGGCTGCGTGTACGGGACAACGGGTTCCGGATGGTGGACGGCGGCCGGGCGCGGGTGTCAGCCCGTCAGGGCCTTTTCCAGGGCCTCAGCGAAGCGGTCCGTCGTCGCCCGGTCCCGTACGGCCAGCCGCAGCCACCCGGGGCCCAGCCCCGGGAACGTGTCGCCGCGGCGGACCGCGAAGCCGAGCGCGCGCAGCCGGGTGCGGACGGCCGCCGCGTCCGGCAGCCGGATCAGGACGAACGGCCCGTCGGCGGGTGTCATCGCGTGCACCTGGTGGCCGTCGGGTCCGCGGACCTCGGCCAGCCGGGCCAGCAGGTGGTCGCGGTCCGCCGCGATCTGCCGGGCCGCCTGCGCCGCCTCCGCCAGCGCGGACGGCTCGCAGCATGCCTCGGCCGCGGCCAGCGCGGGGGCGGAGACGGGCCACAGCGGCTGCGCCCGCTCCAGGTCCGCGATGGTCTCCGGGGCGGCCAGTACGTAACCGATCCGCAGGCCCGCCAGGCCCCAGGTCTTGGTCAGGCTGCGCAGGACGACGAGTCCCGGCAGGTCCGTACGGGATGCCAGCGACGCGTGCTCGCCGGGGACCGCGTCCATGAACGCCTCGTCCACGACCAGGGTGCGCCCGGGGCGGGCCAGCCGCGCGATGTCCTCTGCGGGGTGGAGGACGGAGGTGGGGTTGGTCGGGTTGCCGACGATGACGAGGTCGGCGGCCTCGGGGACTTCGGCCGGGGTCAGGCGGAAGCCGTTCCGTTCGGTGAGCACCACCCGTTCCACCGGGTGACCCGCGTCGCGCAGCGCCGCCTCGGGCTCGGTGAACTGCGGGTGCACGACGGCCGGGCGCCGGGCCCGTACCGCGCGGGCGATCAGCACGAACGCCTCCGCCGCGCCCGCCGTCAGCAGCACCCGTTCCGGGGGAAGCCCGTGCCGTGCCGCCACCGCCCGGCGCGCCGGGCGCCCGTCCGGGTAGGCGGCGAGCCCGTCCAGGGAGGCGGCGATGCGGGCCTTGAGCCAGGCCGGTGGCGTACCGGTGCGCACGTTGACGGCGAGGTCGGTCAGTGCGGCGTCCGCGCCGCGCACCTCGGCGTCCCCGTGGTGGCGCAGGTCCGGCTCGTACGGGCCGGGGCCGGAACCGGAACCGGGTATGCCGGGGGGAGTGGCGGGCTGCGGGGTGGGCACGAGATCTCCTTGGTGCATATCAATCATGGGCGCGGGGGCGGCGCCGGGCCACGGCACAGGTGGCCCGCGCGCCCTGCGCGGACTTGCGTTTGCCGACGACGAGCTCGGCGGCCCCCGCGCCGGGGCCCCCGCCCGCCGCGGTCAGCGCGGCGGCCTCCGCCACGCTCGGCGTGCCGGCGGCGGCCAGCGGCGCCGCCGACGGGTGCGGTACGGGCACGGCGGCCAGTACCGCGGCCGGGTACGCCAGCAGCGGCACGCGGAGCCGGGCCGCTGCCTCGGCCACCCCCGGCTCGGCGGCCTTGGTGTCCACGGTCGCCAGCGCGGTGACCGCGCACGGGGCCAGCCTGGCGGAGGCGAGGCTGTCCGCGACGAGCGCCAGTATCTCGGCCGCCGTGACGCCCCGGCGCGCACCGATGCCGACGACGACCTGTGCCGTACTCACCGCCGCGGTCCTCGGGCCTGGACATGCGGGATGCCCGGCCGGTCAGTAAGCAGGAGTGGGGGGCGGCTGATGCTTGGGGAAGGGGTGAGACCGTGCCGGTGGCCATCGCGCTGGGCGCGTTCCTGATGACCCTGTTCGGCGGCTGGGTCGCACACCGCGTCACCGACCGCAGGCATCTGGTCCTGGGGCTGGCCGGTGGTCTGATGCTGGGCGTCGTCGGCCTCGACCTGCTGCCCGAGGCGCTGGAAGCGGCGGGTGAGGAGGTTTACGGCGTGCCGGCCGCGCTGCTCTGTTTCGTTCTGGGGTTTCTCGCCGCGCACGCGGTGGAGCGGCTGCTCGCCGTCCGCAAGGCGGCGCACGGCATGGACCCGGACGAACGGGTTCCGCAGGTCGGCCTGACGGCGGCCGCCGCGATGGTGGTGCACAGCGTCATGGACGGCTTCGCGATCGGCCTGGCCTACCAGGTCGGCCGGGAGATGGCGGTGGCGGTGGCGCTCGCCGTCATCGCCCACGACTTCGCGGACGGCTTCAACACGTACACGATCACCAGCCTGTACGGGAACGCCCGCAACCGGGCGCTGATCATGCTGGGCGCGGACGCGCTCGCCCCGCTGGCGGGTGCCGCCTCCACGCTGCTGTTCACCCTTCCGGAGCATTGGCTCGGGATTTACCTGGGCTTCTTCGGCGGCGTGCTGCTCTACCTGGCGACCTCCGACATCCTGCCCGAGGCGCATCACGACCATCCCGCGCTGTCCACCCTGCTGTGCACGATGGCGGGCGTGGCGTTCATCTGGCTGGTGGTCGGTCTCGCGGGCTGAACCGGTGCGCGAACCGGTGCGCCGGGCGTGCCCGGAACCGGACACGGCAGTCACGGCGCGCCGGCTCCCACCCCGACGGAGACCGGCCCGTTGCGCCCGTCCAGCACGGCCGTCAGCCCCGGCTCGTCCCCCGCCTCGACGGTCAGCGTGGCGCCCAGGGCGCCCAGCTCGGCGCGGATCGTCGCGGGATCGGGGTGCGTCCCCGTGAAGGAGCGCAGGGGGACGACGGGCAGCTCACCGGCGGCCGGGTGCGGGGTGTCGCCCCAGTCCAGCAGGAACGGCACCAGCCCGCCGCCGGTGCGCGGCGGCGTCAGCGTCCAGGAGAGCGTGCCGCCGTCCGGCGTCCTGCGGCACATCGCCACCGGCTCGCCCGGGTCGTAGCCCAGCACGCGGGCCCGCGCGACGTGCCCGGCGATGCCGCGTACCCGGACCGCCCAGTGGGCCAGCCGGGGCCCGGTCAGGACGTCGATGCCGAACCAGCGCGGGGCCTCCGGCGCCGGCTGCCCGGGGTCCGGGCCGATGATCTCCAGGTAGGCGCCGTCCCCGAGCCCCAGCAGCACGTTGCGGGTGCCCCGGCCCGGATGGCCGCCGCCCGGCACGGGGCGGACGCCGGTCAGCGCCGCGACCTGGGCGGCGGTCTGCTCCAAATCGGGCGTGGCGAGGACCAGGTGGTCCAGGACGGCGTCAGCCACAGAGGGTCTCCAGCGGCGGGCGGGCGGCGGCGTTGCGGGTCAGGCGGCGGGCCAGCGACGGTTCGGCCGCCCAGTGGACGTGCAGGTACGAGGCGTGCACCCCGTCTTGTACGTGGCCCTCCACCCGGCGCGCGGGGTGGGTCATGCCCCAGGCGGGGGACGTGCCCGCGCCCGGTTCCAGCACCGTACGGTGGAACTCGTGGCCGCGCACCCTGGTTCCGGCCACCGCCAGCGCGTTGTCCTCCAGCGCCACCGCCTCCCGGTAGCCCAGCGTGAGCCGCTGCGACATCCGCGCGTCGGCGGGCAGCACCCCGCACATCGGCTTGCCGTCCAGGGACCGGGACAGGTACAGCAGCCCGGCGCACTCGGCGACGAGCGGCGCCCCGGAGGCGGCCAGCGCCACCACGGCCCGGCGCAGCGGCGCGTTCGCCGACAGCTCGGGCGCGTACACCTCGGGGAAGCCGCCGCCGATCACCAGCGCCTGCGTGCCGGACGGCAGCCGTTCGTCCCGCAGGGGGTCGAAGACGGCCACCTCGGCGCCGGCGGCCGCCAGCAGCTCGGCGTGCTCGGCGTAGGAGAACGTGAAGGCGGCGCCGCCCGCGACGGCCACCACGGGCTTGCCGGGCACCGCCGCCGCGCCCTCGGCCCCCTGCGCGACGGCCCGCGCCGGGTCCCAGGCCGTGCCGGGCAGCTCCGGCGCGCTGTGCGCCAGCGCCAGCAGCGCCTTGAGGTCGCAGCCCTCGCGGACCTGCGCGGCCTGCGCCCGTACGGACTCCAGCGCCTCGGCCTGCCGCTCGGCGACCGGGACCAGGCCCAGATGCCGCGACGGCGTCTGCATCTGCGGCGCCCGGCGGAGCGCGCCGAGCACCGGCACGCCCGACTCGTCCAGCGCCGCGCGCAGCAGCTCCTCGTGCCGGTCCGAGCCGACCTTGTTCAGGATCACCCCGGCCAGCCGCACTTCGGGGTCCCAGGACGCGAAGCCGTGCACCAGCGCCGCCACCGACCTGGACTGCGCCGAGGCGTCGACGACGAGTACCACGGGCGCCCGCAGCAGTTTGGCGACCTGCGCGGTGGACGCCAGCTCGCCGAGCCCGGAGGCGCCGTCGTACAGCCCCATCACGCCCTCGACGACCGCCAGGTCGGCGCTGGCCGCCCCGTGCAGGAACAGCGGCGCGACCTGGTCGGTGCCGCAGAGGTACGCGTCCAGGTTGCGGCCGGGGCGGCCGGTCGCCAGGGCGTGGTAGCCGGGGTCGATGTAGTCGGGGCCCACCTTGTGCGGGGAGACCGTGAGCCCGGCCTCGGTGAAGGCCGCCATCAGGCCGGTGGCGACGGTCGTCTTGCCGCTGCCCGAGGCGGGCGCGGCGATGACGAGCCGGGGGATGGTGCTCACGGTCTCGCTGCTCCTGGTCCTGCCGTTCTCGGTGGTGTGGTGCCCGGCCGCGCCGTCACCACTCGATGCCCCGCTGGCCCTTCTGGCCCGCGTCCATCGGGTGCTTGACCTTGGTCATGTCGGTCACCAGGTCCGCGAAGTCGCACAGCTCGTGCGGCGCGTTGCGGCCCGTGACGACGACGTGCTGGGTGCCGGGGCGGTCGCGCAGGACGGAGACGACCTCGGCGGTGTCCACCCACCCCCAGTGCATCGGGTAGGCGAACTCGTCGAGCACGTACAGCTTGTACGTCTCGGCGGCCAGGTCCCGCTTGACCTGCTCCCAGCCCTCGCGGGCCGCCTCCTCGTTGCTGAACTGCGAGTCGCGCTGGACCCACGACCAGCCCTCGCCCATCTTGTGCCAGGCGACCGTGCCGCCCTCGCCGGAGTCGCCGAGTACCCGCAGCGCCCGCTCCTCGCCCACTTTCCACTTCGCCGACTTCACGAACTGGAACACACCGACCGGCCAGCCCTGGTTCCAGGCTCGCATGGCCAGCCCGAAGGCGGCGGTGGACTTGCCCTTGCCGAGTCCGGTGTGGACGAAGACCAGCGGGCGGTTGCGCCGCTGGCGTGTGGTGAGCCCGTCGTCCGGTACGACGGACGGCTGTCCCTGTGGCATTAAGCGGCCCTCCGGTGAGTGTGGTTGGTGCCCTGTCCGCGTACGTCGCGGACGAGCGCGGAGACGCTGTCCGCGCGCAGCTCGTCGAGGGTGACGGCGGTGCCCTGGAGGTCCCGGGCCAGCTCGCCGGCCAGCCCCAGCCGTACCGGCCCCGCCTCGCAGTCCACGACCACCGAGGCGACGCCCTCGGCGCCCAGCAGCCGCGCCGCGCGGGACGTGCGCACCAGCGGCTCGGGGCCGCCGGTGGAGCGCCCGTCGGTGACGACCACCAGCAGCGGCCGGCGGGAGGCGTCCCGCAGCCGTTCCACCCGCAGCACCTCGTGGGCCTTGAGCAGGCCCGCGGACAGCGGTGTCCGGCCGCCGGTGGGCAGCGACTCCAGCCGGGCCGCGCCCGCCTCCACCGACGAGGTGGGCGGCAGCGCCAGCTCGGCCTGGGAGCCGCGGAAAGTGATCATGCCGATCTTGTCGCGCCGCTGGTACGCGTCGAGCAGCAGCGACAGCACCGCGCCCTTGACCGCGCTCATCCGCTTGCGCGCCGCCATCGAGCCGGACGCGTCCACGACGAACAGCACGAGGTTGCCCTCGCGGCCCTCGCGCACCGCCTCGCGCAGGTCGTCGCGGCGGACGACCAGCCCGGGGCCGCGGCGCCCGCGCGCCACCTGGTGCGGCGCGGCGGCCTGCACGGTCGCGGCCAGGTGCAGCTTGGTCAGGGTGCCCTGCGGGCGCCGGGCGCCGGTGGTGCGGCCGTGCGCCGTACGGGCCCGCGACCGGCGGCCGTCCGCGCCCTCGCCGAGTCCCGGCACGTCCAGCCGCCGCGTACGGAACGGCTCGCCCGCGCCGACGGCGGCCGTCTCGCCGCCGTCACCGGGGGCGCCTTCGCCGGTGCCCTCGGACTGTGCCTTCGGCTCGGCGGGGGCCGGGTCCTGTTCGGGGGCCTGCGGCTGCTCGGGCAGCTGCGGCTGGTCGTGTGGTGCCTGGTCGTGCGGTGCCTGGGCGTCCTCGCCCTGCGGGCCGTCGGTGCCGCCGTCGCCGTCCTGCGGCGGCTGCCCGCCGCCCGGCCCGTCGGGACCGCCCTCCGGACCGCCGTCGGGGTCCGGCTCCGGGTCGTCGTCCTCGTCCGCGCCGAACTCCTCCAGCGTCCGGTCGAGTTTCTCCTCGTCCAGGCCGGGGGCGTCGAACGGGTTGCGGCGGCGCCGGTGGGGGAGCGCCAGCAGGGCGGCCTGCCGTACGTCCTCCTCGCGGACGTCCGTACGGCCCGCCCAGGCGGCCAGCGCGCAGGCGGTGCGCGCCATCACGATGTCGGCGCGCATGCCGTCCACCTCGAACGCGGCGCAGACGGCGGCGATCTGCCGCAGCACCGCGTCCCCGAGGACGACGTCCGGCAGCAGCGCCCGCGCGGCGGCGATCCGCTCACGCAGTCCGCCCTCCTCGGCGGCCCAGCGCGCGGCGAAGCCCGCCGGGTCCGCGTCGTAGGCCAGGCGGCGCCGGACGACCTCGACCCGCTGGTCCGGCTCGCGGGAGGCGGCGACCTCCACGGTCAGGCCGAAGCGGTCCAGCAACTGCGGGCGCAGTTCGCCTTCTTCGGGGTTCATGGTGCCGACGAGCAGGAAGCGCGCCGCGTGCCGTACGGAGACGCCCTCGCGTTCCACGTACGAGGCGCCCATGGCGGCCGCGTCCAGCAGCAGGTCCACGAGGTGGTCGTGCAGGAGGTTGACCTCGTCGACGTACAGGATGCCGCGGTGCGCGTCCGCCAGCAGGCCGGGCTCGAAGGCTTTCACGCCCTCCGACAGGGCCCGCTCGATGTCCAGCGCGCCGACGAGGCGGTCCTCGGAGGCGCCGACGGGGAGTTCGACCATACGGGCCGGGCGGTCCTCCGCGCCGGCCGCCTCGTGCGGACCGTCCGGGCAGGCCGGGTCCGGCGCGGCCGGGTCGCAGGAGAAGCGGCACCCGGTGACGACGGGGACGTCCGGCATCAGCGCCGTCAGACCGCGCACGATCGTGGACTTCGCGGTGCCCTTCTCGCCGCGGACCAGCACCCCGCCGATGGCCGGCGAGATGGCGTTGAGCAGCAGGCTCAACCGCATGTCGGACATGCCGACGACCGCGGTGAACGGGTAAGGGACCGATGCCATTAAGGAGTACCCCCTTCGAGGGACGTGCGGTGTGCGGGTGCGGGGGAGGCCGCGCCGGGTGCGGCCGGGGTGCGGGGCGGTGGCGGTATCGGCGGCGCCCCCGGCGGCACGAAGGGCAGCCCCGCCGGGACCCCGTCCTCGATCAGCCGCAGCAGCGCGTCGGTGTCCGCGTGCTCCTCGATCAGGTCGCCCAGCTTGTCGAGCTGCTCCTCGCGCAGCGCGGCGAAGCTGGTGTCCGGCGCCGGGACGAACGCGCGGCCCGCGTCGGCGGCCACCCGCCGCAGGAACGCCCGCCGGAAGCCGTCGCTCTCCAGGGAGCCGTGCCAGTGGGTGCCCCAGACCGATCCGGACCGGCAGCCGTCCAGGAAGGGCTGCCCGCCGGTGACCTCGGCCACGCCGTGGTGGATCTCGTATCCCTCGACCGGCTCGCCCAGCGCCTCGCCGGACGGCCTGGCCAGGGTCTTGTCCGCGGCGAACCGTACGCGTACGGGCAGCAGGCCCAGCCCGTCCACGGTGCCGGCCTTGGACTCGACCTCGTCCTCGATGCGCTCGCCGAGCATCTGGAAGCCGCCGCAGATGCCGAGCACCGGGCGCCCTTCGGCCGCGCGCCGCCGCACCGCGTCGGCGATGCCGCGCTCGCGCAGCCACTGGAGCGCGCGGACGGTGCCGCGGGTGCCGGGCAGCACGACGAGGTCGGCGTCGGCCAGTTCCTCGGGGCGGTCCACGAAGCGCACCACGACGCCCGGTTCGGCGGCGAGCGCGTCCACGTCGGTGAAGTTCGACATCAGCGGTACGGCGGCGACGGCGACCCGCAGCACGTCGGCGCCGTGCGGCGGCGCCACCACGCTCTCGCGGACCGCGCCGCGCAGCGACACCCGGAGGCCGTCCTCCTCGTCGATGCCCAGGCCGTGCGCGAACGGCAGCACCCCGAGGGTGGGCCGTCCCGTCAGGCTTCTCAGCATGTCCAGACCCGGTTCCAGCAGCGTCACATCGCCCCGGAACTTGTTGACCAGGTAGCCCGCGACCAGCGCCTGGTCCTCCTGGGACAGCAGCGCCGTGGTGCCGAAGAACGACGCGAACACGCCGCCCCTGTCGATGTCGCCGACCACCACGACCGGGATGCGGGCGGCCCGCGCGATGCCCATGTTCACGATGTCGGTACGCCGCAGGTTGATCTCCGCGGGGCTGCCGGCGCCCTCGCAGATCACCGCGTCGTGCGTACGGCGCAGTTCCCGGAGGCAGTCGGTGACCGTGCCGAGCAGCTGCTCCTGACGCCCGGCGTGGTAGCCGCGCGCGCTCAGTTCGCCCACCGGCTTGCCCATCAGGACGACCTGGCTGCTGCGGTCACTGCCTGGCTTCAACAACACCGGGTTCATCAGCGCGCTCGGCTCGACGCGCGCCGCCGCGGCCTGCATGGCCTGCGCCCGCCCGATCTCCGCGCCCTCGCGCGTCACGAACGAGTTCAGCGACATGTTCTGCGCCTTGAAGGGCGCCACCTTGACACCCTTGCGGGCCAGCCAGCGGCAGATGCCCGCCGTGACCACGCTCTTGCCCGCGTCGGACGTGGTGCCCGCCACCAGCAGCCCGCCGCCGAGCGGTGCTTGACCCGGTCCGTTCACGTGGCGCTCCTCGCCGTCCGCACGTTGCTGCTCACTTGGCCCTCCCGGCCGTACGGGCCCGCCGTACGGCCCCCACCGCGCACCGGCCCGCGACCGTGGCCGCCAGCGCCAGCGCGCTCACCCGGCGCGACAGCGTGACGGCCCGCTCGATGTCCGGTACCGCTACGGGGCGCCCGGCGGCGCCGTTCATCACCGGCCGGTGCTCGACCCGGCCGCCGTATGCCAGGGTGCCCCCCAGCCGTACGCCCAGCGCCCCCGCGAACGCCGCTTCCACCGGACCCGCGTTGGGGCTCGGGTGCGACGGGCCGTCCTGCCGCCAGGCACGCCACGCGCCCCGCCGGTCGGGTCCCGCGAGGACCGCCAGCGCGGCGGTCAGCCGGGCACCGGGGAAACCGGCCACGTCGTCGAGCCGGGCCGAGGCCCAGCCGAAGCGGTGGTAGCGCGGCGACTTGTGCCCCACCATCGCGTCCAAAGTGTTGACGGCGCGGAACGCCAGCAGCCCCGGCACACCGGCGACCGCACCCCAGACCAGGGCGCCGACCACCGCGTCCGAGGTGTTCTCGGCGACGGACTCCACCACGGCGCGCGCCATCTGCTGCCCGTCCAGGGCCTGCGGGTCGCGCCCGCACAGGTGCGGCAGCCGCTCCCGCGCCACGTCGAGGTCGCCCACGGCGAGCGCGCCGCCGACGGCCCGCGCTTCGCGGCCCAGCGAGGTGCCGCCCAGGACGGACCAAGTGGCGGCGGCGGTCAGCGCTACGGAGGCGGCGGGGGAGCGGCGTACGGCACGGGTGAGGAGCGCGGCGCCCGCGGCGGTCCCCCCGGCGCACAGCGCGGTGTGCAGGGCCCCGCGCCCGCGGTCGTCACGCCACAGCCGGCGTTCCACGGCGGCCGCGGCCCGCCCGAAGGCGGCCACCGGGTGACCGCGCCGGGGATCGCCCGCGACCAGGTCGCCGAGGAAGCCGAGGGCCGCGCCGCACGCGTAGCCGGCGTGTTCGGCACGCATCGGATCAGACCGCCGTCGCGCCTCGGAGGGACGGTACGGGGGAAGGCACAGAAGATCGCGAACTGCGGCCGGGCATGGCGGTAGGTCCTCACTCAGGGTCCGCGCCCTGGTTCGACGGGTACGGCGACAAGAGTCTCCTGGCTCCCCGGATCGGCGCTTCCCCCGGCCTTCCAGTCCGTACGGGAACCTCTCGGCTGCGACGCGGACCGTGGCCCTTGGTGGAGGGGCGCTCCCCGGTGACAGTGGCGGGACCGCGCCGG
Organism: Streptomyces sp. NPDC017056; assembly: GCF_044332485.1. Taxonomy (NCBI): domain Bacteria; kingdom Bacillati; phylum Actinomycetota; class Actinomycetes; order Kitasatosporales; family Streptomycetaceae; genus Streptomyces; species Streptomyces sp. NPDC017056. The sequence goes on along the minus strand of NZ_JBIRPD010000030.1, from coordinate 58,868 downwards.
ATTCTCACCGGACTTCCTCATCTGTCGCCGAATGGCTCCGGCAGTCCACCACGCTCCGCGAGAGCCCGTCAACTCGCGCTTGACCTGCGGCGCGGGGCGGTGGCGACGCTGTGTCCCAGGACACAGCGAAGGGCGCCCGGCGCCGCGGCGGAAAGGCCGCGGCACCGGGCGCCCCGAGTGCGGTGCTTGCCGGGTCAGGCGGCGACGATCAGATAGATGCCGTACGCCACGGCCGCCGCGCACAGCGCGAAGCAGGCGTACGCCCCGGCCCGCGCCGCCCCGCCGGAGCCGCCGGCGGTCGCCGCCGCGCCCTCCTGCTGCGGCTTGCGGGACGTGCCGACGATGCCCAGGGTGAACAGGCCGACGATGCCGACCGTCACCACGAGCGTGACGCCGAAGACCTGGCCCAGAGCTGCCCAGTCGATGCTCATTCGCGTTCTCGTTCCTTGGTGGGTGCCGTGCGGCCGGGTCAGCCGGCCGCCGAGCCGGCCTTGGCGCGGCGCTGGGCGTGGGTCTCGTGCGGGTGGGCGGCCACCGGGGCCGCGATCACCGGCGCGGCGCCGACCGGGTCCGCGAGCGGCGCGTCGGCCATCGCGGGCGCGGGGACCGCGGTGACGGCCATCGCGGGCGCGGACACGACCGGCCCGGCGGGCGGCGGGGCGACGGCCTGCAGCGCGGCGGTGACGACGCCCGCCGGCTCCGCGGCCGGGCCCTCGTTGACGTTGGTGTGGTCCACCGGCTTGCGCCGGGAGGCCGCCCAGATCGCGCCGCACACGGCGAGCCCGAGGACCGCCACGGTCGCGATGCCCCAGTCGCCCTGCTCCGCCAGGAACGCGGCGCCCGCCGCGACCAGGCCGGCGGCCGGCAGCGTCAGGCCCCAGGCGACGACCATCCGGCCCGCCGTGGACCAGCGCACCACGCCGCCCTTGCGGCCCAGGCCGGAGCCCATGACCGAGCCCGAGCAGACCTGGGTGGTGGAGAGCGCGAAGCCGAGGTGGGAGGAGGCCAGGATGGTGGCGGCCGCGCCGGTCTGGGCGGCGAAGCCCTGCGGCGGCTGGATGTCGGTGATGCCCTTGCCCATCGTGCGGATGATGCGCCAGCCGCCGAGGTAGGTGCCGAGCGCGATGGCCACACCGGCCGAGGCGATGACCCACAGCGGCGGGTCGGCGTGCGGGGCGACCACGCCGCCGGTGATCAGCGCGAGGGTGATCACGCCCATCGTCTTCTGCGCGTCGTTGGTGCCGTGCGCGAGGGAGACCAGCGCGGCGGAGGCGATCTGCCCGGCGCGGTAGCCCTTGGCGGTGTCCTCCTCGGCGCGGTTGCGGGCCAGCCGGTAGGTCAGCCGGGTCGCGGCCAGCGCGGCCAGGCCGGCCACGACCGGCGCGGCGACGGCCGGGATGAGGACCTTCATGACCACGGCGTCGGCGTGCACGCCGCTGGTGCCAACGGACACCAGGGTCGCGCCGATCAGGCCGCCGAAGAGGGCGTGCGAGGAGCTGGAGGGGAGTCCGGCCAGCCAGGTGACCAGGTTCCAGACGATGGCGCCGACCAGCCCCGCGAAGATCACTTCTGGTCTGATGCCGGCGGTCTCGTCGATGATCCCGCCGGAGATGGTCTTGGCGACCTCCACGGACAGGAACGCGCCGACCAGATTGAGGACCGCCGACATCGCCACCGCGGTCCTGGGCTTGAGTGCCCCGGTGGAAATGGTGGTGGCCATGGCGTTGGCCGTGTCGTGGAAGCCGTTCGTAAAGTCGAACACCAAGGCCGTGACGATCACGATCCCGATGAGAAGCGTGATGTGTTCCATTCACCCAGGCAATCAGTTCGATGGGCAGTGACGCTCGGGACCGTACGGACGACGGGTGAACGGAAGGTGAACTGGGACGGGCGCCGCGGTGACGCCCCCGGAGGGGTCGCGCGAAGGCGCCCGTCCCGTCCCTCGGGCATCAGCCGTTCAGCCCCGGGCGAAGCGCCTGAGCTGCGCGGCCGTGCCGTTCCACGTGTTCTGGTCGCCGGGCAGCGCCCCGGACCCGGCGCGCTGCCGGATGCTCGGGTACGCCCAGCCGGCGGGGAGCTTGCCCGGCGTGCCGTGCCAGTGGGCCAGCCACAGCGGGTGAGTGGCGGCGAACGCCCGGCTGCCGCCGGTGCAGCCGTTCCACCACCGGGCCGTCGTGTAGATCACCGGCCGCCGCCCCGTCTGCCGCAGCACCTCGTTGCTGAACGCCTTGATCCACCGGACCAGCGCGGTGCCGCTCATCCCGTAGCAGGCGTGCTCCCGGTCGTACGGATTGTGCTCGATGTCGAGCGCCGGCGGCAGCGTCCGGCCGTCCGCCCTCCACCCGCCGCCGCTGCGCAGGAAGTGCCGGGCTTGCGCGCGCCCTGAGGACGCGTTCGGCACACCGAAGTGGTACGCGCCGCGCAGCAGGCCCGCCTTGCGCGCGCCGCGGTACTGCCGCGGGAAGTACGGGTTGCGGTACCAGGTCGACTCGGTGGCCTTGACGTACACGAACCGGCCGCCCTTCGCCCGTACGTCCCGCCAGTTGACGTTCCCCTGGTGCGAGGAGACGTCGTGCCCGGCGGGCTTGACCGCGGCGGAGGCGGCGGGCGCCGCGGGCAGGGCGGTGCACAGGGTGCCGGCGAGTGTGCCCAGGACGAGGGCTCCGGCGGCCAGCCGGCGGCGTGACCGGCGGGGCGGGCTGGCCGGGCGCTGTGCGGCAGAAGGGCGGTTGCGGTCACGGGCCATGATTCCCCCCGGATCTCCCCAGGACGGCGACGTGCAAGACGGCTGATGGCGACGTGCAGGTCAGCGGGTGGTGGCGACGTGCATGACAACGATCCGAACAAGCTCCCGAAGGCTACCGGGAGATCCGCACAAGCCGGTCGAAGCTCGGTCAATCCCGTCAGCACGCCGCCGATACCGACATGGCGGATACCGGAGCACGAGGGTCCGCCCCACGGCCCCGCTCCCGGCCCGTACGGTGTCGGCAGCCCCGCGCGCACCACGCCCGCGCGCACGCCCGGGCACCGCCCGCACCGCACACCGGAGGCACAACGCATGACGGAACCGGAAGCCCTCGGCCGCGCCTGGCGCGAGCTGGTCGACACCGCCCGCCGCACGGTCGCCGACGGCCTGGTCGTCGGCACCTCGGGCAACGTCTCCGTCCGCGTCGGCGACCTGGTCCTGGTCACCCCCAGCGGCGTCCGCTACGACCGGCTCGGGCCCGGCGACCTCACCGCGGTGGACCTCGAAGGACGCCAGGTCCGCGGCACCCTGCGGCCCACCAGCGAACTCCCCATGCACCTGGCCGTCTACCGCGCCACCGGGGCCGCCGCCGTCGTCCACACCCATGCCGCCCACGCCACCGCCGTCTCCACCCTCGTCACCGAACTCCCGCCGGTGCACTACATGACCGCCGCCCTCGGCGGCCCCGTCCGCGTCGCGCCCTACGCCCTCTACGGCACCGAGGAGTTGGCCGAGAACATGCTCGGCGCCCTGCGCGGCCGCACCGGCTGCCTCCTGCGCAACCACGGCACCGTCGTGTACGGCGACACCCTTGACGAGGCGTACGACCGCACCGCCCAGCTGGAGTGGATGTGCCGCGTCTGGCTCGCCGCCAGCTCGGTGCCGGGCCGCGAACCCGCCCTGCTCACACCGGAACAGGTCGGCGCGGCAGGCGACCGGCTGCGCGGCTACGGGCAGCGCCGCTGACACGCGCCGCCACCGGGCCCCGCCCGGTCGCCCCGGGCCGCGCCCGCCGTCACCCGGCCGCGCCCGCCCACTGGCCGCGGACGCCGACCCCGCCCACACTGGGGAGGATGCGTCTGGGTACTGCGGCGGCAGCAGCCGCCACCACGGTGATCGGTGCCGGCGCGGCCGCGGTGGCGGCCGGCCGGTACGCCAGCGGCATGGTCCTCAAACCCGCCCACGACCGGCCGCTGCCGGGCGACCCCCGGCTCACGGTGCACTCCACCGGGCCTGGGCGGGTCACCCTCACCCGCAGCCTCGCCTCGCTGCGGCCCGGCACCTACGGCCTCACCGGCGCGGGCGCCCACGCGATCGTCGGCCCCCTCCTGGACGACGTGCCGCACCCCGCCGACACCGTCGTCCGCCGCCTGGAACGGGTCACCCACGGCACCCTCCAGCCGGGCGCCCGGATGCGGATGACACCCCAGGTGCACCTCGGCAACCCGCGCGACGCGCTGGGCATCGACTGCGCCGACGTCGACATCCCCGGCGAGCTGGGCGCGCTGCCCGCCTGGTTCACGCCCGGCGACCGGGAGACCTGGGTGATCACCGTGCACGGGCTGGGCACCACCCGCGAGCACCCCATGGTCGTCCTGCCGTTCCTCGCCGACCAGCGGCTGCCCGTCCTGAACCTCGCCTACCGCAACGACGTCGGCGCCCCGCACACCGCCGACGGCATCAGCCACCTCGGCGACGCCGAATGGCGCGACGTGGACGCCGCGATCCGCTACGCCGTCCGCTACGGCGCGCAGCGCGTCGTCCTGCACGGCTGGTCCACCGGCGCGTCCATGGCCCTGCACGCCGCGGCCAACTCCGCCCTGCGCGACCGCGTCGCCGGCCTCGTCCTGGACTCGCCGGTCCTGGACTGGCAGGCCACCGTCCGCGCCCTGGCGGCCGCCCGCCGCACCCCGCGCCCGCTGCTGCCGCTGGCCGTACGGGCCGCCGAGGGCAGCACCGGGCTGCACGCCGGGCGGCTGGCCGAAGCCTGGGCCCCGGGTCTGCTCACCGTGCCGACGCTGCTGGTCCACGGGCCGCACGACACCCTCGCCCCCTGGGCGGCCTCCCGCGAACTGGCGGCCCGCCGTCCGGACCTGATCACCCTTCACCCCGTTCCGCACGCCCCGCACGCCGCCATGTGGAACGCGGACCCCGCCACGTACGAAGAGACCCTGCGCCGCTTCCTGACGCCCCTCATGTGAACCGCGGCGCCCCCATGTGAACCGCGACGCCTTCCATGTGAACCGCGGCGCCCCTCCTGCGAACCGCGGGAGGCCGCGCGTACGGGCCGCGGCGGCTTCCGCGGAGCCGCCGAGGGAACGTACCGACCGTTCCGATTGGGCTTTCGGGCCGTCAGCGGGAAGACTGCCCCTGTGACGTCCCGTACTCCGCGCGACTCCCGGCTCCGACTCGTCCCCCGTCAACCGATTGCCGCCGCCCGACGAGCGGTGAGCACCCGGGCCGCCAGGCCGGCGCCCCGGCCGCCCCAGGGCACACCGCCGCCAGCGGAACTGGCGCGCCAGGCCCGCGCCGGACTGGCCGGTGCCGTCCGGCTCGCCCGCTGGGCCGACGGCGAACACGGCACCGGCGCCGGGCTGCGGGCCGGTAAGGACGGAGCCCTCCCGGCGGACGTCGCCGAACAGGCGGCGCACGATCTGCGGCTGACCCCGCACCAGGTCCGCACGGACTGGGACCTGGCCCGGCTGGCCGGACTCGTCGAACTGCACGGCGGCCTGGCCCGCCCCGGCTGGCGGCTGCGCGCCTGGGAACGCGACGACAGCGCCGCGCTGCGCGGCTGGGTCGCGCTCTTCGACGCCTGGTCACTGGCGCGCCCCGCGCCGCCCGGCGCCGGGCCGACCGCCGTCGCCGAGGTCGTCGAAGCCGTACCGCAGCTGCTGTCCCTGCTGCACCTGTCCGCCGGCCCGGTCCGCCTCCCGGTCCTCCTCGACATGCTGGAGCAGCGGGTCGCCGAACTGCGCACCGAGCGCTGCGAAGTGCCGTACGGGCCCGACCGGGGCACGGGCGCGGGCACGAAGCAGGGCGCGGGCACGGAGCAGGGCGCGGCGGTGAGTGACGCCGCGGGGGCGTCACTCGCGGTGCTGCTGGACTGGGCGCTGGACGGCCTCACCGCCGTGGGAGCGCTCGTCGTACGCGACGGCGCGAAGACCGGCGTACCCGCCGAACGCGAAGCGCTGCTCACCCCCCTCGGCAACTGGTCGGTCTGGGTCAAACTGGAACGGATCTGCGTCGCCGCGCAGAGCCCGGCCGGCAACATCGAGCAGTCCGCCGAGGCGATGCTGCGCGGCTGCGCCCGGCTGACCCCGGGCCCGGCGCGCGCCGAATACCGCGCCTGGCTCGCCGCCCGGTCCGCCGGCGGCGCGGTCGAGGAGCTGCTCGCCGTGGCCCGCGGCGAGGACGCGCTGCTGCGCGGCCTCGCCTTCGAGGCGCTGCGCGCCGTCGGCGCCCCCGCCGAGCCGGCCGTGCGCGCCGCCGCCGAGGAGCCGGGGCTGCGGCCGTACGCCCTGCTCTGGCTGGTCGAGCACGAGGGCGGCGACCCGGAGACCGCCCCGGACGTGCTCACCCGCGAGGAGTCGACCTGGCTGTGGGTGGACACCGCCGCGGCCGTCGCCGACCACGGCGAGGGCCAGCTGCTGGTCCGCCACCTCGAATCGGCGGTCCAGGGCTCGGTCCCGCGCCTGCTGGAGGAGGTACGGGCGGTCGGCCACCCGCGCACCGTGCAGGTGCTGGTCGCGCTGGCCGCCGCCCACCCCGACCCGGCCCTCGCCAAGGCCGTGCGCCGCGCCGCCTTCCAGGTCCACACCGGCGGCGCCTGACGCCGCCGGTACGGGAGCCCGGCACCCGGCCGCGGCGCCAGGCTCCCGCCTCTCGGCCTCCCGCCTCTCGGCCTCCCGCCCGTCGGCCCGGCGACCCTCCGCCCGGCGCCGCGCCGCCCTCAGGCCGGCGGCGCGACCGGCACGTACGTGCCGAAGGTCCAGAGGTTGCCCTCCAGATCGCGGGCCGTGTACTCGCGGGAGCCGTACTCCTGGTCCGTGAGCGGCAGCACTATCTCCACCCCCGCTTCCTCGGCCCGCCGGTGATGCGCGTCCGGATCCTCGACGACCGTGTACACGCCGACCGGGCCGCTGCCGCCCAGCGCCTCCTCGTACGCCCCGCCGATGCCCTTCGAGCCCAGCATCACCACCCCGTTGCCGTAGGACAGCTCGGCGTGCACCACCGTGCCGTCCTCGCTCTCGTACAACGCGCTCCGGGTGAATCCGAAGGCTTCCGTCAGCTGCTTGATCGCGGCCTTCGCGTCGCGGTAATGCAGCGTCGGACAGAACGTGGGCGCTCCTGCCACCGCACCGGTCATGACGATCACCATCCCTGCGATCGGTCCTGCGAGCCCCTGCCGAGACCCACATCACAGTCTTGCACCGGGGTCTGACAACGCCTCCCGAACCGGCCCCGACCAGCGCCGCCGAAGGCCCGCGCGGCCCGGACGGCGGCCCGCGAAAACTGGTTGCACGTCACCGCTAGACTGGTCCGTATGGCAATTCTCCTCGTGCATTAGACGGCACCGGCACCCGTTCGTGCCGCCCCGTCGGCACCGGCCCGTGCCGGGTGCGGGGCGCGCCGCGCGGCCGTGGTCATTCCCGTCCTTTCCGCTGTCCTCACCTGCCCTGGAGTCTTCCCGTGATCACCGCCTCCGGCCTTGAGCTGCGCGCCGGCGCCCGCGTCCTCATCGAGTCCGCCTCCTTCCGCATCGCCAAGGGCGACCGGATCGGTCTCGTCGGCCGCAACGGCGCCGGCAAGACGACCCTCACCAAGGTCCTGGCGGGCGAGGGCATCCCCGCCGCGGGCACGGTCACCCGCTCCGGCGAGGTCGGCTACCTGCCGCAGGACCCGCGCACCGGCGACCTGGACGTGCTCGCCCGCGACCGCATCCTGTCCGCCCGCGGCCTGGACGAGGTCCTGCGCAAGATGCGCGAGAACGAGGACCGGATGTCCAACGGCAAGGGCGCCACCCGTGAAAAGGCGATGAAGAAGTACGAGCGCCTGGAGACGGAGTTCCTGACCAAGGGCGGGTACGCGGCCGAGGCGGAGGCCGCGACCATCGCCGCCAGCCTGGGCCTGCCCGACCGCATCCTCGGCCAGCCCCTGCACACCCTCTCCGGCGGCCAGCGGCGCCGCGTCGAGCTGGCCCGGATCCTCTTCTCGGACTCCGACACCCTGCTCCTGGACGAGCCGACCAACCACCTCGACGCCGACTCGATCGTCTGGCTGCGCGACTACCTGAAGACGTACCGCGGCGGCTTCATCGTGATCTCCCACGACGTCGACCTGGTCGAGACCGTGGTGAACAAGGTGTTCTACCTGGACGCCAACCGGTCCGAGATCGACATCTACAACATGGGCTGGAAGCTCTACCAGCAGCAGCGCGAGGCCGACGAGAAGCGCCGCAAGCGCGAGCGCGCCAACGCCGAGAAGAAGGCCGCGCAGCTGCATTCGCAGGCCGACAAGATGCGGGCCAAGGCCACCAAGACCGTCGCCGCGCAGAACATGGCCAAGCGCGCCGACAAGCTCCTCGCCGGGCTGGACGCCAAGCGCGTCTCCGACAAGGTCGCCAAGCTGCGCTTCCCGGACCCCGCGCCCTGCGGCAAGACCCCGCTCACCGCCGAGGGCCTGTCCAAGTCGTACGGCTCGCTGGAGATCTTCACCGACGTCGACCTGGCCATCGACAAGGGCTCCCGGGTCGTCATCCTCGGCCTGAACGGCGCGGGCAAGACGACGCTGCTGCGGCTGCTGGCGGGCGTCGAGAAGCCGGACACCGGCGAGGTGCGCCCCGGGCACGGCCTCAAGCTGGGCTACTACGCCCAGGAGCACGAGACGCTGGACCCGGACCGTACGGTCCTGGAGAACATGCGCTCCGCCGCGCCGGACATGGACCTGGTCGACATCCGCAAGACGCTCGGCTCCTTCCTCTTCTCCGGCGACGACGTCGACAAGCCCGCCGGCGTGCTGTCCGGCGGCGAGAAGACCCGGCTGGCGCTGGCCACCCTGGTCGTCTCCTCCGCCAACGTGCTGCTCCTGGACGAGCCGACGAACAACCTCGACCCGGCCAGCCGCGAGGAGATCCTCGGCGCGCTGCACACCTTCACCGGCGCGGTGGTGCTGGTCTCCCACGACGAGGGCGCCGTGGACGCCCTCCAGCCGGAGCGCATCATCCTGCTCCCGGACGGCGTCGAGGACCTGTGGGGCCAGGACTACGCGGACCTGGTGGCGCTGGCCTGAGGCCGGGCGGGATCCCTGAGGCCGGGCGGGATCAAGGGCGTATGGATCATTCGGCCGACGGGTGATCCATCATCTGAGTGAGAGCGGCTCGTACATCGGCGAGCCTCCCTGTGACGGCCGGGCGCTGTGGCCCCGGCCGTCATCATTTCGTACAAACCCCATCTGACCTGCCCGTTCTTCGGAAATTCGGCGCGCGTACCGCTCGAATTCCGAAAGGAATCCCTGATTCCAAGGGTCAATCCGGCGCCTCTGACGGCAAACGATGTCCTACGGACCTTGCTGAATGGGTGGCCAGGAAGCCCGCGAGGGGTGATCATGAGAGTCCAGAGCGCACTTCCCACGAGGAGGCACGGGTGGCCGAGACTCTGAAGAAGGGCAGCCGGGTAACCGGCGCCGCGCGCGAGAAGCTCGCGGCAGACCTGAAGAAGAAGTACGACTCCGGAGCGAGCATCCGGGCGCTGGCCGAAGAGACCGGCCGCTCCTACGGGTTCGTGCACCGGATGCTCAGCGAATCCGGTGTGACCCTGCGTGGTCGTGGCGGAGCGACCAGGGGCAAGAAGGCCGCCTCGGCCTGACCGAGGCGGTCGGCGGTTCCGGGAGCTACGGTGCCACCCGGTCGGTCGAGCAGGCGACCGGGTGGTTACTGTTCAGTCACTTAAGCACGCAAGTGCGGTCGGCTGACTCGGAGGCGCCCCATGACTCTGCTCGACAAGGACGGTGTGCGGCTCACCGTGGACGACGTGATCGCCACGGTGACCCTCGCCGGACCGGCCAAGCGCAACGCGCAGTCGCCCGCCATGTGGCGGGCGCTGGCGGAGGCCGGATCACTGCTGCCGGGAGACATCCGGATCGTGGTGCTGCGCGGCGAGGGCAAGTCCTTCTCCGCCGGCCTGGACCGGCAGGCGTTCACGCCCGAAGGCTTCGACGGCGAACCGTCCTTCATCGACCTGGCACGTGGCACGGACAGCGAACTGGACGCCACGATCGCCGAGTACCAGGAAGCGTTCACCTGGTGGCGCCGCACCGACCTGGTGTCGATAGCCGCTGTCCAGGGGCATGCGATCGGCGCGGGCTTCCAGCTCGCGCTCGCCTGCGACCTGCGGGTGTGCGCCGACGACGCGCAGTTCGCCATGCGTGAGACCAGCCTGGGCCTGGTGCCGGACCTGACCGGCACCCACCCCCTGGTCGCGCTCGTCGGCTACGCCCGCGCGCTGGAGATCTGCGCCACGGGCCGCTTCGTGCACGCCGACGAGGCCGAGCGCATCGGCCTGGCCAACCTCGTCGTGCCCGCCGCCGACCTCGACGGCGCCGTCGCCGACCTGGCGGGCGCCCTGGCCGCCGCGCCGCGCGATGCCGTCATCGAGACCAAGGCCCTGCTGGCGGGCGCCGCTTCCCGTACGTACGACGAGCAGCGGGCCGCCGAACGGGCCGCACAGGCCCGCCGCCTGCGGGACCTGGCGGGGCTGGGGGAGTAGGCGGCTTTCAGGGCGCGGCGGGCGGTTCGAGGGCGGCGACGAGCACCGCGACGGTGGGCCGGTCCCCGGCGGACGCCGCCTCGACCGCGCCGCGTACCGCCCGCGCCACGTCCAGCGTCCGCCGGTCCGCCGCCGCGGCCAGCTGGACCAGTACGTGCCCGCGCTCCTCGCGCACCGGGCGGGACAGCGCCCCCAGGGCCGGTACGAGCCGGACGACGCCCGGTACGCGCAGCACCGCCGCCTCCAGGGGGCCGGCGTCGTCCGCCGTGGCCCCGAACGTCTCCTGGGCACCGCCGCTTCCGTCCGCGCCGGTCTCCCCGCCCCCGTCCCGGGGCCCGCCCCCCTCCCCGTCCTCGTCGAGAAGGTCCGTGGCCCGCAGGTCGACGGCGGACACCTCCAGCCCCAGCCGGTCGGCGGCGCAGGCCAGCAGCGCGTCGCGCAGCAGCTCCGCGGTGGCCGGGACCGGCCGTACCGGCGTGGCCGCGAACTCGGCCCCGATCCGCAGCGGCCCCGGCGGCAGCGCACTCGGCGGCGCGGGAACCGCCGGCTCCGGCGCGGCGCCGGCGTCCTCCAGGGAGAGCCGCACCGTACCGACACGCAGCCCGGGCAGCGCGTCGCCGGCCGCCCGCAGGGCTCCGGCGGCCGCCCGTTCGGCGATCCACGCGCCGTCCGCCGCGCTGCCGAGCGGCAGCAGCCGGCCCAGCCCGAGCTGCTGCCGCACCGCTGTCACCAACTGGTCACCGGCCACCGGCCGTCACCTCTTTCCCGAACGGTTCCTCCACCTTGCCGCACACTCGCGCGTGCGGCAGGGTCCCGTACCCCGAATGGCCGCAAACGGTGCACCCCGCTGCCGCATCCCCGCAGCGGGCCGGGGGAAGCGGTCTTACTGTGGAAACCGGAGCGGCTGAGAGCTCCGCCCCTCGGAAGGGACGAACGGCGATGACCGAGAGCGCACAAGGCAACCGGCCCGAGTCCAGGACCGGCGACCCACAGGGCAAGACGCTGGGAACCAAGCGGGGCGGCGGCGACCCCGCGACCCGCGGGCGGACGACCATCGCCGACGGTGTCGTGGAGAAGATCGCCGGCATGGCGGCCCGCGACGTGGTGGGCGTACACGCGATGGGCAGCGGCTTCGCCCGCACGCTCGGCGCGGTGCGCGACCGGGTGCCAGGCGGCAGCAAGTCGGTGACCCGCGGCGTCAAGGCCGAGGTCGGCGAGGTGCAGACCGCGCTGGACCTGGAGATCGTCGTCGAGTACGGCGTCTCCATCGCGGACCTCGCCAGGGCCGTCAGGGAGAACGTGATCTCCGCCGTCGAGCGCATGACGGGCCTGGAGGTCGTCGAGGTGAACATCGCGGTGAGCGACGTGAAGCTGCCCGACGACGAGGAGGACGAGGACGACGAGGAGCCGCGGCTCCAGTAGCCGGGCGGGAAACGGACGGACAAGCCGAGGCTCCTGAGGCCCGGCCGGGGCGGTAGCGAAGGGAAGCACGGACATGAGCATGGCCGTGGTCGGCCTGTTGGCCGGAATGGCGCTGGGCTTCGCCGGATACTTCGGCGGCTTCGGAGCCTTCGTACTGGTGGCGGCGCTGGGCGCCATCGGATTCATCGTGGGGAGATTCGTGGACGGGGACCTGGAGCCCGGCGAGTTCTTCCGGACGCATTCGGGCGACCGCGGCGACCGGCGGAGGTGACGCCCGGTGGCGACCGTGACCCCGGCGGCCGCCGCACCCGGCGCCGCGCACCCCGTCGTCCCGGCGGGTGAGCGGGGCGCCACGCGGGTCGCGGACCGGGTCGTGGCGAAGATCGCCGCCCAGGCGGCGCGCGAGGCCCTGCGCGACGCCTCCACCGCACCCACCGACGCCCACGCGTCGGTGACGGTGCGCCGGCGCGACGGGCGGCAGGACTTCGGCGAGGCACGGGTACGGGTGGCCGTGGAACTGGGCTACCCGTCCGACATCGGCGCCCAGTGCGGCGCCGTGCGCCGTCAGGTCTCCCAGCGGGTGCGGGAGCTGGCGGGCATGTCGGTGCCCGAGGTCGCCGTACAGGTCGAGCGGCTGCACGCGCCCCAGTGGGAGCGGGCGGGCCGGGGGAGGGTGCGATGAACGACGACGATCCCGGGCTGCGCGGTACCCAGCGGCAGCCCACCCTCGACAAGCCGGCGGGCGCCACCCGGGAACCGGCGGCCGACCCTGCGCACACGGACCCGGCGCACACGGACCCCGCGGGCACCGGCGGGCAGCCCGGCGAGGAGACGGACGGCGGCGGGCGGGCCCGGCGCTTCTGGGCGGCCCGCCGGGTGCCGTCCGTGCTGGTCGCGCTCGTCCTCCTCGGCGCCGCCGGACTGCTGCTCTACGACGTGGCCGCGGTGCGCGCCGACCACCCCGCGATGGCCTGGCGCAAACGCCTCGCCGCGGAGCTGGCGGCCCGTCACCTGGACGACGTGTGGGTGCTGGTGGGCGCGGCGGTGGCCGTGGTCCTCGGCATCTGGCTGGTGCTGCTCGCGGTGACGCCCGGCCTGCGGGCCGTCCTGCCGATGCGGCGCACCACGCCGGGTGTACGGGGCGGCCTGGACCGCGCGGCGGCCGCGCTGGTGCTCCGCGACCGGGCCATGGAGGTGCCGGGCGTGCAGGCCGTACGGGTCGCCGTCGGCCGCCGCCGGGCCAAGGCGCGCGCGGTCTCGCACTTCCGCGAACTGTACGAGGTACGGGGTGACCTGGAAACGGCGCTCGGCGACGGACTGCGGCAGCTGGGCCTGGCCCGGCGGCTCGCGCTGTCCGTACGGGTCCGCCGGTCGGCGAAGAGGTGAGCACGGCGATGCGCAAGACCCTGCGAACGGTCAACCGGGTGCTGCTCGCCCTGACGGGGCTGGTCCTGATCGGCGTCGGCGGCACGGTGCTCCTCGGCGGCCTCGACCTGCCGCGCAAGTGGGGCTTCGGCATGCCGTCCGGCTGGCGCTGGTCCGGGCCCGGCGACGTCCTGCTGACGGACGCGGACCGGACGCGCTGGACGGACAGCGGCTGGTGGTGGCCGGTGGTCATCGCCGCGCTGGCCGTGCTCGTACTGCTGGCGCTGTGGTGGCTGCTGTCCCAGTTCCGCCGGCACCGGCTGCGGGAGCTCCTCGTGGACAGCGGCGACGGCGAGGGCGCCCAGGTGCGCGGCCGCGCGCTGGAGAGCGTGCTGGCGGCGGAGTCGGAGTCGCTGGAGGGCGTGGACCGGGCCCGGGTGCTGCTGACCGGACGGCGTACGGAGCCGCGGGTACGGGTCGGCCTGGCGCTCGCCCCGCACGCGGAGCCCTGCGCCGTGGTCGCGCGGCTCTCGTCGGAGGCGATCGCGTGCGCCCGCACCTCGGCCGGGCTGGAGCAACTGCCCGCCGAGGTACGGCTGCGAGCGGTCAAGCACCGGGCCGAGCGGGTGAGTTAGCCACCGGGCCCGTGCGGCGCCCGGCGGGCGCCGCACGGCTGCCCGCGGTCAGAACCCGCGCCGGGCGCCGCCGTCCACCGGCACCATCACGCCCGTGACGTACGAGGCCGCGGGTGACAGCAGGAACGCGGCGGTGCGGCCGAATTCCTCCGGTTCGCCGTAGCGGCGCAGCGGGATCGCCGCGCTGTTGCGGGCGCGGGCGCCGTCGGGGTCCCCGGACAGCGCGTCCAGCTGCGTCATCCGGTCCGTGGCGATCCGTCCCGGCAGGACGCCGAAGACCCGGATGCCGCGCGGGCCCAGCTCGTCGGCGAGCGATTTGGCGTAACCCGCGAGGCCGGGCCGCAGGCCGTTGGAGATGGCCAGTCCGTCGATGGGCTGGTAGACCGAGCCGGACAGCACGAAGCCGATCACGCCGCCGTCGCCGAGCGCGGCAGCCGCCGTGCGGGCGAGCCGTACCGCGCCGAGGAAGACCGTCTCGAAGGCGGCCTGCCACTGCTCGTCGGTGTTCTCGGTGGGCTGTCCTGGCGGCGGGCCGCCGACGCTGACGAGGATGCCGTCGAGGCGGCCGAAGTGCTCGCGGGCCGTGTCGACCAGGCGTGCGGCGGCGGTGGGGTCGGCGTTGTCCGCCGCGACGCCGTGCGCCCGGTCGCCGAGCGAGGCGGCGGCGGTCCGCGCGCTCTCCTCCGTACGGCCGGTGAGCACGACGTTCGCGCCGTCGGCGACCAGTTCGCGGGCGGTGGCCAGGCCCAGGCCGCGGGTGGCGCCGGTGACGATGTAGGTCCGGTCGGTGAGTCCTAGATCCATGGGGGTCAGTCTGCCCCGCCGCACCCGAACATGGTGAAGGCGGTACCGATGAGGCCGATGTGGCTGAACGCCTGGGGGAAGTTGCCCAGCTGGCGGCCGGCGACCGGGTCGTACTCCTCCGCCAGCAGCCCCAGGTCGTTGGGCAGTTCCAGCAGCCGGTCGAACAGCTCGCGGGCCTCCTCCGGGCGCCCGGTCAGATGCAGGGCCTCGGCGAGCCAGAACGAGCACACCAGGAACGTGCCCTCGTCGCCCGGCAGCCCGTCCACGGTGGTCGCGTCGGTGCTGTAACGCCGTATCAAGCCGCCGTGCGCCAGCTCCCGGCGGACCGCGTCGACCGTGCCGACGACCCGCGGATCGTCGCCGGGCAGGAAGCCGAGGCGGGGGATCAGCAGGGTCGCCGCGTCCAGCAGGTCCGAGCCGTAGGACTGGGTGAAGGTGTTGCGCTCCGCGTCGTACCCCTTCTCGCACACCTCGCGGTGCACCTCGTCGCGCATCGCGCGCCAGCGCCCCACGTCCCCCTCCAGCTCGGGCCGGGACTCGACCGCCTTGACGGCGCGGTCGGCGGCCACCCACGCCATGATCTTGGAGTGCACGAAGTGCCGGCGGGGCCCGCGGACCTCCCACAGCCCCTCGTCGGGTTCGCGCCAGTGGCACTCCAGGAAGTCCAGCAGCGCGCGCTGGATGTTCCAGGCGTGCGGCTTGGACGGCAGACCCGCGACGCGCGCGATGTGGAAGGAGTCCAGCACCCCGCCGTAGACGTCCAGCTGCCGCTGGTCGACGGCTGCGTTGCCGATGCGTACGGGGGTGGAGCCGGCGTAGCCGCCGAGCCAGGGCAGCTCGGTCTCCGGCAGCCGCCGCTCGCCACCCAGGCCGTACATGATCTGGAGGTCGGCCGGGTTGCCGGCCGCGGCGCGCAGCAGCCAGTCCCGCCAGGCCGCCGCCTCCTCGGTGTACCCGGCGGTCACCAGGGAGTTGAGGGTCAGCGTGGCGTCGCGCAGCCAGCAGAAGCGGTAGTCCCAGTTGCGTACGCCGCCCAGCTCCTCGGGCAGCGAGGTGGTGGGCGCCGCGACGATGCCGCCGGTGGGGGCGAAGGTGAGGGCCTTGAGCGTGATCAGCGAGCGCAGCACCGCCGCGCGGTGGGGCCCGTCGTAGCGGCAGCGCGCCGACCACGCCTGCCAGTCCTCCAGGGTGCTCTCCAGCGCCTCGTACGGGTCGATCTCGGCCGGGCGTGGCTCGTGCGAGGGATGCCAGGTCAGCACGGACGCCACCCGCTCGCCGGCCGCGACGGTGAACTCCGAGCGGGTGCTGAACCCCTGCCCGTACGTCTTGCATTCGGGTTCGGTGCGCAGCCATACGGAGTCGGGCCCGGCCACCGCGACGCGGCAGTCGCCGACGTGCCGGACCCAGGGGACGACCAGCCCGTAGTCGAAGCGCAGCCGCAGCACCCCCTGCATGGCGACGTCGCCCTCCAGGCCCTCCACGATGCGCACGACGTCGGGCGCGCGGTCGCGCTGCGGCATGAAGTCGGTGACCTTCACCGAGCCGGAGTCGGTGTGCCAGACGGTGTCCAGGACGAGGGAGCCGCCGCGGTAGGAGCGTTCGGGGCGGGCGTCGGGGTCGGCGGGGGCGAGCAGCCAGTGCCCGTTCTCCCGGTCGCCGAGCAGTGCCGCGAAACAGGCGGCGGAGTCGAAGTGGGGCAGGCACAGCCAGTCGACCGAGCCGTCGCGGCCGACCAGGGCGGCGGTCTGGAGGTCACCGATGAGCGCGTAGTCCTCGATGGGTGCGTGCACGCGGCGCCCCTTCCGTCAGCGGCCGGCGGCTATTCGGTGCTGGCGACTGTACGGCTCAGGGGCTCGGCAGGAGCGGATTCGGCGGTGTCGGCGCCCCCGGCGGCGGCCGCGAGCCGGTCCCGCCGCTCCCGGCGGGCCAGGACGAACCAGCCGACGGGCACCGCGGCGGCGAACAGCCACCACTGGACCGCGTAGGCCATGTGCGGGCCGATGCTGTCGTGGTCCGGCTCGGGCACCTGCTCGGGCTTGCCGCCGGGCGGCTTCGGCGCGGTCTGCTCGATGTAGCCGCCGAGGACCGGGCGGTGCAGGGCCGCGGCCTGCCGCTCGCTGTTGATCAGCATGACCTGGCGCTCGGGCAGGCCGCGCTTGTCCTTGATGCCGCTGCCCTCGGTGGTCTCGTCCGCCATCATCCGGCCGGTGACGGTGACCCGGCCCTTGGGGGCGGCGGGCACCTCGGGGAAGCGGGTGAGGTCGTTGCCCGCGGCGATCCAGCCGCGGTTGACCAGGACGGCGGCACCCTTGCGCGGCCCCTGGTCCAGCACCAGCGGGGTCAGCACGTAGTAGCCGATGGTCTGCTCGTCGGCGGCGGTCCGCTGGCGGACCACGACCTCGTGCTCCGTGTCGTACGTGCCGGTGGCGGTGACCCGGCGCCACATGTCGTCGCGGGGCAGCTGCCGGCCGGGGGCGGTCAGGTCGGTGACCGGCACCGGACGGGCGTGCAGGTTGTCCGAGATGAGCTGGTTCTGCGCGACCCGGTGTTCGTGGCGGTGGAACTGCCAGAAGCCCAGCTTGATCATCACTGGGATCAGCACGAGGCCCACGAGGGTGAGGATCACCCACTGCCGGGACAACAGGAAGCGGTACACCCCATGAAGGTACAACTCCGGCGTCCGGCACCCCCGCGCCGGGGTCGGCCGAGCCCTCAGACCCGGTCGACGATGCCCGCCTGCCCCTCCGCGCGGGCGCAGTGGGCGCCGCAGAACCACCGACCGGCGGCCTCCACGCCCTGGCCGATGATCTGGCACCGGCAGTGCTCGCAGATCGGCGCCATGCGGTGGATGGCGCAGGAGAAGCAGTCGAAGACGTGCACCGCTCCCTGCGCGTGCACCTCGAACGTCATGCCGTATTCGTTTCCGCAGACCTCACAACGTGCCATGCGCCACAGGGTGCGGGTGGGACGGGCGGCGGGGCGAGCCTGCCCCAGGCGTGTTGTGGGGCTTCACCCGGACGCAGGCGCCGGGGCCACGTCCTGGAGGAGCTGCATGAAGGCCGCCTCGTCGATCACCGGCGTGCCGAAGGAGGCGGCCTTGGCGGTCTTGGAGGTCCGGGAGTCCGGGTCGTTGGTGACCAGCAGGCTGGTCAGCCGGGAGACGCTGGTCGCCACGTGCAGGCCGGCCTCGATCGCGCGGTCCTCCAGCAGCTCGCGGTCGACGGAGGTGTCGCCGGAGAACGCCACCCGCATGCCTTGCACCAGGCGGGTGCCGGGCTCGTACCGGCCCGGGTTCGGGTACGGGCAGGCGGGCCGCTTGCGGGACGGGCGCCAGCTCGTCGGGCGGTAGGCGGCAGCGGCGGGGCGCTGCCGGGGCGCCGCCGGGCCTTCCGCCCACTCCGTGAGCGGCTGGCAGGCCAGCAGCGGCAGGCGCAGGTTGGCCTGGGCGGCCAGCCGCAGGCTGGGGCGGAACGCCTCGGCGAGCACCCGCGCGTCGTCGAGCGCGTGGTGGGCGTGCTGCTGCACGACGCCGTAGTGGGCGGCGAGGGACTCCAGTTTGTGGTTGGGAAGCGGCAGGCGCAGCTCCTTGGAGAGCGCGATCGTGCACAGCCGCTGCCGGACGGGGGCCTCGGCCTCGGCGCGGGCGTACTCGCGGGCGATCATCGACCAGTCGAACATCGCGTTGTGCGCGACCAGGACGCGCCCCTCCAGCCGCTTCGACAGCTCGGGGACGATCTCCGGGAAGAGCGGCGCGGCGGACAGCATGTCGCTCGTCAGGCCGTGGATCCACACCGGGCCCGGGTCCCGCTCCGGGTTGACCAGGGTGTACCAGTGGTCCTCGACCTCGCCGTGGGTGTCGAGCCGGTACACGGCGGCGGACACTATCCGGTCGTCGCGGGCCAGGCCGGTGGTCTCCACGTCGACGACCGCGTACCCCTTCGGGTACGCGTCCGGCCAGGAGGCCGCGGCCTCCGGAGGGGACGGCTGCTGCCCGATCGCCGGGGTGATCGGGCGGGCTGCTGCCATACGGTCTTCGAGCATGGTCACTGAGGATACGGGCCCCCACTGACAACACCACCGCCCTCCCCGCCCCTGCCGGGCCCGGGCCCGCACGCCGGGTGGCGGGCCTGCGCGAACGCCGGGCGGTGTGCCGCCCGTTGGACCCCGAACGGGGGAAGCGGCCGCGCGGTGGCGCGCGGTCCCCTCCCGTGTCCGGCTGCCGCCCGGCCCTTCCTGTGGCGTTACGTCGTAAAGGTCCGGTTCATGTGGGTGCGTACGCGCCCGAAGGGGCCCGCCGCTGACACCCCGTCTTACATACTTCTCGGTAACAACCCCTAGCGAGGCCCCCGTCGGCGCCTCTATGGTGCCGACATGCCGCACCTGCCCGATGTCGTGCTGTGGTCCGTGCCCGCCTTCGTCCTGCTCACCGTCGTGGAGATGGTGAGCTATCGGCTGCGCCCCGACGAGGACGCGGCCGGGTACGCGGCGAAGGACGCGGCGACCAGCGTCGGCATGGGCCTGGGCAGCCTCGTCTTCGACGCGCTGTGGAAGATCCCGATCGTGGCGGTCTACTCGGCCGTCTACACGCTGACGCCGCTGCGGGTGCCCGTGCTGTGGTGGACGCTGCCGCTGATGCTGCTCGCGCAGGACTTCTTCTACTACTGGTCGCACCGCGGCCACCACGTCATCCGCGTCCTGTGGGCCTGCCACGTGGTGCACCACTCCAGCGAGAAGTTCAACTTCACCACCGCGCTGCGCCAGCCCTGGACGACCTGGACCGTCTGGCCGTTCTACGTACCGATGATCGCGCTCGGCGTGCACCCGGCCGCGGTCGCGTTCTGCTCGGGGACCAACCTCGTCTACCAGTTCTGGGTGCACACCGAGCGCGTCGGCAAGCTGCCCAGGCCGTTCGAGTACGTCCTGAACACGCCCTCCCACCACCGGGTGCACCACGCCTCGCAGGGCGGCTACCTGGACCGCAACTTCGGCGGCATCCTCATCGTTTGGGACCGCATGTTCGGCTCGTTCGTGCCGGAGACGGAACGGCCGGTGTACGGGCTCACCAAGAACATCAACACCTACAACCCGCTGCGGGTCGCCACCCACGAGTACGCGGCCATCGCGCGCGACGTGCGCGCAGCGGGCAGTTGGAGCGAGCGGGCGGGGCGGGTGTTCCGGGGGCCTGGGTGGCAGCCGGCCGGCGCCAAGGCACCAGACACGATCAAGGCGCCCAAGCCCGCCAAGTCCACGAAGTCCACCAAGCCCACCAAGTCCGCCGCCGCGAAGGAGCCCGTCGCGTGACGACCGCCGCGCGGACGGCGCGGGTCCTGCTCGGCGCCTTCGCCGTGCTCGCCGTCGTCCACCTCGGCGCGCTGCTCGCCGCCGCGACCACCCTCGCCCACCTGACCAAGCCCGCGCTGATGCCGGTGCTGGCCGCGTACGTGCTGGCGGCCGGCGCGCCCCGGCTGCTCGCCGCCGCGCTGCTCTTCGGCTGCGGCGGCGACACCCTCCTCCAGACCGGCGACGACGCGCTGTTCCTCGTCGGCATGGGCTCCTTCGCCGCCGGACACGTCTGCTACCTGGTGCTCTTCGCCCGGCGCGGCGCGTTCCCCGGCGGGCGCCGGCTCTCCGGGCCGCTCGCCGCCGGGTACGCGGCCGCCTGGCTCGGCGTCGTCGCCCTGCTGTGGCCCGACCTGGCGGCGGACCTGCGCGGGCCGGTGGCCGGGTACAGCCTGCTGCTCACCGCGACGGCGTTCGGCGCCCTGCGGCTCGGGCCCAGGGCCGCGCTCGGCGGGCTGCTCTTCCTGTTCTCCGACACGCTGCTCGCCACAGGTCTGGCCCACTGGCAGCAGCCGCCCGCCGCCCAGTTCTGGGTCATGCTGACCTACACGGCGGCCCAGTACGCGCTGGCCGACGGCGTACGGCGGGCGTACGCGGGAGGCGAACGGCCTGGGGGTGCCGCTACCACGCGGGCGTACGGTGAGGTGCGTAGTACAACCGTCTGACATGCAAGGAACGTACGTATGCGCGCCACCACCATCCACGCACCCCGTGACATCCGCGTCGAGGAGGTGCCGGACGCCGCGGTCAGGGAACCGGGGGACGCGGTGGTACGGGTGCTGCGGGCCTGTATATGCGGCAGCGACCTGTGGGCCTACCGGGGCGAGACCCACCGCGAGTGCGGGCAGCGGATCGGCCACGAGTTCCTCGGCACGGTCGAGGAGACCGGCCCCGCGGTGTCCGGGCTGCGCCCCGGCGACCTCGTCGTCGCGCCCTTCACCTGGTCCGACGGCGTGTGCGAGTTCTGCGCCGAGGGCCTGACGACCTCCTGCGAGCACGGCGGCTTCTGGGGCGGCACCCCCGGCTCGGACGGCGGCCAGGGCGAGGCCGTCCGCGTCCCGTACGCCGACGGCACCCTCGTCAAGCTGCCCGCCGCGGCGGCCGGCGACGACCGGCTGCTCACCGCGCTGCTCTCGCTCTCCGACGTGCTCGGCACCGGCCACCACGCGGCGGTCGGCGCGGGCGTACGGCCCGGCGCCACGGTCGCGGTCGTCGGCGACGGCGCGGTCGGCCTGTGCGGCGTGCTCGCCGCCAAACGGCTGGGCGCCGAGCGGATCATCGCGCTCGGCCGGCACACCGCCCGCACCGACCTGGCCCGCACCTTCGGCGCCACCGACGTGGTCGCCGAGCGCGGCGACGCGGCCGTGGCCGCGGTACGCGAGCTGACCGGCGGCCGCGGCGCGCACGCCGTCATCGAGGCCGTCGGCACCGAGCAGTCCATGGCCACCGCCGTCGGCATCACCCGCCCTGGCGGCGCCATCGGCTGGGTCGGCGTCCCGCACGGCAGCGGCAGCGGCCTGGACATGGAAACGCTGTTCCAGAACAACATCGCGGTACGCGGCGGCGTCGCCCCCGTCCGCTCCTACATCCCCGAGCTGCTGCCCGACATCCTGGACGGCACCGTCGACCCGTCGCCCGTCTTCGACCTGACCGTGGACCTCGACGGCGTACCCGACGGCTACCGCGCGATGGACGACCGCAGCGCGCTCAAGGTGCTGGTCAAGCCCTGACCGGCGCAGGCGGCCGCGGGAGGGGCGACCGCCTCGCCGCCTACCCGGGCAGATGAAACGGCGGAGGGCCGGGCGGTGTGCCGCCCGGCCCTCCGCGGACCGTCACCGGTCCTTCAAGCGCTTCAGTCCCGGACCGCGTCCAGGGCGTCCACGATGCCGTAGCCGTAGTGGCCGTTGACGTGCTGTGTACCGGTGCACGTCTTGTCGGCGGCCGGGCAGCCCGGGTTGTCCGCCTGCATCTTCAGGAGCCACTGGATCTCCTGCGGGCTGGACTTCGGGTGGGTGCTCTTCAGGAGCGCCACGACGCCGGCGACGTGCGGGCTGGCCATCGAGGTGCCCTGCAGGTAGCCGTAGTCACCGCCAGGCATGGTGGACAGGATGCCACCGTGCTTGGCGGGCAGCTCCGGGACCTGGCGGTTGTCGCCGCCCGGCGCCGCCACGTCGATCACGCCGTTGCCGTAGTTCGAGAAGTACGACTTGAGGCCCTTCACGCCCGTCGAGGCCACCGTGACGGTGCCCGGCAGCTGGGTCGGGACGTCCCAGCACTTCTTCGGGTCGATGGTGCGGGTGACCGGCGTCGAGTCGTTCGGGCTGCCGGTGTCGGTCAGCTGCGCCGCCGCCAGGTCCATGTTGGAGTTGCCGGCCGCGGCGACGTTCACCACGCCCTTGCCCTCGGCGTACTTGGCGGCCCGGCCGACGGCGTCCACGATGGCGCCCTGGTCCAGGTCGTCCTTGCAGTTGAACATCCACGGGTCGACGTAGTAGCTGTTGTTCGTCACCTTGGCGCCGTGGTCGGCCGCGAAGACGAAGGCGCACACCACGCTCTCGGCGTAGAACAGGCTCGTCTTGGGCTCGCTGACCTTGATGGCGGAGAGCTTCACGCCCGGCGCCACACCGGCCACGCCGACACCGTTGCGCGCGGCGGCGATGCTGCCCGCGACGTGCGTGCCGTGGTAGTCCTCGGCCGGGTCGTACGGGCGCCAGGCGCCGGGGGAGGTGTCCGCCACGCCGCCCACGCAGTTCGCCGACTGCTTGGGGGCGAAGTTGGGCTTCAGGTCGGGGTGGGTGTCGTCCACGCCGGTGTCGATGACGGCGACGGTGACCTTCTTGCTGCCCTCGTCGATCTTCGCGGCCTGGTCCGCCTTGATGGCGGGGATGTCCCACTGGAGGGGCTCCAGCGGCTCCTGGTCGTCGCCCTTGGCCGTGGCCGCGCGGGCCGCCTTGGCCGCCTTGTCGGCGGTGAGCTTCTCGACCTTCTGGGGCTTGCCGACGTCCGTGGTGCCGGACGCCTTGAGCGGCGCGGTACGGGTGGCGCCGGCGGACTGCACGCCGGGCGCCTTGCGTATGGTGGCCGCGAACAGCGGGTTCGCCGAGTGGACGACGATCACGCCTATCTTCTCGTGGGCGACGATCACCTTCCCGCCGGCCTTGGTTATCGCCTTCGACACCTGGCCGACCGAGGCGCGGCCGGGCGTGGCGTTGACGACGTACGAGAGCAGCGGGCCGTCGGCGGTGACGGCGGCCGGGGCCGCGTCCTGGGGGGCGGCGGTGGCCGCGCCCGGCAGGAAGCCGAGGGATGCCGTCAGAGCCAGTCCGAGCGGTACGGCCAGCGCCCGCACCCGTCTGGATCGGGGATGCGCCATGGGTACTCCACCTCATCCGTGAAACCGCCCGCACACGGGTCGCGTGCGGGCAGGTGAATACCGCCGTACGGGGGAATGGCCCCGTCGCGCGGCAAGTCCCCGTGAAGTTATCCGTGTCGACCACGGAACATCAATGGATCTGGGAGAAAACCTGTCACAAGCCGCGGATTGATGCCCCGTCAGTAGTGCGCGTCCCGCGTCAGGACGTGTGCCGTAGTGACGCCAGGCTCAGCGGCGGCAGTGGCGGCCGTGGGCCGTACCAGCGCCCCGGAGCGGCCCGGACGGGGCGCCGGGGCGGCACTGCGGGCGCGACGGGGGCGGCCAGCCGCACGGTTCCGTACGGGCGACGGCCGGGCCCCGTGGGCTCGGCGGGCGGCGTGGAGGTCACACGCTGCCCAACGAACGGGCCCCGCCGCGGTGGCGGCCGACGCCCGCGCTTCCTGCGGAATTCAACCAACCGACCTCTGTCGCTTCGCATGCCACCCCTCTACGATGCGTGATCCGAATCACTTACGCACCCTTTATCGCCGGGCCCCGCCGTCCGTACCTACGCAACCGCTACGCAACCGGGAGATTCCGTGAGCACCGCACCGCCCACCGATCCGGGGCCGCACCGGCCGCCGGACTTCGCCGAGGTCCAGACGAGCCCGGAATTCACCGAACTGCGCCGTTCCTACCGTTCGTTCGCCTTCCCGCTCACCGTGGCGTTCATCGCCTGGTACCTGCTGTACGTGCTGCTCTCCAGCTACGCGGGCGGCTTCATGGGAACCAAGGTCCTCGGCAACGTCAACGTGGCGTTCGTCCTGGGTGTCGCCCAGTTCGTGACCACCTTCCTCATCGCCTGGTGGTACTCCCGGCACGCCGCCGCGAAGCTCGACCCGAAGGCCGACGCGATCAAGTCCCGCCTGGAGGGTGGCGCATGAGCCCGGCACAGCAGCTCGCCACCGGCGCACAGCAGCTCGCGGCGGGCGGCGCCGGCGAACACCGGCCGCTGATCATCACGCTGTTCGCGGTGTTCGTGGCCGCCACCCTGGGCATCACCGTCTGGGCCGGCCGGCAGACCAAGGGCGCCGAGGACTTCTATGCGGGCGGCCGCCAGTTCAGCGGCTTCCAGAACGGCCTGGCGATCTCCGGCGACTACATGTCCGCCGCGTCCTTCCTCGGCATCGCCGGCGCCATCGCCCTCTTCGGCTACGACGGGTTCCTGTACTCCATCGGCTTCCTCGTCGCCTGGCTCGTGGCGCTGCTGCTGGTCGCCGAGCCGCTGCGCAACTCCGGGCGCTTCACGATGGGCGACGTCCTCGCGTACCGGATGCGCCAGCGCCCGGTCCGCACCGCCGCCGGCGTCTCGACGATCGTCGTCTCGATCTTCTACCTGCTCGCCCAGATGGCGGGCGCCGGCGCCCTGGTCACGCTGCTGCTCGGCATCACCAGCGAGGCCGGCAAGATCCTGGTCGTCGTCCTGGTCGGCATCGTGATGATCCTGTACGTGTCCATCGGCGGCATGAAGGGCACCACCTGGGTCCAGATGGTCAAGGCCGTCCTGCTGATCGCGGGCACCCTGCTCATCACGTTCCTGGTGATGCTCAAGTTCAACTTCAACATCTCCACCCTCCTGGGCAAGGCGGCCGAGGAGAGCGGCAAGGGCGCCGCCTTCCTGGAGCCGGGGCTCAAGTACGGCGTGACCGCCACCTCGAAGATCGACTTCATCTCGCTGGGCATCGCGCTGGTCCTGGGCACCGCAGGACTGCCGCACATCCTCATCCGCTTCTACACCGTGCCCACGGCCAAGGCCGCCCGTAAGTCCGTGAACTGGGCGATCGGCATCATCGGCGTCTTCTACCTGATGACCATCGCGCTGGGCTTCGGCGCCGCCGCCCTCATCAAGCCCGAGACGATCGTCGCGTCCAACAAGGCGGGCAACACGGCCGCCCCGCTGCTCGCCCAGGAGATCGGCGGCGGCGCCGACTCCACCGGCGGCGCGATCCTGCTGGCCGTGATCTCGGCGGTGGCCTTCGCGACCATCCTCGCGGTCGTCGCCGGGCTCACCCTCGCCTCGTCCTCGTCCTTCGCGCACGACCTGTACGTCAACGTCATCCGCAAGGGACAGGCGACCGAGAAGGAGGAAGTGCGCGCGGCACGCTGGGCGACCGTGGGCATCGGCGCCGTCGCCATCGTCCTCGGCGTCTTCGCGCGCGGCCTGAACGTCGCGGGGCTGGTGGCCCTCGCCTTCGCCGTCGCGGCCTCCGCCAACCTGCCGACGATCCTCTACAGCCTGTTCTGGAAGCGGTTCACCACCCAGGGCGCACTGTGGTCCATCTACGGCGGCCTGGCCTCCTCGGTGCTGCTGGTGCTCTTCTCGCCGGTCGTCTCCGGCAAGCCCACCTCGATGTTCCCCGGCGTGGACTTCCACTTCTTCCCGCTGGAGAACCCCGGCCTGATCTCCATCCCGCTGGGCTTCCTGCTGGGCTGGCTCGGCTCGCTGCTCTCCAAGGAGGAGCCGGACGTTAAAAAGTACGCCGAGCTGGAGGTGCGCTCGCTGACCGGCACCGGGGCCCACTGACCCGGGCACGCCGCGTACGGGAAGGGGGGGGGGGGGGGGGGGGGGGGGGGGGGGGGGGGGGGGGCCCCCCCCCCCCCCCCCCCCCCCCCCCGCCTCGTGACATCTCACCCGTGCTCGCTGTCAGTCCCATCGCGTAGGCTCGAATTGAACTGATCGGACTCGGGCAGGGGGATGCAGTGCTCATCGACACCTACGGTCGCGTGGCCACCGACCTGCGCGTCTCTCTGACCGACCGGTGCAACCTGCGCTGCACGTACTGCATGCCGGAAGAGGGCCTGCAGTGGCTCGCCAAGCCGGACCTGCTCACCGACGACGAGATCGTCCGCCTCATCCGCATAGCCGTCACCGACCTGGGCATCGAAGAGGTCCGCTTCACGGGCGGGGAGCCGCTGCTGCGCCCCGGCCTCGTCGGCATCGTCGAGCGCGTGGCCGCCCTGGAGAACCGCCCGCAGATGTCGCTGACCACCAACGGCATCGGCCTGGAGCGCACGGCCGCCGCCCTGCGCGACGCCGGCCTGGACCGCGTCAACGTCTCCCTCGACACGCTGCGCCCGGACGTCTTCCGGGCCATGACCCGCCGCAAGCGCCACGAGGACGTGCTGCGCGGCCTGGAGGCGGCCCGCGCCGCCGGCCTGACCCCGGTCAAGGTCAACAGCGTCCTGATGCCGGGGCTCAACGACGACGAGGCGCCCGACCTGCTCGCCTGGGCGGTGGCCAACGACTACGAGCTGCGGTTCATCGAGCAGATGCCGCTCGACGCGCAGCACGGCTGGAAGCGCGACGGCATGATCACCGCCGGTGACATCCTCGCGTCGCTGCGCACCCGCTTCACGCTGACCCCCGAGGGGCAGGAGGAGCGCGGCTCCGCCCCGGCCGAGCGCTGGCTCGTGGACGGCGGCCCGCACCGCGTCGGCGTCATCGCCTCCGTCACCCGCCCGTTCTGCCGCGCCTGCGACCGTACGCGCCTGACCGCCGACGGCCAGGTCCGTACGTGCCTGTTCGCCACCGAGGAGACGGACCTGCGCTCGGCACTGCGCTCCGACGCGCCGGACGCGGAGATAGCCCGCATATGGAAGCAGGCGATGTGGGGCAAGAAGGCGGGATCGGGGCTGGACGACCCGTCGTTCCTCCAGCCCGAGCGCCCGATGTCGGCGATCGGCGGCTGAGCGAGGCTGGGCGACGGGCCGGCCGGACCGGCGGGCCCCGGACCTCCGCCGCCAGTGGCGCGACCAATGGCGGCGGGGTCAGCCCTCGGCCGGGCGGTCCCCGGCGGCCCGCTCCCACTCCTCCAGCGTCACGACGTCCTTGAGAAACCCGCGCAACCCGAGGAAGTTGGACAGGTGCTCGCGGTGCTCGTCGCAGGCGAGCCACGTCTTGCGGCGCTCCGGCGTGTGCAGCTTCGGGTTGTTCCAGGCCAGCACCCATACGGCGGCGGCGCGGCAGCCCTTGGCCGAGCAGACCGGCGGTCCGGGGACGGCGTCCGGCGCGCCGCCGGACAGGCCGGGGAAGCCCGGCAGGCCGGGCGGTTGCGGGGATGCGGCGCCGCCGGAGGCGTCGGCGGAGTGCGGGGCGTCAGGGGAGTTCACGGCCTCAACCCTACGTCGCCACTGGTCCGGACATGGCGACGCCGGGCAGCCACGGGGGGAGCCGCCCGGCGTCGGTCCGTCGCTCCGACGGGGGATGCGGAGCGCGTACGCAGTATGTCACGCGGGAGTGGGCCCGGTGCACCGGAACCGCATGATTGATCTGAGCTTTTCTTGAGCTTTGCAGACCGCGGCCGGCTCAACTCCGGTCGTGGTGCTGCCCGTCCGCATCCGGCCCGGCCGCTTCCGGGACGGGTTCCGCCGGGCTGCCGGTGCCCGAGGGGCCCAGCATCGGCCGGGTGGGAGCCGGTATGAAGGTGGACGGAAGTGAACGTACGTTCTCCCGGCCCGCGTTGGCGATGACGACCGCGACGTAGGGCAGCACGATGCCGAGCGCCAGGGTGGCGATGGCCACGTGACGCTCGATGTTCCAGAGCACGGCCGTGAGGACGACGGCCACCGTACGGACCGACATCGAGATCACATAACGGCGCTGCCTGCCGCGCACATCCTCGGTCAGCCCCTGGCGCGCTCCGGTGATCCGGAAGGCCTGGGCGCCGGTCTGCTTCCGCATCACGTTCCACCACCTGCTTGTCGTGCCGGATTCTCCCCGGTTCCGCACCGTTCCCACGTTACGCCGCGCCTGCGCAGCCTTCGAGACCGGGGCGCGATACGGGCGGGCCGGGTCCTTACCGCAGTGGCGCGTACGGTCCGCTCCGGCGTGCGGCGTAGCCCGTACGGGGAGAAACTGGCTGGGCACGGTCGCGTGCGCGCGCCGCTTTAGGAGGCGACATGACTTGGTTGTGGGCAATCATCGTGGGCCTTGTGCTGGGCCTGATCGCCAAGGCGATCATCCCGGGCAAGCAGCAGATCCCCCTGTGGCTGACCGTGGTCTTCGGCATGCTCGGCAGCGTCCTGGGCAACTGGCTGGCCACCGGCATCGGGGTGAACGACACCAAGGGCATCGACTGGACGCGGCACCTGCTGCAACTGGTCGGCGCGGTCGTGGTGGTCGCCGTCGGCGACCGGCTCTGGACGGCCGTACGCGGCCACGGGAGAGAAACGACCTGACGGGCCCGGACGCGGGACGGCCGGTGCGCACGCCGTGCGCACCGGCCGTCCCGCGCCTACCGGCCTTCGAGCTGTGCGAGCTTGCGGCCCGCCTTGAGGTAGGCCGACCCCGGCGCGCCGGCCAGCTTCTCGGCCAGCACCTCGCCCAGCGGCCGGATCGCCTCGGCCTCGGCGAGCACCAGTGCCTGCTGGCCCTCACCGGTCTCCACGACCAGGCGCAGCGCGTTCTGCTTGGCGAGCCGCCGGGCCGCCGAGGCGCTCGGCGTGAACTCCAGGACCTTCGTCAGCACCGCGGCCACCGTCTCGGCGCCGTGCTCCGCGACGTCCACCACCGGCAGCGTGCCGACGTCGGCGAAGGTCTTCTTCGAGAACTGCGCCACGAACCCGGCGCGCGCGGCCATCGCCGCCTCCAGGCCGTACAGCGCCGTCACGACCTCGCCCGCCAGGATCTTCTTCAAGTCCATCGGGTGCAGCGTCTTGTCCGCGACCCGGCCCAGCGCGGCGGCGACCTCCTCGTCGGTCCACTCCGTCCACGCCTTCAGGTACGGCTCCATCAGCCGGTCAGGGACCGACATGATCTTGCCGAAGACGTCGTCGGCAGGCGCATTCAGGCCGACATAGTTGCCCTTGGACTTCGACATCTTGGCGCCGGTGCCGTCCGTGCCCTCGATCAGCGGCATCGTGACGACCAGCTGCGGCTGCTGCCCCCGCAGCTCCATGAGCTTGCGGCCCATCTGGAGGTTGAGCAGCTGGTCGGCGCCGCCCAGCTCCACGTCGCACTCCAGCGCCACCGAGTCCAGGCCCTGCGCGATCGGGTACAGCAGCTCCGTCATCGTCAGGCCGGAGCCGGCCGCGAGGCGGTTGCGGAAGTCCTCGCGCTGGAGCAGCTGCGAGACGGGCACCTGCGAGAGCAGCCCCAGCAGCTCGGGGAAGGTGTACGGCGCCAGCCACTCGCTGTTCTGCCGGAAGCTGACCTTGTCGAAGTCGAAGAACGGCCGGACCTGGTCGCGGTAGCTCGCCAGGTTGGCGGCGATGTCCTCGTCCGTCAGCGGCGGGCGCTCGGCGGTACGGCCCGAGGGGTCGCCGATCTTGGCGGTGAAGTCGCCGATGATCAGCGTCACGTCGTGCCCGAGGCGCTGGAACCGGCTGAGGATGATCAGCGGTACGGCGTGGCCGAGGTGGACGTCGGTCGCCGTCGGGTCGATGCCCAGCTTGATGTGCAGGCCCTTGCCCGCCGCCCGGCGCTCCTCGATCCGCTGCGCGAGCCGGTCCACGCCCGGCAGCACCTCGACGGTGCGGGAGGCGATCAGCTCGGCCTGCTCCTTGGCGGGCAGGTCCGTCAGGTCGAGATAGCGCCGTTCGCCCGTCTCCTTGAGCAGCTCCGCGACGGTGGCGTCGGCGGAGAGGTCTGCGGAGAGCAGCGAGCTGGCGCGGGCGACGGATTCGCCGAGGCGTGTCATGGCGTTCCTGATCGGTCGGTGTTCCCTGACGGGAGGACGAGGGAAGAGTCTATTAGAGCCGGTGACCGCCCTCCGGCGCCCGCCCGCCGATGACCGTCCCAGACCAGGGAGCCCGCGCCTACCCCCTGCCCCCTACACCCCCGCACTGACCGAACTCATGTTGAAGTCCGGAATCCGCAGGGCGGGCATCGCGGCGCGGGTGAAGTAGTCGCTCCACTCGCGCGGCAGCGTGCGCTCCGTACGGCCCGCCTCCACCGCCCGCGACAGCAGGTCCACC
This sequence comes from Streptomyces sp. NPDC017056, assembly GCF_044332485.1. Classification (NCBI taxonomy): domain Bacteria; kingdom Bacillati; phylum Actinomycetota; class Actinomycetes; order Kitasatosporales; family Streptomycetaceae; genus Streptomyces; species Streptomyces sp. NPDC017056. The sequence goes on along the minus strand of NZ_JBIRPD010000030.1, from coordinate 28,463 downwards.
GGCGACTCGTTGAACCGGAAGTTGTTCACCTCGCCGACCACCTCACCATTTTCGATCAGATAGACGCCGTCCCTGGTCAGCCCGGTGAGCAGCAGCGTCGCCGGGTCCACCTCGCGGATGTACCACAGGCACGTCAGCAGCAGCCCCCGCTCGGTGCCCGCCACCATCTCCGCCAGCGACCGGCTGCCGCCGCCGTCCATGATCAGGTTGTCGATGCCCGGCGCCACCGGCAGACCGGTCAGCCCCGCACTGTGCCGGGTGGTCACCAGCCGCCGCAGCTCACCGTCGCTGACCCAGTCGGTCGGCTCCAGGGGCAGCCCGTTGTCGAAGACGGAGGCGTCGTCGCCGGAGGCGTGCGCCAGGACGAAGGGCGCGCACTCCAGGCCGGGCGCGCCCGGGTCGCTGCGCAGCGTCAGCGGCAGCTCGGCGAGCTTGCTGCCGACGAGCGTGCCGCCGCCGGGCCGCGAGAAGACCGTACGGCCCTCCACGGCGTCCCTGGCCGCCGCGGACCACTGCTGGTACACGAGCAGGTCGGCGACGGCGGACGGCGGAAGCAAAGTCTCGTACCGCCCGGCCGGCAGCTCGATCCGCCGCGCCGCCCAGCCGAGCCGGGTGGCCAGCTCCGCGTCCATGGCCAGCGGGTCGGCGTCGGCGAAGTCACGGGTGGCCAGGCCCGCCCAGGCGGACCGGGTGCGGTCGGGGGACTTGGCGTTCAGCTCCAACGTCCCGGTGGGCTGGTCGTGCCGCAGCCGCAGCCCCGTGGACGTACCGAGATAGGACGAGACGACCTCGTGGTACGCGAAGCCGTACAGCTCCCGCCCACCGTCCCCGGCCCGCTTGAAGGCCTCGCCGAGCGCGGGCGCGAAGGTCTCGAAGACCGCGGAGGAGGTCTCGGCCGGCGCGTCGGCGAAGTGCGGCGACGGCGCGGCCCCGGAAACCAGCGGCCCGGCGTCCTCGGCCGGCCCCGCCTCCCTCGCCGCCGCCTCCGCCTCCCGGACCAGCGGCTCCAGCTCGGCGGCGGTCACCGCGGACCGGGACACCACGCCCGAGGCGGTGCCCTGGCCACCGTCGACGGTGGCGACCACCGTCAGCGACCGCCCGCGGGTGACCCCGTTGGTGGTCAGCGCATTGCCGGCCCAGCGCAGATTGGCACTGGACCGCTCCTCGGCGATCACGACACAGCCGTCCGCCCGGGACAGCTCCAGGGCCCGCTCGACGATCTCGTGCGGCGTGTTCGTACCCGTACGGCGGCTCATCGCCCGGCCTCCTGCGTGGTGTTGAGGATGCTGACGTCGGTGAACAAGGCGGCCGGGCACCCGTGCGACACCGCCGCGATCTGTCCCGGCTGCGCCTTGCCGCAGTTGAAGGCCCCGCCCAGCACATAGGTACCCGGCCCACCGACCGCGGCCATGGACCCCCAGAAGTCGGTGGTACTCGCCTGATAGGCGACGTCCCGCAGCTGCCCCGCCAACTGCCCGTGCTCGATACGGAAGAAGCGCTGGCCGGTGAACTGGAAGTTGTACCGCTGCATGTCGATCGACCACGAGCGGTCGCCGACGACGTAGATGCCGTGTTCCACGCCGGAGATCAGGTCTCGGGTGGAGGGGCCCTGGGGGGCGGGCTGGAGGGATACGTTGGCCATGCGTTGTACGGGGACGTGGGCGGGGGAGTCGGCGTAGGCGCAGCCGTTGGAGCGGGGGAAGCCGGTGAGGGCGGCGGTGCGGCGGTCGAGTTGGTAGCCGACCAGGGTGCCGTTTTTGATCAGGTCCCAGGACTGGGCCGCCACGCCCTCGTCGTCGTAGCCGATGGTGGCCAGGCCGTGTTCGGCGGTGCGGTCGCCGGTCACGTTCATCACTTCGGAGCCGTACGCGAGCTTTCCGAGCTGGTCGAAGGTGGCGAAGGAGGTGCCCGCGTAGGCCGCCTCGTAGCCCAGGGCCCGGTCCAGTTCGGTGGCGTGTCCGATCGACTCGTGGATGGTCAGCCACAGGTTGGACGGGTCCACGACCAGGTCGTAGCGGCCGGGTTCGACGCTCGGTGCGCGCAGTTTCTCGGCGAGGTGTTCGGGGATCATGTCCAGTTCGGCGTGCCAGTCGTAGTGGCTGCCGGTCACGTATTCCCAGCCGCGGCCCACCGGCGGGGCGAGGGTGCGCATCGAGTCGAACTCGCCGGTCGCCGGGTCCACGGCGACGGCCGTCAGCTGCGGGTGGAGCCGTACCCGCTGCTGGGTGGTGCTGGTGCCCGCGGTGTCCGCGTAGAACTTGTTCTCCTGGACGGTCACCAGCGAGGCGTCCGTGTGGGCCACGCCCGGCGCGGCCAGCAGCCGGGCGCTCCATTCGGCGAGCAGGCCGGTCTTGTCCGCGTCGGGTACGTCGAAGGGGTTGATCTCGTAGGAGGAGATCCATGTCCGGTCCGGGTGGGGCGGCTCGTCCGCCAGTTCCACTGTCTCCGCGGAGCCGGCCGCCTTGATCACCTTGGCGGACAGCTTGGCCATCGCCACCGCCTGCCCGGCCACCCGCGCCGCGGCGTCCATCGTCAGGTCGACGCCGGAGGCGAAGCCCCAGGCGCCGCCGTGCACCACGCGTACCGCGTAGCCCAGGTCCGTGGTGTCGGACGTGCCGGCGGTCCTGGCGTCCCGCAGCCGCCAGGAGGCGCTGCGCACGCGCTCGAAGCGGAAGTCCGCGTGGTCGGCGCCCAGCGCGCGGGCCCGCGCCAGTGCGGCGTCGGCGAGCGCGTGCAACGGCAGCGCGAGGAAGGTCTCGTCGATCGAACGAGGTGTGGCAGGCAAGGTGTCCTCCCGTGGTCGGCGCCATGAATCATGCCCTGCCCGAGGCGTCCGGCCCACCCCGCGGGGGGACCGTGCGGGGCGCCTTCTGTAGGGACCCGACAGTGACCGGCGCGCGCGCCTGTCCGTGCTCGATTCTCCGGAAGAGGCCGGTGACCGATAGTTTCGTAGCGAACGCAGGTCGGACAGGACACGGAAAGGGTGATCTCTTGAGCCGCTCGGTTCTGGTCACCGGAGGCAACCGCGGCATTGGCCTCGCCATCGCCCGGGCCTTCGCCGAGGCAGGCGACAAGGTCGCCATCACCTACCGCTCGGGGGAGCCGCCCGAGGGATTTTTGGCCGTCAAGTGCGACATCACGGACGCCGAGCAGGTCGAGCGGGCGTACAAGGAGATCGAGGAGAAGCAGGGCGCGGTCGAGGTGCTGGTGGCCAACGCCGGCGTCACCCGCGACCAGCTGCTGATGCGGATGTCCGAGGAGGACTTCGCCTCGGTGCTCGACACCAACCTCACCGGCACCTTCCGGGTGGTCAAGCGCGCCAACCGCGCCATGCTGCGGGCGCGCAAGGGCCGCATCGTGCTGATCTCCTCCGTCGTGGGCCTGCTGGGCTCCGCCGGCCAGGCGAACTACGCCGCCTCCAAGGCGGGCCTGGTGGGCTTCGCCCGCTCCCTCGCGCGTGAGCTGGGCAGCCGCAACATCACCGTCAACGTCGTCGCGCCCGGCTTCGTGGACACCGACATGACCCGCGCGCTCACCGACGAGCAGCGGGACGGCATCGTGAAGCAGGTGCCGCTGGCGCGCTACGCGCAGCCCGAGGAGATCGCCGCCTCGGTCCGCTTCCTGGCCTCCGACGAGGCCGCGTACATCACCGGAGCCGTCATTCCCGTCGACGGCGGATTGGGCATGGGTCACTGATCAGCATGAGTGGAATCCTCGCAGGCAAGCGCATTCTGGTCACCGGAGTCCTCACGGACGCCTCGATCGCCTTTCATGTCGCCAAGCTGGCTCAGGAGGAGGGCGCCGAGGTCGTGCTGACCGGGTTCGGCCGGCTCTCCCTCGTCGAGCGCATCGCCAAGCGGCTGCCGAAGCCCGCTCCGGTCATCGAGCTGGACGTGCAGAACAAGGAGCACCTGGACGGCCTGGCCGCCAAGGTCACCGAGCACTTCGGCGACGACCAGCTCGACGGTGTCGTGCACTCCATCGGCTTCGCCCCGCAGGACGCGCTGGGCGGCAACTTCCTGAACACGGAGTGGGAGTCGGTCGCCACGGCCGTCGAGGTCTCCGCGTATTCGCTCAAGGCCCTGACGATGGCGCTGCTCCCGCTGCTGGAGAAGCGCGGCGGCTCGGTCGTCGGCATGGACTTCGACGCGCAGATGGCCTGGCCGAAGTACGACTGGATGGGCGTGTCCAAGGCGGCGCTGGAGGCCACCTCCCGCTACCTCGCCCGTGACCTGGGCCCGAAGAACATCCGCTGCAACCTGGTCTCGGCGGGTCCGATCAAGTCGATGGCGGCCCGCTCCATCCCCGGCTTCGAGGAGCTGACGGACGTGTGGTCCACCCGCGCGCCGATCGGCTGGGACCTGACCGACCCGGAGCCGGCCGGCCGCGGTGTCGTCGCCCTGCTCTCCGACTGGTTCCCCAAGACCACCGGCGAGATCGTGCACGTCGACGGCGGCGTGCACATGATGGGTGCCTGACACGCCCCGTAAGCGCCTGAAACGCCGCACACGCTGCCCGTCCCGGCCCGCCGGGGCGGGCAGCGCGCGTTGATACGGGGGTATGGCTCAGCCGCCGCTCCGGGCGCCGAGCCGGCAGCCGAAGGGGTGCGCGCCCGCCTCGGTCGCGGCCAGTTCGTGGTCGCCGGCCCGGATCGCCGCCACCAGCCGCGCGTGGTCCACGTGCGCCTCGGGCCGCAGCACGTCGCCCACGTCGGCGCGCAGGAATTCGCGCAGTACGCCGCCGAGGTCGGCGTACAGCTCGGCCAGTACGTCGTTGTGCGAGGCCGCGACGACCGCCATGTGCAGTGTCGCGTCGGCCTCCACGAAGGCGGTCGCCGCGCCGGACTCCCAGGCCCGCTCGCGCCGGTCCAGCGCGGCGTCGAGCTGCCGCAGGTCCTGGTCGGTGCGGCGCCGGGCGGCCAGCCTGGCCGCCGTCGCCTCCAGCGCGCTGCGCAGTTCGGCGACGTGCTCCGGGTCGGCGTCCGCGAAGCGCCGGTTCATCACCCCGGCCAGCTCGCTGGTCGCCGCGACGTAGGTGCCCGAGCCCTGGCGGATGTCGAGCAGGCCGTTGTGGGCCAGCGCGCGTACGGCCTCGCGGACGGTGTTGCGGGCCACGCCGAGCTGTTCGACCAGCTCGGGTTCGGTCGGGATGCGGGAGCCCACCGGCCATTCGCCGGAGGTGATCTGCGACCGCAGCTGCGCGATCACCTGGTCCGCCAGTGCGGAGCGCCGGGGCGCGGTCAGAGGCATGTCAGTGCTCCTGGGGTACGGGGGCCGGGGGTCCGGCGGGGGGCACCGCGTGAGGATAGCGAGTGCCGGGGCGCGGAGGGCCGGCGGAACCCGGGCGCATAAACAGTGGACAGCCATTCATCCCATGATTCTATGATGCTGTTCATGACAGACGACTCCCTCGCGACCCTCGGCCCCGGCAGCGCGGCCCCGGACGCCCCGCAGGAGCGGCTTCCGGGAGCGAGCCCCGGAGCGGCCGCGACGCCGGAACAGGGCCGCGCCCCGGCCGCCCGGCGAGGGCTGCCGTTCCGCGTGCTCGCCGGCCTGGTGCTGGCCGCCCTCAACCTCCGCCCGGCCATCACCAGCCTCGGCCCCCTCATGGCGGAGGTACGGTCCGGGCTCGGCATGAGCGCGACCGTCGCCGGGCTGCTCACGTCCGTACCGGCCCTGTGCTTCGCCGTCTTCGGCTTCGCCGCGCCCCGGCTGGCCCGGCGCTTCGGCCCCGGCGCCGTCGTCTGCGCCGGCCTGGCCGTCATCGCCGTGGGCGTCGTCGTACGCCCCTTCGCCGGCGGCACCCCGGGCTTCCTCGCCGCCACCGCGCTGGCCCTGGCGGGCATCGCGGTCGGCAACGTGCTGCTGCCGGTGGTCATCAAGACCTGGTTCCCCGACCGCGTCGGCCCGCTGACCGGCCTCTACTCGATGTCCCTGGCCCTGGGCACCTCGCTCGCCGCCGCGCTCACCGTCCCCGTCACGGCCGCGCTCGGCGGCAGCTGGCAGGCGGGGCTCGCGGTGTGGGCGGTGGTCGCCGTCGTCGCCGCGCCGACCTGGCTGGTGATCGTGCGCGGCCGGCGGCGTACCCGCATACCGGGCGCGGCACAGGCGGCGCCGGACGCCGGACCCGCGCCGCGGGACCCCGCGCCGGGCCTGCGCGTCACCACGTCGCCCACCGCCTGGGCGCTGGCCGTCTTCTTCGGCCTCCAGGCCACCGCCGCGTACATCACCATGGGCTGGATGGCGCAGATCTTCCGCGACGCCGGGGTCTCGGCGGGCGCCGCGGGCGTACTGCTCGCCGCCACCATGGCGGTGGGCGTACCGCTGTCCTTCGTCCTGCCGCGGGTGGCCGCCCGGATGCGGCACCAGGGCCCCCTCGCCGTGGGCCTCGGCATGTGCGGGCTGGCCGGGTACGCCGGCCTGTGGCTGGCCCCGGCCGCCGGAGCCTGGGCCTGGGCCCTGCTGCTGGGCGTCTCCAACTGCTCCTTCCCGCTGGCCCTGACGATGATCGGGATGCGGGCGCGCAGCGCCGACGGCGTCGTACGGCTGTCCGCCTTCGCGCAGAGTGCCGGCTACCTGATCTCCATACCCGGGCCGCTCCTGGTGGCCACGCTCTACCAGCACACCGGCGGCTGGGGAGCGCCGATCGCGCTGATGGCCGGGCTGATGGTGCCGCAGATGGCGGTGGGGGTGCTCGCCGGCCGGGACCGCCGGGTGGAGGACGAGGCGAGGGTGCGACACTGAACCCATGCCAGTGCTCGAACCCAATCCGCCGGGCGGACAGAAGAAGCTCCTCATCGTGCTGGGCGTGATGCTCGGCGTGACCGCGGTCATCGCCGTCGTCGCGAGCCTCGCCTCTCCCTGACGCGGCCCGGGGGTGGGGTAAACCCCACCGTCCCCTAGGGGGCCAGGCTCAGGGGGAAGTGGGTGGCGTACCGGGTGGGAACGGCCGCTGCGGGCACGTAGGTTCGCAGTACACCGTGCCGCTGCGGTGGGCGCGGCCGCATCACGCGGCCGCGCCGCCCCACGAATCCCCGGAGGCCCTCAGATGTCCGCCGCGTCCAGCAGGCCGTCCGTCCCCCGTGGCCGGGGCGTGCGCACCGGCCTGCCGTGGTGGGCCCTGGCCCTCGCCGTCGTCTCCTTCGTCACGCTGCTCTGCGTGATGGCGGCACCGTCCTCGGCGCACGCGGTGAGCCCGTCCCAGAGCCTGGCACCGGTGCTCGAATTCTTCGCGCGGCTCGCCGGCATCGCCTCCTGAGGGCCGCTGCCCGGGCCGGGGCGGAGCGGGTTCACCCTGCGGGGGGAGCGCCCCAACACCTCGCGCCGCGCGCCGCGTTTCATGCGAAGCTGGGACACATGAGCGCCGAAACACCTCGCCGGATTGTCCTTCTCCGCCATGCCAAGGCCGACTGGTCGCAGGAGAGCGACCACGAGCGCCCCCTCGCGGAACGCGGCCGCAAGGACGCCCCGGCTGCCGGTCACTGGCTGGCCGGAGCCGGGATCACCCCCGACCTGACCCTGTGCTCGACCGCTGCGCGTACGCGCGAGACGTGGAAGCTCGTCGTGGGCGAGCTGCCGCAGCGCCCCAGGACCGTCTACGACGAGCGGCTGTACGAAGCCTCCCTCGGCGAACTGATCGCCGTGCTGAACGAGACCTCCGACGACGTCCACGACCTGATGCTGGTCGGGCACAACCCCGGCATGCACGGGCTCGCCGACGCGCTGGCAGGCGAAGCGGAGGGCGACCTGCTGGCCCGGATGAACCGCAGCGGCTTTCCCACCTCCTCGATCGCCGTGCTGACCTTCACCGGCTCCTGGAAGACGGTCGAGCACGGCGTCGGCCGCCTGGTGTCCTTCTGGGCGCCGCACGCCTGAGCCGGCGAGAGCCTGTGCCGTGACCCGGCAGCTGTGACCCGGCCGCCGTGATCCGGCCGCCGTGATCCGGCCGCCGTGACGGACGAGGGCTCCGGCGCCTGGGCGCGCCGGAGCCCTCACCTGTATGCGGGTCTCGTGGGTACGGGTCTCAGTCGTCGTGGGTGTCCGCCGCCTCGACCTCTTCGCGGGTGATGCCCAGCAGGTAGAGGACGGTGTCCAGGAACGGCACGTTCACCGCGGTGTGCGCGGCCTGGCGGACCAGCGGCTTGGCGTTGAAGGCCACGCCCAGCCCCGCCGCGTTGAGCATGTCCAGGTCGTTGGCGCCGTCGCCGATCGCGACGGTCTGGGCCAGCGGCACCCCGGCCTCGTGCGCGAAGCGGCGCAGCAGCCGGGCCTTGCCCGCCCGGTCCACGATCTCGCCGGTCACCTTGCCGGTGAGCTTCCCGTCGACGATCTCCAGCGTGTTGGCGGACGCGAAGTCGAGCCCCAGCTCCTCCTGGAGCGCGTCGGTGACCTGGGTGAACCCGCCCGACACGACGCCGACTTGGTACCCGAGGTGCTTGAGGGTGCGCACCAGCGTCCGCGCGCCGGGAGTCAGCCGTACCTCCTTGCGCACCATGTCCACGACCGACGCGTCCAGCCCCGCCAGGAGCGCGACGCGGGCGTGCAGCGACTGCTCGAAGTCCAGCTCGCCGCGCATCGCCGCGGCCGTGACCTCGGCGACCTCCGGCTCGCAGCCCGCGTGCGCCGCGAACAGCTCGATGACCTCGTCCTGGATGAGGGTGGAGTCGACGTCCATGACGACGAGGCGCTGGGCGCGGCGCTGGAGGCCGGAGGCGACCACCGCGACGTCCACGCCGAGCGCGGCCGCCTCTATGGCCAGCGTGGTGCGCAGGGTGTCCGTGGCGGCGCCGGAGACGGCGAACTCCACGGCGGTGACGGGGTACTTGGCCAGCCGGAAGATCCGGTCGATGTTGGCGCCGGTGCCGGTGATCGCGGCGGCGATGGCGGCGGTGGACTCCGCGGTGAGCGGGTGGCCGAGCACGGTGACGTGCGAGCGGCCGAGGCCGCGCGGCAGGTTGTCGCCGGTGCCGGAGATGATCTCGGCCTGGAGGTTCAGCGACTCGGCCCAGCTGTGCACGGTGGCGCGCAGGTCGCCCTCGGTGGCGCCGGACGCGCCGCCGGCCGGGGCGGGGGAGGTGACCAGGGCGCACAGGACGATGCGGCCGCGGGTCACCACCTGCTCGATGTCGACGACGTCGACGGAGTAAGCGGCGAGGGTGTCGAAGAGTCCGGCGGTGATGCCGGGCCGGTCCTTTCCGAAGATCTTGACGAGAAGGGTCGGTACGTCATCGCCCGGTACGGCGGTGGCAGGCGGGATCTGCGATGCGCTCATGGTGCTCTTACGGTAACCAACCCGCACCGGACCCCGTACAGGTGTCCGTGGTACGGACGCTTCCCCCGTGCGGCCGCAGCTCTCAGCGCCTGCCTCCCGGGCGCCCGGGAGGCGGTGGCTCGTCGGGCGGATCGTCCCACCGCCCACGCGGCCTGCCGCGCGGCTTCGGCGGCGCCGCGGGCCGCGGGGGAGGGGGCGGCAGGCGCAGGCCGCGTTCGGTCGGCGCGGAATCCGGGGACGGCTGCTGCGGGGAGGGCTGCTCCGGGGACGACTGCTCCGGTGGCGGGCGCAGGTACGGGTTCGTGTCGGCGTTCGGGGGCCGGTAGGAGGGGGAGGGGCGGTACGGCCCCGGGCCGTAGGCGGCGCCGGGGTGGTCGCGGGGCTCTTGCCGGGCGTATCCCGGGGTGCCGCTCTGCGCGGCACGGCCCTGGCCGTACCCGTACCCCTGCGTATCCGCCGGTGCCGGCGCCGCGCGCTCCGGCAGCCGTACCGCTCGCCGACCCGCCGCCCCGGTCGCGCAGGCCGGCAGTGCCCCTACGAGCCCCGCTGCCGCGCCCCACGCGGCCCCCAGCGCGAACGCCGGGGCGATGCTGCCGCGCAGCTCCAGACCGGCCCCGAAGGCGTCGATCCCGAAGACCGACAGGCTCGCGTTCGCCGAGACGCCGGTCAGGTGCACCAGCAGCGGCAGCGTGAGCGCGGACAGCGCCCCGAGCCGTACCGCGCAGCGCAGCGCGAACGGCAGCGTCCTGGCGCCGTCGCGCGGTGTGCGGACCGCCGTGAACACACCCGCCAGCAGCATCATCAGCGCGGCGGCGACCGGCAGCAGCCAGGCCCGCCCGTCCAGCTCGGCGAGCCGCCCGATGGTCAGCGGCGCGTCGTCGCGCCCGTCCAGCAGCCGGTCCAAGGGGTCGGGCAGGAACCGGGTGAGGACGCCGGACGCGCTGCCGTACCAGGGGACGAAGAGGCCCAGCGGAATCGCGAGCCATACGCCGTTCGGGGCGGCGAGCAGCGCGGCGCCCAGCACCCGGCGCGGATGGTCGTCACCGGCGGCCGCGTACCCGGCCGCCGCCAAGCCGGCGACCACCGCGATCAGCAGCACGGTGACCAGCGCCGATGCCGCGGGCCGCACGACCCGGTGCAGGGCGTCCAGCGCGCGGGGCAGCGGCGCCCGCCGGGCCGCCAGCAGCGTGATGGCCAGGACGCCGAGCACCCACAGCGCGCCGCCCACCAGAGAGGCCCCGGTGTTCACCGCGAACCCGACGGACGCCTCGGCGCCCGCGAGGTCGGCGAGCCGGTCCGCCAGCCCCCCGGAGCCACTGTCACCGAGCCCGAGGCCCTCCCGGAGCTTGTCGAGCAGACCGCCGTCGCCGCCCCCGCCGGAGCTCCCGCCGCCCGCGAGCCCGCCCAGCCCGGCCAGCGTCTTGCCGTCGATCGTTACGGAGTCGTGTCCGGCCCAGGCCAGGAAGGCCAGCAGCGCGACGAAGAGCAGCGCCAACATCCCCGCCCTGGCGGCCAGTTCGCCGCCGCGTACGGTCGCGCCGACCCGCCGCAGCGAGCGCGCGAACACCCACCCCAGCACCAGGGCGCCCACCAGGCTCACGCCCAACGGCGCGAAGTCAACGGCGGATCCGGCCGCCTGTCCCGACAGCCCGAAGGCGCTCACGTCGCCCGACGGCGTCACCGACCCGCCGGCCGCCAGCACCACCGCCGCGGCCGTCATCGGGCCGAGCGCCGCCGCCGTGTCCGCGCCCAGCAGGTGCAGCCCCAGCGCCGCCACCCCGGCCATCGCCAGAAACGCCCAGCTGACCGCGGCGACGGCGGACAGGACGACGTCGCCCCAGCGGATCCGTGCGGTGTCCCCGGCGGTCATCGACAGCCCCCCGATCCGTCCGAGTCGCCCCAAACGCGCCCGATCCCATGATCCGTGCGCATCCATGGGTGCTTACCACTGTCCGTTGGTGTTTCGCCGCCGTCAACGGAAGGGGTCGAGACCTTGCCAGGCCCGGTTTTTGGCTCCGGGCACCGTGCCTGAAATAGTTCCTCACGATGTTCGCCATCCCTAGACTTCCCATACAGGGCGTCACTCGGGGGACTATGTAATGGGGCATGGAGTGCCTGAACTCGTACTCGAATTGAACGGACGGACCTGGACGCTCGACCCGTCCCGGTCCTACAGCCTGGGCCGTGATCCGCAGGGGGACATGGTGCTGGACGACGCCAGGGTCTCCTGGCGCCACGCCACCGTGCGCTGGGGCGGACGCAGTTGGGTCATCGAAGACCAGGGCAGCACCAACGGCACGTACGTCCAGGGACAGCGGATCCACCAGCTGGAGATCGGTCCCGGCTCGGCGGTGCACCTCGGCAACGCCACGGACGGCCCCCGGCTGACCCTGTCGGGCAGCGCCGCGCCCGCCGCCGGTGTCCACAGCGCGCAGACCGCGATGGCTCCGCCGCAGGCCCATCAGGCCCCGCAGCACCAGGCCCCGCAGCATCAGGGCGGTCCCGGCTGGGCCGCGCCGCCGCAGGCCCAGCAGCCGCCGTTCCACCAGGCGCCCGCCCACCAGGTTCCGCAGCAGCAGGGCTGGAACCAGCCGCCCCAGGCCCCGTACGCCCCGCAGCAGCCGCCCCAGGGCCGGCCCCCCGTGGCGCAGCAGCCTCCCGTGGCCCAGCAGCCCCCGGCCGACCGGGAGCGCGCCGCCGCCCCGCCGGTCTACGGCGACCGCAGCCCGACCACCTTCCACCGCCTCGACCTCGGCCGCGTCATGCGCATCGGCCGCGCGCTGGAGAACGAGCTGGTCGTCTCCGACCTCCAGGTCTCCCGGCACCACGCCGAGTTCCGGGCCACGCCCGACGGTCGCTTCGAGATACACGACCTCGGCAGCCACAACGGCACGTACATCAACGGCCAGCCGGTCCCCAAGTCCGGCAAGGCGCCGGTCGGCCCGAACGACATCATCGGCGTCGGCCACTCCACGTTCCGGCTGGTCGGCGACCGGCTGGAGGAGTTCGTCGACACCGGCGAGGTCTCCTTCTCGGCCCGCCACCTGACCGTGACCGTCGACGGCGGCAAGCAGATCCTCAAGGACGTCTCCTTCGGCGTCCCGGAGAAGTCGCTGGTCGCGGTCATCGGCCCGTCGGGCTCCGGCAAGTCCACCCTGCTCAAGGCGCTGACCGGCTACCGGCCCGCCGACCAGGGCGACGTCCTCTACGACAACCGCAACCTCTACAAGCAGTTCGCCGAGCTGCGCCAGCGCATCGGCCTGGTCCCGCAGGACGACATCCTCCACAAGGAGCTGACCGTCCAGAAGGCCCTCAAGTACGCGGCCAAGCTGCGCTTCCCCGGCGACACCGCCGAGGCCGAGCGCACCGCCCGGATCGACGAGGTGCTGCGCGAGCTCAAGCTGGACGTCCACAAGGACAAGAAGGTCACCTCCCTGTCCGGCGGCCAGCGCAAGCGCGTCTCGGTCGCCCTGGAGCTGCTGACCAAGCCGTCCCTGATCTTCCTGGACGAGCCGACCTCCGGCCTGGACCCGGGCATGGACCGCGACGTCATGCAGCTGCTGCGCGGCCTCGCCGACGACGGCCGCACGGTCCTGGTGGTCACCCACTCCGTCGCCGAGCTGGCACTGTGCGACAAGCTGCTGGTGATGGCGCCCGGCGGCGGCGTGGCCTACTTCGGCCCGCCGGAGGAGGCGCTGAACTTCTTCCAGTACGACTCCTGGGCGGACGTCTTCTCCGCCTTCGAGAACTACCGCGACTACGACTGGATGGGCCGCTGGCGCGGCTCCCCGCACTACCAGATGTACGCCGCTGACATCGACGCCGTCGCCCCGCAGTCGGTCTCGGTCCAGGCACCCCCGGTCCGGATGCAGAAGTCGCAGAGCTGGGGCTCGCAGCTGTGGACCCTGATGCGGCGCTACGTCTCCGTGCTCGCCTCCGACCGCGGCTTCCTCGGCCTGATGCTGATCCTGCCGGCGGTGCTCGGCGTGGTCTCCATCCTCATCCCCAGCCAGTACGGCCTGGCGTACGGGCCGAAGGGCCCCAACCGCGACGCCAGCACGATCATGCTGATCCTCGCGGTCGGCATGTGCTTCTCGGGCGCCGCCAACTCGGTCCGCGAGCTGATCAAGGAGCGGGTCATCTACGAGCGGGAACGGGCCACCGGCCTGTCGCGCTCCGCGTACCTGATGTCCAAGGTGATCGTGCTCGGGGTGGTCACCGCGGTCCAGGGCGTGATCATCGCGGCGATCGGCTTCACCCCGCGCAAGATGCCCGCCGAGGGCGTGCTGTTCAAGGACCTGCCGGCCGTCGAGATGGCGCTCGCCGTCATCGCGCTCGGCTTCACCTCGATGATGTTCGGCCTGATCATCTCGGCGCTGGTCAAGACCGCGGAGAAGACCATGCCGCTGCTGGTCATGTTCGCCATCGTCCAGGTCGTCTTCACCGGCGTGCTCTTCCAGCTGTTCGACACCGTCGGCGTCGCCCAGGTGGCCTGGCTGATGCCGTCGCGCTGGGCGGTGGCCGCGATGGGCGCGACCGCCGACATGAACACGCTGCTGCCGTGGGAGGCGGGCAACCCCGACCCGCTGTGGAAGCACGAGGCGAGCGTCTACGGCATGGACCTGGTCATCCTCCTGGCGCTCGGCGTGGCCCTGGCCTTCGTCGTGGCCCGGCTGCTGCGCCGCCACGAGCCCGAGGTCATGCGCAAGTAACGCGCCGACGGCAACCGCCGAGGGGCGGCACCCGTTGCGGGTGCCGCCCCTCGGCGCGTGTGCGTACGGCTCAGTACGCGGAGTTCACGTTGTCCATGGAGCCGTAGGTCGCGGCCGCGTAGTTGCAGGCGGCGACGATGTTGGCGACCGGGTCGAAGATGTCCCAGGAGGTGCCCTCGACGTGGTACGCCTGGAAGGTCGGGTCGATCACCTGGAGCAGGCCCTTGGACGGGGTGCCCTGCTGCGCGTTGGAGTCGTAGCCGTTGACGGCCTGCGGGTTGCCGGTCGACTCGCGCATGATGTTGCGGTACAGACCGTCGTAGGAGCCGGGGATGCCGTGCTTCTGCATGACGTCCAGCGACTCGCGGATCCAGCCGTCCAGGTCGTTGCTGTACGTCTTCGGGGCGGGCGCGGCGGCGCGGTCGGCGGACCGGCTGGCGGCCTCCTGGTCCTTGCGCTCCTGCTCGGCCTTGGCCTTGGCGTCGGCCTCCTCCTTGGCCTTGGCCTCGTCCGCGGCCTTCTTCTTGGCGTCGGCGGCGTCCTTCTCGGCCTGCTGGGCGGAGGCGTCCGCCTGCTTGGTGATGCTGTCCTGCTGGGCCTTGGCGGCGTCGTCGACGGCGCTGAACGCGACCGGCTTGACGTTCTGGGCGCCCGCCTTGTCGTGGCCCTGCTCGGCGCCGGCCGAACCCGGGACGACGGCGAAGACCAGGGCGGCGGCACCGGCTGCGGCGACGCCGGCGGCCGAGAGCTTGTGCGTCCGGTTCAGGCGGGCGTAGCCGGGGATGGCGTGCTTGGGCATGCGGAGTCAGACCTCTTCCAATGGGGAGCGCCGCTGTGGCCGGGAAAGGCGGTGTAACGCCGAGATCTGTCCACGGCGCCGAGCGACGGGAGTCATTGTTAGCGGCCGGAAATTCGCCGAGCAAAGAGCCGATATACGATCGCGGGTAGTGGAACCCGGCGCGCGGATATCGCGTCAGCCATGGGTTCACCCCGTCGTCATCCCCGGGTACGCCCCAGGTCTACCCCGTATCGGCCAAAGGTCGTACGGGTCGCGCAAAGCCACTAGGGGTGTTCGTAAGTGACCTGGGTCCTATGTGCGGCGTCACACCGGGCAACGGGTTTAGTTGCCCGGCGTGATTGCACTCGCACACTGTGTCAGTGCATTAGATCTCCACCATGACCTGGTCCAGGGACTTACGGACCAGATCCGGTACCCGGCAGTCCTCGGCCGGATATCCCACCGGAATCACCGCGAACGCCTTCTCGTTCGCCGGCCGCCCCAGCACCTCCTGGAGGAAGCGCATCGGGCTCGGCGTGTGCACCAGCGCGGCCAGGCCCGACAGGTGCAGCGCGGACAGCAGCATGCCGACCGCGATGCCCACCGACTCGTCCACGTAATAGTGCTTGTGCCTGGCCCCGTCCTCGCCCAGCCAGTAGCGCTGCTGGAAGACCACGATCAGGTGGGGCGCGTCGGTCAGGTGCGGCTTGACCTCGTCCGTACCCAGCGGGCGCAGCGCCGCCAGCCACTCCTCGCCGAGCCGCCCCCCGTAGGAGATCCGCTCCTCTTCCTCCGCCGCCTCCCGTATGCGGCGCCGCGTGTGCTCGTCCTTGACCAGGACGAACGTCCAGGGCTGCTGGTGCGCCCCGGAGGGCGCGGTGGCCGCGCAGGCGATGGCGTCCTTCACCACCTGCTCCGGCACCGGATCGGCGGAGAACTGCCGTACGGTCCGCCGCCGGTCCATCCGCTCGCGCAGCTCGGCGGCGCGGGCCAGCGATTCGCCGGCGGGCAGCCGCTCCGGGCGGTACGGCACCGACCGGTAGGGATCGCCGTGGGTCGGTGTCCAGTTCCTCGTTGGTGTCGACATGCTCCGAGTCTGGAGTTCAGGACGGCACGACGAGGTGGAGATCCCCGAACTCGTGCCACAGGTACCGGTGCCGCACGGCCTCCGCGTACGCCCGGCACAGCGCGTCCCCGAAGGCCGCGCCGCCCGCGGCCGCCCGCCCGACCGCCTCCAGCATCAGCAGGTGCGACGCCTGCGGCTCGTGCAGCCCGGTCAGCAGCCCGTCCACCGCCCGCACCCCGCGCTCCGGGGTGACCACCAGCTCCGTCCACCCGGACGCCGCCCGGATCCGCCCGTCCACGCCGGCCGCCGTCTCCAGCGCCCGCACGGCCGTGGTACCGACCGCGATGACCTTGCCGCCGCCCGCCCTCGCCGCGTTGACCTGCCACGCCGTCGACGGCGGCACCTCGAAGCGCTCCGGGTACGGCGGCTCGTACGCCTCCGCCGACGCCACGCCCGTGTGCAGCACCACCGGCGCGATCTGCACGCCCCCGCTCACCAGCCGGGCCACCAGGGAAGGGGTGAAGGGCCGGGCCGCGCTCGGCATCTCCGCGCTGCCGCCGCCGTCCGGCGAGTTCACCGCGAACACCGTCTGGTACGCGGCCAGCGGCTGGTCCCGGTCCGTGTAGCCGTACCGGATCGGCCGCCCGTACCGGCGCAGCACGTCCGTGACCGGCTTCCCCGACACCCGCGCCCACCACAGCCGTACGCCCCCGGGGTCCACCGGCGCCCGCAGCTCCAGCCGCGCCCCGCCCGGCAGCCGCACCACCGTCCCGGCCGGGCCGCCCGCCCGCTGCCGGGTGCTGCCGCGGCCGTCCGGCGTCCGCAGCTCCACCGCCCAGTCCCCGGCCGCCGCCTCCGGCCGCGGATACCGCTCGTCCGCCCGCGTCGAGAAGTGCACCACCACCGGCTCGCCCCGGCCGCGCCCGTCCCCGACCCGGCCGTCGAGCGCCGCCGGAAGCGTGCGCGAGGTGTTCACCACCAGCACGTCCCCGGCCGACAGCAGCCGAGGCAGCTCACCGAACGCGTGGTGCGCCGGCTCCGCCGTGCCCCGGCTGACCAGGAGCCGCACCCCGTCCCGGCCCCGGCCCGCCGCGCGCTGCTCGGCCGGCTCCCGGGCCGACAGCTCCGGCGGCACCCGCAGCACCCCGGCGGTCACCGCGCACCGTCCAGGAGGCCGGGCGCCCCGTACCGCCCGCTGGCCGCACCGGCGTCCAGCAGCCGCAGCAGCGCGGGCACGACGGTCTCGGGCAGCGGACGCCCGGAGCCGTCGTCGTCGGGCACGGCCGCCGCGTACAGCTCCGTCCGCATGTCGCCGGGGTCAACCCACCACACCCGCAGCCCCGGCTCCTCGACCGCCAGCACCGCCGAGAGCTGGTCGAGCGCCGCCTTCGCCGCCCCGTACCCGCCCCAGGTCTCGTACGCCTCGGCCGCCGCGTCCGAACTGATGTTGAGCACGGCGCCACCGAGCGCCGCCGCCCCGTAGAGAGAGGAGGCCCGCAGCAGCGGCAGCGCCTCCTGTACGAGCCCCAGCGGCGCCACCACATTGACCTCCAGCGCCGCACGCAGCCCGCCCAGCGCATGCTCCTCCAGCCGCACCAGCGGCTCGGCACCCAGCACACTCGCGTTGTTCACCAGCAGATCCAGCCCGCCCAGCTCCCGGGCGGCGGCCACCAGCCCCGCCCGGTGCCCGGCGTCCGCCACGTCCCCCGGCAGCGCCACCACCCGCGCGCCCGCCCGGCGCATCCCTCGCGCCGCGTCCTCCAGCGGCCCGGCCGACCTGGCGTCCACCACCAGATCCCAGCCACGCCCGGCCAGCGCCGCGCCCAGCGCGCGCCCCAGCCCCTTCGATGCCCCCGTGATGACTGCCACCGGCATGAGCCCGTACCGCCTCTCCGCTCCGACGTGCGTCCGTACAGCCCACGCTAGGAACCGGACGGCCCCGGCCACCTCGGGCAGCGGGCGGGAGGACCCAGGGCACTTCGGCCTAGTCCCGCCGACCTAAGCGAGGGCCGCCGGTGGTCCGATACGGAGGGGCCCGCCCCGCCGGTAACGTGAAGCCATGACCAACGGACCGGGAGACGCACACGGCCCTGGAGACGGGCCCGGCGCCGGGATTCCCGCCGTGAGCAGCGCCATCCTCGCCATGAGCAGGCACCTGGAGGTGCGCGACGTCCTCAAGACGATCGTCGCCTCCGCCCGCGAACTGCTCGACGCCGAGTACGCCGCCCTCGGGGTGCCCGACGACCACGGCGGCTTCGCCCAGTTCGTGGTCGACGGCGTCAGCGAGGAGCAGTGGAAGGCCATCGGCCCGCTGCCGCGCCAGCACGGCATCCTCGCCGCGATGCTGCACAACGCCACCCCCGAGCGGCTCGCCGACGTCCGCGCCGACCCGCGCTTCGGCGGCTGGCCCGCCGCCCACCCGGACATGTCCGACTTCATCGGCCTGCCGGTCGCCGACGGCGACGAGATCCTCGGCGCGCTCTTCCTCGCCAACAAGAGGTGCCCCAAGCCCGCCGGCGGCTGCGGCTTCACCTCCGAGGACGAACGGCTGCTCGGCATCCTCGCCCAGCACGCCGCCATCGCCCTGACCAACGCCCGCCTGTACGAGCGCAGCCGCGAGCTGACCATCGCGGGGGAACGCGCCCGGCTCGCCCACGAACTGCACGACGCCGTCGCCCAGAAACTCTTCTCGCTGCGACTGACCGCGCAGGCCGCCACCGCCCTCGTCGACCGCGATCCGGCGCGCGCCAAGGGCGAGTTGCAGCAGGTCGCCGCCCTCGCCGCGGAGGCCGCCGACGAACTGCGCGCCGCCGTCGTCGAATTGCGGCCCGCCGCCCTGGACGAGGACGGCCTCGTCGCCACCCTGCGCTCCCAGGCCCAGGTCCTGGACCGCGCCCACCACGCCCACGTCACCTTCGAGGCCCAGGGCGTACGCGCCCTGCCCGCCGCCCAGGAGGAGGCGCTGCTCAGGGTCGCCCAGGAGGCACTGCACAACGCCCTGCGGCACGCCGGCGCCGACCGGGTCGAGGTGGCCCTCGTACGGCGCGGCCAAGGCGCGCTGCTGCGCGTCGCCGACGACGGCCGGGGCTTCGACACCGGCGCCGTGCGCCGCGCCGGCCGGCACCTGGGCCTGGTGTCGATGCGTGACCGGGCGAGCGGCGTCGGTGGCCGGCTCACCGTGGAATCGGAGCCCGGCAAGGGCACCGCTGTCGAGATGGAGGTACCCGGTGGGTGACACCGGAGCGATCAGGGTCCTGTTGGTCGACGACCACCAGGTGGTCCGCCGCGGGCTGCGCACCTTCCTGGAGGTCCAGGACGACATCGAGGTGGTGGGGGAGGCGTCCGACGGCGCCGAGGGCATCGCCGCCGCCGAACGGCTGCGCCCGGACGTCGTGCTGATGGACGTCAAGATGCCCGGCATGGACGGCATCGAGGCGCTCCGCAAGCTGCGCGAAGTGGACAACGCGGCCCGGGTGCTGGTCGTCACCAGCTTCACCGAGCAGCGCACCGTCGTCCCGGCGCTCCGCGCGGGCGCAGCGGGCTACGTCTACAAGGACGTGGACCCGGACGCGCTGGCCGGCGCCATCCGCTCCGTGCACGCCGGGCACGTCCTCCTCCAGCCCGAGGTGGCCGGCGCGCTGCTCGCCCAGGAGGAGGGCAACAACGGCCACGGCCGCGGCACGTCGCTGACCGACCGGGAGCGCGAGGTGCTCGGCCTGATAGCGGACGGCCGCTCCAACCGCGAGATCGCGCGTGCGCTGGTGCTGTCCGAGAAGACCGTCAAGACGCACGTCTCGAACATCCTCATGAAACTCGACCTGGCCGACCGTACCCAGGCCGCCCTGTGGGCGGTCCGGCACGGCATCGGCGCCTGACACCCGGGACACCCGGCCCGGTCCGACTATCAGGGCGCGGGCCGGTCCGCCGTCATCCCATCCGAGATTCATACCGTCGGGTGGACGTCACCCAAGTGGCGCAACCCGACCGGCGCCCGGCCGTTCTCCATGGCGTGCCGCGGAACTCGACCGCGGCCGTCGTAAGGAGAGGTCGAGAGAAGTGAAGAACATCAAGAGGGCCGTGGCCGTCACGATCGCGACGGGCGGACTCGCCGTCGCCGGTGCCGGTATCGCCTCCGCGCAGGGCATTGCACAGGGCGGCGCCGTGAACTCCCCCGGCGTCGCCTCCGGCAACCTGCTCCAGGTCCCGGTGCACGTCCCGGTCAACGTCACCGGCAACACCGTGACGGTCATCGGCGCCCTGAACCCGGCCTTCGGCAACCGCAGCCACAACTCCTGACCGCCTCCGCGCGACAGGCCGGCCCGGCCACCCACCCCCGACGGGCCGGCCACCGCAGGGCATCCGACAACCACCACCCCGCGGCCCAGCGCCGCTATGTGAGGAACACTCCTATGAACACCGTCAAGAAGGCCGCCCTCGTCCTCGCCACCGCCGGTCTCGCCGCCGGTGCCGCCGCAGGTACCGCGGCCGCCACGGGGCACGCCCACGCCAACGGCGCGGCCGTCAATTCCCCCGGCGTCCTCTCGGGCAACCTCGTGCAGGTCCCGGTGGACGTGCCCGTGAACGTCTCCGGCAACAGCATCAACGTCGTGGGTGTCCTCAACCCGACCCACCACAACGCCTCCGCCAACCACTGAGGCACGGCCACCGCACCACGGCCACCAAGTCACGGCATCCCCGGACCGCGTCAGCACCCGCGTCACCCGGAAGGCCCCGCCCGACCGCCCCCGGTCGGCCGGGGCCTTCCCCGTACGGCAGTGGTCCCGGCCGGGGGACGGTCCCGGCCGGGGGAGGGCACCGGCTCTCAGCCCCGGCGCCGCTCCGCCTCCTCCACGTACGCGTTGTACGCCGCCACCTGGGCCCGCCGGGCCGTACGCTCCACCGGGCGCAGTGCCTCGGACCGCGCCGCTATCTCGGACGCGCTCACCGCCCCGCCGTGCTCCCGCCCGTCACCGCCGGCGCCCCGCGCGATACCGACGAGCGCGCCGACCCGCTGGGCCAGCTCCAGCACCCGCACCGCCCGCGGCGGGTAGCCGGGCGCCAGCACCTGCCGCCCCGCCTCGGCCCGCGCGCGATACGCCTCCAGCGCCGCCTGGGCGACCGGCCCCGACCCGGCCACGTCCAGCCTCGCGAGCACCTCGGTCGCCTCCCGGAGGGCCTCCGCCAGCTCCCGCTCCGCCTCGCCGAGCGAGGGCACGTCCGCCGGCGGCGCGTCCCGTATCGCCAGGCAGTGCCAGACCACCTCCACATGCACGTCCGCGCGGGACACCGCGGCCTCCCGCGCCGCGTCCCCCGGCCCGGACTCGGACACCTCGGGGACCAGCCCCAGCGCCGCGCCGGACACCAGCACCGCTTCCCCGGCCTCCAGCGCCCGCGCGTTGAACTCCGGCGGGCCGCTCAGCCCCAGCGGGTGCCCCGGCACCGGCAGCGCCACCCGCAGGCCGGACGCGCCCAGCGCCCGCAGCCGCCCCAGCGCGAGCGTCAGCCCGACCGGGCCCGGCTCCCCGGGCAGGCCCCGCACGCGGTGCACCGCGTCGTCGTCCGCGATCCGCTGCGCGGCTTCATCAGGTGAGACAAGTCCGGCCAACAGGGCATTTCCCCACGCGGCCAGCCGTCCCGAACGAGGTTCGTCGAGCATGCCCCCCAGCCTAAGGACAGGCACTGACATCGAGTGGCGTAGGTTTGCAGGGGGGAGGCGCCCACAGGCGCACGAGACGACCGAGATGCAATGGGAGACAACGCGCTCATGAGCGATGTGCTGGAGCTGGTGGACGTATCCGTGGTCCGCGAAGGACGGGCTCTGGTGGACCAGGTCTCCTGGTCGGTCAAGGAAGGCGAGCGCTGGGTGATCCTCGGCCCGAACGGCGCCGGCAAGACCACCCTGCTCAACGTCGCCTCCAGCTACGTCTTCCCGAGCAC
Organism: Streptomyces sp. NPDC017056; assembly: GCF_044332485.1. Lineage (NCBI taxonomy): Bacteria > Bacillati > Actinomycetota > Actinomycetes > Kitasatosporales > Streptomycetaceae > Streptomyces > Streptomyces sp. NPDC017056. The sequence continues at coordinate 6,700 of NZ_JBIRPD010000030.1, read as the reverse complement.
CGGAACCACCTCGATCCTCGGCGAGACCCTCGGCAAGGTCGACGTCTTCGACCTGCGCCCCCGCATCGGCATCGCCGGCATCGCGCTCGCCGACAAGCTGCCGCGCAGCCAGACCGTCCTGCAGACCGTGCTCACCGCCGCGTACGGCATGACCGCCGGCTGGCGCGAGCAGTACGAGGACGTCGACGAGCAGCGCGCCCGCGCCTTCCTCGACCGCCTCGGCATGAACGAGTACCTCGACCGGAAGTTCGGCACCCTCTCCGAGGGCGAGCGCAAGCGCACCCTCATCGCCCGCGCGATGATGACCGACCCCGAACTGCTGCTCCTGGACGAGCCGGCGGCCGGCCTCGACCTCGGCGGCCGCGAGGACCTCGTACGCCGCCTCGGCCGCCTCGCGCGCGACCCCTACGCGCCCTCCATGGTCATGGTCACCCACCACGTCGAGGAGATCCCGCCGGGCTTCACCCACGTCCTGATGATCCGCCAGGGCAAGGTGCTCGCCGCCGGACCGCTCGACCTGGAGCTGACCTCCAGCAACCTCTCCCACTGCTTCGGCCTCCCGCTGGTCGTCGAGCGGCACGGCGACCGCTGGACCGCCCAGGGCCTGCCGCTCGCCTGAGCCAAACCGCCCTGTTCCCGGCCGGACGGCCCCTGTCCCGGGCCGTCCGGCGGATCTACCATGAAGGCGTGGATCCATGGGTGTGGTGGCTCGTCGCCGCCGTAGGACTGGGCATTCCGCTCGTCGTGACCGCGATGCCCGAGTTCGGGATGCTCGCGGTCGGCGCCGTCGCCGGCGCCGTCACCGCGGGCCTCGGCGGTGGCACGGTCGCGCAGTTCGTCGTCTTCGCCGCCGTATCGGTCGCGCTCATCGCGGTGGTGCGGCCCATCGCCAACCGCCACCGCAGCCAACGCCCGCAGCTGGCCTCGGGCATCGACGCCCTCAAGGGCCGCTCCGCCACCGTCCTGGAACGGGTCGACGGCGCGGGCGGCCGCGTCAAGCTGGGCGGCGAGGTCTGGTCCGCCCGCGCGCTCGACGCCGACCAGGTGTACGAACCGGGCCAGAAGGTGGACGTGGTGGAGATCGAGGGCGCCACCGCGGTCGTCATGTGAGAGTTCAAGCCAGTCGTCGTACGACCGGACGGATGCGCCGAACCGCCTGCGTGGCGGCCGGTCGCTCTGGAAGACTCGATCAAGCCAAGGGCCGGCACGGACCGGCGCAGCCAGTAACCGAGGGGCACCGGGAGCCGCAGTGGAACCGATCATCATCGTCCTGATCATCCTGGTGGTGCTCGTTTTCATCGCACTCATCAAAACGATCCAGGTCATCCCCCAGGCCAGCGCCGCCATCGTCGAGCGCTTCGGCCGCTACACCCGCACGCTCAACGCGGGCCTGAACATCGTCGTGCCGTTCATCGACTCCATCCGCAACCGCATCGACCTGCGCGAACAGGTCGTCCCGTTCCCGCCGCAGCCGGTGATCACCCAGGACAACCTGGTCGTGAACATCGACACCGTCATCTACTACCAGGTGACCGACGCGCGCGCCGCGACGTACGAGGTCGCCAGCTACATCCAGGCGATCGAGCAGCTGACCGTCACGACCCTGCGCAACATCATCGGCGGCATGGACCTGGAGCGGACCCTGACCTCCCGCGAGGAGATCAACGCGGCGCTGCGCGGCGTCCTGGACGAGGCCACCGGCAAGTGGGGCATCCGCGTCAACCGCGTCGAGCTCAAGGCGATCGAGCCGCCGACCTCCATCCAGGACTCGATGGAGAAGCAGATGCGCGCCGACCGTGACAAGCGCGCCGCGATCCTCCAGGCCGAAGGTGTCCGGCAGTCCCAGATCCTCACCGCCGAGGGCGAGAAGCAGTCCTCGATCCTGCGCGCCGAAGGTGAGGCCAAGGCCGCCGCGCTGCGCGCCGAGGGCGAGGCCCAGGCGATCCGGGTGGTCTTCGAGTCCATCCACGCCGGCGACCCGGACCAGAAGCTGCTGTCCTACCAGTACCTCCAGATGCTGCCGAAGATCGCCGAGGGCGACGCCAACAAGCTCTGGATCGTGCCCAGCGAGATCGGCGACGCCCTCAAGGGCCTCGGCGGCGCCATCAACAGCTTCAACCCCGCGGGCGGCGGCGCCCCGGCGGCCGGCCCCGGCATGACCAAGTCCGCCCCGCACCGCGAACAGCCGCCCATCGACTGACCCCGGCTCCCTCCAGGGCCCGTTCCCGCAGCACCGTCCCGTGTGCTGTGCCGGGAACGGGCCCTGGTGCATGATCAGGCGGACGGCCGATCACGGCCCGCACCGATCAGGTACGAGGAGTCCGCATGACCGTCTGGGAAGCGCTCGCCGTCTTCGCGGCGGGCGGCGCCGCCGGCGCGATCAACGTCGTCGTCGGCTCCGGCACCCTGATCACCTTCCCCGTCCTGCTCGCCACCGGCCTGCCCCCGGTCACCGCCAACGTCTCCAACACCCTCGGCCTGGTGCCAGGTTCGCTCAGCGGCGCCATCGGCTACCGCCGCGAACTGGCCGGCCAGCGCGACCGCGTCCTGCGGTTCGCGGCCACGGCGCTGGCCGGCGGCCTGCTGGGCGCGGCGCTGCTCCTGGTCCTGCCCTCCGAGGCTTTCGACGCGATCGTGCCCGCCCTGATCGCCGTCGCCCTGGTCCTCGTGGTGCTCCAACCCCGCCTCGCCGCCGCCCTGCGCGCCCGCCGGGAACGCAACGGCACCACCGCCCGTACGGACGGTGGTGCCCTGCTGCTCACCGGACTTTTCTTCGCGAGCGTGTACGGCGGCTACTTCGGCGCCGCCCAGGGAGTCATCTACCTCTCCCTGATGGGCCTGCTGCTCAGCGACGACCTCCAGCGCCTCAACGCCGTCAAGAACGTCCTGACCCTGCTCGTCAACGCCGTCGCGGCGCTCTTCTTCCTCTTCGCCGCGCGCTTCGACTGGCTCGCCGTCGTCCTCATCGCCACCGGCTCGGCCCTCGGCGGCCTGATCGGCGCACGGATCGGCCGCCGGCTGCCGCCGGCCGTACTGCGCGGGGTCATCGTCGTCGTCGGCCTCGCCGCGATCACCCAGCTGCTGCTGGACTGACCTCCGGCAGCCCCAGCCATTCGGGCAGCTCTTCCCGTACGGAACCGGCCAGCGCCGCCACCAGCGCGTCGGCCGGCGTCGGCTCGAACGGCCGCTTCAGCAGCCGCATCCCCGCCTGCTCCGGCGTACGGTCCGCCTTGCGGTGATTGTCCTCCGCACAGGAGGCGACCGTGTTCAGCCAGGTGTCCCCGCCGCCGCGCGACCTCGGCACGATGTGGTCCACGGTCGTCGCCCGCCGCCCGCAGTACGCGCACCGGTGCTGGTCCCGTACGAGCACACCCCGCCGCGACCAGGCGGCCTGTCTTCGGAACGGCACCCGTACGTACCGGCTGAGCCGGATCACCTGTGGCACCGGCACCTCCACCGCGGCGGCCCGTATCCGCAGCCCCGGATGCGCCTGCTCGACGACCGCCTTGTCCTGCATCACCAGCACCACGGCGCGCCGCAGCGACACCGTCGCCAGCGGCTCGAAGCTCGCATTGAGCACCAGTGTCTCGCGCATCCCGTCCACCTCCCGGTCCCCGTTCGCCGCTCGGCGAAGTGGCTCCACTGTGCAGGTCCAGTGATCCCCCGGACAACGCAATTTCCGCACGCCACAAGGGAGATGGGAGGTGAGCGGCAAGTGAAGAGACGGGTGCGGAACCGGTACGCGGGGGGAGCGGAGGCAGCCCGCCGCGGCGCGAAGCGGGCGGCACGCCCCGGGGCCCCACCCCCGTGCGTTCGCCGGGACCCCGGAGCGTATGGCAGCCGACGCGGCCGTCCGACACGAGAGCGGACTCCGGCAGGCGGCGGGCGACACACCTGCGCCCCACCGCCTCCGCCGCTGCGGTGCCGACTGCCCGACGGCCGTAGTGCGGAGCCGTTTGCCGGCCGTGTACCACTGTGCGAGCAGGAACGCCGGGGCGCAACGCATTTAGAGCCGGTGCCCGGCCCCCGAAGGGACCGGACACCGGCTCCGTCTGCCCGGCGTTGCGCTCAGCTTCCGGCGGGCACCTCGTACTCGCCGATCAGCTGGGCACGGCCGATCGCGTGGAACCGCAGGTTGAAGCCGACCACGGCCGGCGTCGCGGACGCGTCCGGGCCCAGCTTCTCCTGGTCCACCGCGTACACGGTGAAGACGTAGCGGTGCGGCCCGTCACCGGGCGGCGGCGCCGCACCCGTGAAGTCGGGCGAACCCGCGTCATTGCGCACGTGCACGGCGCCTTCCGGCAGCCCCTTCATGTCACCCGAGCCGGCACCCGCGGGCAGCTCCGTGACCGACGCGGGAATGTCGAACACCGACCAGTGCCAGAAACCGCTGCCGGTCGGCGCGTCCGGGTCGAAGCAGGTGACGGCGTAGCTGCGGGTCCCCTCCGGCGCGCCCTCCCAGCGCAGGTGCGGCGAGGTGTTGCCCTCGGCCTGCACCTGCGCCGACGGGAGCGGGCCGCCGTCGGTCACCTCGTCGCTCACCACGGTGAACCCGGCCACCGGCGGATGGAAATCGTGCGGGAGCGGCCGGCGCTTGAGCTCGGACACCTGGGCACCTCCTGAGTCGCTTGCTGACACCTGTCCGGCCAGGTTAGAGCCAGTTCCGCTTGCCGCCGACCTCGGCCAGCCACTGGTTGAGGTACGCCGTCCAGTCGGTCGCCTCGAAGCCGTTGAGCGGGACCACGAAGGAGCGGTACGTGTCGCTGCCCTCGCTGAAGAGACCGGGCTTCTTGTCCATCTCCAGCACCACGTCCATCTCGCGGTCGTCCGCGACGAAGGACAGCTCCACCTGGTTGAGGCCGCGGTACTGCTGTGGCGCGTGGAACTCGATCTCCTGGTAGAACGGCAGCCGCTGCCGCGTGTCGCGGATGTGCCCCTGCTCCAGGTCCGCGCTCTTGAACCGGAACCCGAGCCGGCCGAACGCGTCCAGGATGGCCTGCTGCGCGGGGAGCGGGTGGACGTTGACCGGATCGAGGTCGCCGGAGTCCACCGCGCGGGCGATCTCCAGCTCCGTCGTCACGCCCACGTGCATCCCGCGCAGCTCCTGCCCGAGGAACATCGTCACGGGCGTCTCCCAGGGGATCTCCAGCCCGAACGGCACCGTATGCACGGCACCCGCCTGCACCTCGAAGGCGCCGCCCAGCCGCAGCTTGGTGAACTCGACGTCCTTCTTGTACTCCTGGTCCCCGCTCTCCACCTCGACCTTGGCCTGGAGCCCGACGGAGAGCCCCTCGATCTGCTGGGCGACCGAACCGCCCTGAATCCGCACCTCGCCCTGCACGATGCCGCCCGGCACGACGTTCTCCTCGAAGAGCACCGTCTCCACCGACGCGCCTCCGGCTCCCAAGCTGGCCAGCAGCTTCTTGAACCCCATGGTGCTCGTCCTCCCCAGGCTTGTGCCTGTACCTCGTGTGATGCGCCGCGAACTCGGCCCGGCCCGATCCCTACCCACGCGAGAAGGCGCGGTCCGGTTCCGTGCGCCCCACCTTCCCAACCGGGACACCCCGCGGGCCAGTCGCCCGCAGGGTGCTTCGCGTCGCTCTCCGTTACCCTTGATCCGCATGATCGTCGCACCGGACCGCCGACCCCTCACGCGGGACTTCTTCGACCGTCCCGTCCTCGACGTCGCGCCTGAGCTGCTCGGCCGCACACTCGTACGCCGTACTCCGCAGGGCCCGATGGAACTGCGCATCACGGAGGTCGAGGCCTACAACGGGTCATCCGACCCCGGCTCGCACGCCTACCGAGGACGCACCGCGCGCAACGCCTCGATGTTCGGCCCGCCGGGCCACGCGTACGTGTACTTCATTTACGGCATGTGGTTCAGCCTCAACCTGGTCTGCAACTCCGAGGGCACCGCCAGCGGTGTCCTGCTGCGAGCCGGCGAGGTGCTCACCGGTACGCAGCAGGCGGCCGAGCGCCGGCCCAAGGCGCGCAACAACCGCGAGCTGGCCAAGGGCCCGGCCCGGCTGGCGACCGCCCTCGACATCGACCGCTCCCTGGACGGTACGGACATCTGCTCCACCGACCCCGACCAGCCGCTCACCGTGCTGCACGGCCATCCGGCGGACACCGCCGAGGTGCTCAACGGGCCGCGCACGGGCATCAGCGGCGAGGGCGCCGTCCACCCCTGGCGCTTCTGGATCGACGGCGACCCGACCGTCAGCCCGTACCGCGCGCATGTGCCGCGCAAGCGCCGGAGCAGGGCTGCTTGACTCCGCCCGCCCGACCGCCTAACGTGGCCCGAGCCGCTTGAAACGGGCAGCGCTGTCTGCGCAGGCCGTCGGGCGACGCAAACCCACTACCTACGAACGATCACCCCGGCGGGGTCCTGTTTCGCTTGCCGAAATTCGACGCCACGGCTCGATTATGAGCCGGACGGGAATTCGACTAACGTAGTGATCACGCCGAAAGGCGTAAACAACCCCGCCGACGGGGAATCGGAAATGAATGCGGCACGGCAACGGACTGCACATCGGATCTGATAGAGTCGGAAAGGCCGAAAAGCGAAAGCCGGACGGCCATCCCGCTCCAACAGGGGCCGGAACGGAAAGCGGAAACGCCGAACGGATCTGGTAAGGTTGGAACCGCGAAGAAGCCGAAAGGCCGAAACGCACCGGCGAAAATCAGGACCGCGAGG
>NZ_JBIRPD010000029.1:0-97297 GCF_044332485.1 Streptomyces sp. NPDC017056 | reverse complement strand
ACCGAGGTCCGACACGGTGAGGGTGCGGGTGAGGAATTCGATGGCGTGGCCGTCCGGGTCGCTGACGTAGACCCCGCGGCCGCCCGCGCGGTGGTTGATCTGCTGCGGCTGCTGACGCTGCGGGTCGGCCCAGTAGGACAGTCCCCGCTCCCGGACGCGGCCGAAGATCTCGTCGAACTCGTCCTCCGTGACCAGGAACGCGAGGTGCTGCGGCACGATCGCGTCGGGTTTCACGATCGTGTCGGCGTAGTCGATGGTCAGGCCGTTCGCGACCGAGACGGCGGCGAAGGGCCCGAAGGCCGCCGGTTCGCCGACGCCGGCCAGCTCCGAGAGGAAGCATGCGGACGCGAACTTGTCGGTGGCGTGGACGACCGTGTGGTCGAGCTGTACGGGCACGGTGAACCTCCTGCAAAGGCCGGTGCTTTCAGGGCCGTTGGTACGTTCACTGCTGACCGTACGGCGGCCTGCCCGGCCGGGGTATCGGCATTCGGTCCTACGCCGCACGCCCCGTCCGCGCGCCCTAGGCCGCAGGACCCCGTCCGCAAGGTCCGGCCACATGGCCCGGCCGTGCCCGTGGCGGGCCCTCAGCCCCGGTACGTCTCCAGCAGCCGCAGCCACACCTCGCTGATCGTCGGGTAGGCGGGCACCGCGTGCCACAGCCGGTTCAGGGGGACCTCGCCGGCCACCGCGACCGTTGCCGAGTGGAGGAGTTCGCCCACCGCGGGGCCGACGAAGGTGACGCCGAGGAGGACCTCGCGGTCCAGGTCGACGACCATGCGGGCGCGGCCGCGGTAGCCGTCGGCGTACAGGCCGGCGCCCGCGACGTTGCCGAGGTCGTAGTCGACGACGCGGGTGCGGTAGCCGGCGCGTTCCGCCTCGGCGGCGGTCGGGCCGACCGAGGCCACCTCGGGGTCGGTGAAGACGACCTGCGGTACGGCGGCGGTGTCGGCGGTCGCGGCGTGCGCGCCCCAGCGGCCGGTGTCGAGGGACGCCTCGCCCTTGGCGCGGGCGGCGATGGCGGCGCCCGCGACCCTGGCCTGGTACTTGCCCTGGTGGGTCAGCAGCGCGCGGTGGTTGACGTCGCCAGCCGCGTACAGCCAGCCGTCCGCCACGTCCCGTACCCGGCAGGTGTCGTCCACCTCCAGCCACGAGCCGGGCTCCAGGCCCACCGTCTCCAGGCCGAGGTCGTCGGTGCGGGGCGCGCGGCCGGTGGCGAACAGGACCTCGTCGGCGACGATCTCCTCGCCGTCGTCGAGGACGACGGTGGCCGGCCCGTTGGGCATCTCGCGGCGCACCGCGCTCACCGAGACGCCGGTACGTACGACGGCGCCCGCCTCGGTCAGGGCCTCGGCGACCAGTTCGCCCGCGAAGGGCTCCATCTTGGGCAGCAGCCCGCCGCCGCGCACCAGGACGGTCACCGCCGAGCCCAGGGCCCGCCACGCGGTGGCCATTTCGACGCCGACGACACCGCCGCCGACCACGACCAGGCGCGGCGGCACGGACTGCGCGCTGGTCGCCTCGCGGCTGGTCCAGGGGCGGGCGGCGGCGAGGCCCGGCAGGTCGGGCAGTACGGCGCGGCTGCCGGTGCAGACGGCGACGGCGTGCCGGGCGGTGAGGGCCCGCTCCCCGCCGCCGGTGGCGACCACCACGCGCCGGGGGCCGTCGAGGCGGGCCCGGCCGCGTACGAAGTCGATGCCGGCCGAGTCCAGCCACCGGACCTGGCCGTCGTCCTTCCAGTGGGACGCGAACGCGTCGCGGTGGGCGAGCACCGCCTTGGCGTCCAGGGGCGCGGCCGCCGCGTGGCGCAGGCCGGGGACGCGCTGCGCGTCGGCGCGGGCGGTGACCGGGCGCAGCAGCGCCTTGCTGGGCATGCAGGCCCAGTACGAGCACTCGCCGCCGACGAGTTCGCTCTCCACGATCACCACGCTCAGGCCGAGGGCGTGCGCCCGGTCGGCGACGTTCTCCCCGGTGGGTCCGGCACCCAGCACGATGACGTCGTAGGTGTCGTGGCCCGCGGCCGCTTCGGCCCCTGTGGTCGTCGGCATCGCTCATCGCTCCCTGCGTCGGCGTCGTGGCAATGGGTCCATCCTCGTCCCGGGGGCCCGGCCCGGCCACATGTATCGGGGCATTCGCCGGGCGGCGGGAACACCGGCGCTCAGCCTTGCCGGCGCTCCACGGCCTCCTTGGCCTCGACCAGGTCCGCGCCGGTCAGTTCGCGGTAGCGCTTGATCGCCTCGATCTTCTTGCCCTTGTGCAGCAGGGCGTCGATCTCGGCGATGCCCTCGGGGCCGGTCTCCTCGACGCCGAGGTGTTCCATGATCAGGTCCAGTTTGCGGTCCATGCGCCGGAGGCGGCGTTCGAGCGTCTTGTGGCGGGCGTCCATGGTGGAGGCGAGGACGACGATGACGACGGCCGCGGCGCCGATGATGGTCCAGAGGTCGGAGTTCATGGCCCTGACCTTAGAAGGTGCCGGTCAGAACAGCTTCCCCGGGTTGAGCAGGCCCAGCGGGTCGAAGACGGCCTTGATGCCGCGCTGGAGCTCCAGGCCCACCGGGCCCAGTTCGCGGGCCAGCCACTCCTTTTTCAGGACGCCGACCCCGTGTTCGCCGGTGATCGTGCCGCCCAGTTCCAGGCCGAGCGCCATGATCTCGTCGAAGGACTCGCGGGCGCGCCGGGACTCGTCGGGGTCGTGGGCGTCGAAACAGACGGTGGGGTGGGTGTTGCCGTCGCCCGCGTGCGCGCAGACGCCGATGACCAGGTCGTACTTCTCGGCGATGGCGGCGGTGCCGTCGAGCATCGCGGCGAGCTGCGAGCGCGGTACGCACACGTCGTCGATCATCGTGGCGGACTTGACGCCTTCCAGGGCGGTGAGGGTCAGCCGCCGCGCCTGGAGGAGCAGGTCGGACTCGGCCGGGGTGTCGGCCGGTACGACCTCGGTGGCGCCGGCGGCCTTGCACAGGTCGCCGACGGCGGCGAGGTCGGCGGCCGGTTCGGGGGTGTCGAAGGCGGCGAGGAGCAGCGCCTCGGTGCTGTCGGGCAGGCCCATGTGGGCCATCGCGTTGACGGCGCGGATGCTCGTACGGTCCATGAGTTCGAGCAGGGACGGCGCGTGGCCGCGCGCCATGATCTCGCAGACGGCCTCGCACGCGGCGGCGGTGGAGGGGAACTCGGCGGCGAGCGCGAGCTGCTGCGGCGGCTCGGGCTTGAGGGCGAGGACGGCGCGCACGACGATGCCGAGGCTGCCCTCGGAGCCGACGAAGAGGCGGGTGAGGTCGTAGCCCGCCACGCCTTTGGCGGTGCGCCGGCCGGTCTGGAGCAGCCGCCCGTCGGCGAGGACGACGTCCAGGCCGAGGACGTATTCGGCGGTGACGCCGTACTTGACGCAGCACAGGCCGCCGGAGGCGGTGCCGATGTTGCCGCCGATGGAGCATTCCTCCCAGCTGGAGGGGTCCGGCGGGTAGTAGAGGCCGTGTTCGTTGACCGCGCGGGAGAGGACCGCGTTGACGACGCCGGGCTCGACGACGGCGATCCGGTCGACGGGGTTGATCTCGATGATCCGGTCCATCTTGACCAGGGAGAGCACGATGCATCCGTCGGAGGCGTTGGCGGCGCCCGACAGGCCGGTGCGCGCGCCCTGGGGGACGACCGGGACGCGTAGTGCGGTGGCGGTGCGCATCACGTGCTGGACCTGCTCGACCGTGCGCGGCAGGACGACGACGGCGGGGGTGCCGGCCTCGCAGAAGCTCGCCATGTCGTGGGCGTAGGCGCCGGTGACGTCCGGGTCGGTGAGGATCGCTTCCCCGGGAAGGGCTTCGCGCAGGCGTGCGATGAGGTCCATGCCGCCAGCCTCCCATCCGTGGGCCGTACACGGAAGATCCCCTCCCGCACCCGGGTGGTGGTTCCCGGGTGCGGGAGCGCCGCTCCCCGCGGGAAGGGCCGCGGGGCCCCCCGGGGGGGGGGGGGGGGGGGGGGGGGGGGGGGGGGGGGGGGCGGGGGGGCGCGCCCCCCCCCCCGGGGGGGGGGGCGGCCCCCGGGGGGGGGGGGGGGGGGGGCCCCCCCGGGGTGGGGGGTGGCGTCCGGGGGGGGCGGTCAGAGGTTGCCGCGCCGCTCCTGCTCGCGCTCGATCGCCTCGAAGAGGGCCTTGAAGTTGCCCTTGCCGAAGCCCAGGGAACCGTGCCGCTCGATCAGTTCGAAGAACACGGTCGGGCGGTCCTGGACCGGCTTGGTGAAGATCTGCAGCAGGTAGCCGTCCTCGTCGCGGTCGACGAGGATCTTCAGCTCGCGCAGCGTCTCGACCGGGACGCGGGTCTCGCCCGCCCACTCGCCGAGGGTGTCGTAGTACGAGTCGGGGGTGTCCAGGAAGTCGACGCCTGCCTCGCGCATGGCCCGTACGCTCGCGACGATGTCGTTGGTGGCGAGCGCGATGTGCTGGCAGCCGGGCCCGCCGTAGAACTCCAGGTACTCGTCGATCTGCGACTTCTTCTTCGCGATGGCCGGCTCGTTGAGCGGGAACTTCACCTTGCGGGTGCCGTCCGCGACCACCTTCGACATCAGCGCGCTGTATTCGGTGGCGATGTCGGAGCCGACGAACTCCTTCATGTTCGTGAAGCCCATGACGTTGTTGTAGAACGCCACCCACTCGTCCATCTTGCCGAGTTCGACGTTGCCGACGCAGTGGTCGATGGCCTGGAAGCGGCGCGGGCCCGGCGCGACGATCGGGTCGGCGGCGACGTAGCCGGGCAGGTAAGGACCTTCGTAACGGGAGCGCTCGACCAGGGTGTGCCGGGTCTTGCCGTACGTGGCGATGGAGGCGCGCACGACGATGCCGTGCTCGTCCTTGGTCTCGTACGGCTCCTCTATGCCGGTGGCGCCGTGCTCCAGGGCGTAGGCATAGGCGGCGCGCGCGTCCGGCACCTCTATCGCGAGGTCGACGACGCCGTCGCCGTGTGCGGCGACGTGGTCGGCGAGGAAGCGGCCCCAGTCCGTCGAGGGCTTGATGACGGAGGTGAACACGAAGCGGGCGCCGCCGGATTCGAGCACGTAACTGGCGGTCTCGCGGCTGCCGTTCTCCGGTCCGGAGTAGGCGACGCGCTTCATGCCGAAGGCGGTGGCGTAGTAGTGCGCTGCCTGCTTGGCGTTGCCGACGGCGAAGACGACCGCGTCCATCCCCTTGACCGGGAAGGGATCGGCCTGCCGCGCAGTGGTGGGGGTGGTGGGGTCCGTGGTCTGAGTCATGCCCGCAGACTCTCCCTGGGCCACAAGATGCGCAATAGTTTGCGCATTCACTGGGCAGTCTGCCTAGCGAACCGGTCAGTTCACCGGACGTTTCGTACATGATGACCATTGATTTCGGAGGCAACGACCGTGGCGATCGATCATTTGGACGGCCGGCTGCTGGAGCTGCTCGCCGAGGAACCGCGCATCGGCGTACTGGAGGCGTCGCGCCGGCTCGGGGTGGCGCGCGGCACGGCGCAGGCGCGCCTGGACCGGCTTCAGTCGAACGGAGTGATCCGGGGGTTCGGCCCCGACGTGGACCCGGCGGCGCTGGGCTACCCCGTCACCGCCTTCGCGACCCTGGAGATCAAACAGGGCCAAGGGGCGGACGTACGGGCGCACTTGGCGTCCGTACCGGAAGTGCTGGAACTGCATACAACGACGGGACATGGGGACATGCTGTGCAGACTCGTTGCCCGTTCCAACGCCGATCTGCAACGGGTGATCGACCGCGTGGTGGGCTTTGATGGCATCATGCGGGCTTCCACCGCGATCGTCATGGAAAACCCGGTTCCGTTGCGCATCATCCCCCTGGTCAAACAGGCATCGGGGGACTGACCGAGGAGAGCGCGTGTGAGCTTCTGGGAGTACGTCGGCAACCGGCACGCCCAGCTGCTGACGGATACGTTTCAGCACGCCAGCGCCGTCTTCCAGTGCATGGTGGCCGCCACCGTGCTCGGAGTGCTGCTGGGCGTCGCCACCTACCGCAGTGAATGGGCCGGGAACCTGGCCACCGCCACGACCGCGACGATCCTGACGGTGCCCTCGCTGGCCCTGATCGGCCTGCTGGTGCCCATCGTCGGGCTCGGCGTGGCACCCACCGTCATCGCCCTGACGCTGTACGGGCTGCTGCCGGTGGTACGTAACGCCGTCGTCGGGCTGCGCGGCGTCGACCCCGCCCTGATCGACGCCGCCAAGGGCATAGGGATGTCCCGCTCGGCCCGGCTGCTGCGGGTCGAGCTGCCGCTGGCCTGGCCGCCGATCCTGACCGGCATCCGGGTCTCCACCCAGATGCTGATGGGCATCGCGGCCATCGCCGCCTACGCGTCAGGCCCCGGCCTGGGAAACGAGATCTTCCGCGGCATCTCCTCCCTGGGCAGCGCCAACGCGCTGAACCAGGTGCTGTCCGGGACGCTCGGGATCGTCGTCCTGGCCCTGCTCTTCGACGCCGCGTACGTCGTCCTCGGACGCCTGACCATCTCCAGGGGGATCCGTGCCTGACACCACCGCCTCCGGCGCCGGCATCGCGCTGGAGAACCTGAGCAAGCTCTACCCGGGCAGCCCCGCGCCCGCGGTCGACAACGTGAACATGGACATCAAGCCGGGCGAGACGGTGATCCTCGTGGGCCCCTCGGGCTGCGGCAAGTCCACCACGCTGAAAATGATCAACCGGCTGATCGAGCCCACCTCCGGGCGGATCAGGATCGGCGACGAGGACGTGACCGGCATCGACCCGGTCGGGCTGCGCCGCAAGGTCGGGTACGCCATCCAGTCCTCCGGGCTCTTCCCGCACATGACCGTCGCCCAGAACATCGCGCTCGTACCGAAGATGGCCGGCTGGAAGAAGGCGAAGGTGGACGGCCGCGTCGAGGAGATGCTCGACCTGGTGGGCCTGGACCCGCGCGAGTTCCACGGCCGCTACCCGCGTCAGCTGTCCGGCGGGCAGCAGCAGCGCGTCGGCGTGGCGCGGGCGCTCGCCGCCGACCCGCCCGTCCTGCTCATGGACGAGCCGTTCGGCGCCGTGGACCCGATCACCCGCGACCACCTCCAGGACGAGCTGATCCGGCTCCAGCACGAGCTGCGCAAGACGATCGTCTTCGTCACCCACGACTTCGACGAGGCGATCAAGCTCGGCGACCGCATCGCGGTGCTGCGCGAGAGATCGCACATCGCCCAGTTCGACACCCCCGAGGCGATCCTCACCAACCCCGCAGACGACTTCGTCTCCGGCTTCGTCGGCGCCGGCGCGGCCCTCAAACGACTCAACCTCACCCGCGTACGGGACGTCGGCGTCGTCGACTTCCCCACCGCGTCCGTGGAGGACCCGCTCCAGTCCATCTTCGACCTGCTGCGCTCCGGCACCACCAACGAGATCCTGCTGCTGGACCGGCACCGGCGCCCGTACAAATGGCTGCGCCGCGGCGACCTGATGCGCGCCAAGGGCTCACTGGCCCGCGCCGGCACGCTGGTGCACGACACGGTCACCCGCGACGCGACGCTGCGCGACGCGCTGGAGGCGGTGCTCACCGACAACGCGGGCCGGGTCGCGGTCACCGGGCGGCGCGGCGCGTACATCGGCGTGGTCGACATGGAGACGCTGATGAACAACGTCCACGAACTGCTGGAGGCGGACCGGCTGGACGCCCTCGAACACCGGCACGAGCTGGAAGATCAGCGCGCGCGGCAGACCAGGCTGGCCCAGGAGGGCGTCGATCCGGCGGGCGGCGCGCACGGAGTCAAGGCGTGAGCCCCCGGGACGAGAGCCGGCCGCCGAAGGACGAACGGCCGCCGGGCGAGCACGAGGTGCGCGGGCTGGCCTTCCGCGACGAGGTGCCGGACGGCGAGCAGGGGCCGCTCCCCGTGGCGGAGCCCGGCCCCGAAGCGTGGGGCGGGCGGCCGCCGCGCCGCATCACCTGGAAGAAGGCGGTCACGCTGCCCGCCGTGCTGGCGGCGGTGCTGCTCGCCACCTGGCTGTGGTTCCGCGGCGCGCGGCTGGACTCGATCGCGCACCAGGCGGTGGACGGCGGCAAGGTGTGGCTGGCGCTGCGCCAGCACATCCAGCTGACCGCGGTCTCCACCTTCTTCGTCCTGGTCATCGCCATTCCGCTGGGCATCGCGTTGACCCGGGCCAGGCTGCGGCGGGCCTCGCCGGTCGCCGTGGCGGCGGCCAACCTCGGGCAGGCGGTGCCGGCGCTGGGCCTGCTGGTGCTGCTGGTCATCTGGCTCGGCATCGGGCCCGAGGCCGCCGTCATCGGCATGGTGAGCTACGCCGTACTGCCGGTACTGGCCAACACCATCGCGGGCCTGAAAGCCATCGACCCGACGCTGACCGAGGCCGCCCGCGGCATCGGCATGTCGGCGGCCGGCGTCCTGGCGAAGGTCGAACTGCCGCTGGCCGTACCGCTGATCCTGGCGGGCGTGCGCACCGCGCTGGTCCTCAACGTCGGCACCGCGACCCTGGCCACGTTCGGCGGGGGCGGCGGGCTCGGCGACCTGATCTCGGCGGGCATCATCACCCAGCGCATGCCGGTGCTGGTGCTCGGTTCCGTCCTGACGGTGGTGCTGGCGCTGCTGGTCGACTGGCTGGCATCCCTCGTCGAACTGCTGCTGCGCCCGCGCGGTCTGGAGGTGGGGGAATGAAGACAGCCGTACGGCGGCGGGCCCGCGGGTCCGCCGCGGGCACCGCGGTGGCCGGCCTGCTGCTGTCCACGGCCGGGCTGAGCGGCTGCGGCCTGGTCAGCGGCAGCCCGATGAGCGACGACGTCAAGCCCGGCACGCTCGGCGGCGGGCTGCCCTTGAAGGGTGCCGAACTGACCGTCACGTCCAAGGAGTTCACCGAAAACATCATCCTCGGCCAGCTCATGGGGCTGGTCTTCAAGGCGGCCGGCGCCACGGTCGTCGACAAGACCAACATCCAGGGCTCGATCGGCGCCCGCGAGGCGGTGAAGTCCGGTACGGCGGACGGGATGTACGAGTACACCGGCACCGGCTGGATCACCTACCTCGGCCACGAGCGGCCCATCACCGACCCGCAGAAGCAGTGGGAGGCGGTGCGCGACGGCGACCGGGCCAACGGCCTGGAGTGGCTGCCGCAGTCGAAGCTGAACAACACCTACGCGCTGGCGCTGAACGACGCCCACTACAAGCGGCTGGGCGTCAAGACGCTCTCGGACGTCGCCGAGCTGTCCCGGAAGGACCCGGGCGCGGTCACCCTGTGTGCGGAGGCCGAGTTCTCCGCGCGCAACGACGGCCTGCCGGGCATGGCCAAGGCGTACGGCATGAACATCCCGGCCGGCAACGTCAAGAAGATGACCAGCGGCGTCGTCTACACGCAGGCGGCGCAGGGCACGTCCTGCACGTTCGGCGAGGTCTACACGACGGACGGCCGGATCAAGGCGATGGGCCTGCACGTCCTCCAGGACGACAAGCACTTCTTCCCCAACTACAACGCGGCGCCCGAGATGAACGCGGCGACGATGAAGAAGTACCCGCAGATCGCCGGCCTCCTCGCGCCCGTCACCAAGGCGCTGGACAACACCGTCGCCCAGCGCCTGAACGCGAAGGTGGACGTGGAGGGCCAGGACCCGCACGAGGTCGCCAAGGACTGGCTGGTCGAGAAGGGGTTCGTCAAGGACGGGGGCTGAGGGCGCCGCGCGGGCCGCGCGAGGGGCGCGTCAGCAGCTGGGCACCGTGCCGCCGGACTTCAACGCCTTGAGCGCGTCCACCGTGCCGGCGAGCGTGGTGACGGGGACCAGCCGCAGGCCCTCCGGCAGCTCGGCCTGCGCGTCCTTGCACTCCGACTTGGGGACCAGGAAGACCGTGGCGCCGTCGCGGCCCGCTGCCTGCGTCTTGAGGGCCACCCCGCCGACGGCGCCGACCTCGCCGTCCGCGCCGATCGTGCCGGTGCCGGCGATCTTCTGCCCGCCGGTCAGGTCGCCGCCCTTGCCGTCGCCGGCCAGCTTGTCGATGATGCCCAGCGAGAACAGCAGGCCGGCGCTGGGCCCGCCGATGGTGCCCAGGTCCAGCTTGACCCGGACGTCCTTGTCGCTCTTGTGCAGGTAGTTCAGGGCCGCCTTGGTGGCGACGTCCTGGGAGGACCGCATGTCCTTGAGGTTGTGCTCCACGGCCTTCTCGGCGGTGTCGCCGACCGGGTAGACCGACTCGACCGGCATCACGGCCTGGTCCGTGCGGAACCAGCCCTTGACGATGTCCGGCAGCCGGACGGTGGCGTCGGGGCCGGTCGCCACGATGGCCGCCATCCGCAGCTGCCCGCTGGTCTCGCGGGTCGGCGCGCCGGTGATGGTGATCACCTGCTTGCCCTTGTGCTTGCCGAGCACGTCCGCCGTGTCGCCGGGGAAGGCGACCGAGAACGGCAGCGGCGCGAGGGCCACGGTGGCGAGGAGCGCGATGACCAGGGCCGTGCAGATCCCCAGGGCGCGGGTGCGAGAAGACACCCCGCCACCCTAGATGACCTCGGGCCCTGGCAGCTCACCACGGGCACCGTCTCAGCGCAGCGCCTCGGACACCTCGCGGGCCGCCTCGACGACGCGCGGCCCGACCCGGTCGGGCACCGTGTCGGCGAGCATCACCACGCCGACGCTGCCCTCGATGCCGCTCACGCCGAGCAGCGGTGCCGCGGCCCCACTCGCGCCGGCCTCCAACTCGCCGTGGGTCAGGGCCAGCCCGGCGTCCTCGATGCGACCCTGGCGGGCCTGGAGTATCGCCCGCCCGGCCGCGCCCCGGTCCAGCGGATGCCGGAAGCCCGCGCGGTAGGCGACGTGGTAGTCGGTCCAGGACGGCTCGACGACGGCCACGGCGAGCGCCTCGGTGCCGTCCACCAGTGTCAGGTGGGCGGTGGCCCCGATGTCCTCGGCCAGCGACCGCAGCGCGGGCAGCGCCGCTTCGCGCACCAGCGGGTGCACCTGGCGGCCCAGCCGCAGCACGCCGAGGCCCACCCGGGCCCGGCCGCCGATGTCGCGGCGTACCAGGGCGTGCTGCTCCAGCGTGGCGAGCAGGCGGTAGACCACGGTCCGGTTGACCCCCAGCTTGGTGGACAGCTCGGTGACGGTCAGGCCGTGGTCGGTGTCGGCGAGCAGTTTGAGGACGCGCAGTCCCCGGTCGAGCGTCTGGGAGGTCTCCGCGGTCACGACGCCCCCTCCTCGGGTGAGTGGCGGCTCGTCGGCGCGGTCAGCGCTGCCGGTCCCGGGGCAGCGCGCGCAAAAGAGGCCGCCGGCCGCTTGGCACCGGCTGCGCTCCGCGGCGGCGCTGCCACGGGGCGTGTGCGTGACCGGGACAGTAGCGAGCTGGTCCGGTGAGCGGAAGAGTCCGTCCAGAATCCGGTCTTCCGTGACCGCTTTGTCCCCGAAGATCCGTGGGACCGGCGGGCCCGGCGCCGCTGCCGGGCCTTTCGGGCTGGAGCAAACACGGGCGCGATACGGACGCAGTACGGACTCGCTACGGACTCGGCACCGGCACGAGGGGCCTGGGTACGACAGCGGGGCAGCGCACGGCGACCGTGCACTGCCCCGCTGTCGTACGCGGGCCCGGCTCACTTCATGCGCGTGGCCCACTCCCGTACCTTCTTGATCCGCTCGTGCAGCTGCCCGGCGGTGGCCTCCGCGCTCGGCGGGCCGCCGCACACCCGGCGCAGCTCGGTGTGGATCACGCCGTGCGGCTTGCCGCTCTGGTGCACGTACGCGCCGACCAGCGTGTTCAGCTGCTTGCGCAGCTCCAGCAGCTCCTTGTGCGTGACCACCGGACGCCGCTCGGCCGGCAGTTCCAGCAGGTCGGCCTCGGAGTCCGGCTTCTTCTTGCTGTGCGCTATCTGCCGGGCCTGCCGCTTCTGGAGCAGCATCTGCACCTGGTCGGGCTCCAGCAGTCCGGGGATACCGAGGTAGTCCTGCTCCTCCTCGCTGCCCGAGTGCGCCTGCATGCCGAACTCGGCACCGTCGTAGAGCACCCGGTCGAAGACCGCCTCGGACTCCAGCGCCTCGAAGGAGAACTGCTCCTGCTCGCCGGTGTCCTCGTCCTGCTCCTTGTTGGCCTCGTCCATCTCCTTCTCGGACTCGGCGTACGGGTCCTCCTCTCCGTCCTTCTTCGGCTTGTCCAGGACGTGGTCGCGCTCGACCTCCATCTCGTTGGCGAAGCCGAGGAGCGAGGGCACGGTGGGCAGGAAGACGGACGCGGTCTCGCCACGCTTGCGGGACCGCACGAAGCGGCCGACCGCCTGGGCGAAGAACAGCGGGGTGGAGATCGTCGTCGCGTACACGCCGACCGCCAGGCGCGGCACGTCGACGCCCTCGGACACCATGCGGACCGCGACCATCCACCGGTCGTCGGAGTGCGAGAAGTCGTCGATGCGCTGCGAGGCGCCGCTGTCGTCGGACAGCACCAGGGTGGCGCCCTGCCCCGTTATCTCGCGGATCAGCTTGGCGTACGCGCGGGCCTGCTCCTGGTCGGAGGCGATCACCAGCGCGCCGGCGTCCGGTATGGCCTTGCGGACCTCGGTCAGCCGCTGGTCGGCGGCCTTGAGGACCTTCGGCATCCAGTCGCCGCGCGGGTCGAGCGCGGTGCGCCACGCCTGGGACACCGCGTCCTTGGTCATCGGCTCGCCGAGCCGCGCCGCGATCTCGTCGCCGGCCTTGGTGCGCCAGCGCATGTTGCCGCTGTAGGAGAGGAAGATGACGGGGCGGACGACGCCGTCGCCCAGCGCGTTGCCGTAGCCGTACGTGTAGTCGGCGGAGCTGCGCCGGATGCCGTCGTTGCCCTCCTCGTACGTCACGAAGGGGATCGGGTTGGTGTCGGAGCGGAACGGCGTACCGGTCAGCGCGAGCCGCCGGGTCGCCGGCTCGAACGCCTCCAGGCACGCCTCGCCCCAGGACTTGGAGTCGCCGGCGTGGTGGATCTCGTCGAGGATGACCAGCGTCTTGCGCTGCTCGATGCGGTTGCGGTGCAGCATCGGACGTACGCCGACACCCGCGTACGTGATCGCGATGCCGTGGTACTCCTTGCCGAGCGGACCCGCGCTGTACTCCGGGTCCAGCTTGATGCCTATCCGGGCGGCGGCCTCCGCCCACTGCTTCTTCAGGTGCTCGGTGGGGGCGACCACGGTCACCTGCTGCACGACGTGGTGGTGCAGCAGCCACGAGGCGAGGGTGAGCGCGAAGGTGGTCTTGCCCGCGCCGGGGGTCGCGACCGCGAGGAAGTCGCGCGGCTGCGTCTGGATGTACCGGTCCATCGCGGACTGCTGCCAGGCGCGCAGCTTGTTCGCGGTACCCCAGGGGGCCCGTCCGGGGAAGGCCGGGGACAGGTGGTGGTTGTTGGTGGCGCTGGTGGTGGTAGTCACGGTCTCCGTCGGGCTGGCTCGGCGATCGGCAACCGCGTCAGCCTAACGCTCTCCGGGAGCGGACGGCGTTCGCGGGTGAACCGCCGGAGCCGTCTTCGCGCCGGCGGCCGGGGCCGCCGCGAGGCCGCCGCCGGCCGGTTTCAGGCGCGTGGCCACCCACGATCCGGCGACGGCCACCGCCGCCATGGTGACGAACACCGCCGCGAACGCCGCCGGCCGCCCGGATGCGGCGTTGGTCACGTCCGGGGCGGCGTGCCCGGCGACCGCGGCGCCGCCGAAGGCGCCGAACAGCAGGCCGCCGAGGCCGACGAAGACGATGTTGCCGAGGGCGTCGGAGACCTGGAGGGACGCCGCGTTGCTGCCCGCGTCCTCGGGCCGGGACAGCTTGAGGAGCAGCACGCTGCCGCTGGAGACGTTCAGGCCGATGCCGTACCCGGCCACGAGCCACGCGGCCGCGACGGTCCAGACGGGCACGCCCCCGACGAGCACCAGCGGCACCGCCGCGATCGCCGCCGCCATCATCAGCAGACCGGCGCACATGATCCGCTCACGGTACGGCTCCAGGCGCGGCCGGCTCTGGGTGTACGAGCCCAGCGCCCAGGTGAGGCCGCCGCCGGTGAGCGAGAGCCCGGCCATGGTGGTGGACAGGCCGCGCTCGGTGACGAGCATCAGCGGGATGAAACTCTCGGCGGCCACCAGCGAACCGGCGGCCACGCCGCGGATGAGGACGACGGACGGCAGGCCGCGCGCGGCCCGGAAGGTGCCCTCGGGCAGCAGCCGGACGACGGCGGGCACCAGCAGGGCCAGCCCGGCGGCGGCCGGCAGGAGGGCGGGCCAGCCGCGTTCCTGGGCCGCGTACTGGAGCAGCCCGGCACCGGCGGCCACCGCCAGGGCGAGCAGGATGCGGCGCCGGTCCACGGGCTCGTCCGCCGGGCGGGGCGGCAGCTTGCGCAGGGCGGGCAGCATGACCGTCAGCGGGAGCAGGACGAGTACGGGGATGGACAGGAAGACCCAGCGCCAGCCCAGGTGTTCGGTGACCGTCCCGGCGACGAGCGGCCCGGCGATCACCGGCAGCACCCAGGCCGCCGAGAAGGCCGCCAGGACGGCGGGCCGCAGCGTCTCCGGGTAGGCCCGGCCGACCACCACGTACAGGGCGACGATGACCAGGCCGCCGCCGAGGCCCTGCACGCCGCGCCCCGCCACGAACGTCCACATCTGCTGCGCCGAGCCCGCGACGACCAGGCCGGCGCCGAACGTGGCGATCCCGGTGAACAGCGGGGCGAGCGGACCGCCGCGGTCGCACCACTCGCCGGACAGCGCCATCGCGAACAGGCTCGCCGTGAAGTACGCGGAGAACGCGAACGCGTACAGCTCGATGCCGTCCAGGGCCTGGCCGACGGCGGGCATGGCGGTGTTCACGGCGCTCGCCTCGAAGGCGATGAGCGAGACGACGGAGATGATGCCGAGGGTGAGCGCGCGGTAGGACCGGCCGAGGACGCCCCCGGCGGCCGGGACGGGCGCGGGGCTCATGAGGGGGCGGGCTTCGGGGGCTTCACGCGGGTCCACGGCAGTCATGCGGTCAGCGTAAGAGGCGCCGACGCGGTGCACCCCTGTCTCGGGACGGGGATTCCGTCGGTCGGTGGGCCTAGGACAACCGCAGGAACCGTGAACGCCGCGTTGCAGCCTCGTGGCGGTCCCGGCGGAACCCTTGCCCCTCCCCCGGGCCCCCGGCCTAGTCTCGGTGCGTCACCTCGGCACGGCCGTGTGCCCGAGTGGTTGAGGGGCCGGACTGCAAATCCGGTTACGTCGGTTCGATTCCGATCACGGCCTCGGTTACGCGCGAAGGCGGCCCCGTACGGATACGGGGCCGCCTTCCTGCACGTAAGGCCGCTACTGCTGGGCCACCGCCGCCTGCGGGCGGATCGGCAGGCGCCCTATCGGGCGGCCGGTGGCGGCGCGTACGGCGGAGGCGACGGCGGCCGGGGACGTGACGACCGGGACCGCGCTGGCGGGCTTGGCGCCGAAGGGGGCGACCACGTCGCGTTCCTCGACCAGTTTGACGATGCGGATGTCCGGCACGTCCAGCGCCGTCGGCAGCACATAGCCGGTGAGGTCGGGGTGGCGTACCTGGCCGCGGGTGGTGCGCAGGTTCTCCATCAGGGCCGCGCCGAGGCCCTGGGTGACGCCCGCCTCGATACGGGCCCGCAGCTGGCGCGGGTTCAGGACACGGCCGACGTCCTGGGCGACGGACATCTCCACGACGCGGACGGTGCCCAGCTCGATGTCCACGTCCGCCACGCAGCGGATCGCGCAGAAGGCGAGGCCGACGAACGCGTCGCCCTGGCCGCTCTCGTCCAGCGGCTCGGTCGGGTGCGGGCGGCACTGCGCGGTGGCCCACAGCTCCTTGCCGTCCAGGGCCTCCGCGACGGTGGTGCTGAGCACGCCGTCGTACGACGTGATCTTGCCGTCCTCGATCTGG
Source organism: Streptomyces sp. NPDC017056 (assembly GCF_044332485.1). Lineage (NCBI taxonomy): Bacteria > Bacillati > Actinomycetota > Actinomycetes > Kitasatosporales > Streptomycetaceae > Streptomyces > Streptomyces sp. NPDC017056. The sequence goes on along the minus strand of NZ_JBIRPD010000029.1, from coordinate 81,479 downwards.
AGCAGCTCGGTGGACATGCCGAACTTGTGGGCCAGCGGCTGGAGGAGCTGGGTGCGCACCATCCTGGCGGCGCGTTCGACCGCGCCGCCGGAGACCCAGGTGTGGCGGCCGTGGCAGGCGCGCCCGGCCGGCGGCTGGTCGGTGTCGACGCCCGCCACGTGCACCTCGTCGATGCCCAGCGTCTCCTGGACGATCTGCCGGGCCAGGGTGGAGAACCCGGAGCCGGTCTCCACGGCGGCGCACAGCACGGTGGCGACCGAGCCGCTGACCTTGACCGTGGCGGTGGACACCTCGTCGGCGCCCTCCGCGCCGAGCATGTGGACCATGCCGAGCGCGTAGCCGACGCCACGGCGCACCGCGGACGGCTCGCCCGCGCCCTCCAGACCGCCGGGCAGCAGCCAGTCCTCCTCGGGGGTGTCCTTGGGGAGTTCGGGCAGCGGCTCGTCCTTGACGGCGCGCAGCAGTTCGGCGACCGGCGCGGGGCAGGTGACGGTCTGGCCGGTGGGCAGCAGGTCGCCGGTGGCCATGACGTTGCGCAGCCGCAGCTCGGCCGGGTCCATGCCCAGCTTGGCGGCCAGCTTGTCCATCTGGCCCTCGTACGCGGCGCAGACCTGCATCGCGCCCTCGCCGCGCAGGTGCCCGGACGGCGGGTTGTTCGTGCGCACCGCCCAGCCCTCCACGAAGGCGTGCGGGACGACGTACGGGCCGCAGGCGAACGAGACGGCGGCGGCCAGCGCCTCGGCGGAGGTGTCCGCGTACGCGCCCGCGTCCATCAGGATCTGCGCCTCGACCTTGACCAGCTTGCCCTCGGCGTCCGCGTGGTGGCGGTAGCGCAGCAGGGTGGGGTGGCGGTGGGCGTGGCCGAGGAAGGACTCCTCGCGGGTGGCGGCCAGCTTGACCGGGCAGCCGGTGCGCAGCGCCAGCAGCCCGAGGGAGAGCTGCATGCCCGGGTCCTCGCGGTCCGCGGTGGCGCCGGGCACGCCGGTGACGACGACGCGGACCCGCTCCGGCTCCAGCCCGAAGCAGGCGGCGGCCAGGTCGCGGTCGGTGTGCGGGTCGGTGGAGGCGGTGTAGATCTCCACGCCGCCGTCCGGGCGCGGCACCGCGAGCCCGGCCTCGGCGCCGATCGGCGCCGGGTCCTGGCGGCCGATGCGGTACAGGCCCTCGACGATGGTCTCGCCGACCACCTCGGGGTTGCCGAAGTGCAGCGGGATGTGGCGGATCAGGTTGCCGTCCGGGTGCAGCGGCTCGGCCTCGAAGGCCAGTTGCGGGTCGGTGACCGGCTCCAGCACCTCGTACTCGACGGCGATGGCGGCCGCCGCCAGCCGGGCCGTGTCGGGGTGGTCGGCGGCGACGGCGGCGATCGGCTCGCCGTGGTAGCGGACCGTGTCGTGGGCGAAGACCGGGCGGTCGGGCGTGCCGCGGCCGTGCCCGGCGTCGCCCGGCACGTCCGCGTGCGTGACGACGGCCCGTACGCCCGGCATCTCCACGGCCTGCTTGGTGTCGACGGACAGGATGCGGGCGCTGGGGTACGGGGAGCGCAGGATCGCCGCCCACAGCAGGCCCTCGGCCCACAGGTCGGAGGCGTACGGGAAGACGCCCTCCGTCTTGGCGGCCGCGTCCGCCGACGGGAGGGAGACGCCGAGGCCGTGCGGCGGCGGTTCGGCGGGGAGGGGGACGCCCGCGGCGGGGGTCGCGGTGACGGCGCCGGCGCCCTCGGGTGTGCCGGTCATGCGGAGCCTCCGGACTGCGGGTCGGCGGGGCCCGCCTGGTGGGGGATGCGGGGGGTGCCGGGCTGGTCGGGGGCCGCGGCGGCGGCCTCTTCGGCGGCCGCCGCGGCCTCGGCCCGGCTGCGGACGACCTCGTTGACCGCGTCGAGCACGCCGCGGTAGCCCGAGCAGCGGCACAGGTTGCCGCACAGCGCCTGGCGGGTCTCCAGCTCGGTGGGGGCGTGGTTGCCCTCCAGCAGGTCGTGGACGGTCATCGCCATGCCGGGGATGCAGAAGCCACACTGCACGGCGCCCGATTCGGCGAGGGCGCACTGCACGTCGGAGGGCGCGCCGTGCTGCGCCAGTCCCTCGACCGTACGGACCTCGCTGCCCGCCGTGGTCGCCGCGGGCACCAGGCAGGACGCCACGAGCCGCCCGTCGACCTGTACGGAGCAGGCCCCGCACTCGCCTTGCGAGCAGCCGTCCTTGGCCCCGGCGAGGCCGAGGCGCTCGCGCAGCACGTACAGGAGCGACTCGCCGATCCAGGCGTCGGTGACGGGGCGGTCGGTGCCGTTGACGGTCAGCACGTAGGAGGTGTGCGGGTGTTCGTCGTACGGCTCGGCCGGGAACCGGTCGGTGTCCGTCGTGTCCGCTGCGTCCGGCGCCGGCGTCGCGAGCACGGCGTCCGTTGCGTCCGGTACATCCGCTGTGTCGGCCGGTTCGGCGGCGGGGGCCTCGGCGGACGCGGCGGGGGGTTCCGGTGCCGCTGCCGCTGCCACCGGCTCGGGCTCCGGCGCCGGTTCGGGCTCAGGCTCCGGCGCCGGTGCCGCGGGGGGCTCTTCGGCTGCGGCGGGGGCGTCCGCGGCGGCGGGCTCTTCGCGCACGGGCTCGGGCTCGGCCGGTGCGGTCGCGTCGGCGGGCCCGGCCTGGATGCCGTCCTCGACCGGGGGCGGGTCCGTGGTGCCGCCGGTGTCCGCTTCCGGAGCACCGGTCGCCACGGCCGCGTCCGTACGCGCCTCGTCCGGCGCCTCCGCGGGTACGCCGGCAGCGCCCGGCTCGGGCTCGTGGGCGGGCTCGTGGGCGGGCTCGTGAAGGGCGGGCTCGTGCGCGGGCTCGTCACGGACAGGCTCGTCGGAGGCGGGCTCGTCGGCCACCGCCTCCGGGACCGGGGTCTCGGCCTGGGCGGCGTCCTCGCCCGCCGCCGGCTGCGGCGGTACGCCGGCGGGCGCCGGCGCCTCGTCGCGCGGCTCCGTGCGGGGCTCCTCGCGCGGCGGCCACTGGGCCAGCGCGTCGGCGGGCAGCGACCAGTTGCCGGCCCCGCCGCCCAACGTGCCGCCGAGGCCGGGGTCGTAGCCGGGCGTCACCTGGTCGGCGGGCCGCTGGTCCTGCGGCAGGTGGCCGGTTCCCGCGTGCTGGTCCACCGCGAAGTTCCAGTGGCCGGTCGCCGCCTGGTCGTGGCCGTAGCCCTGGCCGTGTTCGGCGTGCCCGTACCCGCCGCCGTACCCGGAGGCCGGGTTGCGGTCGTCGCCCAGGAGGTATTCGCCGGACTCCTCCAACACCTCGTCCGGCGCGGTGGGGATCGCCCACTGCCCGGTGGTGCCGCTGCTGCCGTCGGTGCCCGCGTCCGGCCAGACCGCGTGCGGCGCGCCGTCCTGGCCGCCGTCCGCGTAGTGGCCGCCCGGCACGCCGTTGGCCGGCAGGTCCACGGCCGGGGGAGCGTCCGTGAACGGCATCGTCCACTGCCCGGTGGCCGCCGGGTCGGTCGTCGCCGACGGGGTCGGCGGCGCGAAGGAGGACGGCGGGGTGTAGCCGTGGCCGGGCGCGGCGAGCGGGTCGGCGCCGTACCCGCCGAAGCCGCCGTGGCCGGGTGCGCCGCCGTGGCCGTCGGGCACGCCGGAGCCGCCCTGGTGGGCGTCCGGGTAGCCGGAGTAGCCGTAACCGCCAGGGTAGGGGCCGCTGGTGAAGCCCTCCGGGAGCTGGACGAAGGCGGTGGCCTCCGACTCGTACTCGTTGCCCTGGGGCAGCGGCTCCCAGCGCTGGCGGTCCTGCGGCCGCACCACCCGCAGAGGCTGGGTGTCCTCGGGGCCGTTGCGCCTGTTGGGCAGGTCGGGGCTGTCGGGGCGGTCGGCGTCGCTCACGAGAGCGCCCTCCCAAGTGCTCGGCGGGCCAGGGCCGCCACCGTACGGCGCAGGTGCAGCGCGGCGGGCGGCAGGGTCTGCGGTTGCGTGCCGTCCAGCGGCGGGGGCGGGTCCGGGATGCAGGCGGCGGCCACGTAGTCGCCGAAGGCGGCCAGCGCCTCGGGTACCAGGGTCCGTTCGCCGTCCCAGTCGATGATCGAGGCCACCCACTGCTCGGCCTCCAGGGGCCGCAGCGGCATGGCGGCCACCGCGCCGACCGCGCAGCGCACGCCGCGCCGCGCCGGGTCGAGCACCAGGGCCACCGAGGCGGTCGCGCGCCCGGGGCCGGTGCGGCCGGTGGCTTTCAGGAAGGTCTGCGGGGCGTGCAGCAGCGGCACCCGTACGTAGCCGACGAGTTCGCCGGGGCGCAGCATCTCGCGTCCGGCCAGCAGGTGGCTGACGGGGACCTCGCGGCGGGCGCCGCCGGGTCCGGCGACGACCAGGTTGGCTTCGAGCGCCGCGAGCACCGGCAGGGTGTCGCCGGTGGGCGCCGAGGTGACGATGTTGCCGCCGAGGGTGCCCGCGTTGCGGATCTGCGGGGGGCCGGCCGCGCGGGCGGCGGCGGCGAGGCCCGGGATGAGCGCGGCGAAGTCGGGGCGGCCCATGCGGGCGAGGGTCAGGCCCGCGCCGAGCAGTGCGTGGCCGTCCTGGTACTGCCAGCCGCGGATCTCGCTGATCCGGCCGAGGCCCACCAGCCCCGCGGGCCGCAGCAGCCCGGAGTTGACGGCGGCCATCAGGTCCGTACCGCCCGCGACGGGCACGGCGGCGGGCATGGCGGCGAGCGCCGCCACTGCCTCGTCGAGCGAGGCCGGCAACGTCACCGATTGCGAAGCCTGCGGTGCGTGCGTGGTCAACCCAGCTGCCCCTTCCCCGGTGTCCCGGCTGTTCCGCTCCGCCGTACGGTACGTGCTCACGGTCCGGACGTGGCAACTCTGGCACATCTTTGCAGGCCCGCGGCGCTAGGGCCCGGCTTCGGGACGCGCCCGCGCAGCAGGGGGCGCGCCACGGACGGGACATGTCCGGTGTTCGGGGCGTTCGGGACGGCGCCCCGGCCCGAGCCGGGGGCCGTCGTGCGCGCGGGCGGGCGCACTCCAGGACACCTGGTGCGACTTACCGGACATACCTCACCTCGGTTGCCTTGGCTGCGTTCCGCGGGCAACCACCGTCCCAGCAACCGGCCGCTCCGGCCGCCCGCATCCGCCCCGGCTCACACGTTTGGGGGCGACCCCTCGATCGGGCGTCCGAGCAACCCGGGGCGCCGCTGCCACGGGAGGGGGCCGCCGGGCGGCCGGTAGTCGACGCCGAGGGCGTCCAGGCGGTGGTAGTGGGCGTCCATCCGGCGGGTGAAGCCGACGTGGTCGCGCTCCTCGGGAGGCGGCAGCTGCGACCAGGCCACCTCGGCGAAGGCGGCGAGCCGCGGGAAGACCTGGTAGTCCAGGCGCTGCTGGGTCTCCATCACCTCGGTCCAGACGTTGGCCTGGGTGCCCAGGACGCGGGCGGCCTCGTCCGGCGTCAGCTGCGGCGGCACCGGCTCGAAGCGGTAGACGTCCTCCAGGGTCCGTACGTAGCCGATCGGTACGGGCTCGTCGGGGCCGCCGTCCTGCCGGTGGTCCAGGTAGACCTGCTGCTCGGGGCACATGACGACGTCGTGGCCCGCGCGGGCAGCGGCGATGCCGCCCGCGTAGCCGCGCCAGGACGACACCGCGGCGCCGGGCGCGAGGCCGCCCTCCAGGATCTCGTCCCAGCCGATCAGGCGGCGGCCGCGGTCGGCGAGCCAGCGGTCGAAGTGCCGGACGAACCAGCTCTGCAGCTCGTCCTCGTCGGCCAGCCCCAGTTCCTTGATCCGGGACTGGGCGTACGGCGAGGCGCGCCACTGGTCCTTGGGGCACTCGTCGCCGCCGATGTGCACGAAGGGCGAGGGGAAGAGGGCGAGGACCTCCTCCAGCACCCCTTCGTAGAAGCGGAGGGTGTTCTCGGAGGGGGTGAGCAGATTCGGGTTGACGCCCCACGTGTCCCACGGCTTGAGGGCGGCGGTGTCGACGACGTCGGTGTTGCCGAGTTCCGGGTAGGCCGAGATGGCGGCCTGCGAGTGGCCCGGGAGCTCGATCTCCGGGACGACGGTGATGTGCCGGGCGGCGGCGTAGGCCACGATCTCCCGGATGTCGTCCTGGGTGTAGTAGCCGCCGTGCGGCCGGTCGTCCCACAGGGGCGAGTGCCGGTGGCCGAGCTTGGTGCGCTCCCGCCACGCGCCGGCCTCGGTGAGCCGGGGGTGGCGCTCGATCTCGATCCGCCAGCCCTGGTCGTCGGTGAGGTGGAAGTGCAGGACGTTGAGCTTGTGCGCGGCGAGCAGGTCGATGTAGCGCAGCACGCCGTCCTTGGGCAGGAAGTGGCGGGCGACGTCGAGCATCATGCCGCGCCAGCCGAAGCGGGGCGCGTCCTCGATGCGTACGGCCGGTACGGGCCAGTGCCGTCCGGGGTGCAGGGGCGCGCGGCGGTACGCGGCCGGGCCGAGGAGCTGCCGCAGCGTCTGGGCGCCCCAGAAGGCACCTGCCGCGCCGCCGCCGAGGAGGGTGACACCGGTGTGGTCAGCGGTCAGCCGGTAGCCCTCGGGGCCGAGCGCGTCGGTGGTCGCCGCGTCGACGCGCAGGCGGATGACGCCGCCGTCGGTGCCGTCCCCGGTGCCGTTCCCGGTGCCGTTCCCGGTGCCGGGCGGCAGCGGCAGGCCGGTCGCGGCGCCGACGGTGCCGCGCAGCCAGGCCGCGGTGGTCTCCGTACCGGGGCCCGCGTCCAGTACGGTGCCCGGCCCGAGGAGGAACGCGCCGTCCTCCGGCCGGGTGTCGCGTGGCTGCGGTATCAGGCCGGCCTCCGTCCGGGTGCCGTCCGCCGTCACTGCGTCGTCCATGTGCTGACCCTTCTGTTGCTGGGCTAAAGGGGGGTGGGAGGAATGGGCAGGGGTACCGGTCGCGGGAGTCGTCAGTCCTTCACCGCCCCGCCCAGGCCCGAGACCAGCCTGCGCTGGACGAGCACGAAGAAGACCAGCACCGGCACGGTCATCACGGTCGAGGCGGCCATGATGCCGCCCCAGTCGTTCTCGTCGGGCTTGAAGAAGACCAGCAGGGCCATCGGGAGCGTGGAGTTCTCCGTCGCGCTGATGATGAAGGACTTCGCGAAGAGGAAGTCGTTCCAGGTGCTGATGAAGGAGAAGACGCTGGTCGCGACGAGCCCGGGGAAGACGAGCGGGAACAGGATCTGCCACAGGAAGCGCGCGCGGGTCGCGCCGTCCAGGTAGGCGGCTTCCTCCAGTGCCTCGGGCACGGCCTTGACGAAGCCCCGCAGCATCCAGATCGCGAAGGGGAGGGAGAAGGCGAGGTGCGGCAGGATCAGTGAGCCGAGGGTGTTCAGGCCGATGCCGGGCACGGCGTCGCCGACGTCCCGCATCAGGAAGAACAGCGGGATGGTCAGCGCCTCGACCGGCACCATCTGCGCGACCAGGAACATGATCAGCAGCGTGGTGCGGAACCGGAAGCGGAAGCGGGTGACGGCGGTCGCCGCGAGGAAGGCGATCAGTGCCGAGAGGACGACGACGACGCCCGCCACGAACAGGCTGTTGAGGAAGTACCGCCCGAAGTCCTGCTGCTGGAAGACCCGCCGGAACGCGTCCAGGCTGGGGTGCAGGGTCCACGGCCGCGGCTCGGTGGACTGCACCTCGCCCGCCGGTTTGAACGCGGACAGCACCATCCAGTAGAGCGGGAAGGCGACGGCGGCGGCGATCAGCAGCGCGCCCGCCTCGGCGGCCAGCCGCCCCGGCCGCCGTATCCGCGGCGTACGGGCCGCCTTCACGGTTCCCCCACCGCTCACGGCGCCTCCCCCGCTCACCGTTCCTCCGCCGCTCACAGTTCCTCCCCTTGTCGGCGCAGCAGGCGCAGGTAGACGAGCGTGACGGCCAGCAGGATCAGCAGCATGACGATGCCGATCGCCGAGCCCAGGCTGTACTGGGACGAGGCGAACGCCTTCTGGTACGCGTACACGTTCAGGACGAGGTTCTGCCCGGCGATGCCACCGCCGTTGGTCATCACGTAGATCTGGGTGAAGACCTTGAAGTCCCAGATGACCGACTGGATGGTGACGACGACGAGGATGGGCCGGAGCATGGGCGCCATGACGGAGCGCCAGATGCGCCACTGCGACGCCCCGTCCAGGGCCGCGGCCTCCAGCACCTCGCCGGGGATCGCCTTGATGCCCGCGTAGACGGTCACCATCACGAACGGGAACGAGCACCAGACCACTTCCAGCAGGACCAGCGCGAAGGCGCTGTAGCGCCCGTAGGTCCAGGAGAAGTCGCCGAGGCCCAGCACCCGGTTGACGGGCCCGAAGTCCGGGTCGAAGAGGAAGACCCAGACGGTGGAGCCGGTGATGGCGGGGGTGGCCCAGGCGCCGAGCGCGGCGAGCATCAGGGCCAGGCGCGGCACCGCCCGGATCCGGGTGAGCAGGACGGCGAACGAGCAGCCGACCGCGAGGGTGCACAGGACGCAGGCCGCGGCGAACACCACGGTCGCCAGCAGCACCTGCCAGAACTGGCCGTCGCCGAACAGCTCGGCGTAGTTCGCCAGCCCCTGGAAGGTGGTCGGTGCGCCGCCGCTGACCTGGGCCTGGGTGTATTCGAGGAACGAGATCAGGCCGAGCTGGTAGATCGGGTAGACGAGCAGCCCGCCCAGGACGACCAGCGCGGGGGCGAGATAGAGCCAGGGCGTCCAGCGGCTCCCGTGGCGGTTCGGCGGCCGTCCGCCGCGCCGGGACAGCGGCGTCCGGACGCCGCCGGCCCGTGCTTCCTTGACCGTGAGCGTCACTTCTTGAACGCCTCGTTCATCTTCTTGGCGGCGTCACCGGACGCCGCCGCGACGTCCTTCCGGCCGCTGACGATCTCCTGGTACATCGTCGGCAGGACGAGCGAGGAGTCGATGGACCCCCAGGCCGGGGAGGCCGGCACGAACTTGGCGCCGGCGTCCAGCGTCCGCACGAAGGGCTGCACGAACGGCTCCTTCTTCGCCGCCTCGGCCCGTACGTCGGTGTACGTCGGCAGGAAGCCCATCGCGTCGAACAGCCGCCGCTGGGTGTCCTTGCCCGCCAGCTGCTTCATCAGGTCGGCGGCCAGCGTGCGGTGCGAACTGCTCTTGAGGACGCCGATGTTGTTGCCGCCCGCGAAGGCCGGGGCGATCGATCCCTTGGTGATGCCGGGCAGCGGCACCACCGCGTACTTGCCCTTCACCTTGCCGTCCTCCACGGCCTGGTGGTTGAAGTCGCCGCCGATCGCCATGCCCGCCTTGCCGGCGGCGAAGGCGGCGACGGTGTCGTTGCCGCCCATGTCCGCGCACTTGGCGGCCGGGCAGTTGTCGTCGCCGAACAGGTCCGTGTACGCCTTGATGCCCGCCTGCGACTTCGGGCTGTCCACGGCGGCGGTGTACGACTCGCCCTTGCCGGTGGCCAGTTCGCCGCCGTGCGCCCACAGGAAGGGCAGCGCGCCGTAGGTGTACGCGCCGCCGACGGCCAGCCCGTACAGCTCGGGCCGCTCCTTGCGGATCTTGCGCGCCGCCGCGGCGGCCTCGTCCTGCGTCGTGGGCACGGCGATGCCCAGCTCCTTGAGGACGTCGGTGCGGTAGTACAGGGCCCGTACGCCGACGAACAGCGGCGCGCCGTAGACCTTGCCGTCCACCGTCACCGAGTCCTTGGCCGTCGGGTCGGTGTCCTTGGCCTCCTGCCAGGCGCCGAACTCCCGGCTGACGTCGGCCAGTCCGCCGTCCTTGACGTATCCGGCGGTGTCGGTGTTCCCGTACTCGATCACGTCGGGGGCGCTCTTGGGGTCGTTGAAGGCGGCCTTGATGCGCTGGGCGCGGGTGTCGACCGGGATGTAGTCGACGCTGACTTCGGTGCCCTTGTGCGCCGCCTTGAAGTCCGCCACCGCCTTGCGGACGACCTCTTCCTTGGGCTTGTTGTTGACCTCCTGGAAGAGCCAGACCCGCAGGGTGCCGGTCTTGGCGTCCTCCTTGGCCGCGCCGCCTGAGGTGGACGGCGCGCAGCCCGCGGCGGTGGCGGCGGCCAGGACAAGTGCCGCCGCGCGGGCGGCGGTTCGGGCGGAGAGCTGCATTGGGTACCCCCTGAAGGAACGTTGCAGCATACGCAACGGGCGTTTCGCCATGCACAATCGAAAGGAGGCTAAGCGCGCCGACGCTCCCCGACAAGAGCCGATGGGGCAGCACACCGGACGACACGCCGCCACTGGCCCACATTGGCCCCCATTTCGCCCCGGTACGTCTATCTATGAATCAGATGTCCCTCCTCTGCTACCGGAAGCGGCCCGGCCCCCACGGAACCCGCCCCGGCGGCAGCCCCGGAAGCAGCCCAGCCGCACGACACGCAAAGGACCCACCGAACCCATGCGCGCCAGACCCGTACGCACCGCCCTGCTCGCCGTCGCCGCCCTGGGGCTGCTGCCCCTCGCCGCCACCCCGGCCGCCGCGGACGCCCCACCGGAGACCGGCGGCCGCCAGCACATCACCGTCCACGAGGGCACCGACCCGGCCGGACCCGTCCTCGCCACCGCCTCCCTGCGGTGCTTCCCGACCGGCGGCGACCACCCCGCCCCCGAGGCGTCCTGCCTCAAGCTGGCCCTCGCCAACGGCGACTACAACCGCGTACCGCAGATCACCCGCGCCTGCCTCAAGAACTACGAGCCCGTCACGGTCGTGGCACACGGCACCTGGCACGGCAGGACCACCTTCTTCAGCCGCACCTACGCGAACCAGTGCGTCGCCAACAGCGAGAGCGGCGACATCTTCAACCTCACCCCCTGGCGCCGCTGACCCGCCCGGCGCGCCGACGCCAAGAGGCCCGGTCCCCCACGGGACTGGGCCTCTTCTCCTTCACCTTCACCAGGTTCTTCACGCCGCCAGGCGCGCACAACGCGTCCGGCCCGCTCCTCGTACGGGAACGGGCCGGGCACGCGCAGGGCAGGAGGGGCCGGGCGACGGCGCGCCGGCCCCGGACGGAACTACTTCTTGCCGCCGTCCTTGCCGCCCTTGTCCTTGTCGCCGCCGGCGCCCATGGACTCGTAGATCTCCTTGCACATCGGGCAGACCGGGTACTTCTTCGGGTCACGGCCCGGTACCCACACCTTGCCGCAGAGAGCGACGACGGGGGTCCCGTCGAGCGCGCTCGCCATGATCTTGTCCTTCTGGACATAGTGGGCGTAGCGCTCGTGGTCGCCGTCGCCGTGCGACGTCTGCGGCGTCGGCTCTACGAGGGTCCCCGTACCTGCCCCGCGCTCGGGCTCAAGAGTGCTCATAACCGCCAAGGGTACCGACGCGCGCGGCATGCCGGGAGCGGCGGCCCGCCCACAGGTGAAGGGCGAGTCCCAGGGCCGCGACACCGGCCGCCGCCCAGGGCAGCGCGTACGCCGCGACGCCCGCCGCGAGAGCCAGCCCGCCCAGCGCCGAGCCGACGGCACTGCCCAGGTAGAGAGCCGAGTTGTTCAGCGCGAGGGCGACCGTGCCGCGGTCGTCACGCAGGGCGAGCAGCCGGTGCTGCTGCGGAACTTGGAGCGCCCAGCCCGCCGCGCCCCACACCACCAGCGCCACCGCCGCGCCGGGCAGCGCGGCGGACGCCAGCAGCGGCAACAGCGCCTGGGCCGCGGCGACGGTCACCAGCACCCCGCCCACCAGGGCCACCACCCTCCCCGTACGGTCCACCAGCGGCCCGGCCACCAGGCTCCCCAGCACGCCGCCGATCCCCCACGCCCACAAATACGGCGCGACCTCTTCGACCCCACCCGCCGACGCCAGCACCGGCGCCAGATACGTATAAAGCCCCAGACTCGCCACAGCGGCCAGGAACGAGACGCCGACCACCGGCGCCACCTCGCGGTCCGCGACGGCGGCCAGCCGGGCCCGCACCGGCACCGGCGGCTCGGCCGGCACCGCGGGCAACCACACCGCCATCCCCGCCAGCGCCAGCGCCCCCAGCCCCGTCACCAGCCACATCGTCGACCGCCACCCCGCATGCCCGGCCAGCAGCACCCCCACCGGCACGCCGAGCACCGTGCCCGTACTCATCCCGCCCATGACCAGCCCCAACGCCCGCCCCCGCCGCTCGGCCGGCACCAGCGCCGAGGCGGCAGCCGTGGACAGCGCCGCGTAGACCCCCGCACCCGCACCCGCGACGACCCGGGCGGCGAGCAGCGCGCCGAGCGCCGGGGCCAGCGCGGTCGCGGCATTGCCCACGGTGAAGACCGCGAGCGCCGCCAGGATGAGAACCCGCGGCCGCACCCCCGCCAGCAGCCCCGCGACCAGCGGCGCGGAAACCGCGTACGCCAGCGTGAAGACCGTCACCATCTGCCCCACCAGCGACACCGTCGTACCGATGTCCCCCGCGACGACCGGCAACAACCCCGCCATCACATACGCATCCAGCCCCAGGGCAAACGCCCCCACCACCAACAACCAAACCTTGCGCACGCCGTCACTCCCCTGTCTCCCGCTTCCCACCGACCGGGGAAACGTAGGGAGTCTCCGAATGGCAAGGGAAATGCCGGGGAGGGGGGATTTATGCGCGGGGGGAATGAGTGGGGGGCTGGCCCCTTCACCAACAGGACGCTTCCCAGGTGTGCCGCTCGGCGTGGCCCGTGAACAGACAGCACCCCGCCGGATCGGGTGGCGGCCCGGTCTCGGCGCAGTCCGGCAGTTCCACCAGTTCCGCACTGGCCTCCAGCCAGCGGGCCCACAGGGCCGGCCCGTATTCCAGGGAGTCGACAAGGCCGAAATGCTGCCCTTCGTGGCCATCGAACAGGAGGCACTGGACAGAAGCGTCCACATGGCCGGTAGGGACTCGGTTCTGTGCTGCCATGACCTGGGCATACGGCAGGCGGCGCCAGCTCGCGCAGCGCATCACGGCGCCGGTCGGAGCGAGCGCGCGGGTACCGTACGACGGTCGGTGCAGCGTCGGCACTCGCACGTCGGATAGCCCTGCGGGCTCGCCAGGAGTACCACCGGGTCACCCTCACGGACCGCAGCCACCCTCCCCCACGTACGCCCGGAGTCCCGGGACACGCGCAGCGTCATCAGCACTCGCTGTCCGGCACCCGCGTCAGGCGCCTGCGAAGCCGCTTCCCGCTCGTGCCCTCCAGCAGCATTCTGCGTTGCCATGAGCAGATCCTTTCGTCGGCCCTGGCCGCATCGGATGCGGCAACTCCGAGTGAATACGACGGAGTCGAGGGACTCCACGGCATCGGTGCGGCAGCCTTGACGCAGATCCGTGCACGGACGCCGACGAAGCCCGAACCGCAAGGAGGAGCTTCATGGGACTCGCGAAAAGGCGCAGGACCTTGGGCCACAGCCAGGAGGAATTGGCCCGGATGCTCGGCGTGGACCGCACGACGGTCTGCCGCTGGGAAAGCGGAAAAACCGCTCCCCAACCGCCCCAGCGACGAGGCTTGGCAATCGCTCTGGGAATCAGTCTCCCAGAGCTGGACGTCCTCCTGTCACTTCCGGGAGTGAATAGCCAGGAAACCGCCGGACCTCAGCCCGGCACCCCTCAGGACGCGAGAGAAGCCGACGAAATGATCCGCCGTGAATTCCTCCGCATTCTGTCCGTGAGCGGCGCCCTCACCGCACTGCCGGTCGAGGAAGCGGAAGCCTTCACGGAAGCTGTCCGCCGAGGAACAGCCGCCGACTACGCCAGCATGAACAGCCATCTCTGGCGGGTCTATCAACTGGCTCGCCCCAAGAATTCGATCTACCCCGTCATTCGCGCCCAACTGGTGACGCTCAACGAGGCCCTTTCGGGAAACCGTGGCGGCACCCGCCCACTGTTGAGCGCGGCCGCCGACCTCTTCCAATTGGCCGGCGAAGTGGCGTTCGACGGAAACCGGTACTCCGACGCCGTCTCCTCGTATGCGCTCGCAGCGTCGGCCGGCAAGGACGCCGGAGCCTACGACCTGTGGGCCTGCGCCCTCGTACGCCACGCCTATGTGGAGATGTCCGAGCAGCGTCACCACCAAGCGGCACAGCTGCTCGGCGCGGCCGGGGGACTCGCCGACAAAGGCGACAACAATCTCTCCACCCGCCATTGGGTCGCATCGGTCCAGGCCGAGGCGTACGCCGGTCTCGGCGACCTGGACGCCTGCGAACGCGCGATGGACCGGGCCGAAACCGTCCGGAGCCTCGCCGGGGACGGCGCCAACGGCGGTTGGCTTCGCTTCGACGGCACCCGCCTGGAGGAAGAGCGGGGAGCGCGCTACGTGCAGCTCGGCCGCCTCGACTCGGCAGAGGAGACTTTGCAGGGGGCGCTGGGACGGACGGCTCTGGCCGCCGGGCAGTCGTACCGGCGCAGAGGAGCAGTGCTGACAGGTCTGGCGGTCATCGGTGCGAAACGCCAGGACGCCGAACAAATCGTCACGTACGGCCGGGAAGCCGTCGTCCTGGCCCGAGCCTCATCGTCCGGTTACATCGCCCGTAGACTCCGAGCCCTGTGCGACGAGTTCGGCCCCTTGCGCCGCGACCACCGCGTGGCGGAGCTCGGGGCCGACATCACCATGCTGAGCGCACCGTGACCAGAGGGGTTGGCATGTCGCAGACCAAAGGCGCACGACTGTTCCGCGAAACCTGGATCGCGGGAGTCCGCCAGCACTTTCCCGGGGAGCCCAAGGCCGGTTACGTCACTCCGTGGGACGACACTCCACAGTGGGAACGCGACGCCGCGGGAGCCGTTTACGACCAGATTCGCCAGTTCGTCGAAATCAGCGGTGGTCACACTCTGAGGCTGTCCCGCGAACAGAAGAGCCGATTCGTTGCGACATGCTGGACCGCGCAGATGTTCAAGCACTTCGAAGACCCCAGCCCCGGCTACGTGGCCGACTGGCCCGACCTTCCGTCCTGGCAGCGGGAAACCGACGCGGACATCTTTGAAGCCATCGAGAAGACGCTGAGCTGACCGCCGGGAAACGCGCCGGCGGCCGTCCAGGCAATTGCGCACGCAAGTGCGAACCGTTCCAGCAGAGGGTGGCACCAGGTCATGGACGAGACACCGAGTACGGGCTCCCCGGCCGGCGGGCCGCGGGGTGTGGACGGGCTCGACGGGGTTGAGCTGCGGCATCTGCGGGCCTTCCTGGCCGTTGCCGAGGAACGCAGCTTTACGCACGCCGCCGACCGGCTCCGCGTCGGACAGCCCGCACTCACCCGGACCGTACGGGCCCTGGAGGAAACCCTCGCCACCCGGCTGCTGGACCGCACCACCCGGCGTGTCGAGCTGACCGCCGACGGCCGACGGCTCTACACCGAACTGGCGCCTCTGCTCCCCCGCCTGGCCACGGCCCTGCGCGCCCCCGGCAGCCAACCGGTCCTGCGGCTCGGCTTCACTTCCCTGCTGCCCGCCGCCTGCGCCGAACGCAACGCGGCGTTCGAGGCGGCGACCGGCGCGGGGGTGCGGCTGGTGCGCCGTGACACACCGCTGGCCGGGCTGGACACCGGCGAGTCGGACGTCGCCGTACTGCGCGGCGACGCCCCGCCGGACGCCGGCGTCCGCACCCGGGTGCTCCTGCACGAACCGCGGGTCGCCGCCGTCGGCCGCCTCGGCGCGGCCGGCACCCTGGCGCGCCGCCGCGTCCTGGACTGGGCCGAGCTGGCGGACCACCCGCTGGTGGTGAACACGGTCACCGGCAGCACCCGCCCCGAACTGTGGCCCGCGGACAGGCGCCCGCGCCTCGCCTGCACGGCGGACAACTTCGACGAATGGCTGGAGGCGGTGGCCGCCGGGCACGGGGTGGGGGTGGCGCCACAGGAAGTGGCCGCGCGGCACACCCACCCGGGCATCCGCTTCGTACGCCTCAAGAACGCCCCACCCGTCACCGTCCACCTGGCCCTGCCGATCCGCGGCGCCCACCCCTTGGCGGAACGCTTCTTCGAGATGGGGGCCGTGAGGACGGGGTGAGGGGTGGGGTCGAAGCCGCGGGGCGGGACCGGGGCCGGGGCCGCGTCCGGCGCGGGGACGGAGTCGGCGCGGGAGACGCGTCCGGGGCCGTCCCCGGGGCCGCGGGTGGCCCCCTCCAGGGCGGTCGAACACCCTCGTCCCCCCGGTGGGGGTTTACCCAAGGGACGTCGGCCGGAACCACGGTTCGGTTCGGACGGCGTTGGCTGTTCAGTTCAGTGACGGGTCGTCCGGGTAGGTGGCCACCATCGCCAGTTCGTTGCGCTGGCGTCGGAGGACCGCGCGCCAGAGTTGTTCGGGGTCGGGGGACGACACGTCGCCCGGTTCCGATTCGACGACGTACCACGCGCCTTCGACCAGTTCCTCCTCCAACTGGCCGGGGCCCCACCCCGCGTACCCGGCGAAGATCCGCAGGCTGCCGAGCACCGTGGACAGCAGTTCCGGGGGCGCTTCCAGGTCCACCAGGCCGATCGCGCCGTGGACGCGGCGCCAGCCCAGCGGGCCGTCGCCGACCAGCGCGCTTTCCGGCGTCTCCGGGCCGCCCGGCACCACGGCCACGCCGAGCGCCGAGTCCAGCGAGACCGGGCCGCCCTGGAAGACCACGCCGGGCTCGCCGGCCAGGGACGCCCACGGTTCGAGGATGTCGCCGACGCCCACGGGCGTCGGGCGGTTGAGGACCACGCCGAGGGAGCCCTCCTCGTCGTGATCGAGGAGGAGCACCACCGCACGGTCGAAGTTCGGGTCGGCGAGCGCCGGTGTGGCGACGAGCAGCCGGCCGGTGAGCGAGGACACCTCGGTCATGGGGACATGATCCCGCACTTCGGGCCGTGGCGGGGAGTCAACAGCGGGACCCGGACGAGAGCAGCGCAGGGCGTACGACGGCAGGCCCGGCGCACGGACGCGCGGCCCGGCCGACACAGCGGGGCATATCCCGCCGACTCGTACCAAATGTCCATTACAGAACAAAGGCGGACCGTTGCTGAGGGTGTTGTGACAAAGCCATTACACGCCCCTGGGCCGCTCCGGCATACGGGCAACCCCTCCATCGCCCTTACCATTTCCCCTTGGCCCCCTGTCCGTCTCCAGGAACGCGAGATCCATGACCGTCTCTACCGACGACGTACTGCTTGTCCACGGCGGCACCCCGCTGGAGGGCGAGATCCGGGTTCGCGGCGCGAAGAACCTCGTGCCCAAGGCCATGGTCGCCGCGCTGCTCGGCAGCAGCCCGAGCAGACTGCGCAATGTGCCCGACATCCGCGACGTACGCGTCGTACGCGGCCTGCTGCAACTGCACGGCGTCACGGTGCGCCCGGGCGACGAAGCGGGCGAGCTCATCCTCGACCCGTCGCACGTGGAGAGCGCCAATGTCGCCGACATCGACGCCCACGCCGGGTCCTCGCGCATCCCGATCCTGTTCTGCGGCCCGCTGCTGCACCGCCTCGGCCACGCCTTCATCCCGGGCCTGGGCGGCTGTGACATCGGCGGCCGGCCGGTCGACTTCCACTTCGACGTGCTGCGCCAGTTCGGCGCGACCATCGAGAAGCGGGCGGACGGCCAGTACCTGGAGGCCCCGCAGCGGCTGCGCGGCTGCAAGATCCGGCTGCCGTACCCGTCCGTCGGCTCGACCGAGCAGGTGCTGCTGACCGCCGTACTGGCGGAGGGCGTCACCGAGCTGTCGAACGCGGCCGTGGAGCCGGAGATCGAGGACCTGATCTGCGTACTGCAGAAGATGGGCGCGATCATCTCCATGGACACCGACCGGACCATCCGGATCACCGGTGTCGACAAGCTGGGCGGCTACAACCACCGCGCCCTCCCGGACCGCCTGGAGGCGGCCTCCTGGGCGTCGGCGGCGCTGGCCACCGAGGGCAACATCTACGTGCGCGGCGCGCAGCAGCGCTCGATGATGACCTTCCTGAACACCTACCGCAAGGTCGGTGGCGCCTTCGAGATCGACGACGAGGGCATCCGCTTCTGGCACCCGGGCGGCTCGCTGGACGCGATCGCCCTGGAGACCGACGTGCACCCCGGTTTCCAGACCGACTGGCAGCAGCCGCTGGTCGTCGCCCTGACGCAGGCGTCCGGCCTGTCCATCGTCCACGAGACGGTGTACGAGTCCCGGCTCGGCTTCACCTCGGCGCTCAACCAGATGGGCGCGCACATCCAGCTGTACCGCGAGTGCCTGGGCGGCAGCGCCTGCCGCTTCGGGCAGCGCAACTTCCTGCACTCGGCGGTGGTGTCGGGGCCGACCAAGCTGCAGGGCGCCGACCTGGTCATCCCCGACCTGCGCGGCGGCTTCTCGTACCTGATCGCCGCGCTGGCGGCGCAGGGCACCTCGCGCGTGCACGGCATCGACCTGATCAACCGGGGCTACGAGAACTTCATGGAGAAGCTCGTGAGCCTGGGGGCGCACGTGGAGCTGCCGAACGGCGCTCTGAGCGCCTGACCGGCGCGGCGCGCGTCAGGCGCCGCACACGTACAGCAGGGGGCGGTCACCCGGGTGGGTGACCGCCCCCCTTGCCGTGCGTCCGTCCCGCGTCCACGGGAGGCGTCGGTTCGCGCTTTGTTTGCCGCCGTGAACGGTGAAACGCGGGTCGGCTGGTTGGGTTCCGCCAGCCACCCGGGCCCCCGCGCGTTGCGGGTGCGACGAGGACGAGACGGCTGGCGAGGCGGAGGCGGGAGGCGAGGTGGAGGAGAGGGGCGGGGGCGAGTACGGCCCTTCCGCGCGCGCTTCTCCCCCACACGGCCATACGGCCATACGGCCATACGGCCCGGCCCTTACGTGCCCTCCAGCCCCCGTAAGCCCTGAACGGCCTCTACGCCCCTGTAGAGCAACAGGAGCAACAGAAGCCACAAGAGTCCCACGGGCCCCACCATCGGGCCTCCTGGGCCCCTTTCCGGGCTCCGGACGCGCAAAAGAGCGGCCGCCCCCCGAGGGGGGCGGCCGCTCTCACGCCTTTTTACCGGGACCGTCGGGCCCCCGGTGGCTTACTTGCCCTTGGCGGCTTCCTTGAGCTTGGAGCCCGCGGAGACCTTCACGCTGTAGCCGGCCGGGATCTGGATCGGGTCGCCGGTCTGCGGGTTGCGCGCGGTGCGAGCGGCACGGTGGGTGCGCTCGAAGGTCAGGAAGCCGGGGATGGTGACCTTCTCGTCGCCCTTGGCGACGACCTCGCCGACGGTCTCGGCGAGCGCGGCCAGAACGGCGTCGGCGTCCTTGCGGGTCACCTCGGCGCGGTCGGCCAGAGCGGCCACCAGCTCACTGCGGTTCATGTTTGTACTCCCGTGTTCTTCTTGCCAATGAGGCGTGAGATCGAAGCCGATGCTGCCAGGGCCCTCGGACAGTTCCCGGACCCGGGTCTGCCTTCAGATCCTTTCGCGCCCTGGGGGTGCCCCCTGGACGGAGTCCTCGGGGGAGCATCCTGCCCCCACCTGCGGCGGTAAAGCCAATCCGGCACCCAGGAGGGTCACACGGAAAGCGCCACTGCCTCGTAGTGGTGACGTCCCGCACCGTGCCTCTCCGGGCCGGCCCCGCAGGGCGGCGGTCGTTTGCTGCCCGCCACCCTATGGGGGCCCCGAGGGCCCGGCGGCACGCGACGCGCCGGGCTTCAGGCCGTGGTGGCGGCCGTCACAGCCTCCCCCGCGGCCTTCGCGGCTTCCTTCACCGCACCGGCCACCGCGCCCGCGACCTTCTCGTTGAAGACGCTGGGGATGATGTAGTTCGCGTTGCGCTCGTCGTCCAGGACGACGTCCGCGAGCGCGCCGGCGGCGGCCAGCATCATTTCCGTGTTCACCGTACGGGACTGGGCGTCCAGCAGGCCGCGGAAGACGCCGGGGAAGACCAGCACGTTGTTGATCTGGTTCGGGAAGTCGGAGCGGCCGGTGGCCACGACGGAGGCGGTCTGCCGCGCGACGGCGGGGTCCACCTCGGGGTCGGGGTTGGCGAGTGCGAACACGATCGCACCCTTGGCCATCTTCGCCACGTCGTCGCCGTCCAGGACGTTGGGCGCGGAGACGCCGATGAACACGTCGGCGCCGACGATGGCCTCCTTGAGGGTGCCGGTCTCGCCCTCCGGGTTGGTGTTGTCGGCGATCCAGCGCAGCGGCGAGTCGGGGTCGGCGTCGACGAGGTCCTTGCGGCCGGCGTGCACCACGCCGTGGATGTCGGCGACGACCGCGTGCCGGACGCCGGCCGCGATCAGCAGTTTCAGGATCGCCGTGCCGGCGGCGCCGGCGCCCGACATCACGACCCGTACGTCCTCGGTCTTCTTGCCGACCACGCGCAGCGCGTTGGTCAGCGCGGCGAGCACCACGATGGCGGTACCGTGCTGGTCGTCGTGGAAGACGGGGATGTCCAGGGCCTCGCGCAGCCGGGCCTCGATCTCGAAGCAGCGCGGCGCGGAGATGTCCTCCAGGTTGATGCCGGCGAAGCCGGGGGCGATGGCCTTGACGATCTCCACGATGGCGTCGGTGTCCTGGGTGTCCAGGCACAGCGGCCAGGCGTCGATGCCGGCGAAGCGCTTGAAGAGGGCCGCCTTGCCCTCCATGACGGGCAGTGCGGCCTTGGGGCCGATGTTGCCCAGGCCCAGCACGGCGGAGCCGTCGGTGACGACCGCGACGCTGTTGCGCTTGATGGTCAGGCGCCGGGCGTCCTCGGGGTTGTTGGCGATGGCCTGGCAGACCCGGGCGACGCCGGGGGTGTAGACCATCGACAGGTCGTCGCGGCTGCGGATGGGGTGCTTGGACTGCATCTCGATCTTGCCGCCGAGGTGCATCAGGAACGTACGGTCGGAGACCTTGCCGAGCGAGACGCCCTCGATGCCGCGGAGCTTTTCGACGATCTCGTCCGCGTGCGCGGTGGAGGTCGCGGCGATGGTGACGTCGATGCGGAGCTTTTCGTGGCCGGAGGCGGTCACATCGAGGCCGGTGACGGAGCCGCCGGAGGACTCCACGGCCGTGGTGAGCTGGCTGACCGCCGTACCGCTCGCGGGAACCTCCAGCCGCACCGTCATCGAATACGAGACGCTAGGCGCCGTTGCCATGGCCGACTTCCTCTGCTTTCCCTTGTTTCTCTCTGCGCGCCGCTCCGGGGTCCGCGGCGGGACCGGGCCGGAGAGCGAGGTCCGATCGTCCCACCTACCAGCCGGTACACGGTAACCAGCCACGCTTTCCGGAAAGACTCTTCCACCATACGAGAAATCAGGGGCCTGGCGGAAGACCCGGCGTCAAGGGCGCGTGAACGGCGCACGAACGACGGCGGGCGCCTCCCGAATGTCCTCGGAAGGCGCCCGCCGCTGTGGTTCAGTGACACCGACCCGCCATGCTCGCCTCGCGGCAAGTGGTCGCTCGTAGCGACTATGGTTGGGCCCGGGGGCTTGGATCGGGCCGGTGCCACCACCAAGGCTAACAAACCATCCCTCGAAGCGAATCCCGTCCCGCGGTCTTCTTTCCCGGCCGTACGGGAACGCCCCCGCCTCAGTCCCTGAGCAGGTCCGGAACCCCCTGCGCGTCCGGCTCGTCCCGCGCGCCGGACAGCACGGTCAGCTGCTGGGTGGCCCGGGTCAGCGCCACGTACAGCACCCGCAGCCCGGCCGGGGACTCGTCCGCGATCTCGGCGGGCGAGACCACCAGCGTCGCGTCGTACTCCAGCCCCTTGGCCTCCAGCGAGCCCAGCGCCACGACCCGGTCGCCCAGCCCGGCCAGCCAGCGGCGGGCCTCCGCACGCCGGTTCATCGCCACCACGACGCCGACCGTGCCGTCCACCTCGTCCAGCAGCCGCCGGGCCGCGTCCCGTACGGACGCGGCCAGGTCGCCCTTGTCCGCCACCACGAAACGCGGCGTCAGGCCCGTGGAGCGGACCGCCGCCGGCGCCTCCATGCCCGGCATCGCCAGGGCCAGCACCCGGGCGGCCAGCTCGGCGATCTCCGCCGGGTTGCGGTAGTTGACGGTGAGGGTGAAGCGGCGGCGCGGGCGGGTGCCCAGCGCCTCGTCGCGGGCGACGGCCGCCTCGTCCGGGTCGGACCAGGAGGACTGCGCCGGGTCGCCGACGACCGTCCAGGTCGCGTGCCGGCCCCTGCGGCCGACCATCCGCCACTGCATGGGCGTCAGGTCCTGCGCCTCGTCGACGATGACGTGGGCGTAGTCCGTACGCTCCTCCTCCAGCCGCTCGCGTCTGCCGCGGCCGCCGCCGGACATACGCTCCGCGTAGGTGCTCAGCTCCTCCAGACCGGTGAGCTGGTCCAGCGGGTCGGCGTCGCGGGGCTTGGCGGGCCGGGGCGGCGCGCCGAGAATCAGCTGGAGTTCGTCCAGCAGCGCCACGTCGTGGACCGACAGCGGCCCCTGCCCCTTGTCGTCCAGACGGCCCAGCGAGCGGGCCAGCTGGCGTACCTCGCGCTGGTTGAGCACCCGGCGCGCCCAGCGGCCCAGCCGGCGCTCGTCGGCCATGGCGGCCAGCACCCCGCGCGGGGTCAGCTCCGGCCACCAGGCGTCCAGGAAGTCCTGGAAGTCCGGCTCGGTGGTGATGTCCTCGTCGAATGCCTGGCGCGCCTCGGCGGCCAGCTCGGGGTCGGTGTAGCGCTTGGACGCGCCGGACCTGGACCACAGGGCGTCGAGGACGAGGCGGCGGGCGCGCGGGCGCAGCAGGTTGACCGGGGCGGTGCCGCCGAGGGCGGACTGCCGGATGCGGTGCAGGTCGCGTGCGTCCAGTTCGATACGGGCGCCGAAGACGACGACGCGCAGCCGGTCCGGCGGGCCTGCGGGGGCCGCTGCCGGCTCGTCGTCGTCCTCGCCGAAGGCGAGCTGGCCTCCGGCAGGCGCGGCCGCGGCTCCTGCCGACGCTGTCCGGGTCAGTTCCAGGGCCCCGCGTGCCGCCTTGCGCAGCAGTTTCTGCATGCGGCTGGAGCCCTTGATGCGGGACACCGCCGGGGAGTCGTACGCGGTCGCTTCCGCGCCGTCCACCAGGGAGCCCAGCGCGCGGATGGCGACCTGGCCCTCCTCGCCGAGGGACGGCAGGACGCCTTCGGTGTACGCGACGAGCAGCGGCGTCGGGGAGACGATGAGGATGCCGCCCGCGTAGCGGCGGCGGTCCTGGTAGAGGAGGTAGGCGGCGCGGTGCAGCGCCACCGCGGTCTTGCCGGTGCCGGGGCCGCCCTCGACCTCGGTGACGGAGGCGGCGGGGGCCCGGATGACCATGTCCTGCTCGGCCTGGATGGAGGCGACGATGTCGCGCATGGTGTGGCTGCGGGCCCGGCCGAGGGCGGCCATCAGCGCGCCGTCGCCGACCGCGGGCAGTTCCTCGCCGTCGAGCGTCGCGGTGATCTCCGGGCGCATCAGGTCGTCCTCGACGCCGAGGACGCGGCGGCCCTTGGAGCGGATGACCCGGCGGCGTACGACGCGACCGGGCGCGACCGGGGTGGCCCGGTAGAACGGGGCGGCGGCGGGTGCGCGCCAGTCGATGACGAGCGGGCTGTAGTCGGCGTCCAGCACGCCGAGGCGGCCGATGTGCAGGGTCTCGGCGATCTCGGCGCGGCCGTCGGCGATCGCGCCGTCGGCGGGCTCGACGGAGGTGTACGCGCCGTCCGGGCCCTTCTTGCCGTCCTTGCCCAGGAGCAGGTCGATCCGGCCGAAGAGGAAGTCCTCGTACTCGGAATTGAGCCGGTTCAGGTGGGCGCCGGCCTGGAAGACCTGGGCGTCCCGCTCGGCGAGGGCGCCGGGCGTGCCGACCTGGCCGCGTTTGGCGGCGTCGTCGACGAGGAACTCGGCCTCGTGGATCTTCTCCTCGAGACGCTGGTAGACACGGTCGAGATGCTCCTGTTCGGACGCGATCTCGCGTTCGCGTGTGCTGTCCGGCTGTGCGTCGTCGACGGAGTCCGGCGCGTGCGTGGCATTCTGCGCGGCCACCCAGGCCCCCTTCTTCTGTGCGTAGGGCAGCCGTCAACCGTACGCGAACCGGGCACCCCGCGCACCTGACCCAAAGGATCAAATCACCACCGGGCGGGACCAAAGCGGGCACCACGGGCGGGCCGACCGTGCGGAATCAGGGGTTCCGTTTCAAGGGGGGCGGCTCCTGGCCGGTCAGACCTTGATCGCGGCCAGCCGCCTGCCGTCCAGGGTGCGCACCTCGAAGCGGTCGATGCTGGACCGGTTCATGGCCGCGCCGCCGTGTGTGTAGAGGGGCTCCCGGTTCCACTTGGCGGCGCCGTCCTTGAGGCCGTAACCGCCCGCCGGCACCGCCCAGGTCGTCACGGTCTGCTCCGCGCCGCTCTTGCCGACCGCCACGAGATCGCAGGTCAGCGGCCCCTTCACGTTGGCCAGCTTGAGGGCGACGTGCGTCCCCCAGGGCCTGCGCTCCATGGAGACGCTGGCGGCGACCTTGGTCACGGGATCGACCGTGCCCGCCTTCTCGCCGTGCTCGTACATGGAGCGGGCGTAGCCCGTCAGGTGTTCCGCGGACTCCTCCGAGGCGCCGGAGGTCAGCGCGTACGTGGCCACCGGACCGCCGACGACCAGTGCGGCGGCGGCCGCCACCAGGTACAGGCGTCTGCGGTACCGGGCGCGGCGCACCGCGCCGACCTCCTCCAGGAGGCCGTCCAGGACACCGGGCCCCGGGGCCGCGGTGAGCGCCTCCGGGTCGGGCACGGACTCCTTGGCCTCGGCGAGCAGGGGTTGCAGGCCCATCAGGTCTTCGAGTTCGGCGGCGCACCGGTCGCAGTCGGCCAGGTGTTCCTCGAAGCGTGCCGCGTCGGCGGGGTCCAGGACGCCCAGCGCGTAGGCGCCGGCGTCGGTGTGCTGTCCGGGCTGCGTGGGCCGCATCACGCCGTCACTCCTCGTTCTTCAAGCGAGAGCTTCAGGGAGCGCAGCGCGTAGAACACCCGGGACCTGACGGTTCCCGCCGGTATCCGCAGCACTTCGGCCGCCTCGCTGACCGTACGTCCCTTGAAATAGGTCTCTATGAGGGCCTCTCGGTGGGCTTTGCTGAGGTCGCCGAGCGCTTCGGAGATCGTCATCAGGCGCAGCGCCCGGTCGATCTCGTCGGCGGCCGGCATCGATTCCAAGGGGGCGGCGTCGACCTCCTGGGGCCGGGCCTGGCGGCTGCGGTGGCCGTCGATGACGATCCGCCGGGCGACGGTGACCAGCCAGGGGCGGATGGAGCCGGTCGCGCGCTGGAGCTGGTCCGCGTTGCGCCAGGCGCGCAGCAGGGTTTCCTGGACCACGTCCTCCGCCCGGTGGCGGTCGCCGGCCACCAGGCGCAGTACGAAGGCGAGCAGCGGGCCCGCGTGCTCCTCGTAGAGGGCCCGCATCAGCTCCTCGTCCGGCGTCGTACGGTCTGCCACGACGGCATCCTTGCGCACGCGAACTCCCGGGTCGATAGCGCGGGTCGGACATTCGCTGCGCATCCGCCTCACCGCCCGCGTACGTCGCCGGTGCCACTGCCGTCACCGTCCGCACCGTCACTCACCTCGTCCTGCCGCCCGTGGCGTGGCTCGCGCATGTCCGGCCCCCTCGTCTCGAATTCCGGGCTGTTTCACGGCCCTTCAGCCAGCAGTACGGGGTCCGGAGCGCCCCGGCTCAGCGGTCGGCGGATGAATTCACGGGGGACGAGGGGGAGTTATCGCGGGGACGTACGGGCGTTTCCGGCGGGGCGTGCGCGGGGGTACGGATTTCCGCGCCGCGCGCCCGGCCGCTCCCCCGGCGCGCCGCGCGGCAATCCGCATGGTTTCTCTTTCAATTTCCGCGCGGCGGAATTCCCGTGCGGACCGGTGCGGCGCCGCGCTCAGCGGGTGGCGATGACCGGCGGCTCGGCGCCGGCGACGGGCATCCCGTCCATCGCGTCCCCGCCGCCCGCGCCCTCCCGGCGGGTGGCGCGCCTGCGGTGGCGGGCCACCCGTTCCCGGTTGCCGCACACCTCGCTGGAGCACCAACGCCGCCGCCGCCCGCGGGAGGTATCCAGGTAGACCAGCGAGCAGCTCTCGCCTTCGCACTGCCGCAGCTGCCCGCGCGCCGCCGCGTCCGTCAGCAGCCCGATGGCGTCCCGCGCGACCGCCGACAGCAGCCCGGCGCAGTCGGGCGGTCCGGCGAGCGCCCTGACCAGGGCGCCGTCCTCGGTGCGTACGGCGCGGAGGGGCGGCACCGGGGTGGTGGCCGCCGCGTTGAGCAGGCGCAGGTCGGAGTCGGCGGCCCGGCCGCGCAGTTCGTCGTGGACCACGCGGCGCAGCAGTTCGCGCAGCATCCGGAAGCGTACGACCCAGCCGCGGTCGACGGCGCCGAGCTGGGCGCCGCCGGGTACGACGCCCGATCCCACCAGCCAGGCCGTCAAGTGTTCGGGCCCGGCCAGCCGTTCGGCGGCCTGGCCGGTCGTGGCCATCAGGTCCAGGCAGATCCGCCCGCAGTCGAACCGCAGGTCCAAAGGCGCCGCCATGTGCCCGTCACTCCTTAGGAGACAACGCTTGCCCTATCAGAGTGCCCGGCCCGGCCTCCGGCCGGAACCCTCGGTACCGGCGCGTACGCCGGATCCCTCGATGTATACATGGCATGTATACAGCTGATGTATAGTCCGGGTCATGTCGGCCAAGACCCTTGTCAAGAACCGCGCCAGCCTTACGCACAAGGTCCGTTACGCGGTCAGCCACCCGGCGCGGATCGCGCCGTACCTCAAGCGCACCGCCCGGGACGGCTGGCTGCGCCTCAAGCACCCGGACCACGTCGCGTACTACCGCGCCGTGATGGCCTCCGACGCCGGCCGCAACCCGGAGGCGGCGGTCGGCAGCCGTACCCACGAACGGTGGCTGGCGCTGGGCGAGATGCAGTTCACCTATTTGAAGGAGCACGGCCTGCGCCCCGGCATGCGGATGCTGGACATCGGCTGCGGCAACCTGCGGGCCGGCTGGCGCTTCATCAGCCACCTCGACACCGGCGACTACTACGGCATCGACATCTCGCCGGACATCCTGATATCCGCGAAGAAGACCCTGGCGACGTACGAGTTGCAGGACAAGCTGCCGCACCTGACGATCACCCAGGACCTGACCTTCGACTTCCTGCCCGACCGGCACTTCGACGTGGTGCACGCGCACAGCGTCTTCTCCCACTCGCCGCTGTCCGTCATCGACGAGTGCTTCCGGCACGTGGGGCGCATCCTGGCGCCGGGCGGCTTCTTCGACTTCACCTTCGACCGGACCGAGGGC
Source organism: Streptomyces sp. NPDC017056 (assembly GCF_044332485.1). Taxonomy (NCBI): domain Bacteria; kingdom Bacillati; phylum Actinomycetota; class Actinomycetes; order Kitasatosporales; family Streptomycetaceae; genus Streptomyces; species Streptomyces sp. NPDC017056. The sequence goes on along the minus strand of NZ_JBIRPD010000029.1, from coordinate 54,440 downwards.
GCCGAACACCAGGTGCTGCGCGAGGACTTCTACTACCGCACCGAGACACTGCTGGCACTGGCACGCAAGCACGGCCTCCGGGCCCAATTCATGGAGGACTGGGAGACCCGGCCGCACGGCCAGTCGAAGATCCGGGTGAGCAACCCCGAGTAGCGGCGGAGCCGGGCCGGCGGACCGCCGCCGGGGTCACCCGTCGCCGTACTTGGCGCCCACCCGCGGGTCCAGCGCCAGCCGGTAGCCCCGTTTGACCACCGTCTGGATCAGTTTGGGCGCCCCCAGCGCCCCCCGCAGCCGGGTCATCGCCGTCTCGACCGCGTGCTCGTCGCGCCCCGCGCCCGGCAGCGCCCGCAGCAGGTCGGCGCGGGAGACCACCCACCCGGGCCGGCGGGCCAGCGCCCGCAGCAGCGCCATGCCCGCCGGGGGCACCGGCCGCAGCTCGCCGTCGACCAGGACGGCCTGCCCGCGTATCTCCACCTGCCGCCCGGCGATGGTCAAAGGGCGTACGCGCCCCGGCAGTTCCCGGCACAGCAGCTGGACGAGCGGGCCGAGGCGGAAACGTTCGGGCTGGTAGGTGGTCACCTCGTGGGCTTCGAGCGGCAGCGCGGTGACCGGCCCGACGCAGGCCGGCAGCACGTCGTGCCGCAGCGCGGTCAGCAGGTCCGCCCGCATGCCGCGCTCCTCGGCGCGGTGCAGGAGCGAGGCGGCGGCCGGCGCGCTGGTGAACGTCACCGCGTCCAGGCCGCGGCCGACCGCCGCGTCCAGCAGCCGGTCGACGGGCCCGATGTCGGCGGGCGGCATCCAGCGGTAGACCGGTACGCCCACCACCTCGGCGCCGTTCGCGCGCAGCGACTCGACGAAGCCGGGCAGCGGTTCGCCGTGCAGCTGGAGGGCGATCCGCCGCCCGCGCACGCCCTCCTCCAAGAGCCGCTCCAGCACCTCGGCCAGCGATTCTGAAGCGGGCGACCACGTCTCCGTGAGGCCCGCCGCACGGATGGCGCCCTTGACCTTCGGGCCGCGCGCCAGCAGTTCGGCCGCTTCGAGCCGCGCGAGCAGCGTCTCGCCCAGGCCCCACCCCTCCGCGGCCTCGATCCAGCCGCGGAAGCCGATGGCGGTGGTCGCGATCACCACGTCCGGCGCCCGGTCGAGCAGGTCCTTGGTGGCGGCGAGCAGTTCCGCGTCGTCGGAGAGCGGCACGATCCGCAGCGCGGGAGCGTACACGACCTGGGCGCCGCGCCGTTCGAGCAGGGCGCCCAGCTCCTCGGCGCGGCGGGCGGCGGTGACGCCGACCGTGAAGCCGTCCAGCGGCCGTACGTCCGGGACGGCGGCCGCCGCGGGCCGCCCGTCCGCGTCCTGCCGCGGCACGCGCCGCCGGTCCTCGTGCTCACCCTCGTGCATCGTCCGTCCCTGGCTCGTCCCGACTCCGGCCCCACCGCGCACCGGTGCAGGTCCGAGCCTGCCAACCGCTGGTGACAGGCTCGCTCCCGCAGTATTTCCCAGCTGTTACGGACTGCCGCGGGCGCCTGCCCGCCCGCGTGTCACACCTTGGCGAGCGCGGGCGCGGCCGGCTCCCGTTCCCGCGCGGACCCGGTGGCCGCCGTACGCCTCAGGTATACGGCCCAGGTCACCGCGGAGCACAGCGCGTAGCAGCCGAGGAAGGAGACGAACGCCGGTGTTCCGGTGCCCGCCGACTGGAAGGACTGGCGGAAGGCGAGGTTGATGCCCAGCCCGCCGAGCGCGCCGACGGCACCGATCAGGCCCATCGCCGCGCCGGACAGCCGCCGCCCGTGGGCCGCCGCGGCCTCCCCGGTCAGCCCCTTCGCCAGGGCCTTGGCCTGGAAGATGCCCGGGATCATCTTGTACGTGGAGCCGTTGCCGAGCCCGCTGAGCACGAACAGGGCGGTGAAACCGGCGAGGAAGACTCCCAGCGAGTGCCGCCCCGACGCGAAGATCACCACGCCCGTGGCGGCGGCCATCGCCACGAAGGCGGCCAGCGTGATCCGCGCCCCGCCGTACCGGTCCGCCAGCAGGCCGCCCACCGGCCGCAGCAGCGAGCCGAGCAGCGGCCCGACGAACGTCAGCGACGCCGCCTGGAGGGGCGTGCGCGCGAACTGCGTCTGGAGGACCAGCCCGAAGGCGAAGCTGTAGCCGATGAACGACCCGAACGTGCCGATGTAGAGCAGCGACACGATCCAGGTGTGCGGGTCGCGGGCCGCGTCCTTGGCCGCCCCGGTGTCGTTGCGCACCGGCCTGAGGTTGTCCATGAACAGCGCCGCCAGCAGCGCGGCGACCACGATCAGCGGCAGGTACACCGCGAGCACGAGCCGCGGGTGGGCCGCGCCCGCGGTGGCGATGACGAGCAGTCCGAGCAGCTGGACGACGGGGACGCCGACGTTGCCGCCGCCCGCGTTCAGGCCGAGCGCCCAGCCCTTCCTGTGCAGCGGGTAGAAGGAGTTGATGTTCGTCATGGACGAGGCGAAGTTGCCACCGCCGATCCCCGCGAGCGCCGCGACCAGCAGGAAGACGGTGTACGAGGTGCCAGGGCGCAGCGCGAACGCCGCCGCGCCGGCGGGCACCAGCAGCAGCGCCGCGCTGAACACCGTCCAGTTGCGGCCGCCGAACCGCGCCACGGCGAAGGTGTACGGCACCCGCAGCACCGCCCCCACCAGCGTCGGCACCGCCACCAGGAAGAACTTGCCGGCCGCGTCGATCCCGTACTCCGGCCCCATGAACAGCACCATGACCGACCACAGGCTCCACACCGAGAACCCGATGTGCTCGCACAGGACGGAGAAGGCCAGGTTGCGCCGGGCGATCCGCTCCCCCCGCTCCTTCCAGAACGTCTCGTCCTCCGGGTCCCACCGCTCGATCCAGCGGCCCGCTCCCCGCGCCGGGGCGCGGACCGTGTCCCCGCCGGTGGCCGTCCCTGTGGCTGTCATCGCGCCTCCCTGGTCCCGGATGTCGTCGCCCTCGCGACGTTAGGAAGGGCGCGTTTCCCCTCTGTGGCACTGCGTGACCACCGCGAAACCTTGCTCTCACCTCGACCGGGAGCGCGCGGTGAGCGGAGTACGCGCCCGCGGCGCACAACGTGCCGGAGGTTACGCCAATGCACCCCACGCGCCCCTTTCATCACCCATTAGGGGTAATGGCAGGACTCCCGGAGCCTGGCAGCATCTTTATTGAACGCACTGAGTAACCGCGCCAGCACGGTTCGTGTCCGCGAGCTGCGCCGCGCACAGCCAAGGGAAGGGGACGCACTCCGATGCCAGAGATCCAGGAACAGTACGAGACGGTCGAGTACGAGACGCCGGAGCTGGCTGAGGCCGGCGACTTCGCCGAGTTGACGCTCGGATTCCACGGCCACCACTGGGACACCTTCGGCGGGCGCGGTCACGGTTGGTGGTGATCCGGCGGCAACACAGTTCCCGCCGACCCCGGCCGCGACTCCGGCGGCAGGCCGCTCCCCCGGCCTGACGGGACGTCGCGGGCCCGCCCCCAGTCCGGCGGTCCCTGCCCGGGCGCGCACCGCCCGCCCCGGCAGGGGCCGCCCCCACCACCGCACCTGATCCGAACCGGTCCACACCGACCCGCACCGCACCCGACCCGCATCGCAGCCGCACCGCACCCGACCCACACCGCACCGCACTGCACCCGACCCGCATCGCACCCGACCCGATCATGCGCCACACGCCCGCACCGCACGCCAGGGGTGGTAAGTCATCGTGGATTTCGTCGTTCTGCCCGACCATCCCGCGACCGACCCGCTGAGCCTGTGCCTGCGGCGCGACCCCACCGTGCGGACGGTACGGCACCCCTCGGGCCGCCCCTGGATCATGGGGCACTGGGCCGACGACGAGGCCGTCGCGGCCGAAGCGGGCCCCGACCGGCTGCTGTTGCTCGGCACGGCCGCGGCCGACCCCGGCACCCTGGCCAGACTGCTGCGCCGGCTGCGCGGCCTGGAGGACCTGGACAGCCGGGTCCGCGAGCTGTCCGGCAGCTTCTTCCTGCTGGCCGCGATGGGCTCCCGGGTCCGCTGCCAGGGCAGCCTGTCGACGCTCCGGCAGGTCCACCACGCGCGCATCGGCGGAGTCACCGTCGCGGGCAATCGCCCGCAGGACCTCGCGGCGCTGGCCCGCGAGGCGGCCGCCGTCGGCCTGCCCACCGGCGCCCCCGGCCTCGGCTCAGTGGACGAGGAGAGCCTGGCCCTGCGGCTGCTCTCGCCGTTCGCGCCGTACCCGCTCGCCCAGCGCCCCGCATGGCGCGCGGTGCACGCCGTACCGCCCGGCCACTGCCTGACGCTGAGCGCCGGCGGCCGGCACGCCACCACGCGCTGGTGGCGGCCCCCGCCGCCCGACCGCTGGCTGGAGGACGCCGCCGAGACCGTACGGGACGCCCTGACCGAGGCGGTCCGGGTGCGCACCCGCCGCCCCACGCTCAGCGCCGACCTGTCCGGCGGCATGGACTCCACCAGCCTGTGCTTCCTGGCCGCCCGCGACGACACCCGGCTCATCACCACGGCCTGGGTCTGCCGCGACGAGGCCAACGACGACAACGCGTGGAGCGAGCGCGGCGCGGCCCGGCTCCGGGCGGCCGAACACCTGGCGCTCCCCTACGCGGAGGCGCCCACCTGGTACACCCCGCCGCCGCCCGCGCACAGCGACCCGGCGGGCCCGCTCGTCCTCGTCAGGGAGTGCGCCAGGATCGCTTACCAGGCCGGGATCGTGGCCGCCCGCGGCTCCCGGCTCCACCTGGTCGGCGTCGGCGGCGACGAGCTGTTCGCACCCCGGCCGGCGGCGCTGAACTCGCTCGCCCGCATCGACTTCCGCACCGCGGCCCGGCGCGCCTGCGCGGCCCGCCGGCTCGGCCGCTGGACGCTGATGGACACCCTGCGCACGCTGTTCGGCGGCGCCACTTACCCCCAGTGGCTGGAGTCCTGCGCCGACCGGATCGTGCCCGGCGCCCGGTTCGGGGTGAACGGCGCCGACTGGGAGGTCGTGCCGTCCATGCCGACGTGGGCGCATCCCGACGCCGTGGCCACCGTCCGCCGCCTGGTGCGCGAGGCCGCGGGCGAGGAGCCCGAGCCCTTCGCGCCGCTGCGCTCCCAGCACGAGACCCTGCGGGCCGCCGCCCGCGGCGGGGAGATCGTGCGCGGCGCCGACGCGCTCACCTCGCACCTGGGCGTCGCCTTCGAGGCCCCCTTCCTCGACGACAACGTCATCGAGGCGGCGCTCACCGTCCGGCTCGTGGACCAGGCCGCGGTCGGCGCGTACAAGCCGCTGCTCAGCGCCGCGATGCGCGGCATCCTGCCGGACGCGCTCCGCGCCCGCGGCACCAAGGGCGAGCACAGCGCCGAGGTCTACGCGGGCCTGCGCCGCCACCGCAGGGCGCTGACCGCGCTCTGCGACGACTCGCGCCTGGCCGGTCTGGGCCTGATCAGGCCCGAGGTGCTGCGCACGGCGCTCACCTCCCTCCAGCCGCACTCCCACGTCCTGCATCCCCTCGACCCCACCCTGGCGGCCGAGTACTGGCTGCGTTCCCTGCGTCCGACGCAGGCCCCCGTCCCCGCCCGTCCCACCGTTCCCGCAGCGGAAGGAGCCTGATCCCGATGGCGTTCACCCTGGCCCCCCACGTCAGCAGCGTGCGCACCCCCGGAGGCATGGTGCTGCTCAACGCCCGTACGGGCCGCTACTGGCAGATGAACGCCACCGGCGCGTTCGTCCTGGAACACCTCCTGGCCGGCGGCACCTGCGCGTCGGCCGCCGACGAGCTGCGCAACCGGCATCCCTCGGCGGCCGACCGGGTGGCCGCCGACGCCGTGGCCCTGCTGGAGTCCCTCAAGTCGGCGAAGCTGGTGTCCTCGTGAGCTACTCCGTCGCCTTGGGCGAACGCGCGCGGCTGTCCTTCGCCGAGCGCTGCGCCGCCCGCGGCTGCACCGCCGTGGCCCGCCTCTTGACGGCGTTCTCCCCGCGGGTGCTGTGCCGCGTCCTGGACACCGTACGGCGCGGCGCCCGCCCCGCCACCGAGTCCGAGGCCCTGCGCGCCCGGCATGCCGTCGTCACGGTCAGCGTGCGCTGTGCGGGCAACGGTTGCTTGCAGCGTTCCGTGGCCACCGCGCTGCTGTGCCGGGCGCGCGGCGGATGGCCGCAGTGGTGCACGGGCGTGCGGACGGAGCCGTTTCGCGCGCACGCGTGGGTCGCGGTGGACGGCCGTCCCGTGGGCGAGCCGGACGACACCCGGCTCTACCAGCCGCTGCTGCGCGTCCCCCGGTGAGGCGCTGGGCGCGCGGCGCGCGGGCAGGTCAGCCGGTCGCGGCCCTCGGCGGCCCCATGTGGACGACGTCGTCGCAGACGTCCATGTCGACTTCTTTGCCCTTCTCGTCGCGCACCGGTGCCGCCGTGCCGTGGTCGGCGTCGCGGGGCGCCGCCACCACGGCGTGGCCGCTGTTGACCAGGCAGTCGGCCGGGTCGGGGTGGCCCTCCTCGGCGTCCCGGTAGCGCAGGTCGACCACCACGCCCGCACCCCTGGCCAGGCTCACCGGGCGGCCCCGGCCGTGCCCCACCCCGTCTGCCTGGGGCCCCTTGCCGAGGTGCACCCGGAATTCGGGGTAGCCGCGGAAGACGCACTCGCGGTCGCCGGTGTTGACCGCGGAGAGCCTGCCGTCCCTGTGCAGGCTGCCGCTTTTCTTGTCCAGCACCGTGACCTGCCACTTCAGGTCCTTGGTCGCACAGCTCGACTGCAGCGCGTCGACACGCGGTTCGTCACACGCGACCAGGCCGCCGCTCACGAAGAGCGCGGCCAGGGCCGCCGCGATCAGCGGGCGCTTTCGCACGGAACCCCCAGTAGTCCGGCATTGATCCTGTTGCCCGTAGGGATGGATTCCAGCGCTTATAGGTTGCTTACGGGGCAAAGGTTCGGCCATCAGGCGGGCTGCGCCATCACGGCCGCGTCCTCCTCGGGCAGCCACACCGGGCCGTCCGGCGGGCGCAGCCAGCCGCGTTCCGCCGCCAGTTCCCGGCAGGCCGTACGCAGCGCGTCCAAGCCCGCGTGGCGCAGGCCGCGCCGCCACACCAGGGACACCGGCGACAGCGGTACGGGGTCGGTGACCGGCCGCAGCGCCATCCCCGGCACGTCGATGAACTCGACGCTCGCCAGCACCGACCAGCCCTGTTTGCGTACCACGCGCATGAACTCGGCGGAGCCCTCGATCTCCGGGAACGGCGCGGCCATCCGGATGTCCCGCCCGGCGAAGAGGCGGGCGGCGAGGTCGGTCCACTCGGCGGTGTGCGGGTTGCCCGCGCCGGCGTAGAGGGTCTCGCCCGCGAGGGCGGCCAGGGGAACGGCCGGGCGGGCCGCCAGCGGATGGGCGGCGTCCAGCAGGACGGCCATCGGCTCGAACCGTACGGGCTGGTGGTCCAGATGCGCCCGGACGGCCGGGGGCAGTCCGGCGAAGCGGCCGAAGGAGACGTCCAGCCGCCCGGCGGCGAGTTCGGCCGCGGCGCCGGTCAGGCCGCTGTGGAAGCGGGCGACGAGTTCGCAGGCGGGGGCCCGGCGGCGGGCCTCTTCCAGGACGGCGTGCGCCGTGCCGATGGGCACGCTGACGTCGACCAGGAGGGGCCGGTCGTCGGGGGTGCGGAAGGCGGCGGTCAGCTCGTCGTGGGCGTCCAGCACCCGGCGGGCGTACGGGACGAGCCGGGCGCCGTCCTCGGTGAGGGCGACCCGGCGCGTCGTACGGTCGAACAGGCCGGTGCCCAACTCCCCCTCCAGGCGACGGATGTCGCGGCTCAGCGCTTGCTGGGCGACGTACAGCCGGGCCGCTGCGCGGGTGAAGTGCAGTTCGTCGGCGACCGTGAGGAAGGCACGGAGCAGGCGCGGGTCGAGGTCTCGGGGCACGCGCACATCGTGCCACCAGGGCCGCAAGCCATTGACAACAAGCGTGCGTGGATGGGTGAGGATCAGGTGTTGGACGGGTAACGGGTCGTGGCGCGACCGTAGTTGCGTGATCCTCTTCCTCGCCTCCCGGCCCGTGACCGCACCGCCCGTCAGGGCCGCCCGCCGCCGGCGGCTGCCCGCCCCGCTCCGGCGCGCACTCGGCCCGTACGGCCGGATCTTCGCCGTCCCCGGCACCCGCGCCTTCGCCGCCGCCAACCTCCTCGCGCGGCTGCCGATGGGCATGTTCAGCGTCAGCGCGATCCTGATGATCGCCGAATCGCGCGGCTCGTACGCGCTGGCCGGGGCGGTCACCGCGACGGGGCTCGCGGCGACGGCGGTCGCCGGGCCGTGGACGGCGCGGCTGGTCGACCGGTACGGGCAGGCCAGGATCGCCGTCCCCGCGACGGCGCTGGCCGTCCTCGGGTCGCTGGCCCTGGTGCTGTGCGTCCACCTCGGCGCGCCGTCCTGGACGCTGTTCGCCGCGTACGCCTGCACCGCGACCACGCCGAACACCGGCGGCATGGCCCGCGCGCGCTGGGCCCACCTCCTGCGCGACGACCCGCGCGCGCTGCACACCGCCAACTCCTTCGAGCAGGCGGCCGACGAGGTGTGCTTCATGCTCGGGCCGGTACTGGCGGCCTTCCTGTGCACCGGGCTCTTCCCCGAGGCGGGCACGCTGACCGGCGCGGTCCTGCTGCTGACCGGCGTACTGCTGTTCGCCGCCCAGCGCCGCACGGAGCCGCCGGTCGCACCCGCGTCCGCCCGCCACGGCGCCGGACGGCTGGTGACGCCGCTGCTGCCGCTCCTGCTGACCTTCCTCGCCACCGGCGCGGTCTTCGGCTCGCTGGAGGTCGTCACGGTCGGCTTCACGGACGCGCACGGGCAGCGCACCGCCGCGGGCGCGCTCCTCGCCCTCCAGGCGGCCGGGTCCTGCGCGGCGGGGCTGCTGTACGGGGTGCTGCGCCCGGCAGGGCCGGCGGGCCGGCGCTTCCTCAAGTGCGTCGCCGCCATGGCCGTGCTGTTGTGGCTGCCCCTGGCCGCCGCGGGCGCGGGCGGCGGGCCGCTCCTCGCGGCGGCCCTCCTGTCCGCCGGGATGGCCACGGCGCCGACCATGGTCACCGGCATGGGACTGATCCAGTCCCGGGTGCCGGCGGGGCGGCTGAACGAGGGCATGACGCTGGCCGTCACCGCCCTGCTGACCGGCATCGCGGCGGGCTCGGCGACGGGCGGCTGGGCGGTGCAGCACCTGCCGGAGGGCACCGCGGCGGGCTATGCCGTGCCGGCCTGCGCCGCCGCCCTGGCCCTGGCGTCCGCCGTCGCCGCGCTGGCCGTACGGGCCGCCCGGCGGCAGACGTGACGGCGGCACGACGAAGGCCCCGCTGCCTGGGCAGCGGGGCCTTCGCCTCACATGGGGTGACGGGGTCGGTGGCCTGGGCCTCCGGTTCTCCGTCGAGTGGAGATGGCGGGAATCGAACCCGCGTCCAACGGTGCGGAAACAGGGCTTCTCCGAGCGCAGTCCGCTGCGATTTTCTCGGCCCCGGAGATCTCGCGGACAAGTCTCCGACGGGCTCAGTCACTGTTTGATTTCCTCCTAGGACCCGTGACCGGACCTAGAAGTTTAGTTCCCTAGCTGATGCCAGGATCCGGGTCGGGAACACCCCCGGGCTGACACTTCGCAGGTCGCTACTTAGGCAGCGAGGGCGAAGGAATCGCGCTTGGTGTTGGCGATTATTTTTTGCGACATATGGTTTACGAGATCATTGCCGCTTCCTCGGCTCGCTTCCCCTGCTTCGACATCCGCTGTCGAAACCGATCATCCCCATGTTGTTTTTTCAAGGTGGTGCTTGCACCGGCGTGCGGTGCGTAGCCCATCGTACGTGACCAACGCGCGACGATGCCAGCGTATTCCCGCCCGGTCAGGCGCGCTCGCGCCGCTTGGCCGCCGAGATCGCCCGGTCCGCCTCGCGGCGGTCCTGCTGCTCGCGCAGCGTCTGCCGCTTGTCGTACTCCTTCTTGCCCTTCGCCAGCGCGATCTCGACCTTCGCCCGGCCGTTCTTGAAGTACAGCGACAGCGGCACGATCGTGTGGCTGGTCTCCTGCGACTTGGACTCCAGCTTGTCGATCTCCAGGCGGTGCAGCAGCAGCTTGCGCTTGCGGCGCGCGCTGTGGTTGGTCCACGTGCCCTGGGCGTACTCCGGGATGTGCACGTTGTGCAGCCACGCCTCGCCGCGGTCGATCTGGACGAAGCCGTCCACGAGCGACGCGCGGCCCTGCCGCAGCGACTTGACCTCGGTGCCGGTCAGCACCAGACCGCATTCGTACGTGTCCAGGATGAGGTAGTCGTGCCGCGCCTTCTTGTGCTGCGCGATGAGCTTGCGGCCCGTCCCGTCGTCCTTCTTGTTGTTCTTCTTGTTCGCCTTAGCCATAGTGCCGCCATTTTCGCACTACGCCCCGCCCCCGAGGCCACTCAATACCGTGCGGGCGCGCGCCTGCGCGTCGTCCTCGGCGACCAGGTCGGGCGTGATGCCGCGGTCGTCCACCTCGCGGCCCGACGGAGTGCGGTACCGGCCGACGGTCAGCTCCGCGACCGAGCCGTCCGGCAGCTCGCTGGGCAGCTGCACGGTGCCCTTGCCGAAGGTCGGGGTGCCGACGAGGACCGCGCGGGCACGGTCCTGGAGCGCCCCCGCCAGCAGCTCGCCCGCGCTCATCGTGCCGCCGTCCACGAGCACCACCAGCGGGATCTGCGTGTCGCCGTGGCCCTTCGCGTACAGGGCGCGCTGGCGGCCGCGGTTGTCGTACGTGGCGACCAGGCCGCCGTCCAGGAAGGCGGAGGCGGCGGTGACCGCCTCGCTCACCAGGCCGCCGGAATTGCCGCGCAGGTCCAGCAGGACGCCGCCGTGCGGGTCGGCCGCGCGCACCGCACGGCGGACCTCCTCGCCCGTACCGCCGGTGAAGGCACCGACCTTGATGCGGGTCGGCCCGCCCGGCCCTTCGGGGCGGTCGGTGACGACGTTCTGCGTCCGCAGCCGGGCCCTGCGCAGGGTCTCGGTCCACTGCCGGGTGCCGCGCCGCAGGTCCAGCGCGACGGTGCTGCCGGCGCCCGGCCGCCCGTCCGCCGCCGCCGGGGACGCGTCGTCGTCGCCGCGCAGCCGCGCCACGACCTCGGTGACCGGGCTGCCGCGCGAGGGGCGGCCGTCCACCGCGCGCAGTTCGTCGCCGGCCCGGAGGCCGGCCGCCGCCGCGGGGCTGCCGGGCTGGACCCGGGAGACCAGGACGCGGCCGCCCGCCGCCTGCCGCAGCCACAGGCCGACGCCGACGTACTCACCGCCCAGTTCCCGCTGGAAATCCTCGTACTCGCGGGCCGAGAAGGCCGTCGACCAGCGGTCCCCGCTGCGGCTGACGACCTCGTCGGCGGTGGCCGTGCGCCCGGGTATCCGCCGTTGTCCCGTCCGGTGTCCGCTCTCCTCCCAGGTGCCCGCCGCGGCACCGGTGGCCAGCACGCTGACGAAGACCAACGTCAGCGCCGCCCCGCGGCGGCTGCGGCGGGGCCGGGCGAACAAACACGGGCCCGTCATGCCGGTGAGTGTAGGCCAGAAAGAAGCGCCGTACGGTGAGTTGACCGTACGGCGCTCTTGGCATGCGTCACACCTTGAGGTACTTGCGGAGCGCGAAGAACGCGGCGAGCGCCGGCATCAACAGGCCGATCAGCAGCACCAGCGGCAGCACCGCCACGACAGAATCCCAGCCAATGAACTTGATGACCAGGATCTTCGTGGCCAGCCAGTTGTTGATCAGGACGTACTTGCCGCCGACGATCAGCACACAGGCGAACACGGCGCCGAGCAGCCCGGCGATGGCCGCCTCCAGGATGAACGGCATCTGGATGTAGAAGCTGGAGGCGCCCACCAGCCGCATGATCCCGGTCTCCCGCCGCCGGCTGAACGCCGACACCCGCACGGTGTTGACGATCAGCATCAGCGCCACCACCAGCATCAGCGCCATCACCACCAGCGCGGCGATGTTCATGCCGTTGAGGAGGTTGAACAGCGGCTCGATGGTGTCCCGCTGGTCCTGCACCTCCTGCACGCCCGGCCGCTCGGAGAACGCCGATTTGATCACTTCGTACTTCGTCGGGTCCTTGAGCTTGACCCGGAAGGACTCCGGCAGCTGGTCGGGGGTGACCAGGCCCGCCACGGGCGTGTCGCCGAACTGCTCCTTGTAATGCTTGTACGCCTGGTCGCTGGACTCGTACTGCACGTTCTGCACGATCGGCAGGCGGTCCAACTCGGCCTTTATGTCGTTCTTCTGCTGCTGGGTGGCCGCGCCCTTGGCGCAGTGGGAGCCGGTCTCGGCGTCGTTCTTGTTGCAGAAGAAGATGGAGACGTTGACCTTGTCGTACCAATAGCCCTTCATCGTGCTGACCTGGTCGCGCATCAGCAGGGAAGCGCCGAACAGGCCGAGCGAGAGGGCTACGGAGACGATGACCGCGAAGGTCATCGTGAGATTCCGGCGGAGACCGACGCCGATCTCCGACAGGACGAACTGGGCGCGCATGGCGTCCTTTCAGTGCTGGGGGCCGTACACGCTTAGTGCTGGTAGCCGTACACGCCGCGCGACTGGTCGCGCACGAGCCGGCCCTTTTCGAGTTCCATGACCCGCTTGCGCATCTGGTCGACGATCTGCTGGTCGTGGGTGGCCATGACCACCGTCGTACCGGTCCGGTTGATCCGGTCCAGCAGCTTCATGATGCCGACCGAGGTCTGCGGGTCGAGGTTGCCGGTGGGCTCGTCCGCGATGAGCAGCATCGGGCGGTTGACGAACGCCCGCGCGATGGCGACGCGCTGCTGCTCACCGCCGGACAGCTCGCCCGGCATCCGGTCGTCCTTGCCGCCGAGGCCGACGAGGTCGAGCACCTCGGGGACCGTCTTGCGGATCTGGCCGCGCGGCTTGCCGATGACTTCGAGGGCGAAGGCGACGTTCTGCCCCACCGTCTTGTTGGGGAGCAGCCGGAAGTCCTGGAAGACGGTGCCCACCTGGCGCCGCATCTGCGGCACCTTCCAGTTGGACAGCTTGGCGAGGTCCTTGCCCAGTACGTGCACGGCGCCATGGCTGGCGCGCTCCTCGCGCAGGAGCAGACGCAGGAAGGTGGACTTGCCGGAGCCCGAGGAGCCCACCAGGAAGACGAACTCGCCGCGCTCGATCTCCAGGGAGACATCCCTGAGGGCGGGGCGGTTCTGCTTCGGGTAGGTCTTGGAGACGTTGTCGAATCGGATCACTGATGCACCACGGTCGACCTGGGTAGCGGCACGGGATGCCCCTGTTGTGGCTCCCGTCGGTGAGCGTGACCCTACGCGAGTCTCGCGCGAAGGCGCAGTCGCCGTTCGGGGTTGGTGCGTTTATTCACGGCATCTACGGGGACAAAACGAGCACATTCCGGCCCGGGAACGCGGGCAGGCCCGCGGAAAAGGCCGGAAGGCGACCGGGGCGCGCCGTTCCGACGGCGAGCTGGCAAAGTGGTAGGGGGAACCATCGTGGTCCCTTGCGCGTTGCAGCGGTTGAGGAGGAGGTCGCATGACGTACGACCGGCTGGTGTGCGCCAACTGCGCGGCCCCTGTGAACGAGGGCCGCTGCCCCGTGTGCCGCGCGAGCAGGGAACGCCTGCAGGAGAACGGGCTGTTCGGCCAGGTGACGCCCGCCGCCCTGGTAGCACTGCTGGTGGCGCTGGTGGCGCTGGCGATACTGGTGCACCAGGCCGCGTGAGCCGTCGGCCGGGTGACGGAGCGGGCACGCAGCGTCGCCCCGGCGCGTGAACGAACGGAAGGGCCCGGAGCGCTGGTCGCGCTCCGGGCCCTCCGTCATGCGCTGCCCCGCGTGCGGGGCGGGGCCTGGTGTCAGGCCGCGGCCGCGCCGCCACCGTTCTTGTTGATCAGGCGCGGCATCAGGCGGAAGCCGATGCCACCGGCGATCATCGTCGCCGCGCCGACGAGCAGGAAGGTGGTGCCGGACGCACCGGTCTCCGCCAGCTCGCCGCCCTTGGCCTGCTGCTTCGGCTGACCGGGCGTGTCGACGATCTGCTCGTTGCCCTCGCCCTGCTCGATCGGCTGGCTGCCGGCGTTGTCCGTGCCGGTGCCGGTGCCGTCGCCGCTGCCGCCGGTGCTGCTGCCACCGGTGCTGCCGCCGCCCGTGCTGTCGTCGGAGCCGCCGGAGTTGCCGCCGGTCTGGCCGCCGCTGTGGCCGCCCGACTGGCCGCCGGTCTGGCTGCCACCGGTCTGGTTACCGCCGGTCTGGTTACCGCCGGTCTGGTTACCGCCGGTCTGGTTACCGCCGGTCTGGCTGCCGCCCGTCTGGTTGCCACCGGTCTGGTTACCGCCGGTCTCCGTACCACCGGTCTGGCTGCCGCCGGTCTGATTACCGCCGGTCTGGCTGCCACCGGTCTGGCTGCCACCGGTCTCGGTGCCGCCGGTCTGGTTACCGCCGGTCTGGTTACCGCCGGTCTGGCTGCCGCCGGTCTGGTTACCGCCGGTCTGGTTACCGCCGGTCTGGCTGCCGCCGGTCTCCGCGCCACCGGTCGGGCCGGAGATGGTGCCGCCGACGGTCGGGCCGGACGTGTCGCCGCCGGACTCGCCGCCGCCCGTCAGGAGGTCGTCGAGGACGGCGCCCAGGCCGCCGGAGCTACCGCCCGGCTGGTCCGTGCCGACCGCCGAGGCGGCGCCGGCCGCGGTGAGCGACGCACCGGCCGCGATCACCGCGCTCGCCGCAATGCGCGCTACGCGCAGCCGCGTCTTCTTCGTCATGTGCTGCTACCCCCAGTAGCTGTACTCGTCAATGGAGCATCGCTGTTCGGGGCCACGGCCGACGCGGGTACGCGAGTCGCGGCACCGCCTGGCGGCCGTTGCACTCAGATCCCCGTTCACACGCACGCCCCAGACATACGCATGCCGCGTACCACCCTTCCCAGTTCTCACATCATCGTCAAGGTCAAATAAAGGTGCGATGACCGAATTGATGGCAATTGCGGGGTGCGTGGACGTATGACTGTGACCAAACCGCCACATCATCGAATGGCAGCAAAAAGCAACTGCCGCTCAAAAAGCGACAGTTGCTTTCACTGCTTTTTCTTTCCGGCCGTTTCGCCCGTGCCGTACGGCGGCCGCGCCGGTGTTAGTTCCCCTGCTCCTGCTGCTTGCGCCAGCGAATACCGGCTTCCAGGAAGCCGTCGATGTCGCCGTCGAGCACGGCCTGCGGATTGCCGACCTCGAATTCGGTACGCAGGTCCTTGACCATCTGGTACGGGTGCAGAACGTACGAACGCATCTGGTTGCCCCAGGAATTGCCGCCGTCGCCCTTGAGCGCGTCCATCTTGGCCTGCTCCTCCTGGCGGCGGCGTTCGAGCAGCTTCGCCTGGAGGACGTTCATCGCGGTCGCCTTGTTCTGGATCTGCGAACGCTCGTTCTGACAGGAGACGACGATGCCGGTCGGGATGTGCGTCAGGCGCACCGCCGAGTCGGTCGTGTTGACGCCCTGGCCGCCGGGGCCCGAGGAGCGGTACACGTCGACGCGCAGCTCGGACTCGTCGATCTCGATGTGGTCGGTCTGCTCGACCACCGGCAGTACCTCGACGCCCGCGAAGGACGTCTGGCGGCGGCCCTGGTTGTCGAAGGGCGAGATCCGCACGAGGCGGTGGGTGCCCTGTTCGACGGAGAGCGTGCCGTACGCGTACGGCACCTGGACCGCGAAGGTGGTCGACTTGATGCCGGCCTCTTCCGCGTAGGAGGTCTCGTACAGCTCGGTCTTGTAGCCGTGCCGCTCGGCCCAGCGCAGGTACATGCGCTGGAGCTTCTCGGCGAAGTCGGCCGCGTCCACGCCGCCGGCCTCGGCACGGATGTTGACGACGGCCTCGCGGGAGTCGTACTCGCCCGACAGGAGCGTGCGGACCTCCAGCTCGTCCACCGCCTTGCGGACGGCGGCCAGCTCGCCCTCGGCCTCGGCGCGGGCATCGTCGTCGCCCTCCGCCTCGGCCAGCTCGAAGAGCACCTCGACGTCGTCGACCCGGCCGCGCAGCTCCTCGGCCCGGCGCAGCTGGCCCTGGAGGTAGGACAGCCGGCTGGTGATCTTCTGTGCGCTCTCCGGGTCGTCCCAGAGGGACGGCGCCGCGGCCTGCTCCTCAAGCGCGGCGATATCGGCCCTCATCTTGTCGAGGTCCAGGACGGCCTCGATCGACCCCATGGTCGAGGAGAGGGACTTCAGCTCTTCGGAAACATCGACGACTGCCACGCACCCAGCCTAACGGCTGCCGCCGCCTGTGTGTCCCGACCCTCTCGCCGCGGACCGGGCGGCGGCGCGAGGGTGCAGGTGGGGCGGGGTGCGCGGCGGCGAGGGTCCGGGCCGGGCGGCGCCGGAACGGCCCGCCCGGCCCCGCCCTCCGCTCAGCGCGCCGGCCGCGGGTGCGTCGTCTCGGTCTGCCGGACGCCGGGCTTCGCGTCGCCGGAGTCCTGGTGCTGGGAGGCGAACCAGCCGCCGGCCCCCGCCGCGACCACGACGGCCGCGGCGGCGATGCCCAGCTTGACGCGGCGGCGGCGCACCGCCTCGCGGTGCCGGGCCGAGCCGGCGCGGCGCTCGCCCGCCGCGCGCGGGGCGCGGGCGGTGCCGTGGGCGCCGCCGGCCAGCTCGTCCGGGCCGGGGACGCGCATGCTCGTGTGGGTCTCGCGGTTCGAGTCGGTGGCGGCCGGGCCGTGGACCAGGGGCACGGCGCCGCGCCGGGAGCCGCCCGGGGCGACCGGCGGGTAGAGGGCTTCCTCGTACGGGCCCCGGCCGGTCCCGGCGCCGCCGGAGGCGTACGGCCCGGTGGCGCTCTCCTCGGGCTCCTCGGGCTGTTCGGTGCCGGGCTCGTCGATGTCCAGCGGCGGGAGTCCCGCCAGGCCCGGCAGGATCTCGCGCAGCCGGGCGGCCAGTTCGGGGGCGCGCAGCCGGGAGGCGGGCGCCTTGGCCAGGCATTGCAGGAGCAGCTGCCACAGTTCGTCCGGGATGCCGGGCAGCGGGGCCACGGCCTCGGTGACGTGGCGGCGCAGCACCGCGCCGGGGTGGCCGCCGCCGAACGGCGTGAAGCCGGCGAGCAGCTCGTACAGGACCGTGGCGAGCGCGTAGACGTCGACGGACGCGCGCGGCGGCAGGCCCTCGATGATCTCGGGGGCGAGGTAGTCGGGGGTGCCGATCACCTTGGTGGCGCGGGTGTGCCGCGGCGTGTCGACGAGGCGGGCGATGCCGAAGTCGGTGAGCAGCGCGGGGTGCGCGCCGCCGGGGCCGAGCGGGCCCTGCATGTCCAGCAGGACGTTCTCGGGCTTGACGTCGCGGTGCACGATGCCCGCCTTGTGGGCGGCGGCGAGGCCGTCGGCGACGTCGGCGGCGATGGCGACGGCGGCCTCGGGGGCGAGCCGGCGCTCCCGCTCCAGGCGGGTGCGCAGGTCCGTGCCCCGTACGAGGTCCATGACGAGCGCGAGGTCGTTGCCGTCGACCACGAGGTCGCGCACGCCGACGACGTGCGGGTGGTCCAGGCCGAGCAGCGCCGCGCGCTCCTGGACGAAGCGGCCGACCAGCTCCTGGTCGGCGGCGAGGTCCTCGCGCAGCAGCTTGATGGCGACGGCCCCCTCGGGTCCGTCGCCGAGCCATACCGTGCCGGCGCTGCCGCGACCAAGGATCTGGTGGGTGGTGTACCGGCTGCCGATCTTCCGTGCCAAGACTGCTCCGACGTGTCGGGCCCGCTGAGCGTCCTCAGGGGGCTGAAGGTGGCGTCAAAGCTACGCGGGTGCCGGGGGGTTCCGTGCCCAGGATGGGCCCGTGCATCACTTCTGTGGGGGAAATCGCCTTCTGGAAGTCGACAAATCTCCTTGGTCGCACCGGTGGGCGCGGCGCAGCGGGCGTACGGCGCGGCCGGGCCGTCCCCCGGCCCGGCGCCCCCGCCGTCACTTGAACCAGTTGCCGGCGTCGTTGAAGAAGTCCCGGACGCTGCCGATGACGTCGCCGATCTGTTCGAAGTAGCCCTTGGTGGTGCCGATCCACTCCTGGAGCGGGGAGAACTCCCAGACGGCCCAGCCGCCGACGAACAGGATCAGCACGATGAACAGGCAGCCCTTGAGGCAGCCCAGGCCCGGGATGCGCATCGGGTTGGCGCTGCGCTGCCGGGGTTCGCGGCGCGGCCTGGGCTCGCGCTCCGGCGGCCGCTCGGGCTCGTAGCGCTGGGGCGGCGGCTGCTGCCGGCGCGGTGCCTGCTGCGGCTGGTGCTGCGGGGGCTGGTACGGCGCGGGCGCCTGCTGCTGGTAGGGCGCGGGTGCCTGCTGCTGGTACTGCGGCGGCGCCTGCTGGGGGCGCTGCTGCGGCTGCGGCGGGCGCTGCTGGGGCTGCGGCGGCTGCACGGGCCGCCGCTGCGGGCGGCGGCGCAGCGGGTCCTCGCCGGGGTCCAGGTACTGCGTCTGCTCGTTGCGGTCCCGGGCGGCCCGCATCTGGGACTCCCACGGGTGCGGCCCGTCGGGCTGACCGCCGGGCGGGCCCGGCGGCACGGGGGGCATGGCGCGGGTCGGTGCGGCGTCCGCGCCGTCGCGGCCGTTGGCGGACGGCAGCACGCTGGTCGCCGCGGCCGGGTCGTACGTACCGGCGTTGGTCGGCAGCACCTGGGTGGGGTCGGCGTCGCCCGTGCCGCCGGTGCCGGTGCCGGGCACGGAGGCGGGGGACGGGTCGGGCGCGAGCAGCGCGGCGACGCCGAGCGCGGCCTCGGCCTGCGCCGGGGTCGCGTGCGCGCCGATGCCGGCGGCGACGGTGCGCAGGGCGCGGGCCAGGTTCTCGGCGCTGGGCCGCTCGCCCGGCTCCTTGCGCAGGCAGCGCTCTATGACCGTCCACAGCGGCTCGGGGACGGAGCCGGGGCGCTGCGGCTCCTCGCTGAGGTGGCGGTGGAGGACCTCCAGCGCGCTGGCGCCGCCGAACGGCGGGCGGCCGGTGACCAGTTCGTAGAGCAGGATGCCGGCGCCGTAGATGTCCACGGCGGAGGTCTGCGGGCGGCCCTCGGCGGACTCCGGCGCCACGTAGGCGGGGGTGCCGACGAACTCGTGGGTGCGGGTCAGGCCGGGCGAGTCCGCGAGGCGCGCGATGCCGAAGTCGGTGAGCATCGGGTGCAGCTCGGCCGTGTCGCCGTCGCCGGTTCCGGCGAGCAGCACGTTGGCGGGCTTCAGGTCGCGGTGCACGACGCCGTCGGCGTGGCTGGCGGCGAGCGCGTCGGCGATCTGGGCGGTGAGCAGGGCCGCGGCGACCGGGCTGAACGGGCCGTTGTCGCGCAGGTGGCGGTGCAGGTCGGGGCCGTCGACGAGGTCCATGACCAGGGCGAGCAGATCGCCCTCGACGACCAGGTCGCGGGTGCGGACGATGTTCGGGTGAGTCAGCCGCAGCAGGACGGAGCGCTCCCGCAGGAAGCGCATCACCACGTCCGCGTCGTGCGCCAGCTCCTCCTTGAGGACCTTGATCGCGACGGTCTCGCCCGGCTCGCCGGCCACGGCGGCCTCGGCGCCCGCCGTCTCCCTCTGACGGGCACGCCAGACGGTGCCCGTGGCGCCGCGTCCCAGCGGCTCCTCAAGCAGGTACTTGCTGCCTACCGGCCGCACGTGCGCTCCCTGGTCGTGATCGATCCTTGCCCGGGCCGGTGGGTCGCGGCGGCCCGTCGCCCCACTGTAGTGCCGCGGTGCCCGCCGTACGGCGGCCCGGACCGGGCGGGGCTTGGGGGAAAGACGCGCTTTCGGGACGGAAGGTTGCGGGCGGCGCCGGATCGGTGTCCACGTCAGGCCGAACAACGAGCGATGATGATCGAAAATCAGCCGTTCATCGTGCTCAATCAGGCGGTTTCCCGTCCAGGGCCGACCGATCAAGATCACTGATCGGCGGTCGGCGGGCGTGTTGTCAGCGGCAGGTGCGAGGATGCACCCAGCACGGAAGCGATCGGGGGTGCGGGGGCTCCGCCGCCTGCGTGCGGCGCGCGACGCGAGACGTGCGCGCCGGGACTTGTACGTGCCGAAGTGCCCGGGCGCGGTGGGGGAGGTCACGGGGCCCCCGCCGAACGGTCCGGGCGGAAGGGACCGTTGACGGCGATGCAGATCCGGCTGACCGTCCTCGGGCCGCGCAGCGGCCACCCCACGCGGGCCTGTGACGTGCTCGTCACCGCCCCCGCCGGGACGGCGCTCGCCACGGTCGCGAGCGGCCTCGCGGCGGCCGTCGCCGGGTCCGGCGCCGACATCGGCGGGAGCGGCAGCGTGGGCAGCGGCAGGAGCGGCTCGGCCGCCGGCGGCTCCGGCGGCCCCGTCGTGCTGTACGCGGGCGGCGAGCGGCTGGACCCGCAGCGCGCGGCCGTCGGCGAACCACCGCTGATCGACGGCGCGGTGCTCTCCCTCGGCGCCCCCGGACCCGCCCCCGCGCACGGCCTGCCGCACGGCACGCCCCGGCTGCGCGTGGTCTCCGGGCCCGACGCCGGCGGCGTCCACCTCCTGCACGGCGGCCACACCGGCGGCATCCGCGTCGGCCGCTCCGGCGACGCCGACGTGCCCCTCGACGACCCGGACGTCTCCCGGCTGCACTGCGCGGTGACCGTCGAGCCGGACGGCTCGGTGCTCGTCGCCGACCTCCGCTCGACCAACGGCACCGTCGTCGAGGGCGCCGAGGTCGGCGAGCGCCCGGTGCCGCTGCCGCCCGGCGCCCTGCTGCGCATCGGCGAGTCCGCGCTGCGCCTCCAGGCCGCGCCGCCCGTGCCCGACCCGGCCCTGGCCTGCGCGCCCGACGGCGAGGGGCACCTGCGCGTGTCCCAGGAGGGCACCGAGACCCCGGCGGCCGCCGCCGTTCCCGGCGCCCGGTCCGCCGCCCACGACCAGGACGCCCCCTCGGGCCCGTACGGCGGCCCCCACCGGCAGGAGCCGCCCGCTTCGTTCGACAGTCCGGGGCGCCGTGGCACGCCGCTGCGCGGCACCCCGTTCCCCGGCAGCCCGCAGGAGCGGTACGAACAGCCCGCACAGCACGACCGGCACGACAGCCCCCAGGGCGCCGCCGGCCCGGAGCAGACCCACGGCGGCTGGCACGGCCTCGCCCCTTCCGGCGACCCGGACGAGGCGGCGGACCGCAAGGCCGCGCGCCGGGGCGGCCTCGGCGCCTGGGCCCGCAGGCTGACCGGCGCCCGGCCCGCCGCCGCGCCCCCCGGCCCCACGGCGGCGCCCGCGCCGACCGTCTGGCAGGAGCAGCAGCGCCAGGCGCAGCGGGAGGCGCCCGGTGAGCAGCCGTACGAGCCCGCCGGCCCGGCGGGCGAGCCGCTGAGCCCGGAGGCGGCGGACGAGCGCTGGCCCGACCCGGCGACGGTCCTGCTGACCGCGCTCGGCCCCGGCCCCCGGCTCTGGGAGCGCGGCCCCGACCACCCGGACGCGCTCACCGTCCGGCTCGGCACGGTCGCGCAGGACGGCGCCCGTGCCGCCGTGCCGGTGGCCGTGGCGCTGCGCAAGGCGGGCGCCCTGGGGCTCGCCGGGCCGCGCGGCCGGCTCGGCGGCCTGGCCCGCTCCGCCGTCGCCCAGCTCGCCGCCCTGCACTCCCCCGCCACCCTCGAAATCGTGCTGATCAGCGCGGACCGCGCGCGCTCCCTCGACGACCGGCTGGCCGACTGGTCCTGGCTCGGCTGGCTCCCCCAGGTGCGCCCGGCGCACGCGCAGGACTGCCGGCTGCTGCTGGCGTACGACAAGGAGCAGGCGGCGGCCCGCACCGCCGAGCTGGCGCGGCGGCTCGACGACGGCCCGCTGGGCCCCCACTGGGCCGGCGCCGACCGGACCGCCGTCGCCTCCGCCGCCGCGCGCTACAGCGGCCCGTACACCCTCCTGATCGTGGACGGCGACCCCGGCTCCTCCGGGCTGCGCGAGACGACGGCCCGGCTGGCGGCGAGCGGCCCGGCGGCCGGCATCCACGTGCTCTGCCTGGCCGAGACGCCCGCCGCCACCCCCGCCTTCCCGCTCGCCGCGACGTACGACGCGGCCCGCACGGCCTCGCCCGCCTTCGGCGAGTGCGGCGCGGTCGCCGTGCTGAGCGGCGACGTCGCCACGGCGCTGCGCGTCGTCCAGCCAGGCACCGGCCCGAACGGCACGGTCGCCGCGGTCGACGCGGTCTCCGGCGCCTGGGCCGAGCGGTTCGCGCGCGCCCTCGCGCCGTTGCGGGAGGCCGACACGGGCAGCGGCCTCGGCGGCCGTCCGGCGCACCCCGCGGCCGTACCGCTGCCGGACTCCTCCCGGCTGCTGGACGAGCTGGGCCTCGCGCGCGCCACCCCGGCCTCGCTGATGGCCCGCTGGGCCGCCGCCTCGGACACCGACCGGGCGGGCGCCGCCGCCGTGCTGGGCGCGGGCCCGCACGGGCCGCTCTGCGCCGATCCGGCCGCCGACGACTGCCATCTGCTGGTGACGGGCCACCAGGGCAGCGGCAAGACGGAGCTGCTGCGTTCGCTGGCCGCCTCGCTCGCCGCCGCCGACCGCCCCGACCTGCTCTCCCTGGTCCTGGTGGACGGCGCGGGCCCGGAGCGCGGCGAGGGCCTGCGGCTGTGCACGGACCTGCCGCACGTGACCACCCACCTGACGGCCTCCGATCCGGTCCGGATGCGGCAGTTCGCGCAGGCGCTCAGTTCCGAGCTGAAGCGCCGCGACGGGATACTCGGCGGTGCGGGCTTCGCCGAGTGGCGGGCCAGGCACCTCCCGGCGCCGCGCGTGGTGGCCCCCCGGCGCTCCGCCGAGGGTTCGTCCGGCTCCCCCGCCGACGGGCCGGACACCGGCCTGGAGGGCACGCTGCGGCTGCGGGCGCGCAGCGCGTCCGGGCCCGCCGCCGAGGCGCCGCGGGTCGCGCCGATGCCCCGGCTGTTCGTGCTGGTCGACGACTTCGACGCGCTGGTCGCCCCGGCGCTCGGCAGTACGGGCCGGCCGGCGGCCGGTTCGGTGGTGCGGGCGCTGGAGGCGGTGGCGCGCGACGGCGCGCGGCTCGGCGTGCACCTGATAGCGGCCACCGGCCACCCGGACCGTACGGCGGAGACCGCGACGGACCGGCTGGCCGGGCTCCGCGTGGAGCTGGGCCCGGCGGCGGACGGGGCCGAGCCGGTGCCGCCGGGGCGCGGGCGGCTGCACCGCGCGGCGGACTCCTCCGCGACGCCGTTCCAGGCGGGCCGGGTGACCGGGCGGATACCCCGGACGTCCACGCTCCGCCCCACGGTCGTACCGCTGGAGTGGGAGCGGATGGGCGATCCGCCGGCCCGCCGTCCGCTGCGCGAGCTGGGCAACGGCCCCACCGACCTGGCCCTGCTGGCCAGCGCGCTCCAGCGGGCCGCCCAGTCCTGCGGCGCGGCCGCCGCCCCGCCGCTGCTCTGAAAGCCGTTGGCGCTGAGAGCCGCTGCCCCGAGAGCCGCTGCCCTGAGAGCCGCTGCACGGGCGCCGCGCGAAGCCCGCCCGCGCGAGGTGTACGCGAGGGGTAACGGGCCGGTCACGAAAGGCCAGTTGAGGCGGGAGGCGGTATTGCGGGGCCGGTGATCCGGGCGTAGGACTGTCCGCGGCGGGACCGTTCGTACCGCGCGGGACCGCCCGACGGCGCTCAGTGCACCGCACGGGAGGGGCTTACGGGGATGGGCACTTCACGCAGACGGCGCGCCGCAGCGCGCACCGCGACCACCGGCGGCACCACGACCGCCCGCGCCGCCCTGGCTCTGGCCGCGGCGGGCGCGCTGGCACTGACCGCCTGCGGAGGCGGCGGCGACGGCGGCAAGAACGAGGGCGGGGGCGAGAGCAGCGGCGGTGTCTCCGTCCAGCTGCCGAAGCTGACCGGCCAGAAGCTCCAGGTGGCGGCCGTGTGGACCGGCCCGGAGCGGGCCAGCTTCATCAAGGTGCTGGAGGAGTTCGAGAAGCGCACCGGCGCCACGGTCTCCTACGTTCCCAGCGGCGACGACATGGCCGGTTTCATCGGCTCCAAGGTGGCCGGCGGCGGCCAGCCGGACGTGGCGTTCCCGCCGCAGGTCGGCGTGTTGCGCGAGTTCGCGCGCAAGGGCTGGCTCAAGCCGCTGGGCACCGCCGCCAAGGAGCAGCTCGCCAAGAACTTCTCCAAGGGCTGGCGGGAGCTGGGCTCGTACAACGGCACCGAGTACGGCGTGTATTACAAGGCCAGCAACAAGTCGCTGATCTGGTACAACACCAAGGTTTTCGAGAACGCGGGGGTGGCCGAGCCGAAGGACTGGGCGGAGTTCCTCAAGACGGCGCAGACCATCGCCGACTCGGGTGTGCCGCCGGTCTCGGTGGGCGGCGCGGACGGCTGGACGCTGACCGACTGGTTCGAGAACGTCTACCTCTCGCAGGCGGGGCCCGACAAGTACGACCTGCTGGCCCAGCACAAGATCAAGTGGACGGACCCGTCCGTCACGAAGGCGCTCACGGCGCTCGGCCGGCTCTTCGGCACGCCCGGCCTGCTGGCCGGCGGCAACAGCGGCGCGCTGCAGACCCAGTTCCCCACCTCGGTCACCCAGACTTTCAGCGGCGACCAGCCGAAGGCCGCCATGGTCTCCTCGGCCGACTACGCCGCCACCAACATCGCGCAGACCAAGGCCAAGGTCGGCACGGACGCCAAGGTCTTCCCGTTCCCCGCGGTGGGCTCCAGGTCCCCCGTGGTGACCGGCGGCGACGCCGCGGTGGCCCTCAAGAGCACCGAGGGCGCGCAGGCCCTGCTCACCTTCCTCGCGTCCACGGACGCCGCGAAGATCTGGGCGCAGGCCGGCGGGTACATCTCCCCCAACAAGGAGCTGGACCGGGCCGCGTACGCCAACGACACGATGCGCAAGATCGCCGATGCGCTGATCAAGGCGGGCGACGCCTTCCGCTTCGACATGTCCGACCAGGCGCCGGCCGCGTTCGGCGGCAAGCCGGGCCAGGGCGAGTGGAAGGACCTCCAGGACTTCTTGAAGAACCCGAAGGACATCGCGGGCACCCAGAAGAAGCTGGAGCAGGACGCCGCCAAGGCCTACGGCGGCTGACCCGGCGCGCACGCACGGCCGCGGGCCGCGGGTCCGCGGCCGGGCACCGCGCACCGGGCGGCACCAGGGTGCCCACCGCCGCTGACCGCACCGACCGGGACCGGGGGACATCACCATGAACGCTGCGACCGCGGGCGGGCCGGCCGGGCCGGTCCGCCGGGGCACCGGCACGCTGCGCCGGGTCAGGAGTGTGGCGGGCACCCGCCCCTGGGTCGCCGCCGTCTTCCTGCTGCCCGCCTTCGTCCTGCTCGGCGCGCTGGTCGTCTACCCGATCGGCTTCTCGGTCTACCGGAGCCTGTTCGACGCGTCGGGCGACGGCTTCGTGGGCCTGGGCAACTACGGCGAGCTGTTCACCGACGAGCGGATCCGCATCGCCCTCAAGAACAACGTCATCTGGGTCGTGGTGGCCCCGACCGTGACCACCGCGCTCGGCCTGATCTTCGCGGTGCTCACCGAGCGGATCCGCTGGGGCACCGCCTTCAAGCTCGTCGTCTTCATGCCGATGGCGATCTCCATGCTCGCCGCCGGCATCATCTTCCGCCTGGTGTACGACCAGGACCCGCAGCGCGGCGTGGCCAACGCCGTGTGGGTGGGCATCCACGACACCTTCGCGGAGCCCGCGCCGTACCCCGGCGCCAAGCCGCGGCCCAACGCCGGGCTGACGACGTCCGGCGGCTCGTACACCACCGCGAAGCCGGTGCGCGCGGGGTCTCCGGCGCAGCTCCCGCTGGTCGCCGTGCAGCCGGGCGACCTGGGCGACGCGCGCCCGGCGACCGCGGCGCGCCCGGAGCCGGACAAGGTCACCGGCACCGTCTGGCTGGACTTCACCCGCGGTGGCGGCGGCACCCCGAACATCGTGGACCGGTCCGAGAAGGGGCTGCCCGGTGTGACGGTCGAGGCGGTCAGGAACGGCGCGACCGTGGCCAGTACGACCACCGGGCCCGACGGCCGGTTCTCGCTGCCCGCCGACCGGGCCGACGGCGCGCTGCTGCGGCTGCCCGCGTCGAACTTCGCCGCCGCGTACAACGGCGTGAACTGGCTCGGCCCGGCCCTGGTCACCCCGGCGATCATCGGCGCGTACGTGTGGATGTGGGCCGGGTTCGCGATGGTGCTGATCGCGGCGGGGCTGGCGGGCATGCCCAGGGAGCTGCTGGAGGCGGCGCGGGTGGACGGCGCGAACGAGTGGCAGGTCTTCCGCCGGGTGACGGTGCCGCTGCTGGCGCCCGTCCTGATCGTCGTGCTGGTCACGCTCATGATCAACGTGCTGAAGATCTTCGACCTCGTCTACATCATCGCGCCGGGGTCCAGCCTCAAGGACGCCAATGTGCTCGCGCTCCAGCTCTTCCAGTCGTCCTTCGGCACGGACGTGGACCAGGGCATCGGCAGCGCCATCGCGGTGTTCCTGCTGCTGCTCGTGCTGCCGGTGATGTACGTCAACCTGCGGCGCCTACGGAAGGAGCGGAGCCGATGACCACCGCCGACGGCGTCGTACGGGCCAAGCAGTCGCTGCCCGCCCGGATCGCGGCCCGTACGGGCGGCGGCGTCCTGCGGGTCGGGCTGATCCTGGTCGGGCTGTTCTGGCTGATGCCGACGGCCGGCCTGCTGGTGTCCTCGCTGCGCTCGCCGCAGGACATCGCGGAGTCCGGCTGGTGGAAAGTCTTCGCCGAGCCCGCCCAGCTCACCTGGTCCAGCTACAGCCGGCTGCTGGAGAACGACAAGGTGATGGACTCGCTGCTGACCACCGCGCTGATCACCGTCCCCGCGACGGTGCTGGTGGTCGTCATCGGCGCGCTGGCCGGCTACGCGTTCGCCTGGATGGACTTCCCCGGCCGCGACGCGTGGTTCATGGTCGTGGTCGGTCTGCTGGTGGTCCCCGTGCAGGTCGCGCTCATCCCCGTCGCCGAGCTGTTCGGCGCGATCGGCCTGTTCGAGACGACGCCCGGTGTGATCCTCTTCCACACCGCCTTCGGCCTGCCCTTCGCGGTGTTCCTGCTGCGCAACTTCTTCGCCGAGATCCCCCGCGAGCTGTTGGAGGCGGCCCGGCTGGACGGCGCGAACGAACTGCGGCTGTTCACCCGGGTGGTGCTGCCGCTGGGCGGTCCCGCCATCGCCTCGCTGGGCATCTTCCAGTTCCTGTGGGTGTGGAACGACCTGCTGGTCGCGCTGATCTTCGCGGACAGCGGCAACCCGCCGATCACCGTGGCGCTCCAGCAGGAGGTACGCCAGTTCGGCAACAACATCGACGTACTGGCGCCCGGCGCGTTCCTGTCGATGGTGGTCCCCCTGGTCGTCTTCTTCGCCTTCCAGCGGCAGTTCGTCTCCGGCGTGATGGCGGGCGCGGTGAAGTGACCGCTCCCGGCGGTCCGGGCGTACGGCAACGGGTGCGGCGGCAACAGGTGCGGCGCCGTAAGGGAACGCTGTGCCGTACGCCACTTGCCGTTCACGTTGCTGCCCCACGATGACCGGCACGCCGACGACGCCCCCCCCGACCGTCTGGAGACGGACCGCACATGACTGCACCCTCCGCAGACCTCAGTGCCGAGCAGCTCCCGCGCCCCGCCCGGCTGGCCGACGTGAAGGGCTGGTTCTTCACCGCCGACCAGCTGCTCTTCGACTGGTTCCTGGCCCGCCAGAAGGACCGGTCCGAGCCGGGCGACCTGCTCGAACTCGGCGTCTACATGGGCAAGAGCGCCATCTTCATGGGCGCGCGGCTGCGCCCCGGCGACCGGTTCACGGTCTGCGACCTGTTCGACTCGCCCGCCGAGGACGCCTCCAACGTCAAGGAGATGGCGAAGTCCTACGCCACACTGACGCGCCGCGCCTTCGAGGCGAACTACCTGTCCTTCCACGACGAGCTGCCCGAGATCGTGCAGGGGCTCAGTTCCAGCGTGGCGGACCACGTGGAGCCGGGCAGCTGCCGCTTCGCGCACATCGACGCCTCGCACCTGTACGAGCACGTGCACGGCGACATCGTGA
Source organism: Streptomyces sp. NPDC017056 (assembly GCF_044332485.1). Lineage (NCBI taxonomy): Bacteria > Bacillati > Actinomycetota > Actinomycetes > Kitasatosporales > Streptomycetaceae > Streptomyces > Streptomyces sp. NPDC017056. Next base: position 26,485 of record NZ_JBIRPD010000029.1, on the reverse strand, counting down.
CGGTGCGCGACCTGCTCACCCCCCAGGGCATCGTCGTCCTCGACGACTTCCGTGCCGAGCACTGCCCCGGCGTGGCCGCCGCCACCTGGCAGGCGGTCACCGGCCAGGCGCTGCGTCCGATCTGCATCACGCCGACCAAGTTCTACGGCACGTGGGGCGACCCCGCGCCCGTACAGGCCGCGCTGCTGGCCTGGCTGACCGGCCGCGAGGGGGTGTGGCACGAGGTGCAGGAGGTCAACGGCGCGCCGCTGATCCGGCTCAGCGCGAAGAGCGCCAAGGAGCCCGCACACCCGGTCTCCCGCCACCGGAAGCCGGCGCAGCAGAGCAGTACGGGGACGGCCGCCGCCCCTCGGGCAGCCGCCCCTGCCGCCGCTGCCCGGCCCGTCGCCCGCGCGCGCCGCAGCCCGGCCCGCCGCATCGCCGTCAACGTCCTGCCGCCGTTCATCACCAAGGCCGTCGTCGCCGCCCGGCGCCGCTCGGCATCCCGCTGACCGTCCCCGGAGGGGCCGTCAGACGACGACGGCACCGGGCCCCGTGAGGGTGAGTTCGGCGCCGTCCTGCTGGGCCGCGGCCCGTTCGGCGGCGCGGGGCGCAGGGGCCGGGCGGCGTTCGGCGGGCGGCAGCGCGGGCAGGAGTTCGTCCTTGCCGAGCAGGACCCGGCGCACCACCCGCTCGGCGGCCAGCCCGTCGTCGTACTGGCAGAAGCGGCTGCGGAACGCGGCCCGCAGCGACGCCGCCGCCGGGCCGTCCCAGCGCCCGGAGTGGAAGGCCCCGGCGATGGCCGCCTCGTCCTGCGCGGTCACGCCGGGGGTGTCGCCAGGCAGCCCGGACGGCAGATCGACGTAGACGCCGCGGGTGAGCCGGAAGGCGTCCCAGCCGGCGGTGTGCACGACGACCGGCCGGTCCAGGACCGCGTAGTCGAACAGCACCGGGGAGAAATCGGTCAGCAGCGCGTCGGCGGCCAGGCACAGGTCCTCGAAGCACGGGTGCCCCGAGACGTCCAGCACCGCGTCGTCCTCCCGCAGGGCGGCCGGCCACGGGTCCGGTGCGCCGCGGTACGGGTGGGCGCGGACCAGGAGCTGGAAGCGCGGGCCGAGCGCCCCGGCGAGGCGGACGAGGTCCAGCGGCGGGGCGGTGGCGGCCGGGCCGGCGGGGGCGGGCGCGTACAGGACGGCGGTGGCGCCGGGCCGGACGCCGAGCGCGGCCCGCACCGCGCGCACGTCGTCCGCCGTGGCGGTGAAGTACCGGTCGTTGCGCGGGAACCCGGTGGCCAGCGTCTCGTACGAGCTGGGGTAGGCGCGCTCCCAGATCTCGCTGGAGTGCTGGTTGGCGGAGAGGCAGAAGTCCCACCGGTCGGCGTGCTCCAGCAGCCGGCTCGGGCGCGGGCCGGGCGCGGCGGCCGGGTGGCGGTGGGCGTCCAGGCCCACCGTCCGCAGCGGGGTGCCGCGGTGGGTCTGGAGGCAGATCTGCCCCGGCCGCCCGGTCGCGCCGGTGAAGTACCCGTCGGTGACCAGGTACCGGGCGCGGGCCAGCGCCTCCCAGTAGCGGCGCGAGCCGACGGTGACGCGGTCGGCCCCCTCCGGCACGGCGTACCCCGCCCCCTCCGTGTCCGCGTCCTCGCGGACGGCCCAGACGCCGCGCAGCTGGGGCGCGATCTCGCGGGCCTTGCGCTCGACGGCGGCCGGGTTGCAGCCGGCCGCCGGGCCGCCGCAGGCGCCGTAGAGCACGAGGTCGTCGTCCAGCGGGGCGTGCAGCCGCAGGCCGTAATAGCGCCGCCGGGCCGAGCGGGCGGCAGCCTCGCCGCGGTCGCGCAGTTCCTTGGCCAGGTCGCGGCGGAGTTCCTGCGCGCCGTGCAGCGACCGGTACGCGCGGTACGAGCGCAGCGCGGCGGGCAGCGGCGCGCCGGCCGGGCGGTGCCGCCGGATGCAGCCGCTCGCGGCGCGGAAGAAGGCGGCGCGGTCGGCGGGCAGGATGCGGTCGGTGTCGTCGAGGACGGCCAGCAGCCGTTCGGTCATGCGGGCGTGCAGCACGGTCAGCAGCGGCAGCGGGTCGGCGGCCCCGGCCCACCCGCCCGCCAGCCGCGCGAACAGCTCCTCGTAGCGCTCGACGACGACGAAGTGGTGGCGCCCCGGCGTGGTCGTGGCGCTGCCGCGCCGCCGCTCGCGCCAGATGACGCAGACCCGGTCCAGCACCGCGATCCGCCCGGCGGCCAGCAGGCTCTCGTACGCGTACGGGACGTCCTCGTACGGGCCGTCGGCGAAGGACAGCCCGCGGCCCGTCCAGTGCTCGCGGCGCACCGCCCGGTTCCACGCGGCGGGCGCCACACCCAGTACGCCGGGGCGCTGCGCGGCCCGGAACACCCCGTCGCGCGCCGCCTCCAGGAGCGGGCCGTCGCCGCTGGGGCTGCGCCGCTCCCACACGTCCGTCCGTTCGTGGTCGAAGAGCAGCACGTCCGGGTCGCCGCACTCCCGCAGCCGCGCGTCGGCGGCGGCCAGCGCGCCCGGGGCCAGGGTGTCGTCCCCGTCGAGGAAGAGCAGGTAGTCGCCGCAGGCCAGGGCGGCTCCGGCGGTGCGGGAGGGGCCGGCGCCGGACGGGCGGCGCAGGTGCAGGGGGACCACTCTCGGGTCGCGGCGGGCGTACTCGTCGATGATGGCGCCGCCGGCGTCGGGCGAGCAGTCGTCGACGGCGATCAGCTCCACGTCCCGGTGGGGCTCGTCCAGTACGGAGTCCAGGCAGTCGCGCAGGAAGCCCTGCACGCCGCGGGCGGGGACGATGACGCTGAACCGGGGCATGGCCATCCCAAGGTCGGGGCTCGCGCAACGAGCACACGGCGGATGAACGCCGAGCGTAATCACTCGGCTACGTACTGTCGATTGCGCCCGTCACCCGTTCAGCGCACGGCCGGGGGGCCGCTTCGGGCCGCGGGCCGCGGCGCGGGAGGATGGCCGGGAGCCGTCCGGCGCCAAGTGATCACAACGACTCGAAATGTGGATTCAGTGACTGCGAATGAAGCCCTTGAGCCGCGTCCGGGGCCTGCCACCACACGCTCCGCGCAGGTCAGCGTCGTCGTCATCGCCTACAACGACGCCACGCTGGTCGGCGAGGCGGTGCGCTCGGCGCTGGCGCAGGGGGACGCGATCGCCGAGGTGATCGCGGTCGACGACGCCTCCACCGACCGTACGGGCCAGGTCCTGGACGACCTCGCACGCGAGCACGAGCGGCTGCGGGTCGTCCACCGCGCGGACAACAGCGGCGGCTGCGGCACACCGCGCAACGACGGCCTGCGGGCGGCCACCGGCCGGTTCGTGATGTTCCTGGACAGCGACGACGTGCTGCCCGAGGGCGCCGTGGACGCGCTGCTGGACGCCGCGCTGCGCCACGAGGCACCGGTGGCGGCCGGCGCGTGCGTGCGCCGCGAGCTGCCGGGACCGCGCGAGGTGCCGTGGCAGCCCGCCCTCTACCGCGAGCCCGCCGTGTACGCCTCGCCCGGCGACCACCCGGAGCTGGTCCACGACACCCTGTGCGTCAACAAGCTCTACGAGCGTTCCTTCCTCCTCGGCAACGGCATCCTCTTCCCCGACGGCCGCTTCACCTACGAGGACTTCGTCTTCACCGCCCGGGTGCTGGCCGCCGCCCCGCGCATCGCGACCGTCACCGACCGGGTCTACGTCTGGCACGTACGGCGCTCGGCCGCCAAGCAGTCGATCTCACTGGACCGCCGCGACGTCACCAACTGGCAGGCCCGCATCGAGGCGCACCGCACCAGCGTGCGCATCCTGGCCGACGCCGGGCACAAGGGGCTCGCGCACGCGGCGCGCAGCAAGTTCCTCGACCACGACCTGCGGATGTACGTCCGCGAACTGCACACCCGCGGCGCCGACTACCGGCAGGAGTGGTGGCGGCTGACCCGCGACTACCTGGCCGGCTTCGAGGAGAGCGAGCTGCTGGCCGCCCGCGCCCCGGCCCGCTGGCTCGCCCGCGTGCTGCTCGCCTCCGAGACGCCCGTCGACCTGGACCGGCTGACCCAGCTCGCGGCCCGACCCGGCCGGCTGCTGCCGCCGTACGCGCGCGACGGCGAGCGGCCCGTGTGGTCCGAGGAGCTGCCCGGCGTCGAGCTGGACGGCCTGGACGCCGGCTCCGGCAGCCGCCTGCCGGTCACCGTCGACGCCGAGCCGGTCCTCGGCAGCCGCTGCCTGCTGCGCCTGCGCGTGCACGAGCTGTACGGGCGGGTGGCCGCGGCGGAGCCGGTCGGCATCGACGTGGAGCTGCGCCGCCGGGCGGACGGCCGCGGCGGGCCCGTGCACACCGCGGCCCTCACCGCCGACCCCTCGGGCACCGCCTGGACGGCGGAGACGACGCTCGACCTCGGCGCCCTGCTCGCCCGCGGCGACCGCGGCTCCGGCACCCCCGACCCGTGGGACCTGACCGCCCGGGTGCGCTGCGCGGACGGCTCCGTCCTGTGTGCCGGGCTGCGGGCCACCGGCCCCGGGCTGCGCCGCCACGCGCTGCCCAGCGGCCGGCACGGCCTGCTGCTGGTGCAGCCGTACGCGACCACCGGGGGCGCGCTGGCGCTGCGCGTGGCGTCCGGGGTGCGCGCGGCGTGGCACATCGCGGCCCGCAAGGTGCGCCGCAAGGCCGCGGGCGGCCGTTAGTCACATCACAGCGGCCCGGCCTCCCACGGCCGGGTCCGACCGACCACCTTAGGATGGCGAGATGTCTTACTTGATCACGGGCGGTGCCGGCTACATCGGCGCCCACGTCGTACGGGCCATGACGCAGGCGGGCGAGCGGGTCGTGGTGCTCGACGACCTCTCCACGGGCGTGGCCGCCCGGGTTCCGGAGGGCGTCCCGCTGGTGGAGGGCTCCACGCTGGACCGCGGGCTGCTGGACCGGACCATCTCCGAGCACGGCGTCACCGGTGTCGTGCACCTCGCCGCGAAGAAGCAGGTCGGCGAGTCCGTCGAGATGCCGCTGCACTACTACCGCGAGAACGTGCACGGCCTCCAGACGCTGCTGGAGGCCATGGCGGCGGGCGGCGTCGGCCGGTTCGTGTTCTCCTCCTCCGCCGCCGTGTACGGCATGCCGGACGTGGACCTGGTCACCGAGGACACCCCCTGCGCGCCGATCAACCCGTACGGCGAGACCAAGCTCGTCGGCGAGTGGATGGCGCGCGCCGCGGGCAAGGCGCACGGCATCAACACCGCGTGCCTGCGCTACTTCAACGTGGCCGGCACCGCCACTCCCGAGCTGGCCGACACCGGCGTCTTCAACATCGTCCCGATGGTGTTCGAGAAGCTCACCGACGGCGAGTCCCCGCGGATCTTCGGCGACGACTACCCGACCCCGGACGGCACCTGCATCCGCGACTACATCCACGTCGCGGACCTGGCCGACGCCCACCTGGCCGCCGCCCGCAAGCTGGCCGAGCCAGGCCCGGTGCGCGACCTGACCCTGAACATCGGCCGCGGCGAGGGCGTCTCCGTACGGGAGATGATCGACCTGATCACCGAGATCACCGGGCACACCGACGCCACCGCCGAGGTCACCCCGCGCCGTCCCGGCGACCCGGCCCGGGTGGTCGCGGCCGCCGACCGGATCGCCGATGAGCTGGGCTGGAAGGCCCGCCACGACGTCCGCGACATGATCACCTCGGCCTGGCAGGGCTGGCAGCACCACAGCGCCAAGTCCTGACCCGGGCGCCTGATCCGAGCGCCTGATCCGAAGTACCCCTTCGCGCCCCCGGTTCCGCCGGGGGCGCGAGGCGTTTCAGGGCCGGTCGTCCGCGCCGGCCGGCGGCGGGCCCGGCTCGCGCGTGGCGTCCGCCCGTACGACGTCGGTCAGCCCGTCCACGTCGCCCCTTTGCAGGCACTGCGCGCGCAGGCGCAGCCGGGGCGGGAGGGCGGCCAGCACCCGGTCGGTGAGGTAGGCGTCGACGAGCGGGCGGGCGGCCGCCGCCATCGCCCGGCGGCCCGCGGCGTCGCGGGCCAGGTAGGGCGCGGCGAACTGGGCGAGGATCTCGCCGTGGAAGTGGCGGACCATGAGCGTGTCGCGGTCGGGGCCCGGCGGCACCAGTTCCGCCACCTCGGCGAGCACCGTGCCGATGTAGCCGAGGTGCTCGACCCAGTCGCGGTCCTGGCGGCTGGCGTTGCTGTCGTCGTCGCGGCCCTGGAGGTAGTAGCAGTCGTAGTCGCCGAGTACGGAGACGGTGTCCGCGCCGAGCAGGGCGTGGATGCCGAAGGGCAGGTCCTCGGCGAGCAGCCGGCCCTCGACGAAGCGCAGGCCGCGCTCCTGGACGTAGGCGCGGCGGAAGAGCTTGTAGGCGGCCAGCGTCCAGTAGACGGGCGAGTCGAAGGCCGTGACGCGGGGGCTGTTGGTGTGCAGGTCGACGGGGGCGCCGCGCCCGCCGACGCCGACTATCCGCCCGTAGACGAGGTCCGAGCCGTGGGTGTCGGCCATCGCGGTGAGCCGTTCCAGCGCCTCGGTGCCGAGGTGGTCGTCGGAGTCGAGGAAGAAGAGGTAGCGGCCGCCGGCGCGGTCCATGCCGGCGTTGCGCGGCTTGCCGGGGCCGCCGGAGGCCGGCTGGTGGAGCACCGTCAGGTTCGGGTGGGCGCGGGCCTGTTCGTCCAGCCAGGGGCCGCTGCCGTCGGTCGACCCGTCGTCCACGGCGATCACCTCGACCGCGTCGGGGCCGAGGCTCTGGGCGAAGACGGAGCCCAGGCAGCGTTGCAGGTAGCGCCGGGTGTCGTGCACCGGCACGACGACCGAGACGGCCGGCTGTCGGGCTTCCCCTGCGTCGGGTGCGGGCTGACGGTGTGGTGCCACGGCGTGCTTCTTCCGTCGTCCGTCGCGGACCGGCCCCGGGGGGCCGGTCCGCCGGTTCTCAGCGCTCCATCAGGGCGAAGAGGTCCTCCCAGCGCTTGGTGATCCGGTCGGTCGAGTAGCGCTGCACGTTCTCCCGCGCCGCCGTGCCGAGCCGGTCCCGCAGCTCCTTGTCGGAGATCATCGCGTCGATGTGCCGGGCCAGTTCGGTGGTGTTGCCGACGACCGCCAGCAGGCCGTCCTCACCGTCCCGGATGATCTCGTGGACGCCGGGCGCGCAGTCGAACGCCGCGCACGGCACGCCGCTGGCCATCGCCTCCATGAGCGAGAGCGGGAAGCCCTCGGCGCGGGAGGACTGGGCGAAGACGGAGGCGCCGCGCAGCGCGCCGGCCACGTCGTCGGTCCGCCCCATGAACGCGACCGAGTCGTCCAGCCCCAGCGTGGCGGCCTGCTTCTTGAGGACGTCCTCGTCCTCGCCGGAGCCGTAGATCCGCAGCGTCCAGTCCGGGTGCTTCGGCGCGACCGCGGCCCAGGTGTCGATGAGCAGGTCGACGCCCTTCTCGTCGGAGAGCCGGCCGATGCTGGCGACGACCTTGGCGGTGCGGTCCGAGGGCACCTCGGGCGTCACCGGCAGCGGGTTGGGCATGAAGTCCGCGTTGTCCATGCCCTGCCGGATCCACAGGTCGGCGTCCTCGCGGGTGAGGGCGAGCAGCCGGTCCACGTCCGCGTAGTACTTCTTGACCCGGTTGAAGCGGGAGGACTTGCGGCAGGCCTCGAACGACTCGTGGGTCATGCCGATCACCGGCAGGCCCGCGGTGTCGGCGAGCGCCACCCACTCCATCGCCCACACCTGCGTGACGATGACCACGCCGCCCGGCCGCGCGGCCCGGAACAGGGCGCTGAGCTTGTCCGCCTGCTCCTGCATGCCGGCCTGGCGGGCGGCGCGGCGGCGCTGCTCGGCGAGGTTCAGGCGCCCCTTGATGCCGCGCGCCGCCGGTGCGGCCTTGGGCGGGTGCACGTCGTACAGGGTCGTCGTCTCGTACGGGAGGTCGTCGCCGAGGTCGGCGCGCAGGTCCTCGGGGGCCGGTACGACGCCGATGACGTGCACGCGGTGGCCGCGGTCCGCGAAGAGCCGGGCCATCTGGTGCGACCAGGTGGTCACCCCGCCCGTCTCGTCGACGTTGTTGGAGACGAAGAAGATGTCACGCCCGGTCATGGGCTTCCCCCTTCACGGAAGAACCGCTGTGCTCGGAGTCGCCGCCGGTGGCGGGGGCGGGCAGCGCGCCGCCCGTGCCCGGGCCGCCGGCGGTGGCGGCGGCGCCGCCGAAGAACTTCTCGACGATCGCGCGGGCCGCGTCGCCCCGGTCGTACTCGCCGAACTCGGCGGTGAAGCGCTGCCGCGCCTCGCGGTGCCCGTCGTCCGCCGTCTTGAAGGCGTCGATCGCCTCGAAGAGCTCGTCGGCCGTGCCGAGCACCGGCCCTGGCGCCTTCTCCTTGAGGTCGAAGTAGGTGCCGCGCGCCTCGTTGGCGTACTCGTCGTAGTCGTACGCGAAGAACAGCATCGGCCGGTCGAGCAGGGCGTAGTCGAACATCACGGAGGAGTAGTCCGTGATCATGCCGTCGGCCAGCTGGAGCAGCGGGGTGATGTCGTGGTACGCGGTGACGTCGATGATCTTGCCGCGGACGGACGGCGGCAGCACCACGTTGTTGAGGTAGTGCGAGCGCATCAGCAGCACGAAGCGGTCGCCGAAGCGCTCGGCGAACTCGTCCACGTCGAAGGGCGGTTCGAAGCCGCGGACCGAGCCGTTGGGGTTGGCGCGGAAGGTCGGCGCGTACAGCAGCACCGTCTTGTCCGCGGGGATGCCCAGCTCCTCGGCGAGCGGGCCGCGCTCGCGCACGCCGCTGGCCTCCTCGGCGCGGCGGGCCGCCACCAGCGCGTCGTTGCGCGGGTAGCCGGTGCGCAGCAGCACCTCGTCACGCAGCCTGAAAGCGCGCGCCAGGGTCCGTACGTCGTGCTCGGAGCGGACCAGGAAGTGGTCGAAGCGCTCCAGGACCTTCTGGAACTCCTCCTTCGCGGCCCGCGACTGGAGCTTGAGGCGCGGCTCGTCGAAGCCCATGCGCTTGAGCGCGGAGCCGTGCCAGGTCTGGATGTAGGTGGTCTCCGGGCGCTTGTTCAGGCGCAGCGGGAAGCCCTGGTTGTCGATCCAGAACTCGGCCTGGGCGAGCGCGCGCAGGTACTGCCAGCTCCACCGCTTGACGAGGGTGGCGTCCTTGGGGAAGCCGTCGGGCTTCTTGCCGTCGTAGGCCCACACCGCCTCGAACTCGACGCCCTGGCGGCGCATCTCCTCGTAGATGGCGCGCGGGCTGTCGCTGTACTGCTTGCCGAGGTGGCTCTCGAAGACGACCAGTCCCTTGTGGACCGGCAGCTTGCTGAACACCTCGTGGTAGACGCGCAGCTTGGTCTCGCCGGAGTTCAGGTCGCGCTTGGCCTTGCGGGCCTTGCGCACACCGCTCTTGGCGAGGTCGGCGGCGGGGCTGCGCAGCGCTTGGCGCAGGGCCTCGTTGGTGCGCCGGGCCGCCTTGCCCTGGGCGTCCAGGACGAAGGTGAGGTGGCCGCGCTTGGAGGCGGCGGGCTCGACGCGGTCGGAGACCAGCCGGGTCAGCCGGGGGCGGACCCGCAGCGCGTGGGCGCTGTCCAGGTCGACGCCGCCGACGGTCAGGCGGGTGCGGGTGGTGGCGCCGTCCACGTCCAGGATCAGCCGGACGTCCCAGACCGCGTCGATGACGCCGAGCGGGCGCAGCCGGCGGGCCAGGTCCAGTTCGGCGTCCCAGTGCAGGCCGTCCGCCGCGATGCGCAGCGAGGTCAGCGGGAAGGAGAACGCCTGGAGGCTCTTGCGGCGGGCCTTGAGCTCCAGCCGGCCGCGCAGCGGCGTGCCGGGGGTGACCTTGCCGAGCGGGTTGACGACCGTGCCGGCCAGCTTGACCGTGCCGCGCCCGTCGTCCTCGTAGGAGGTGAGCTGGTTGCGCAGGAACAGCTGGCCGACCGAGCGGGTGTGGTACCCGGCGTCGGTGACGTCCAGGACCCGGCGGCCCTCGGGGTCGTCGAGGTGTTCGGCGCACCAGTAGACGCGGCCGTCGCGCTCGGCGAGCGGCGAGGAGAGCTTGTCGCGGTTGATGAGGCTGTCCACCGCGGGCATCAGGTTGTGCCAGTCCTCCTGGGCCAGGAGGTAGGCACAGATGGCCTGGATGGGCTGGACGCGCTCGTACGCCTCGGGGGCGATGCCGGCGAGGTAGCCGTTGGCCATCGCGGCGAACTCGCGGCGGTAGTCCTCGTCCAGCAGCGGAAGATCACGCAGATGCAGCACGAGGTCGTGCTTGAGGAACTTGACGTCCTTGTGGAATTTCAGCTCGGTCAGGCCCTCGCGCTCCAGCAGCTCGTCCACCCGGCGGTGGATCTCCATGCGGTGCGCGAAGTTGGCGATCTCGTGGCGCCGGTTGCTGATCGACTTCGTCGCGGCCTTCTCGAAGACGTTCCAGAAGTAGACGTGGTTGGGGATCAGCGTGATGCGCTTGGCCGCCACGTACGCCTGGGCCGAGAAGAGCAGGTCCTCGTAGTGGATGCCGACGGGGAAGACCAGCCCCGCCTCCAGGAGGAACTCGCGCCGGTAGCACTTGTTGGTCGACAGGGTGTCGAAGACCAGCAGGTCGGGCAGCTCGGAGATGGAGTCGATGGTGCGGGTCCTGGCGTACAGCCAGGGATACCACTCGGTCTGCTTCTTGTTGCGGGAGTCGACGTTGACCCGGACGCACATGCCGGACACCAGGTCGGCGCCGGTGCGCTCGGCGGCCTCCAGCATGTTGCGGCAGGCGTTGGGCTCCAGCACGTCGTCGCTGTCCAGGAACATGACGTAGGAGCCGGCGGCGTGCTGGACGCCGTGGTTGCGGGGGGCTCCGCAGCCCCCGCTGTTCTCGGGCAGCTGGAGGGCCCTGACCCGGTCCGGGTGGGCCGCGGCGAGCTGCTGGGCCACCGCGAAGGATCTGTCCGTGCTGCAGTCGTCGACGATCAGAACTTCGACACCATGGAGCGTCTGGTCCAGTACGGACCGGACGGCCGTCGGTAGCCGGTCGGCGTCGTTGTAGACGATCACGACTACGGAGACGTCAGGCACGGGCACCCCAATCCTCTTTTCATAGCGCTGCGGGACCCCAAAACTACCTTGGTCCGCGACCGGCCCGGCACGCCGCCGACCGGCGCACGAGCGCACGTTCGCCGCCGGGCCTTCCTCTTGTCAAACCGCATTATTGCGGACATTTGACCTACGGTAGGACTCTCACCCCCGGGACGATCACCCGTAACGGGAACCAGGACACGACATTACGGACATGCAGTACACGTAGCCGTAAAGCGGTATCTACTCGTTCAAGACGCAGGTGAGCAGGGAAGCGCGGCGCCGGTGAAAGAGATCGTCAAGATGCTGACCGCGCCCGGGAAACGACCGGCCGCGCCGTGGTGTGCGCCACTCTTCGCGGCATTGCTGGCCATGGGCTCCTATTGCCTCGGTATGACGATGCTCGGGAGTTATCCGTTCGGTACCCGCTCCCGCGCCGTCAACGACCTCGGAAATCAGTTCGTACCGTTCCACGCCCGGCTGTGGGACCTGCTCCACGGCGGCACCACCGGCGACCTGGCCTTCAACTGGAGCAGCGGCTACGGGGTGCCCTTTCTCGCCGACTTCCTCACCTATCTGATGAATCCGTTCTCCTGGCTTGTCGGGCTCTTCCCGCGCGAGCTGGCCGAGCTGCCCGTGTTCCTCGTCACGCTGTGCTGCATCGGCCTCGGCACGGCGCTGATGACCGTCTTCCTGGGCCGGGTGCGGCCCGGCTCCGCCTGGCTGCGCGCCCTGCTATCGGTGGGCTACGGCACCTGCGCGTGGGTCGTGAGCGACGGCACCGCCGACCCCATGTGGATGTGGGGCCTGGTCTCGCTGCCGCTGACCGGCATCGCCGCCGACTGGTGCCTGCGCCGGCGCCGCTGGGTGGCCGGCGCCCTGCTCGTCGGCGTCTCCTGGGCCGGGAACTTCTACACCGCCGCCATGGCCACCCTCGCCATGGCGCTGGTGCTGGCCGTACGCCTGCTGCTCGCCTCCGAGGCGCCCGTACGGGACCGGCTGCGCTCCCTGGCCCGTGCCGCGGCCATGGCGCCGGCCGGCATCCTGCTGGCCGCCCCCGCGCTCACCGTCACCGTCAAGGCCAGCAAGGCGTCACGGCCCGCCCCCGAGGCCCTCTACCGGGGCCGCCCGCCGACGCTGGACTTCCTCGCCGAGCTGCTGCCCGGCGGGCGCGGCTCGGTGCCCTCGCCGCACCTGTTCATCGGGGTGCTGGGGCTGCTGCTGGCGGCCGCCTTCCCGTTCGTCCGCGCGATCCCGCCGCGTACCCGTATCGCCTGGTACGGGCTGGCCGCCTGCGTCGCGGTCTCCTTCGTGTGGAAACCGACCCTGCTGGTCTGGCACGGCCTGGCGGTGCCCAACGGCAGCCCCTACCGCGCCTCCTTCGTCCTCAGCGCCCTCCTGGTGATCATCGCCTGGCTGGCGCTGGCGCACCGCCCGCGCCCGCGCGAGCTGGCGGCGGGGGCCGTGCTGGTCCTCCTGCTCGCCGTGGTGTGCCACGGCCGCAGCGCGGTCGCCGGCGCCACCTGGATCCTCGTCCTGGGGGGCGGCACGGTGGCGCTGGCGGCCCTGGTGGCGCTCCGCCGCCGACCCGCGCGCCGGAACGTACGCATCGGCGCCGCCACCGCGCTGACCTGCGTGGTCTTCTTCGGCTCGGCCTACGCGGCGTACTCGGTGACCGCCGCGAGGGACCGGCTCGAATGGTGGGGCCCGAAGACCACGTTCGACGACCGGACGCTCGCCGTACGCGAGGGCCTCCGGCAGCGCGCGGACTGGCCCCGGTCGCGCACCGACCCGGGGCCGCACGAGTTCGCCAACAACGATCCGCTGCTGCTGGGCGGCGAGGGCGGCTCGTACTACAGCAGCTACGTACCGGAGCGGACCGCGCGCACGCTGCGCGAGATGGGCGGCGGCTGGTACATCCACGGCCGCCACCTGCGCAGCGCCGAAGACCCCGGGAGCCGCGCGATCATGGGCGTGAGCAGCTTCGTGACCGGGCCGCAGGCCGGACCGGTCGACGTGGGACGGTCCGCCGCCGCCCCCCTGCTGACCGTACGGCCGGACCTGACGGCGGACGGCCTCGACCAGCCGCGCCGCGGGGCCGCCGCCCGGGGCATCGACGTGCGCGACGACCCCCGGGTCGGCGGCGGCTCGGTCTTCGCGCGCCAGGAGCGGCTGCTCGGCGCGCGCGTGTACGAGGTGCCGGAGCTGCGCCCGGCGGGGAACGGCGGCGGCCCCAGGAAGGCGTCCGTACGCCCGGTGCCGCGCCTGATGGACGGCGCGTGGCGGCTGCCGGCCACCCGCAAGGGCGCCGCCGCCGTCTTCACCGCCCGGTGCGCACCGCGCTCCGTCGTCTACTGGTACGCGCCCTGGTACGACGGCAAGGTCCGGGCCATCGGCCATACCTCCCCCGGGTTCGGCATCCGGGAAACGACCGCGAACCCGGTCAGGAACCTGGGCACGGTCCCGGCCGACGGCCGGCTGACGGTGGCCTTCGACCAGCCGAAGGCGCAGCGCGTCCCGGAGCACGTCCTCGGCTGCCTGGCACCGGGAAAGCTGGCCGCCGCCGTCGCCGGACTGCGCGCACAGGCCCCGGTACGGCTCTCGGCGGGCGGCCACGGGATCTCCGCCGAGCTGCCGGCGCGCAGCAGAGGCACGGCCGTGCTCGCGGTGCCCTCCCTCACCGGCTGGAGCTGCCGGGTGGACGGGGGCGCCGCGCGCGCCCCGCACTCGTTCGGCGGCCTGATCGCCGTCCCCCTCGGCTCCGGGGCCTCGCGGCTGTCCTGTTCGTACGGCACGCCGGGCCTGGTGCCCGGCCTGGCGGCGAGCGGCGCCGCGCTGGTGACGCTGGCCGCCGTCACCGTCACCTGCGCGGTGCGGCGCCGCCGACCGCACATCCTCCCAAATCGTGACATTTCATCTGATTAGTAGAATTACGACTTGGGGCGTGGTGGCCCACGCCGCGCTCCGCCCCGCCCCGGCGGAAGGGCCCCTACATGAAGCTCTCAGTCGTCGTTCCCTGTTACAACGAAGAGGACGTCATCGGCCGCTTCGACACCACGATCCGCGCGGTGCTCGGCAGCCTCGCCGTCGAGTACGAGCTGTGCTACGTGGACGACGGCAGCGCGGACGGAACACTGCACCGGATACGCACCCTCGCCCAGCAGCACGGCACGACCACCCGCTACCTCTCCTTCAGCCGCAACTTCGGCAAGGAGGCGGCGATGCTCGCGGGCCTCAAGGAAGCCACCGGCGACGCCGTCATCCTCATGGACGCCGACCTCCAGCACCCGCCGCAGCTCATCGAGAAGATGCTCGACCTCTACCAGCTCGGCCACGACCAGGTCGTCGCCAGGCGCAGCCGGGACGGCGACCGGCCGCTGCGCAGCGTGTGCAGCCGGCTGTACTACCGCGCGGTCAACAAGTGGGTGGACGTGGAAATCGCCGACGGGGTCGGCGACTTCCGGCTGCTGTCGCGCACCGCCGTGGACGCGCTGGTCTCGCTGCCCGAGTACAACCGCTTCTCCAAGGGCCTGTTCTCCTGGATCGGCTTCGACACGGTCACCTTCGACTACCGCAACGCCCGGCGCGAGGGCGGCGAGAGCAAGTGGTGCTTCGGCTCGCTGGTCAACTACGGCATCGACGGCATGATCTCCTTCAACTGCCGCCCGCTGCGGGCGGCGATCTACGCGGGCCTGAGCCTGGCCGCGCTGGCCGCCGCGTACGCCCTGTGGATCGTCGGCGCCGCGGTCGCCGGCGGCATCACCGCGCCCGGCTATGTGACGCTGGTGGCGATCATCGTGGGCCTGGGCGGCCTCCAGATGGTGATGCTCGGCCTGATCGGCGAGTACATCGGCCGCATCTACTACGAGACCAAGCGGCGCCCGCACTTCCTGGTCAAGGAGACCAACGGGACGGTGCCGGCGAACACCCCGACGGCCCGGGTCGCCGGCCGGGCGCGCCGATGACGCCTCGGCGGTACCGCCGGCTGCCACCGGGCCGGTTCCCGTTCGCCCGGCTGCTGCGCTTCGCCGCCGTGGGCGGCGTCAACACGCTGACCTTCTACGGGTGTTACCTGGCCCTGCACCCCTGGATGCCGTACTTCGCCGCTTACACGTTCGCGTTCCTGTTCAGCATGACGGGCTCGTTCTTCCTGAACACCTACTTCACCTACCGCACCCGGCCCAGCCGGAAGAAGTTCCTGCTCTTCCCGCTGACCCAGGTCACCAACTACCTGGTGCAGAGCGCGGGGCTGATCGCGCTGGTCGACTGGTGCGGGCTGGGCACCCGGATCGCGCCCCTGGTCGCGGCGGTGCTCGCGATCCCGTTCACCTATCTGGTGTCCACGCGCATCCTCCTCCCGGGCCGGGGCGACGGCGAGGCTCAGCCCGTACGTTCCGGCGAGCCCGGCTGACCCCTCCGGCCCGGTTGTCCCGTCCGGCCCGGCTGACCCCGCCGTGCCTGCACCGTCCACTCCTGGAACGCGCCGTCCGCGCCGGCGTCCCGCTGCCGCGCCGCGTGCAGCCGCCCGTCGTTGCCGAGGACGGCCAGCACCGCGCGCCCGTCGGTGTCCTGCCCGATCGCCGCCGCGCCCGAGTGCGGCACCTGCCCGGTCAGCCAGCGCCCGGGAGCGTCCTGGTCCGCCTCGCCGAGCGCGTACCGCAGCAGGCCCGCGCCGTCCAGCGCCGCGAGCACCAGCGTGCGCGCCGGCTTGCCGACCGCCGCCGCGGCCACCCGCCCGTACCCGCCGACCGGCTCGCACCGCGCCGCCAGCCGCCAGCCGCCAGCCGCCGGCCGCCATTCGGCGACCAGCACCCGGGCCGTGGCGCTCTGCCGGTAGGCCAGGCGCACCGCCCCGCCGCCCAGCGGCGCCAGGCTGACGGGCCCCGCGGGCCCTGGCAGGCCGGTGCCCCCGGCGAGCAGCGGTATCTCCCCCGGCTCCTTCGACACCCAGTGGTGCACCGCCCGGTCGCTCGGTGCCGCCACGTGGATCAGCCCGTCGGAGTCCGCGCACGCGTCCAGCCCGTCCACGACGCCCGTCACCCGGGCGGGTGTACCGGCGTCCACCGGCGGTTCCAGGCGCCGCCACAGCGACCAGTCCCTGCCGTGCGCGCCACTGCGGTAGCCGATGCCGCCCAGCCAGTCGCGGACGAAGACGTGCACCGTGCCCTCCCGGTCGACGGCCGCGGCGGGATAGCCCGTCTCCAGGGACCTGACCGGGTCGGCGTCCGGGGAACCGAGCGGCTCCCAGGCGCCGAAGACCGGTACGCCGTTGCGGGCGGTGCCGGTCTGCAGCGCGGTCAGCAGCTCGCGGCGGTGCGCGCGGTTGCGGGCGGGCAGGACCGTACGGGTGGCGAAGAGCTGGAGGGCGCCGCCGGGGTGGCTCACGGCGTGGATCTGGCCCTGGAGCAGGGCGCCGCCGAGCACGTGCGGGCCGCTGAAGGTGCCGTTGCCGGTCGCGGTCTCGGCCCAGCACACGGCGGTGCCGTCCAGGACGGCGAAGGCGGCGAGCCGGCCGTCCTTCAAGGGCCGCAGCCAGCTGTTCGACCCGGGGGCGCGCAGCCGGGTGCTGCGGGTCCAGTCGCGGGACCAGCCGTCGAACGCCGAGCCGCCGACCTTGCGGTCGCCGCAGCCCGCCCGGTCGCCGCAGTCGCGGCCGTCGGCCCAGCCGTAGACGGACAGCAGCTCGCCCTTGCGCCGGGCGGTCTCCCGGTCGACGTTGTTGGGCAGTACGGCCGCCTCGTAGCCGACGTAGTTCTCCACGACGGTGGGGCGGCCGTGCCCGCGCTCCCAGTAGTCCGCCAGCGCCGCCTGCGCGAAGTACGCCGAGGCGATGTGGTCCTGGTGGTCGTAGTAGGCCGGGCCGCGCAGCTTCGGGTCGCCGGTGTGCGGCGGCTCGTGGGGAGCGTGCACCGCGTTCGGGTCGAGAGTGCGAACGACGGTCGGGCGGACCCGCTCCAACAGCGCGGTCAGCGACTCGGTGACCTGCTCACGGGTGTACTCGAAGACGCGCTGTACGGGGGTGCCCTCCGGGCGCAGGGTCGGCAGCACGTCCGTGGCGCCCAGCCACAGGCCGCGCAGGCTCCTCGCGCGCGGCTCGGAGACGGTCCGCGCCTCCATCAGCTCCATGAAGACGAGCTGGTGGTGCGGGGCGGCGCGCAGCGTCTGGATCTCGACCTGGAAGCCGGGCAGCAGGGAGACCGCCTCCACGTCCCAGGGGCTGAGCGGATCGCCGGTGGCCATCACCGCGTGCGCGGCCCGCAGCCCGTTGGTACGGGCCCGCGCGAAGGCCGGGCGGTCGCGCGGCAGCAGGCGGGCCCCGCGGCCGTGCTCGGCGGTGTTGCGGCCGTCGGACTCGCCGCCGGTCAGGCACACCGTCACCGAGCGGGCGCCGCCGCGCACCGACTGCTCCAGGGCCGGGTTCATGAAGTAGAGGGAGTCGTCGGCGTGCGCGATGACGTGCAGGAACGCCTGATCCGCGCCGGACGCGGCGGCCTCCCGCTCCAGGGCGGTGCCGGTCGCCTGCGACAGCGGTGCCGGCGGGCCCAGCCAGGCCAGCACCCCCGCGCCGGCCGTGACCGCGGCCGCACCGCCGCCGGCGGCCTGGAGCAGCCGGCGGCGGGACATCCGGGGCGGGTGCGTCGGCACCACCTCAGTATTCGGTTGCGCGCCGCACGCCGCTCGCTCGACTAGTCCATATCCCGCGCGGCGGGAGAGAGGGAGAGCGGCGGGAGAGCGGCAGGGCGGCGGGAGAGCGGCAGGGCGGGCTCGCCAGGGCAGGCTCGCCACGCCTCGCTCGCTACGCCTCCAGGGCCGACGCCACCGCGAGCGCCAGCTCGTCCAGGTACCCCTTGGGCAGCTCGTCCCGTACGACCAGCAGCCGCCAGTACAACGGGCCGGTCATCAGGTCCAGCGCCAGGCGCGCGTCCACGCCGGGGCGCAGCTCGCCGCGCTCGACCGCGCGGGCCACCATCGCCGCCGCGACGCCCTCCTGGCTGTCGTGCAGGGCGGTACGCAGCGCGTCGGCGATCTCCGGGCTGCGCGCCGCCTCGGCCAGCAGGTCGGGGATGATCTGCGACGCCATCGGATGCCGCAACGCGCGCGCCGCGACCTCCAGCAGCGTCCGCACGTCACCGCGCAGCGACCCGGTGTCCGGCGCCGGCAGGCCCTCGGCGGCCACCGCGGAGACCACGTCCAGCACCAGGTGCAGCTTGGAGCGCCACCGGCGGTAGACGGCGGTCTTGCCGACGCCGGCCCGCCGGGCGATGCCCTCGATGGACATCCGCGCGAACCCCACCGCCGCCAGCTCCTCGAAGACCGCGGAACGGATCGCCGCGGTCTTGTCCTCGCGCAGCACGGCGGCCCCGGCCGGCGTCCGCCGCCCGCCCGCCACCGCCGCCGGTGCCCCGGCTTCTTCCCTGCCGTCCTTTGCCATGCCTTGATCCTAGCGTCACGACGCAACGGTTGCGTTTCGACGTCGAACGGTTCTACGCTCGGCCGCGTCGCGACGAAACGGTAGCGTCTCGACGATACGAACCCGTTCTATCGCCCCGCCGTCGCGCCCGGCCACCTCACCCCGCCCCGCTCCACCCCGCCCCGAACCTCACCTCCGGAGGGCACCGCTTCCATGTCCCAGACCCTCGCCCCACCGGGCACCGGCCCCGCGGCGCCCTCCGCGGTGCCGCCCACCGCCCCTGACCCGGACCTGCGCGCCCTGGCCGAGCGGCACGGCCTGACCGTCAGCGGCGCCCGCCCCCCGCTCGGCGCGTACACCCGCCGCCTGTGGGCGCGCCGCCACTTCATCGCGTCGTTCGCCACCGCCCGGCTGACCGCCACGTACACCACGGCGCGCCTGGGCCAGCTCTGGCAGGTCGTGACCCCGCTGCTGAACGCGGGCGTCTACTACTTGATCTTCGGCGTGCTGCTGCACACCAGCCACGGCATCCCGAACTTCATCCCGTTCCTATGCACCGGCATCTTCGTCTTCACCTTCACCCAGTCCACGGTGCTGGCCGGCACCCGCGCCGTCTCCGGCAACCTCGGCCTGGTCCGCGCCCTGCACTTCCCGCGCGCCGCGCTGCCCGTCGCGCACACCCTCGTCCAGCTCCAGCAACTCGTCTTCTCCATGGGCGTGCTGTCGGTCATCGTGCTGGCCTGCGGCGTGCCGCTGACGTGGCACTGGCTGCTGATGCTCCCCGTCCTGCTGCTCCAGTCGGTCTTCAACACCGGCCTCGCCCTGGTCATGGCCCGCATCGGCGCGAAGAGCACCGACACCGCGCAGCTGATGCCGTTCGTGCTGCGCACCTGGATGTACGCGTCCGGTGTCTTCTACGACCTCTCCACGTTCACGCGCGACGCGCCCCACCTGGTCTCGGTGGTCCTGAACTGCAACCCCGCCCTGATCTACGTCGACCTGATGCGGTACGCCCTGATCGACACGGTGCGCGCCCACGACCTGCCGCCGCACGTGTGGCCGCTGGCCCTGGGCTGGGCGCTGCTGGCCGGCGTCGCCGGGTACGTCTTCTTCTGGAAGGCGGAGGAGGAGTACGGCCGTGGCTGAGACCGACCGCGTCCCCACCGTCATCGCCGACAACGTCCACATCGTCTACACGGTGCACGGCGCCGACCGTAAGGTGCATGCCGTCAAGGGCGTCACCTTCGTCGCCCACAAGGGTGAGGCGATCGGCTTGATCGGCTCCAACGGCTCGGGCAAGTCCACGCTGCTGCGCGCTGTCGCCGGACTCCTGCCGCCCGCCGCCGGCCGCGTCTACACGCACGGCCAGCCGTCACTCCTGGGCGTGAACGCGGCCCTGATGAACGACCTGACCGGCGAGCGCAACGTCGTCCTCGGCGGCCTCGCCATGGGCATGTCCCGCACCGAGGTGCGCGACCGCTACCCGGGCATCGTCGACTTCTCGGGCATCAACGAGAAGGGCGACTTCGTCTCGCTGCCGATGCGCACGTACTCCTCCGGCATGGCGGCCCGGCTGCGCTTCTCCATCGCCGCCGCCAAGAGCCACGACGTCCTGATGATCGACGAAGCGCTGGCCACCGGCGACCGCGCCTTCCAGAAGCGCTCCGAGGCCCGCATCCGCGAACTCCGCGAAGAAGCCGGCACCGTCTTCCTCGTCAGCCACAACAACAAGGCCATCCGCGACACCTGCGACCGCGTCCTGTGGCTGGAAAAGGGCGAACTGATCATGGACGGCCCCACGGAGGAGGTCGTGACGGCGTACGAGCGCTCTGCCAAGTAGGGCGCCCGAAACCACGGCGGCGCGGCCCGGCAGTGCCGGACCGCGCCGCCATCACGACGTGGTGAGCCGTCAGCTATGCGTACGCAACAGCGTCCGCATAGTACGCATCGCCACCGACAGGTTCGCCAGGTCGAAGCCCTCCGACCCGTGGATCTCCTCCAGCGTGGTGCGCGCGCGCCCGAGGATCGCCGCGTTCTTCTCCTCCCATGCCTTGAACCGCTCCTCCGGCGTCGCGGAGTCGCTGCCCACCGACAGCACGTCGCTGGTCAGCGCCGCGTGCGCGGCGAACAGGTCCTCGCGGATGGAGGCGCGGGCCATCGACTGCCAGCGGTCATTGCGCGGCAGCTCCAGGATGCGGTCCAGGAGCTGGTTGATCCGCAGCCGGTCGCCCAGGTCGTAGTAGACCTCGGCGACGTCCAGCGGCTCCTTGCCGGTGCGGTCCGCGATGGCGACGATGTCCAGCGCGGGGAAGACGGACGAGAACCCGGCCACCCGCGTGGCCAGCTCCGCCGGCACCCCGGCCTCGGTCAGCTCGTCCAGGATGCGCTGGTGCCACTCCAGGTCGCCGCCGCGCAGCAGCTTGGGCAGTTCGGCCCAGACGCCGGCGACCCGGTCCGCGAAGAAGTCGATGGTCTCCGACAGCTCCAGCGGCTGCGGGCGGTTGTTGAGGAGCCAGCGGGTGCCGCGCTCCACCAGCCGCCGGGAGTGCAGCCTGATGCGGGTCTGCACGTCGGCGGCGACGACGTTGTCGAGGGCCTCGACGTCGTCCCAGACCCGGTTCAGCCCGAAGATCGCGCGGGCCGCGGTGTGCGCCCGTACGACCTCTTCGAGCGCGGCGCCGGTCTCCTCCCGCATGCGGTGCAGGAAGCTGGTGCCGCCGGTGTTGACCGTGTCGTTGACCATGACGGTCGTGACGATCTCGCGGCGCAGCGCGTGCGCGTCGATCTGCTCGCCGAACTTCTCGCGCAGGGCGCTGGGGAAGTACGCGTGCAGCAGGTGCTGGAGGTACGGGTCGTCCGGCAGCCCGGTCTGGATCAGCGCGTCGGCGACCGTGATCTTCGTGTAGGCGAGGAGCACGGCGGTCTCGGGCTGGGTCAGGCCGCGCCCGGCGTTCAGCCGCTCGCGGATCTGCCGGTCGGTGGGCAGGAACTCCAGGGCCCGGTCCAGGTCCCCGTCGCGCACCAGGCGGCGCATGAAGCGCTGCTGGGCGTGGAGCATGCTGGAGGACTGGGCCTGGGCCAGCGCGAGCGCGGTGTTCTGCGCGTAGTTGTTGCGCAGGACGAGCGCGCCGACCTCGTCCGTCATCTCGGCCAGCAGCTTGTTGCGCTGCTTGACCGTCAGGTCGCCGTCGGCGACGACCGCGTTGAGCAGGATCTTGATGTTCACCTCGTGGTCGGAGGTGTCCACGCCGGCGCTGTTGTCGATCGCGTCGGTATTGATCTTGCCGCCGTTGCGGTCGAACTCGATCCGGCCGAGCTGGGTCAGGCCCAGGTTGCCGCCCTCGCCGACGACCTTGACCCGCAGGTCCTCGCCGTTGACGCGGATCGCGTCGTTGGACTTGTCGCCCACGTCCGCGTGCGACTCGGCCGACGACTTCACGTACGTACCGATGCCGCCGTTCCACAGCAGGTCCACCGGCGCCTTGAGGATGGCCTGCATCAGGTCGGCGGGGGTCATCTTCTTGACGCCGGGCTCGATGCCGAGCGCCTCCCGCACCTGCGCGTTGATCGGGATGGACTTGGCCGTACGGGGGTGGATGCCGCCGCCCTGCGACAGCAGCTTGGCGTCGTAGTCCGCCCACGAGGAGCGCGGCAGCTCGAACAGGCGGCGGCGCTCCGCGTACGAGGTGGCCGCGTCCGGGTCCGGGTCGAGGAAGATGTGCCGGTGGTCGAAGGCGGCGACCAGCCGGATGTGCTCGCTGAGCAGCATGCCGTTGCCGAACACGTCACCGGACATGTCGCCGACACCCACGACGGTGAAGTCCTCGGTCTGGGTGTTGACGCCCAGCTCGCGGAAGTGCCGCTTGACCGACTCCCAGGCGCCGCGGGCGGTGATGCCCATGCCCTTGTGGTCGTAGCCGGCGCTGCCGCCGGAAGCGAACGCGTCGCCGAGCCAGAAGCCGTACGACTCGGCCACCTCGTTGGCGATGTCGGAGAACGTCGCGGTGCCCTTGTCGGCGGCGACGACGAGGTACGTGTCGTCCTCGTCGTGCCGGACGACGTCCGAGGGGTGCACGACCTCGCCGCCGACGAGGTTGTCGGTGATGTCCAGCAGGCCCGAGATGAACGTCTTGTAGCAGGCGATGCCCTCGGCCAGCCACGCGTCGCGGTCCGCCGACGGGTCCGGCAGCCGCTTGCCGACGAAGCCGCCCTTGGCGCCGACCGGCACGATGACGGTGTTCTTCACCATCTGCGCCTTGACCAGGCCGAGCACCTCCGTACGGAAGTCCTCGCGCCGGTCGGACCAGCGCAGGCCACCGCGGGCGACCTTGCCGAAGCGCAGGTGGACGCCCTCGACGCGCGGCGAGTACACCCAGATCTCGTACGCCGGGCGGGGCGCCGGCAGGTCCGGGATCGCCTGCGGGTCGAGCTTCATCGACAGGTAGGAGTGCGGCTGCCCGGCGTCGTTCTTCTGGTAGTGGTTCGTGCGCAGCGTCGCCTTGATGACGGTGAGGAAGGACCGCAGGATGCGGTCCTCGTCCAGGCTCGCGACCTGGTCGAGCGCGCCGTCCAGCTCCTCCAGCAGCCCGTCGGTCAGCTCGGTGCCGGCCCGCTGCCGCTCCGGGGACATCCGCGCCTCGAAGAGGCTGACCAGCAGCCGCGTGGTGTGGACGTTGTTGGAGAGGGTGTCCTCCATGTACGTCTGGCTGAACGTCGAACCGGCCTGCCGCAGGTACTTGGCGTACGCCCGCAGCACCATCGCCTGGCGCCAGTTCAGGCCGGCCCGCAGCACCAGCTTGTTGAAGTTGTCGCTCTCCGCCTGGCCGGTCCACACCGCCGTGAAGGCGTCCTGGAACCGCTCGCGGGCGTCGTCGCCGTTCATCCGCTCGGGGATGCGCAGCCCGAAGTCGTAGATCCAGGCGGTGGCACCGTCGGTGCAGCGCAGCTCGTGCGGGCGCTCGTCGACGACCTCGACGCCGAGCCGGTTGAGCACCGGCAGGACCTTCGACAGGGAGACCGGCTCACCGGTCCGGTAGATCTTGAAGCGGCGCTCGTCGGGGCCGGCGCCGACCGGCTCGTACAGGCTGACCTCGAAGTCCTTGCCGGCGGCCGCGTCCAGCTGCTCCAGGTGCTGGAGATCGGCGACCGCGCTGCGCGGCGGGTTGTCGGCCTTGTAGCCCTCGGGGAAGGCGTGGTTGTAGCGGCGCAGCAGCTCGGCGGCGCGCTCCTCGCCGACCTCGGCGGTCAGCGCCTCGGCGAAGCCGTCGGCCCAGGAGCGGGCGGCCTCGACCAGGCGCGCCTCGATGCGCTCGGCGTCGGCGTCGGTGAGGTCCGGCAGCGTCGCGCCGGGCTCGACCCGGACGACGAAGTGCAGCCGGGAGAGGATCGACTCGGTGTTCCAGGCGGTGAAGTCGACGCTGGTGCCGCCCAGTTCCTCCTTGAGGATGTCGATCAGCCGCAGCCGTACGCCGGTGGTGTAGCGGTCGCGCGGCAGGTAGACCAGCGCCGAGTAGTAGCGCCCGTACTCGTCCTGGCGCAGGTACAGCCGCAGCCGGCGGCGCTCCTGGAGGTACAGCACGCTGGTGACGATGGACTGCAGCTGGTCCACGCGCGTCTGGAACAGCTCGTCACGCGGGTAGGTCTCCAGGATCTGGAGCAGGTCGCGGCCGTCGTGGCTGTTGGGGGTGAAGCCCGCGGCGTCCAGGACCTCGGCGACCTTGCGGCGGATGACCGGCACCCGGCGTACGGACTCGGTGTACGCGGCCGAGGAGAACAGGCCGAGGAACCGGCGCTCACCGACGACGTTGCCCTGGGCGTCGAACTTCTTCACGCCCACGTAGTCGAGGTACGAGGGGCGGTGCACGGTGGAGCGGCTGTTGGCCTTGGTGAGGATCAGCAGCCGGTGCTCGCGGGCCTTGGCGCGGGCGTCCTTGGGGAGCCGGTTGAACGACGGCGAGACGGGGTGGCCGTCGTCGCCGTCGCTGTGCGCCGGGTCGGAGCGCAGGATGCCGAGCCCGGTGCCCGGCACGGCGGTCAGCACGTCCTCCTCGGCGCCGGACTCGCCGGGCACCGAGGTCAGCTCGTACTCGCGGTAGCCGAGGAAGGTGAAGTGGTCGGCGGCCAGCCAGCGCAGCAGCTCGCGGGCCTCGTCGACCTCCTGGTCGCGCAGGTCGTCGGCGGTCGGCTCGGCGGGCAGCTCGTCGGCGATGCGCAGCGCGGCGTCGCGCATCTTCTCCCAGTCCTCGACGGCCTCCCGCACGTCCGACAGGACGCGCAGCAGATCGTTGGTGATCTGCTTGAGGTCGGCGCGGTCGGTCTCCCGGTCGATCTCGACGTGGATCCAGGACTCGACGAGCGCGTCGTGCGGCAGGTCCCGGCCCTTGCCGCGGCCGTTCTTGTCCTTGCCGGTGCGGCCGTGCGCGTCGCAGTTGTTGTCGAGGACCTCGATGAGCTTGCCGGTGACGTCACGGCGCACGATGACCTGCGGGTGGATCACGACGTGGATGCCGCGGCCCTGGCGCGAGAGCTCGTTGGTGACGGAGTCCACGAGGAAGGGCATGTCGTCGGTGACGACCTCGACGACGGAGTGGCTGCAGGTCCAGCCGTTCTCCTCGACCGTCGGGGTGTGCACCCGCACGTTCGCGGTGCCCTGCGGGCGCGTCTCCGCCAGGCGGTAGTGGGACAGCGCGGCCCCGAACACGTCGACCGGGTCGCGTCCGCTCAGGTCTTCCGGCGCGGTGTGCAGGTAGTAGCGCTGGAGGTATCCCAGGAGGGTGTCCGGGTCGAGACCCTGTACCGGTGCCTGTCCCCCGGCCGGGCTGCTTTCAGCGACCCGGGCTGCCCGCGCGAGCAGCTCGGTCTTGGCTTCGTCCAGCTTGGTCTGCATGTCCTCTGGCTCCTGTCGCGCGCCGTTGCGTGACGTTGTGGATGAACTCCGTGGAAGCTGCACAACACCGACACGACGCGTGGAGGGTCCCCCGCAGCAACGCGGGGAAGTGTCCGGTCGGAGTCGACGCCGTGCCGCGATGAGCGATGACCGGGCCGCGATGAGCCGATTTCGGCAACACCGGCAAGCGGTCCCGGTCGCACCGACCAGCGATCGCCCGGCGGCCGTACCGCTCCGGGCGCACAGCGAGGGCCTCGACGCCCCCGCGGGTTATCGCGCTGATCACGATGTAAGGCTATCGCTCCCGGCACGGGTGCCGTCATGGTCCAGCTGTGTACAAAACCACTCGCCGAAATTTGACGATCCGGACAGCGACGCAACGGCTCGACGCCGCCCCTGGAATCCCACGGTATCCCGCGGGGGCTTGGCAAGCGCGGCGATCCGGAGGACGTTGTGCGGGACACCGAGGAGCGGACCGGCCCGCGCGAGTGTGACCAACAGCACGTCCGTGCGTGCCCCGCAACCCGACCGGAGGTGGACGGCATGGCCGCCAAGATCCTGATCGTGACCGGCGACGCGGCGGAGTCCCTGGAGGTCCTCTACCCCTACCAGCGGCTGCGCGAGGAGGGCTACGACGTGCACGTCGCCGCCCCCGCCCGCAAGACGCTGCGCCTGGTCGTACACGACTTCGAACCGGGCTTCGACACCTACGCCGAGAAGCCCGGCTACACCTGGCCCGCCGACCTGGCGTTCTCCGAGGTCGACCCGGGGCAGTACGCCGCCCTGGTGGTCCCCGGCGGCCGGGCGCCGGAGTATCTGCGCAACGACCCCGAGCTGCGCAAACTGGTCAAGTCATTCTTCGACTCCGACAAGCCCGTCGCCCAGATCTGCCACGGCCCCCTGCTGACCGCCGCCATCGGCAGCCTCAACGGCCGCCAGGTCACCGCCTACCCCGCCCTCGAAATGGACATGCAGGCCGCGGGCGCCGCCTACCGCGACGCCGAAGTGGTCGTCGACGGCACCCTCGTCTCCTCCCGCTCCTGGGCCGACCACTCCGCATGGATGCGCGAATTCGTCGCGGTGCTGCGATCGAAGGCGCCGGTCACCTAGTGTCCTGAGTCGGGATTTCGCTGCGGATGTTGCTGTCGGTTCGGCATTCTGGACGGATGGCGAGGACGGGGCGGCCGAAGGCCGAGTTGG
>NZ_JBIRPD010000028.1:74863-103595 GCF_044332485.1 Streptomyces sp. NPDC017056 | reverse complement strand
CGCCGGTCCAGGTCACGGCCCCAGTCCCGCCCCCGGCCCCCGCCCCGGGGCGAGGCCCCCCCCCCCCCCCCCGGCCCCCCCCCCGCGCCCCGGCCCCCCCCCCCCCCCCCCCCCCCCCCCCCCCCCCCCCCCGGGCGCCGCGCCCCCCGTCCCCCCCCCGCGGGGCCGGGGGGCGCCGCCGTGCGCGCCCTGCCACGCGCCGCACTCCCCTGTGGTGCGGCGTGCGGGCAAGTCGGGCGCGCCGGGCCGTGGTTGCCCGTACGTCTCGTCAACCCTCAGCGCACCGCGGCGCCGCGGAGATTCCCGTTCCGGCGCGGAAATCCGGGGATTGCGGGGAGCGGCGCCGCAGCAGGCGCGCCCACCCCGGCGAGGCGGCGCCGCCGGCGGGCTGACCGGACGCCCGTCAGGCCGCCGGGGCGCAGGTCGCCGGGGTCGCGTGGGCCGGATCGAGGGCGTTGGCCGTCTCGTGGAAGGCCACCCGGTCGAGGAGGCCGAGGGTCGCGTGCCCGGAGAGGTCGAGCGGGCACAGGTCCTGGACGAGGACGTTGCGCACGCCGGGTCCGGCCAGGAACTGGCTACGGTACGGCGTGACGATCCGGTCGTGCCGCGTCGCGATGACCGTGTACCGCACACCGGGCACGGTGTCGCCGCCGGCGTTGAGGCGGCGCAGGAACGCCGAACCACGGATCTGGTCGGTCAGGGCGGGCGCGATGCCGCGCACGGCCGACTTGGCCGCGGGGAAGGCGTCCAGCAGCCGGGTCAGGCCCATCAGGTCCGTGCCGTGGTTGTCGGGCGCGATGCCGACGAGGGCGTTCACCTTGGCCGCGCCCCCGTGGAATCTGAGGTACTGGCGCGGCATCATGCCGCCTTGCGAGTGCCCGACGAGGTCGGTCTTACGGGCACCCGTCACGGCCAGCACGCGGTCGACGTACGAGGCCAGCTCCTTGGCGGACTCCGCCACCGGGCCCAGGCCGTGGACGAGGGGCACTCCCGGCAGCCGGCCGTAGTCGAGGGAGAAGACGCAGTAGCCGCGCCTGACCAGGTAGGGCGCCAGGCCGAGCCAGTTGTTCAGCGAGTTGGCGAACGTGCCGTGCACGAGGACCACCGGCCGGGGGTGGGCGGCGGACGGCTTGCAGGCGTAGTTGTTCCAGCCGCGGTCCACGGTCCGCGGCACGGCGGACGCCGGGGCCGTGGTGAGGCCGGCCACCAGGGCGAATGCGGGAACCAGGCCGAGCAGGCGGGTGCGGAGCGACGTCATCGCGCGGCACAACGCCCGGCCTCCGGCGGCGTTACGGAACGCTGCGCCTTACGGGGGACACGGTGGGGGGCGGGGCCGCGGCGGCACCCTGCGCATCAACGGCCGCGCCCGGATCCTGCGCGACGCCCCGTTCTTCGACGCCATGGTCGTCCGGGGTGCCAAGGGGGTCGAGGCCCCCGGCACCCCGCTGGAGGAGCACTACGGCCCGCGGTACGCGGAGCGGCTGTACGGCTGAGCCAGCTTCGCCGCCGGCCGGGCCGCCTCCTCGCCGAAGCGGGCCCGCGCCCGGTCCACGGCGGCCTCGATGCGGCGCGCCTTGTCCTCGGCGGGGTCGAACGTCAGCTGCCGGGTGGCGAGTTCGGCGCGGCACAGGTCCTCCGCGCGCAGCGCCACGGACCGTACGCGGGCCCGTTGCAGGCCGAGCGCCGCGTGCAGCGCGTACGCCGCGTCGGTCAGCGCGGGCCCGTGCGCGGTCGGTTCGGGCAGCCGGCGGGTGCGCGTCGTGGTGGAGCGGTCGGCGTAGCGGACGGTGAGGGTCAGCGCGCGGGCCGCACGGCCGCTGCCGCGCAGCCGGGCGCCGAGGTCGTCCGCGAGCGAGAGCAGGGCGCGCCGCCGCCGGTCCTGGTCCAGTTCGTCGTGTGCGAAGCGGTGTTCGGCGCCGATCGAGCGCGCGGCGGCGTTCGGGGTGACCGGCGCCGGGTCGATGCCGCGGGCCTTGTCGTACACCGCCCGGCCGGTTTTCGCGCCGAGGATGCGCTGCAGGGTCGCGGGCGGCGCGGCGGCGATCCGGCCGACGCTGTCCAGCCCGTACGCGCACAGGGCGCGCGCGGTCGCCGGCCCGACGCCGTGCAGCGCGGCGGCCGGTTTGCGGTCGAGGAAGGCGGCGACGGCGGCGGCTTCCCCCGGCACCCGGCGCACCTCGCCGGGCGCCGCGCCCTGCGCCGCCATCCGCGCGAGCAGCGGGTTGCCGGCGATGCCGATGGTGCACCGCACGCCGTACCAGGCCAGCGCCCGCAGCCGGATCAGCTCGGCGATGCCCGCGGCGTCCCGTTCGAAGTAGCGCAACGCCCCCCGCACGTCGGCGAGCGCGGCGTCCGGCGGCAGCGCCTCGATCACCGGCGTGAACTGGCCGAGCAGCCGCAGGAGTTGTTCGTAGGTCTCCTCGCCGGGCGGGGCGCCCCGGTCCTCGTCCGCGCCGCTGTCCCCGGCGGCGCGGAACCGTACGTACAGCATCTCGGGAGGGGCCCCGGCCCCGGCTGCCGTCCCGCTTCCGCCGGTCATCCCGCGCTCCCCGGGCTGGAGTGCCACAGCTTGCGCCCGGTGGCGGCGCCTTCGCCCGCCGGCCGGAGGTCGGCCCAGGGGTGCATCTCGTAGCCGGTCTCCAGCCGGATGGTGCGGCCGGCGGACGCGGCCGCCGGGGCCTCGTTCCGGTCCGCCGCCCAGGTCGCCTCGGCGGCTGCCGAGCCCGCGCGGCCCGGCTCGCTGTGCACCCGGCGCGGCACCGCGCCGCCGTCCGCCGGCCCGCCGTTCACCGGCCCGGCCGGGTCCGCCGTCCTGCCTCCTTCCGCGAGGCGCGCCGTGACCGCCGCCAAGCCGCCCTCGCGGCGCAGTTCGGCCAGCTCGGCGAGGTTCCATGCGGCGGCGCCGACCACGCTGAAGCTGCGCGGCCCGCGCCGCTGGACCGTACCGCGCACGAGCAGCAGCCAGGAGTGGAAGACGGTGTGCGCGCATGCCTCGTGGGAATCGTCGAAGAAGGCGCAGTCGACCAGGCCCGTGCTGTCGTCGAGGGTGGTGAAGATGACCCGGCGGCCGGAGCGGATCGGCGGGGTCTGGGTGGCCGCCTTGGCCCCGGCGACCAGCACCGTCTCCCCGTGCTCGGCGTCGCCCAGCCGTTTGGCGGGCAGCGCCCCCAGCTCCGCGAGGAACTCCCGGTGGTCGCTCATCAGGTGCCGGGTGGTGTCCATGCCGAGGACGCCCAGTTCGGCGCTGAGCTTCTCGACGTCGGTCAGGTCGGGCAGCCCGGCCGGTTCGACCGCCTCGGCGTGCGCGGCGGCGCCGTCCCCCGCGTCCAGGGGCAGCTGCCCCTCGGCCACGCCCCGCTGCCGGCCGTGCAGTTCGGCGAGGTGCAGCAGCAGGTCGCGGCGGTTGGCGCCGAAGGCGTCCAGCGCGCCGACGCGGGCGAGGCGTTCGGCCACCGGGCGGCTGGGCCGGGCCCGCTGCCACAGGTCGGGGAGCGAGGTGTACGGCTGTCCTTCCTCGATGCGCCGCGCCTCGGCCTCGCTCATGCCGTGCACGTCGGCCAGGGCGAGCCGCAGGCCCCAGACCGCCGGACTGCTCCCCCCACCACCATCAGACACCAGTTCGATTCGATGAGCGACCGCCGACCGGTTCACGTCCAGCGGCAGCACCGGCACCCCCCGCCGCCGTGCGTCCGCCAGCAGCAGCCGCTTCGGGTACATCCCCGGGTCGTGGGTGAGCAGCCCGGCGTAGAAGGCCGCAGGGTGGTGCGCCTTGAGCCAGGCGGACTGGTACGTCGGCACCGCGAAGGCGACGGCGTGCGCCTTGCAGAAGCCGTACGAGCCGAACGCCTCGACGATCTCCCAGGTGCGTTCGATCACCTCGGGCGTGTACCCCCGCCGGCTGGTCCGCTCCGTGAACCAGGCCCGCACCTGCCCCTGGATCTCCGGCTTGGACAGTGCGCGCCGCTTCTCGTCCGCCTCGCCCCGGTCGCAGCCGGTCATGATCCGCAGGATCTCGATGATCTGCTCGTGGAAGACGACCACGCCGTAGGTCTCGCGCAGCGGCCCCTCCAGGTCCGGGTGCGGGTAGCGGGCGGGCCTGCGGCCGTGCCGGGCCTCGATGAAGGGCCGCACCATGTCGGCCGAGACCGGCCCCGGGCGGAACAGCGAGATGTCGACCACCAGGTCGTGGA
This sequence comes from Streptomyces sp. NPDC017056, assembly GCF_044332485.1. Lineage (NCBI taxonomy): Bacteria > Bacillati > Actinomycetota > Actinomycetes > Kitasatosporales > Streptomycetaceae > Streptomyces > Streptomyces sp. NPDC017056. Next base: position 99,405 of record NZ_JBIRPD010000028.1, on the reverse strand, counting down.
AGGTGGCGGGCTGGAGCCGGCCGACCAGGTCGCGCTGGCCCGGCGACTCGATCTGGAAGCAGCCGAGCGTCTCGGTGGAGCGGATCAGGCCGTACGTGGCGGGGTCGCCGGGCGGCACCTGCGCCGGGTCGTCGAGGTCGACGGTACGGCCGGTGGCGCGGCCGATCTCGGCGGTCGCGTGCGCCATCGCCGACTGCATCCGTACGCCCAGCACGTCCAGCTTGAGCAGTCCCATCTCCTCCACGTCGTCCTTGTCGAACTGCGACATCGGCAGCGGGGATCCGCCCTCGCCGTCGCGGTGCGGGATCTCGCTGCGGGTCGGCACGACGGGGGTGCGGTCCAGCAGCGAGGCGTCCGAGAGCAGCACCCCGCACGGGTGCATGGCCATGCCGCGCGGCAGTGCGTCCAGCGCCTCGACCAGGTCCCACATCGGCCCGTACCGGTCCGCTTCCACACCGCGCAGCTCGGGCAGTTCGGCGAGCGCCGCGCGGGCGTCGCGGGCGCGGATGTGCGGGAAGGACTTGGCCAGCCGGTCCACCTCGGCCGGGTCCATGCCCAGGGCGGCGCCCACGTCCCGTACGGCGTGCCGTACCCGGTAGGTCTCGGGCATGGCGACGGTGGCGACCCGCTCGGTGCCGAACCGGTCGAAGATCGCGCGGTAGACCTCCAGGCGGCGCGCCGACTCCACGTCGATGTCGATGTCGGGCAGCACCGCGCGGCGCTTGGACAGGAAGCGCTCCATCAGCAGCCGCTGCTCGACCGGGTCCGCGTGCGCGATGCCCAGCAGGTGGTTGACGAGCGAGCCCGCGCCGGAGCCGCGTGCGGTCACCCGGATGCCCAGGTCCCTGGTGTCCTCGACGACCCGGGCGACGGTCAGGAAGTACGAGGCGAAGCCGTGGTGCTCGATGATCTCCAGTTCGTGGTCCATCCGCTCCCAGTACGTACGGCGCCGGTCGTAGCCGCGCAGCACCATCCCGGCGGCGCAGCGCGAGCGCAGCACCCGTCCGGCGGTGCGGCGCGCGGCGCCGACCAGGCGGGGTTCGGGGAAGTGGACGGTGCCCAGCCCGATGTCGTCCTCGGGGTCGACCCGGCAGTGCGCGGCCGTCTCCTCGGTCATCGCCAGCAGCCGCTGCGCGGTGCCGGGTCCGAGTCCGGCCGCCTCGGCGATCCGCTCGGCGGTACGGGCCATCGCGCCCGCGTCCTTGAGCCACCGTTCGCCGCCGTCCCGGGCCTCCGGGCGGTGCCGGTCCACCGGCATCAGGCGGCGGGCGGAGTCCAGGACGTCGGCGACCGGGCCCTGCCCGGGGTCGGCGTAGCGGACGGCGTTGGTCAGCACGGCGCGTACGCCGTGTTCGACGGCGAAGCCGAGGGTGCGGGCGGCGAGGCGCAGCGAGCCGGGTCCGGTGCCGGTACGGCCGTGGTCGACGACCTCCAGGCGCAGCGCGTCGCCGTACAGTTCGCGCCAGGGGGCGAGGAGCCGGGCGGCGCGGTCGGGGCGGCCGGCGGCCAGCGCGCGGCCGGGCTCGGAGTCGGGCCCGAGCAGGACGGTGACCGCGTCCGGCGCCCCGGCGCGCACCGCTTCGGTGAGGGCGGCCCAGGTCAGTACGGGCTTGGCGGAGTCCCCCGGCAGGGTGGCGGCGTGCGCGGCCGAGACCAGGCGGCACAGCATGGCCCATCCCGCGGCGCCGTCCCTGGCGAGGAAGACGGCGCGGGCCGCCGACTCGTCGACGAACGCGCCGCCGCGCACCGGGCCGCGCCGCCGGGCCGTCCCCGGGGCGGCGCCCGGGACCGTGCGGCCGTCCTCGGGCGGTGCCACCGCCAGTTCGGTGCCGAACAGCGGGCGGACGCCGGCCGCTGCCGCGGCCTTGGCGAAGCGGACGGCTCCGGCGAGGCCGTCCCGGTCGGTCAGCGCGAGGGCGTCCATGCCGCGTTCGGCGGCGCGCTCGGCGAGGCGTTCGGGGTGGGCGGCGCCGTACCGCAGGGAGAAGCCCGAGGCGGTGTGCAGATGCGTGAACCGTGGCATCCGCGCCTCCTGCCGCTCGTACACCCCCTGACCGTTGCTGCGTCCCCCGTCGCGGTTCCACCATAACTCTTTTCTCGAACAACCGTACGAAAATCGAACAGCGCCCATCGCCGCCCGCCTCCCGCGCCTCCCCTCCCCGATCAGCCCACCCGGCCTGCGAAGATCCGTAATGGGCCGGAAGATATGGGGCAAAAGGTCTGGGAACGAAAGATCTACTCGGTACGACAGGGCGAGGGAGTGGCGCATGGCCACGGCGGACGACGGCACCCGCGGGATCCGGGACGAGGACACCCGCGACAGGAGCTTCCTCGGGGAGGTGAAGGACGCGGTCTCGGGGCGGGCCGCCCTGCTGATGATCGGCGTGCTGGCCCTGACGGCGCTGTTCATCGCGTCGTACGCGGGCGCCTTCCACTCCCCCAAACCGAAGGACGTCCCGCTCGCGGTCGTCGCGCCCCAGCAGATGGGCGGACAGCTCGTCGAACGGCTCGACAAGCTGCCGGGCTCGCCCCTGGACCCGCGCACCGCCCCCTCCGAGGCGGACGCGACGCGGCAGATCAAGGAGCGGGACATCGACGGCGCGCTGATCGTCGACCCGCGCGGCAGCACCGACAAGCTGCTGGTGGCCAGCGGCTCCGGAGCCTCGCTCTCCCAGGCCGTCGAACAGGTCGTCACCCAGGCGGAGAAGGCGCAGAAGCGCACCGTGCAGGTGCAGGACGTCGCGCCCGCCGACAAGGACGACACCCGCGGTCTGTCCTCGTTCTACCTGGTGGTCGGCTGGTGCGTGGGCGGCTACCTGTGCGCCGCGATCCTCGCGATCAGCTTCGGCGCCCGCCCCACCAACCTCAAGCGGGCGGTCATCCGGCTGGGCGCGCTCGCCGTCTACTCGGTCCTCACCGGCCTGGCCGGGGCCGTCGTCATCGGCCCCATCCTGGGCGCGCTGCCCGGCAGCCTCTTCGGGCTGTGGGGGCTGGGCGCCCTCATCGTGTTCGCGGTGGGCGCGGCCACCTTCGCCTTCCAGGCCGTCGCCGGGATCATCGGCATCGGGCTGACCATCCTCCTGGTCGTGATCGCCGGCAACCCCAGCGCGGGCGGCGCCTACCCCTACCCCCTGCTGCCGGACTTCTGGCGGGCGATCGGTCCCGCGCTGCCGCCGGGCGCGGGCACCTGGGCGGCCCGCTCCATCGCGTACTTCCACGGCAACGCGGTGACCGGGCCGCTGCTGGTGCTCTCCGCGTGGGCCGTCGCCGGCACCGTCCTGACCCTGGTCTTCGCCTCCCTCACCAAGGGCCGCGCCGCGGTCAACCGCAGCGAGGTACGGCAGTGACCGCGGCGGCGCCCGGCCCGGCGCCGCCGCCCGCCGCGCGGCTCACATGTGCGTACCGCCGTCGATGCGGATCTCCGTACCGGTGACGAACGCGCCGTCCTCGGAGGCGAGCATCGCTATGACGCCCGCGACCGCCTCCGGGGGCGCGAAGCCCTCGCCGATGGCCGGCATCAGCTTTCCGAACAGGCTCATGTCGGCGTCCTCGGGCAGGCCCGGGTTGTCGGTCATGCCGGACCGCACCGACCCCGGCGCCACACACACCGCGCGCAGCCCCTGCTTGGCGTACTCGCTCGCGATGGCGTGCGTCATGGACTGGATGCCGCCCTTGCTGGCCGCGTACGCCGCCATGTAGGGGTGCGCGAACGCGGCCGAGGTGGAGCTGAAATTGACCACCACCGGCGCCCGGCCCCGCAGCAGCGCGGGCAGCGCCTCGCGGATCATCAGGAACGTACCGGTCAGGTTGACCGCGATGATCCGGTTGAAGGCGTCCAGGCTGGTCTCGTGGGTGTGCGAGGCGCGCAGGATGCCCGCGGCGTTGACCAGGACGTCCAGCCCGCCCAGCTCCTCGACGGCGGCGGCGACGCCCGCGCGCGCCGCGGCCTCGTCCGCGATGTCCAGGACGGTGGTGGCGAGCCGGTCGCCGTGGCCGTCCGCCGCGGCGCGCCCGGCGGTGGCCTTCAGCCCCGTCTCGCTGATGTCGGCGGCCACCACCCGGCCGCCCTCGGCCAGCACCCGGTGGACGGTGGCCTGCCCGATGCCCGAACCGGCCCCGGTGATCAGGACGCGACGCCCCTCGAAACGCTCCATGCGCGGGTCTCCTGCCTCTTTTGGTGCGTGTCTCCGTGTACGACACCGGCACCGTACGCCTTGACGGCACGTTGTGCCACATTCGCGTGACGTGCCACCTTGGCTCCGGGCGTCGTAAGCTCGTCCCATGCCCTCCGCACCCTCCCTGACCGAACGGCGCAAGGCGGCGACCGAGCTGGAGATCGCCCGCGCCGCGGCGGCCCTGTTCGCCGAGCACGGCACCGCCGTCACCGCCGACGACATCGCCCGCGCCGCAGGCGTCGCCCTGCGCACCTTCTACCGCTACTTCCGCACCAAGGAGGACGCGGTCGCGCCACTGCTCGCGGTGGGCGTCCGGCAGTGGCTCGCCGGCCTGCGCCGACTGGCGGAGGAGGCGGACGGGCCGTCCGTACGGGACGTACTGGAGCGAGCGGCGCGGCAGGCGCTGACGCCGTCCGACGAGCGGGCCGCCGAGGCGCTGCGCTGGACGCGCGGACTGCTGCGGGCGATGCGGGACGACCCGGCGCTGCGCGCGGTCTGGCACCGCGTCCACCACGACTCCGAGGAGGCGCTGATCCCCGTCCTGGCCGGGCTGACGGGCGCCGGGGCGCCGGAGGCGCGGCTCGCGGCGGCGGCCGCGAACACGGCGATGCGGGTCGCGGTGGAGACCTGGGCCGCGGCGGACGACGACGCCCCGGACGAGCGGACGGACGGCCCCGCCGAGCCGGCCGAGCTGGTGGTACGGAACATGAGCGCGCTGACGGCCGGGCTGCCCGGCCTGGACCGGCGCCGGACATGACACCGCCGGGCCCATGAAGGACCCGGCGGCAGTCTTACGGGGCGAGCCCGGCCGAAGCGCTTACAGTGCGCGCTCCAGCCGCTCCGCCATCAGCTTGGTGAAGCGTGCCGGGTCGCGCAGTTCGCCGCCCTCCGCGAGCAGCGCCATGCCGTACAGCAGCTCGGCCGTCCCGGCGAGGTCCGGGTCGGCGGCGCGCTCGGCCTGGGCCGCGCGCAGCCCCTCGACCAGCGGGTGGCCGGGGTTGAGCTCCAGGATGCGCTTGGCCTCGGGCAGTTCCTGGCCCATCGCGCGGTACATGTTCCGCAGCGCCGGGGTCACGTCGTCGGTGTCCGAGACGATGCAGGCCGGGGAGACGGTCAGGCGGGAGGAGAGCCGTACCTCCTTGACCTCCTCGCCGAGGCGCTCCGTCATCCAGGACAGCAGCGGCGCGAAGTCCTCCTGGCGCTTGGCCCGCTCGGCCTTGGCCTCCTCGGTCTCCTCCTCCGCGAGGTCCGCCTCGCCCTTGGCGATCGACCGCAGTTCCTTGCCGTCGAAGTCGGGGACGGCCTCGACCCACACCTCGTCGACCGGGTCGGTGAGCAGCAGCACCTCGTAGCCCTTGTCGCGGAAGGCCTCCATGTGCGGCGAGTTCTCGATGGCGGTGCGGGACTCGCCCGTCATGAAGTAGATGTGCTCCTGGCCCTCCTTCATGCGCTCGGCGTACTGCTGGAGGGTGACCGGCTTCTCCTGGTCGTGGGTGGAGTCGAAGGAGGCGATGCGCAGGATCGCGTCGCGGTTCTCGTGGTCGCTGAGCAGCCCCTCCTTGACGACCCGGCCGAACTCCCGCCAGAACGTGGCGTAGTTCTCCGGACGCTGCGTCATCATCTCCTTGACGGTGGACAGCACCTTCTTCACCAGCCGGCGGTGCATGAGCTGGATCTGGCGGTCCTGCTGGAGGATCTCGCGGGAGACGTTGAGCGAGAGGTCCTGCGCGTCCACGACACCCTTGACGAAGCGCAGGTACTCGGGCAGCAGCGCTTCGCAGTGGTCCATGATGAAGACGCGCTTCACATAGAGCTGCACCCCGCGCTTGTGGTCGCGCGCGAACAGGTCCTGGGGCGCGCGCGAGGGCAGGAACAGCAGGGCCTGGTACTCGAACGTGCCCTCCGCCTGCATGCGCAGGGTTTCCAGCGGGTCGGTCCAGTCGTGGCTGATGTGCTTGTACAGCTCGTGGTACTCGTCGTCGCTCACCTCGTCCCTGGAGCGCGCCCACAGCGCCTTCATGGAGTTGAGCGTCTCGGGCTCGGGAGCGGCCTTGCCCTCCTCGCCGTCCTCCTCCTTCTCCCCGGCCGGCGCCTCGGGAGCCATCCTGACCGGCCAGGTGATGAAGTCGGAGTACCGCTTGACGATCTCCCTGATCTTCCAGCGGGAGGTGTAGTCGAAGAGCTGGTCCTCCTGGTCCACCGGCTTGAGGTGCAGGGTGACCGCCGTGCCCTGCGGCGCGCCGTCGACGGGCTCGACGGTGTACGTGCCCTCGCCGGTGGACGACCAGCGGGTGCCCTCGCTCTGTCCGGCGCGCCGGGTCACCAGCGTGACCTGGTCGGCCACCATGAAGGCGGCGTAGAAACCGACGCCGAACTGGCCGATGAGCCCTTCCGCGGTGGCCGCGTCCTTGGCCTGCTTCAGCTCCTGGAGGAACTTGGCGGTGCCGGAGTTCGCGATCGTCCCGATGAGCTGGACCACCTCGTCGTGCGACATGCCGATGCCGTTGTCGCGGACGGTCAGGGTGCGGGCCTCGCCGTCGGTCTCGATGGCGATGTGGAGGTCGGAGACATCGGCGTCGAGCGTGTCGTCGCGCAGCGCTTCGAGGCGCAGCTTGTCCAGCGCGTCGGAGGCGTTGGAGATCAGCTCGCGCAGAAAAACGTCCTTGTTCGAGTAGATCGAGTGGATCATCATCTGCAGGAGCTGGCGTGCTTCTACCTGGAACTCGAACGTCTCGGTCGGCATATTCCTTGATTCCTTCTCATGTCACCAGGTGACGGGCCTTCCAGAGAACTCTAGATCAGCCGGTCGGTCCGCATACGCCCTTCTCCGGCACGGATGCCGCGGTGTCCGCCCGTGCCCCCCGCAACCCCCACCAGCAACCACACTTCGGCCATTAGCGGCGAACCCGCACGAGCATCCTGAACCCCCCGGGGTAACGGGAGTTGGCCGCTTTTCGCCGCCGTCCGGACCCGTCCGGAACCTCGCGCCCCGGATGTTCCCGCTGACCGCACGGCATAGCACACATCCCGTACCGAAACGCCCGTCGCTCGACTTCACGCCACCACGCACAGTTTTCAACCAGAGACTGGAAGTCACCGATCGATGTGCTTTCCTGGTGCGCCTCGGCCAGACTCCTCACCGTCCGGCATTCGAGACGACAACCGAAGGAGTGTTCGAAAATGCGGTACATCACTGGGGGGATCGCGCTCGGCGCGGCGCTCGCGCTCGGCGGTCTGGCCACCACGGCCCAGGCCCAGCCCGCGACGCCGAAGAGCCTGTACGCACCCTCGGAGTTGGTCCTCACCGTCGGGTACGGGGACACCGCCGCTACGGCCTCCATCCAGCGCGCGGTGTCGCTGAGCTGTAGCTCGTCCGGGACCGGTTCGCACCCCATGGCGCGCGCCGCCTGCGCAGAACTCCGCAAGGCCGACGGTGACTTCGACAAGATCACCAAGGCCGCCTCGGACCGCATGTGCACCAAGGAGTGGAACCCCGTCGTGGTCACCGCGAACGGCGTCTGGCAGGGCCGCCGCGTGGCGTACGAGCACACCTTCGCCAACCCCTGCGCGATGGAGGGCGGCAAGGGCCTGCTCTTCGAGTTCTGACCGGGCGGTGAGCCGCTGAGCGGTCCGGCCGCCGGCACCTCGCGGCCGCACCGCCGACCGGCCCCCGGACATCCACCAGGATGTCCGGGGGCCGGTCCCGTCGTACGCCCTCAACGCGCCGAGGACGGGCGGGCGGCACGCGCCCGGCGCACGCCCTCCAGCACCGCGACCACCGCGAGGGCCAGCGCGAAGGCCAGCAGCACCCCCTTGACCGGGTCCTCGGCGAAGCCGGCGCCGCCGATCCGGCCGATCGCCGTGCTCGTCACCGCCCACAGACTCGCGCCGACGGCGTCCAGCAACACGAACCGCCGCAGCGGGAACCGCAGTCCGCCGGTGGACAGGCCCGCCGCCACCCGCCCGCCGGGCAGGAACCGCGCCGCGACCACCAGGAGCGTGGCATGCCGCCCGACCGCACCGCAGGCCCACGCGTACCGGCGCCGCCCGCGCTCGCCGCGCAACAGCCGCGCGATCAGGCGCGGGCCGCCCCACCGGCCGATTCCGTGGCTGAGGCAGTCCCCGCCCAGCGCGCCCGCCGCCGCCACCGCCGCGAGCGCGGCGAGCCGCGGCAGGTCGGGCCCGAGCAGTACCGCCACCATCACCACGGTCGTCTCGCTCGGCATGAACGGCAGCAGCGCGTCCAGCCCCGCCACCAGGAAGACGATCACCCACAGCCACGGCGACTCCAACTGCGCCCGCAGCAGCTCCACCGCCTGGCCCAGCACGTCACCCATGGGCGGGCAACTCCCCTCCGCAGACGGCCCGCTGCGCCCGCTCGGCCAGCACGCGCCGGTCCGCTGCCGGCGCCGCCGGCGGGTGGACGGTCACCCGCACCGCGAGCCCGCCGGCCCCCGCCACCCGGTGCAGCGAGCTGCCGAAGCCCTCGTCGCCGAGGAAGGCCGCCACCGTGCTCGGCGTGCCGTGCTGTACGTAGCCGACCGTCACCGGCCGCACGGGGGCGCCCGCGTCGACCGCGGCCTGGAACGTCGCCCGCCGGAAACGGCCGGCCCCGGCCGAGCACCAGGTGGTGCCCTGCGGGAAGACCAGTACGGAGCGCCCGCCGCGCAAGATGTCCGCCAGCTCCGCCACGACCTGCGGCAGTTCGCGCAGGCCCGCGCGGTCGATGAACCGGGTGCCGGCCTTCCGGGCGAGCGGGCCCAGCAGCGGCCACTCGCCGATCTCCCGCTTGGCGAGCACCGTCACCGGCTCCACGGCCAGCAGCGCGATGACGTCCAGCCAGGAGATGTGGTCGGCGACGATCAGCGTCCCCGGGCCGCCTGCCGTGCGCGGCACACTGAGCGGCCCGCCGTACGGGCCGGGCGCGGCCGCGGGCCCGCTGGCGGTGGTCTCCACCCGTACCCCCAGCGCGCGCAGCACCGCCGTGGCCCGCAGCCGCATGGTCCGCGGGTCGGTGAGCCGCTCCCCCGCGGCGGCCCCCCTCACCAGCGCCCCGGCCAGCGCGGCATAGCGCGCGGCGAGCCGCAGGGCCGGCACGCGCGGGGCGGTGTGGCGGGCGCAGCGCGGGGTGCAGGTCGAGGTCGCGGCCCACGGGTTCACCGGGAGTCCCCGAGGAAGAAGCGGCGGTATCGGTCGTTGAGCCGCTCCATGTCCAGGAGGACGAAGAAGTCCGCGACGCCGAACTCCGGGTCGTGCGCGGGCGCGCCGCACATCCAGGCGCCGATCCGCAGGTAGCCGCGCAGCAGCGGGGGCAGCCGCGCGTAACTCGGCCCGCCCGCCCGGTCCGCGCCCGGCGCACCGGCGCCGGGCAGCGGTTCTCCCGCGTCGGGCGGCCCGGGTGTCCACGGCCGCCGCGGGTAGACCCGCAGGTCCGGCGGCGACGCGTGCCGGGTGGAGCCGAGCAGCCAGGCGTCGGCCGCGGCCCGCCCGCCGTCGTCCAGCGGCACCGAGGCGCAGCCGGCCAGGTAGCGGTGCCCGGAGAGCGTGACGTACCGCGCGAGCGCCGCCCACAGCTGGTTGACGACCGCGCCGGAGCGGTGGTCGGCGCGGACGCACGAGCGGCCCGCCTCGACCGTCCGCGCCCGCAGCCCGTGCAGGGCGCGCAGGTCGAACTCGGTCTCGGAGTAGGAGAGTTCCGTGCGGCCGGGCGGCAACAGACGGTAGGTGCCGACCACGTCGCCGGTGGCCGTCTCGGTGACGATCAGATGGTCCGCCAAGTCGTCGAAGGCGTCCGTGTCGTGCCCTGGCAAGGGGGTGTGGAGGGCGGCGCCCAGTTCTCCGGCGAACACCTCGTAGCGCAGCCGCTGCGCGGCCCGTAGCTGCGCGGGCGTCTCGGCGAGGGAGGTGACGTAGGCGGGGCGGCCGGTCCCGGGCCCGGCGGGTGGTGCGGGTGCGGTGGTCGGTGCGGCCGGGGCGGGTGCGGTGGTCGGGAGCATGGCGGGTCCTGTTCTCCGTACGGGAAACCGTTCGCCTTCGACGCTAGGAATCCCGCTCGGGCCGCACATTGCCCGAAGGACAGCCCCCGCCCCCTACTTTCGTCGGGCCGCCCGCGGTCCGCCGGATGAACGGACCACGACAGGGCGCGGCCCGGCCCGCGCTGCCGCCCCGCCCCCTCCGCGGGGCGGCAGCACGGTGGCCCTGGTCCGTCCGCCGGATCGGCACGGCGGTCGGCTCACCGGCTGTTCGCCGGATTCTTTTCGGCCACGGGCTGCGCATCATTAGAGCCAGCGGCAACGGGCTTGGCAAATCCGTTCCGGCCGCCGCGCGGAAAAGCCGGGAAAGCATTTCGCCCGGCCTGCGCAGACTTCCTTAAGTCGTCGCGACCCACGCCACAAAAACACCCCCATACCGGACATTTACCTGCCGCTTCCCCGAAAGGCGGCACGCGTGAGAGGTGCCTCACATCCCCTTCGAATGGGCGGGTCACATGACATTCTCGTCAACACTTCAACGGCCGACAGCCGCTTCGTGGAAACGATTCCCCAGACACGTCACAGCGGAAGACGGCACCCGCCCGCCCGGTAATTAAGCAGACTTCTTTCCTATTGCCGCGCCGGCGGTCCGGCACGGAAAACGGAAACGGCCCCCGGCGGCAATTGCACCCGGGGGCCGTTCCGGTACGGAAAGGCCGCACTCAAGAGCGCGGCGTCAGCCGCCGTCCGAGATCAGCCGATCTCCGCGCCGACCGCCTTGAGGGCGGCCGGGACCGGCTGGAAGAAGGTCTCGCCGCCCGAGGAGCAGTCGCCGCTGCCGCCCGAGGTCAGGCCCACCGCCGACTCGCCGTCGTACAGCGCGCCGCCGCTGTCGCCCGGCTCGGCGCAGACATCGGTCTGGATCAGCCCTTCGACCGTCCCTTCCTGGTAGTTGACGCTCGCGTTCAGCGCCTTGACCGTGCCGTCGTGCACCTGGGTGGTGCTGCCGCTGCGCGTGACCTTCTCGCCGACCGTCGCCTCGGCCGCCTTGGTGATCTTCTGCGGGCTGCCGCCGTAGGTGTTCACCTCGCTCGGGTGCGGGGTGTCGCCGGTGTACTTGGCGATGGCGTAGTCGCTGCCGGGGAACTTGGAGTCCTCCGTGGTGGCGACCTCCTGGCCGCCCTGCTTGTCGGACCACGACGTGACGGCGTTGCCGCAGTGCCCGGCCGTCAGGAAGTACGGCTGGCCGCCCTTGGTGACGTTGAAGCCGAGCGAGCAGCGCGCGCTGCTGCCGTAGATCGCGTCGCCGCCGGCGAGGAACGGGGTGAACTCGCCCTTGCTGTGCCGCAGCGTGGCCTTGCTGCCGAGGCTCTTGACGACCTTGCTCAGTTTGTCGAGCTTCGCGCCCGAGACCGTACGGTCGGCGGTCACGACGACCTTGTTGGACCGCGGGTCCATCGCCCAGGCCGTGCCGGGGATGGTGGCCCGCTCCTTGAGCGTCTGGCGGGCCGCGTCGAGCTGGGCGAGGCTGTGCGGAACGAGTCTGGCCTCGGCGCCCTTCGCCCGCACGGCGTCGGCTGCCTTCCGGTCGACGACGTTGACGACGAGCTTCTTGCTTGCCGCGTCGTAGTACGAGCCGGCCGCGTGGCCGCTGAGCTGGGACGCGAGCGCGGTCGCCGCGGCCGGGGTCAGCTGCCGCGCGGGCGGCGGGGGCGTCGTCGCGTTGGCGTTGGCCAGCGTGAGGGTGGCGGTGGCCGCGAGGGCCAGGGCTCCCGCGCCGGCCAGGGCCGCGCGCCGCTGGGTATTCCGTCGGTGCTTCAACTCAAAGCCTCCCGTGGGGGGACGGGGCCGCGGCGTGTGGGGGACCACGGACCCGGAGAGTGTTGAGGAACAGACACGGAACGGGAGAAACCTGCGCAGCCTGCCGCAGGAAGTCGCGTCCATGCCAATGCGCGGTATCGAGTATTCCGAGGATCACCGCTCGCGCACAAGACCGAGATCCGGTCTGGAGAACGGAAGTTGACCGACCGGTCGTTCGCCCGGAGTTCCGATATCCGCGCACGTCGTCTCCCTGGGCGGACACCAAACGAACACTTTGGGGTGGCGCGAACTCGCCCCAGGTAAGGTCTACACCTGTCCGAAAACCGACCCCACGGGTCACCGCGCCCGCGTCAGGGAAGGTCCTCCGCCTCGGGCAACTCCTCCAGCACGGCAGCCGCCTCGCTTCCCGGCGCCGCCGCGGACACCGGCTCGGCCGCGGGCCGCGCCCCGGCGGCGGACCGCCGCTGTTCGTACGCCTCCGTCTGCGCCTGCGCCTGGAGGCCGGAGCGCTCCAGGAAGCGCAGCAGTTCGACCGGGAACGGCAGTACGAGCGTGGAGTTCTTCTCGGCGGCGACCGCGACGACCGTCTGGAGCAGGCGCAGTTGCAGGGCGGCCGGCTGGTCGGACATCGCCTGGGCCGCCTCGGCCAGCTTCTTGGACGCCTGGAGTTCGGCGTCGGCGTTGATGACCCGGGCCCGCCGGTCGCGGGTGGCCTCCGCCTGCCGTGCCATCGACCGTTTCATGGTCTCCGGCAGCGACACGTCCTTGATCTCCACCCGGTCGATCTGCACGCCCCAGCCCAGCGCCGGGCTGTCGATCATCACTTCCAGGCCCTGGTTGAGCTTCTCGCGGTTGGAGAGCAGGTCGTCGAGGTCGCTCTTGCCGATGATGGAGCGCAGCGAGGTCTGGGCGACCTGGGAGACGGCGAAGCGGTAGTCCTCGACCTTGACGACCGCGTCGGCCGCGTCCACGACCTTGAAGTAGACCACCGCGTCGACCCGGACCGTCACGTTGTCGTGGGTGATGCCCTCCTGGGCGGGCACCGGCATGGTGACGATCTGCATGTTGACCTTGCGCATCCGGTCGACCGCCGGAACGATCATGGTGAAGCCCGGCGGGCGCGGGGCCGACGTCAGCTTCCCCAGCCTCAGGACGACGCCCCGTTCGTACTGCTTGACGACCCGAGCCGCCGCCATCACGTACACCGCGCCCGCCGCCGCCACCGCGACCCCGGCCATCACGATTTCCTCGACCATCACGGCCCCCTGCCGTCCGAACTGCCCTGCGCCGCGTCCGAGTCGTGCGTCCTTACCACGGTATGACCGGTCCGTGAAACGGTCGAGGGTCCGCGTCGGCCGTACGCCGCGGCGCGACGGCGACGGGCCCCCGGCCGCGGGTGCGGTCGGGGGCCCGGGACGCTGCCGGCTGCGTGGGGCGGGTCAGTAGATGCTGACGCCGTACGCGCTGATCGCTTCGGTGACCGGCTGGAAGTACGTGGTGCCGCCGGAGGAGCAGTTGCCGCTGCCGCCGGAGGTCAGGCCGAGCGCGGTGCTGCCGGCGTAGAGCGGGCCGCCGCTGTCGCCGGGCTCGGCGCAGACGGTGGTCTTGATCAGGCCGTAGACGATGTCGCCGCCGCCGTAGTTGACGGTGGCGTTCAGGCCGGTGACCTTGCCGCTGTGGGTGCCGGTGGTCGAGCCGCGGCGGGTGACCGACTGGCCGACGGTGGCGTTGCCGGCCTTGGTGATGTCCTGGCCGCCGACCGTTCCTTCGTGCGAGACGCTGCTGTTGCTGTAGCGGACCAGGCCGTAGTCGTTGCCCGGGAAGCTGGAACCGGCGGTCGGGCCGATGCTCGTACTGTGCGAGGAGTTGGTGTACCAGGGCGGGTTGCCGTCGGTGCAGTGGCCGGCCGTCAGCAGGTAGTAGGTGCTGCCCTTCTTGACGTTGAAGCCGAGGGAGCAGCGCCAGCTGGTCGCGTAGATGGCGTCGCCGCCGGAGATCAGCTTGCGCAGCACGCCGGGGACGCGCTCCACCTTCAGCGCGCCGGCGTTGGCGCCCGCGGCCCGCTCGATCCGGTCGAGCTGCGCCTCGGTCACCCGGCTGTCGGCCTGGACGACCACCTTGCCGGTATCGGGGTCGACGGCCCAGGCGGTGCCCGCGACGTCGGCCGACCGTACGGAGTCGCTCACGGCGGCGAGCTGGGACGCGCTGAACGTGGTGGCCGGCGCGGCCTCGCCCGCGTGGGCGGTCGGCAGGGTCATGGCGCCGATCGCGGCCAGCCCGGACGCCACGGCGATCAGCCGCCCGCGTCTGGCCGGGCCGCTCCGGGGGGTAGTGCGCTCGTGTCTCACTGCTACCTCCGAGGGGATCGGGGACCCGCCTGCGGGCAGGTCCGTGCGGCGCCGCCCCGGCGGGCACGCGGGACTCCGCACGTCCCGTTCGCGCATGCCCCGGACAGCGCTGCTCGTGGAGTTTCGAGGGCACCGCCCGCAGGCGCAAGGGTGCCTTTCGGACGCGCGTGCCGCACCCGCGCACACTGACGTCCCGACAGCACCGGCGGGCGCTGCCGGGACGGTTGTCGACCCCCTCGGCCGGCTCTGTGACGTATCAGCGCGCCAGGCGGTTCCGCTCCCCCGCGCGCAGGGCGAAGGGCAGGGTGTTGCCGGGCGGCGGGAAGGGGCAGACGAAGTGGTCGGCGAAGGCGCACGGCGGCAGCAGGGTGCGGTTGAGGTCGACCGGGACCGTGCCGTCCGGCGCGGGGGCCGGCGGCCGCAGGAAGCGGAAGCGGTAGCTCTCCGTGCCGCTGCCGGCGTCGGCGAGCACCGCCCACAGCGAGCCGTCCGCCTCGACGGCGGCCTGGAGCGTGTGCTCGTCGCCGTCCAGCGTGAAGGCCAGTTCGCCGGCGAGCCCGAGGCCGCGCCGCTGCCCGTCGGCGTTGGGCACCTGGACGGTGCGCCCGGCGGCGTACGGCCGGAACAGCCCGGGGCGTACCCAGCGCTCGTCGTAGGGGAAGACGTCGATCCCGCCGAAGGTGCGCCGCGCCTCGGAGCCGGGGTCGAAGACCCGTACGGCCCACTGGCCTTCCCGGCGCAGCACCGGCAGCCGCCGCTCGCCGTGTGCCACCCGGGCGGCCTCGGGCGCGGTGTCGGCGCCGAGCCGTACGGTGCCGTCCAGCGGCGCCCCGTCGACGGTCAGCCCGTCGGCGGCAGTTGCGCGCAGGGTCACGGCCTCGCCGTCCGCGCTCCAGTGGCCCGGTACGCCGTCGAGGCGGCCGCCGGGGAAGTCGGCGAGCCAGTGCGTGGCGGTCAGCGCCGCCGGGCCGTAGGGCCGGGACAGCTCCTCGGTGCGCCGCTCGTGCCAGGTCTTCCAGTCCCGCTCTGCCTGTGTGCTGGTGGTGCTCATGACGGTCAACCCTTCCACAGCGGGCTCACGGGGTCCGGCAGCCCGAGATGTGAGCGCAGCGTCGTGCCCTCGTATTCCGTGCGCAGTACGCCGCGCTCCTGGAGTAACGGCACCACCCGGTCCACGAAGTCGTCGAGGCCGCCCGGGGTGAGGTGCGGTACGAGGATGAAGCCGTCGGCGGCGCGGGCGGCCACGAAGGCGGCCATCTCCTCGGCGACGGCAGCGGGCGTGCCGACGAAGGACTGCCGTCCGGTGGTCTCGATGACGGTCTCCCGTATCGACAGGCCCTTGGCCTCGGACAGCGCGCGCCAGCGGTCCGCGACCGCCTTGGGGTCGCCGATCCGGACGCGGCCCTGGGCGAGCCCGGAGTCCGGCTCGGGGTCGAAGTCCGGCAGCGGCCCGTCCGGGTCGTACGCGGACAGGTCCACGCCCCAGATCTGTTCGAGGGCGAGCAGCGCGTTCTGCGGGGAGACCTGCTGGCGGCGGATGCCGGCGGCCCGCTCCTGGGCGTCGGCCGCGGTGTCGCCGAGGACGAAGGTGACCCCCGGCATGATCTTCAGGGAGTCCTCGCCGCGACCGTGGGCGGCCAGCCGGCCCTTGACGTCGGCGTAGAACTCCTGCCCCGCCGCCAGCCCGCTGTGCCGGGTGAAGATCACGTCGGCGGTGGCGGCGGCGAAGTCGCGGCCCTCGGCCGAGTCGCCCGCCTGGATGACGACCGGGTGGCCCTGCGGGCTGCGCGGGAGGGTGAACGCGCCCCGGACGTCGAAGTGCCGGCCCTGGTGCGCGACCGGCCGCGGCGCCTCGCCCGGCCAGGAGTCCCACAGTTCGCGTGCGATGGCGACGAACTCGGCGGCGCGGGTGTAGCGGTCGGCGCGGTCGAGGTAGCCGCCGCGGCGGAAGTTCTCGCCGGTGAACGCGTCGGAGGTGGTGACCACGTTCCAGGCGGCGCGGCCCGCGCTGAGGTGGTCCAGGGTCGCCAGGCGGCGGGCGAGTTCGTACGGCTCGTTGAAGGTGGTGTTGACGGTGGCGGCCAGGCCCAGCCGGTCGGTGACCGCGGCCAGCGCGTTCAGCACGGTGAGCGACTCGGGCCGGCCCACGACGTCCAGGTCGTGGATGCGGCCCTTGTGCTCGCGCAGCCGCAGGCCCTCGGCGAGGAAGAAGAAGTCGAAGCGGCCGCGCTCGGCGGTGCGGGCGAGGTGTTCGAAGGAGGAGAAGTCGATCTGGGACCCGAAGGAGGGGTGGCGCGTAGCGCCTCCTACCGGGGTGGTGGTCGGGCGACGGGCGGGCCCGTCGGCCCATACGGTGGTGTTGTTGACGCCGGGGAAGTGCGCTGCCAGGTGCAGGCGCCTGGTGTCGGACGTGGTCACGAGGAGACCTTCCGGGCCGGTGCGTAGCGGTTGGCCGGGCGCGGCAGGCCGAGGTGCTCGCGCAGGGTGGCGCCCGGGTAGAAGCGGCGGAGCAGGCAGCGGTGCTGGAGCACCGGGACCGTGCCGTCGACGAGGAGGGCGAGGTCGCGGCCGGGGTCGGCGGGCCGCAGGTGGAAGCCGTCGGACACGCCGTCGGCGTGCCAGTCGCCGATCAGCTCGGCGAGCCCGACGGCGTCGCCGGAGGAGTACAGCTCGACGGGCAGCGAGGCGAACACCAGCAGCCGGTCCGGGTCCCGGCCCAGCGCGACGGCGCGACGGCGCAGTTCGGCGCGGGCGGCGCCCGCCGTGGTGGGGTCCTCGGCCCGTACGAACGCGATGTCCGCGTGTGCGGCGGCCACCTCCCGCGCGGGGCCCGCGGTCGCGTCGACGGCGACGACGGGGCGGCCCTGCGGCGGCCTGGGCGTGATGGAGGGGCCGCGTACGGAGAAGGACGTGCCGCGGAAGTCGACGTAGTGTAGCTTGTCGCGGTCGACGAACCGGCCCGTGGCGGCGTCCCGGATCTCCGCGTCGTCCTCCCAGCTGTCCCACAGCCGGGCGGCCACGTCGGCGACCTCCCCCGCCTCCTTCCAGAGCGCGTCGGCGGGCGCCGCGTCGCGGCGGCCGAACAGGTCGGCCTCGGCCTGGCTCCTGGAGACCTCGACCGTCCAGCCCGCGCGCCCGCGGCTGACCCAGTCCAGGGTGTTCACGGCGGTCGACACGTGGAACGGCTCGGTGTGGGTGGTGGTGACGGCCGGCACCAGGCCGATGCGCCCGGTGCGCGGCGCGACCCTGGCCAGTACGGCGAGCGCGTCCGGGCCGGGGCGGGCGAAGGAGTCGCCGAGCGTGACGAAGTCCAGGGCGCCGTGTTCGGCGAGCCGCGCCAGGCGGACGTAGTGCTCCGGGTCGTAGACCCGGGGGCCGCGGCGTGCCCTGCGGCCCGGGGTGTCGAGCGCGAAGGCGAGGTGCAGGGGGCGCAGGGAGCAGGGGGTTGCGGTCATGACGGTGGCCTTTCCGTTGCGTGCGGGGCACTGGTGCGCCGGTCGGCGGCGTGCGCCGCTATCCGGCGCCAGGCAGGCCGCGCGGGTTGATTTCCGAGGTCCGTACGGCTTCGCTGCTCAGGCCCCAGCGGGCCAGCACCCGGCCGTACTGCCCGGTGCCGATGACGTGCCGCAGGGCCGCGGCATAGGCACGGACCAGTCCGCTGCCCTTCTTCGTGGTGGCGGCGATCTTGCCCGGTACGGCCGTGCCGCCGCCGGAGAACGTGCCGGCGATCTCGCTCTGCCCGCTGGTGGCCGCGTGGTAGGCGGCGGTCGGGTGGGGGCCGAAGTAGGCGTCGATACGGCCGGACTGGAGCGCCAGGTAGTAGTCGGACGCGTTCTGGTAGTACGTGATGTGGACGGGGTCGCGTCCGGCCCGTTCGTTCTCCTCGCTCCAGTCCAGCAGGATCTTCTCCTGGTTGGTGCCGGAGCTGACCGCGACGGTGCGGCCCGCGACGTCCCGGGCGCCCGCGACCTTCCAGCCGCTGCCCTTCTTCGTCTCGACGGCGAGGTTGTCCAGCCGGTAGGTGGCGAAGTCGTACTTGGCCTTGCGCTCCTCGGTGACCGTGACGTTGGAGAAGACGCCGTCCAGCTTTCCGCTGTCCAGGCCGACGAAGAGGTTCTCCCAGGACAGCGGCGCGAACTCCGGGCGCAGGCCCAGGGTGTCGGCGACGAGGTGGGCGATGTCGGTCTCCACCCCGATCAGGGTCTTGTCGTCGGTGGCGTAGAAGCCGAGCGGCGGGTTGCTGCCGGCGTTGATGCCGAGCTGGAGGGTGCCTCGCGCGCGGATCCTGGCGGGCACCTGCGCGGCGATCGCCGGGACCTTGGCCGCGCGGACGCGGTGCTGGTCGGGCCCGATGTTGATCTTCGAGGCGGAGCCGCCGGCCCGCGCGGCGCCCGCGGGGCCGTCCGCTTCGGGCCCGGCGGTGCCGCAGGCGCCGAGCAGGGCGGCGCCGGTGGCGAGCGCGAGGGCGGTGGACAGGACACGGCGGCGGTCGGGCATCGGATTCCTTCTCTTCACGGTGCTGGTGCGCTCGGTCGCGGTCACGGTCACAGGACCTTGGACAGGAAGGACTTGGTGCGCTCGTGGACGGGCCGGTCCAGCACGTCGGCGGGCGGGCCCTGCTCGACGATCCGGCCGTCGTCCATGAAGACGACGGTGTCGGCGGCCTCGCGGGCGAAGCCGGTCTCGTGCGTCACCACGATCATGGTGGTGCCCTGCCGCGCCAGGTCCTTGATGACGTCGAGGACCTCGCCGACCAGTTCCGGGTCGAGCGCCGAGGTCGGTTCGTCGAACAGCAGCAGCTCAGGTTCCAGGGCGAGCGCGCGGGCGATGGCGACGCGCTGCTGCTGGCCGCCGGAGAGCTGCCGGGGGTACGCGCCGGCCTTGTCCGCCAGGCCGACCCGTGCCAGGAGCGCGCGGGCGGCGGCCACCGCTTCCTTCTTCGGCCGGCGCAGTGCCGACACCGGCGCCTCGGTGATGTTCTCCAGCACGGTCAGGTGCGGGAAGAGGTGGAAGTTCTGGAAGACGAAGCCGATGTTGGTGCGCTGCTTGCGGATCTCGCGTTCGCGCAGCTCGCGGAGCTTGTTGCCGGAGCGCCGGTAGCCGACGAGGGCGCCGTTGACGCTGATCCGGCCGCTGTCCGCCTTGTCCAGGTGGTTGATGGTGCGCAGGAGCGTGGACTTCCCGGAGCCCGAGGGGCCCAGGATCACGGTCACCTCGCCGGTGCGGACCGTCAGGTCGATGCCGCGCAGCACCTGGAGCGGGCCGAAGCTCTTGCGCACGCCCTTGATGTCGACCATCGCGGCCGGTCCTGCGATGCCGCTCATCGCGTGGCCCCCTTGGCGAAGTGCCGTTCGACGTAGTGCTGGAGCACGGAGAGCACGCTGGTCAGCAGGATGTACCAGACGGTGGCCACCATCAGCAGCGGTACGACCCGGCCGTTGCGCCCGTACACGACCTGGACCTGGTAGAAGAGTTCGCCGATCGCCATGACGGAGACGATCGAGGTGCCCTTGAACAGGGAGATGACCTCGTTGGCGGCGTTCGGCAGGATCGAGCGCATCGCCTGGGGCAAAACGATTCGCCGCAGCCGCCGCAGGGCGGGGATGCCCAGCGCTGCCGCCGCCTCCAGCTGCCCGGCGTCCACCGCCAGCACGCCGCCCCGCACGATCTCGGCGGCGTAAGCGGCCTGGTGCAGCGCCAGCCCGAGCACGGCGGCGCCCATCGCGCCGACCAGCCCCATCGTGTCGAAGGAGAAGAACGCGGGCCCGAAGGGGACGCCGAAGTCCAGCCGCTTGTAGAGGTAGGCGAGGTTGAACCAGAACAGGAGCTGCACGATGAGCGGGATGGAGCGGAAGGCCCAGATGTAGGCGAAGGCGACGGACTTGAGGAAGGGGCTGGCGGACAGCCGCATGAAGGCCAGCACGATGCCCAGGGCGAAGCCCAGCGCCGTGCCGTACACCGTCAGTTGCAGCGTGATCCAGACGGCCCGGAGGATGGCCGGCGCGGTGAAGAACCGGGCGAACACCTCCCACTCCCAGGCCGGGTTGGTGACCAGGCCGTGGGCGAACTGGACGACGAGCACCGCGGTGACCGCGACGGCGAGCCAGCGCCAGGGGTGGCGTACGGGAACGACCTTCAGCGCCGCGTCGTCGTCCGGCGCCGTCGGCGCCGGGGCCTGCGGCGGGCCGGACCGCGGCGCGGGCGCTGCCTCGCCGAGGCTCGGATCACTGGTCAGGGGCATGGGAATCCTCGGGGGCGTGGGCGGGCACGGGCGGGGCGGGCACGGCACAGCGGGCGGGCGCAGGTCCGGCGCGTTCGCGCAGGAAGCGGAGCAGGGCGCGCGCCGTGGCGTCGTTCTGCCGGAAGGAGGGCGCGTTGGTGCGGGGCCTGGCGAACGCCCCGGCGGAGCGGGCGTCGGTGTACGGGCCGAGCGCGAAGCGGCGCGGGTGCGGCCGCCCGGCGCGGTCCAGCACCCGGCTGTCGTGCGGGTCGACGGCGAGCAGGCCGGTGGCGGTCGAGACGGCGCCGTCGTCGTACAGGGCGCGCAGCAAGGCGTCCTTCGTCGCCGCCACGGTGGGCTCCGGAAGCCGCGCTTCCACCAGCGCGCGGGCCTCCACGAAGGCGCCGGGAACGCTGTCGCCGCCGGCCCGGAAGACACCGCGTTCCGGGTCCGGCGTGACGGTGGTGCCGGCGCCGAGGAAGCGCACCACGCCGGCCCTGGACAGCGCGAGCAGCTGCCGCAGCCGCGGTCCCGGCGGCCCGGAGGCCAGGTAGCTGAAGAACCCGTGCCACCACGGGCCGCGGTCCCCGATCCGCACG
Organism: Streptomyces sp. NPDC017056; assembly: GCF_044332485.1. NCBI lineage: Bacteria > Bacillati > Actinomycetota > Actinomycetes > Kitasatosporales > Streptomycetaceae > Streptomyces > Streptomyces sp. NPDC017056. Next base: position 78,270 of record NZ_JBIRPD010000028.1, on the reverse strand, counting down.
AGCTGCCCGTAGACCGACAGCAGGGCGAGGAAGACCGCCAGGTCGGGGCTGTGCGCGGGGTCGTGCCTGCGGGCGAGGTCGGCCTCGATGTAGCCCCGCAGGCCGTCCTGGAGAGCGTCCGCGCCGGGGTAGCGGAGGCCGGCCAGGGGCCGGTCCAGGGCGTCCAGGTCGAGGCGGTCGGCGGGGTCGGGCACGGCGGCGGCGACCAGCGCCCGCAGTTCGGCGCTGAGCGGTTCGGCGGCCGCGTACTTCTCCTCGAAGGCGGTCCACTCGGCGCGGACCCGCTCCGGGTGCGCCGTGAACAGGCGGTGGTAGTGGGCGAAGCCCAGTTCCTTGTCGACGAGCGGCCAGACGTCGCGCCGGAAGTCGATGCGCCCCGGCCTGGCGAGCAGCTCGTCGACCTGCGCGGGCCCCAGGAAGCGGGGCAGCGGGGGCCGTTCGCCCTGCCACGTGTAGCCCAGCTTGGAGTGGTACGGGACGCCGCGCCGCGAGCCGACGTGGAGGACCGGCTCCTTTCCCGACGGCCGGTACACCGGTTCGCCGCCGGGCCCCGTCTCGTACGATCCGCCGCGCCCCTCGGTCAGCAGCACCATCAGGTCGACGAAGGCCAGCCCGAAGCCGCGTACGATCACCGGTTCGCCGGGGGCCAGCCCGTCCAGGTCGGCGTCGGCCGTGAAGTCGGCCGGTACGTAGGTGAGTTGGTGCCGCTGCGCGAAGGCGGCCAGCGCCCGCTGGTCCGGCGGGGGCTGCGCGTCGAGGTGGCCCAGGGCGAGGACGACGAGGTCGGCGGCGAGCGGGGTGGGGCTGCTCTCCAGCCACACCTGCTGCCGGCCGTCGCGGGGACCCGTGACGCGCACCGCCCGGCGGCGGTGCGCGTGCACGGTGACGCCCGGCGGCAGCGCGGCCACCGACCGCTCGTACACCCACTCCAGGTACGCGCTCTGCACCTGCCGCCCGGCGAATCCCTGGGGCCCTAACTCGCGTATTGCCGCGCGGAGTTCGGAGCCGACCGAGATCTCTCCCGACCGTACTCGGTCGGCCCACTCCGCGAGCGAGGGCCCGTCGCGTACCGGCCCCTCCTGCTCGACGGAGTCGTCGGTGAACATGGTGACGTCCTCCGCCGTCGAGTTCATCCACAGCAGCGGGGACTGGTCGCGGCGCCAGATGCGGCCGCCGCCGGGCGGGTAGGGGTCGACCAGGTGCAGGTCCAGGGGCCCGCCGCCGTACAGCTCGGGGGCGTTGGCAGCGATGCGTTCGACCAGGCCGGTGCCGCGCGGCCCCGCACCGACGATCACGACGGCGGGCCTCACCGGAGACCGGGCCGGGGCCGGTGCCGTGAAGAGAGGCGAGAAGAAAGGGAAGAGGGCCGGAAGGTGCGCGGTGACGACGAGGCGTGCGCCGCGCGGCTGTTGACAGACATGCGCGAAGGCTCCGTGGACGCAGTGATCCCACTGGGGAGTCGGGCGCCTTCACACACACGCGGCACAGGGCCGTCACCGGCCACGCCCCTCAGCGCGGCCGATCCTTGAGGCTATGCGGCCAACACGCCCTGTTGTCAAGGTCGTCCGCACTGTGAGCCGTGGTCCACATCACGGTTGACGGGAAACCGGATGCCTGTTCCACTTAGCCGCATGTACTCATGGCAGCGGCTGGTCACCCGCGACCACATCGACTTCGGTCGAGTGTGGTCGTCGTCCTGTTGAGCTGACCCCCTGCCCCTCCCGGCCCCGCGTTCGCCCGGCCGGGCTCCACGCGGCACCGCCTCCTTCCTTCCGCCGCGCCTTCACACACCCGCGCCCCGTCGGCGCACCCTCCCCTCGCAGCACCGCACGGCTTCCCCGGTTCCTCCCGCACGCTTCAAGAAGGGCGCGGAGTACACCCGTGACGACTTTCCACCCCGCCCCGCTTCCGGCGGAGCTCACCCTGCTCCACACCACCGTCACCGATCCCCTGGCCCGGCCCCTGCTCGAAGAGCTGACCCACGAATACAGCACGCGCTACCACAAACCGGTCAACCTTGACGAGGAGTATCCGCCCGAGGCGTTCCATCCGCCCGGCGGCGCGTTCCTGCTCCTCCTGGAGCGCGGGGCACCCGTCGCCGGGGGCGCGTACCGCCGGTACGACGCGGGGACGGCCGAGCTGAAGCGGATCTGGACGCACTCCGCGCACCGCCGCCGCGGGCTGGCCCGCCACGTCCTGCACACCCTCGAACGCGACGCCGCCGGCCGCGGCTACCGCCGTATATACCTGACGACGGGCCCGCGCCAGCCGGAGGCCAAGCGGCTCTACCTCGCCGCCGGTTACCGGCCCCTGTTCGACCTGTCCGCCGACCCGGAGACGATCGGCCCGCTGCCCTTCGAGAAGCACCTGGCGGCCGTCACATGACGAAGCGGGGCATTCCCTCCCCCCTTCGCGCCGGATTCACCCCACCCCGCCGGATTCACCCCAACCTGTGCACGACACGGAAGGGTCGTCATCCGTACGAGGGCCGATCGAGATCCGGCCTGTTTGGGCACGAGAGGGATCGGGTACCGGTCCGGCACTGGACGTTCCTGCACTCAATGTGACAGCCTCCACACTGTCAGTTCCCGCGACTCTTCCCGGTTCTGACGCCATGCCACCCTCTTTGCACCAGATGTGTCACGAACCCCCCGTGCGGCGGCTATCCACTTGGCACAGCATCCGCATCATGGACGACGATAGAGGTGCGGGCACACAGACCGCGGGTGAGAGGAGGCGTCAATGGGATCGGTACGCAAGGCAAGCGCCTGGCTGGGCCTCGTCGACGACAACGACGACGAGCGCTACTACGACGACGACTACGCCGAGGGGTCCGAGGCCGGCAGCACCGGGAACCACCCCTGGGTGACCGACCCGCGCGTCCAGGTCGCCGACGAGAGCGCCCAGGACCAGGGCACCCGCATCGCCACCGTCACCCCGGACGGCTTCGGGGACGCCCGCGGCATCGGCGAGCTGTTCCGCGAGGGCGTCCCGGTCATCGTCAACCTGACCGCGATGGAGTCCGCCGACGCCAAGCGCGTGGTGGACTTCGCGGCCGGGCTGACCTTCGGCCTGCGCGGCTCCATCGAGCGGGTGGCCACCCGGGTCTTCCTGCTGACCCCGGCCGACTACCGGGTCCTCAACGGCGAGCCCGGCCGCCGCCGCGGCGAGGGCGGCTTCTTCAATCAGAGCTGAGGGGCGACGGGGTTACCGGCCGGGGGTCCGGGGGTTGCCCCCGGGAGATACAGCAATCAGAGCTGAGGGATCGCGGAGGTGTCGGCCGGGGGTCCGGGGGGTGCCCCCGGGCCCCCCGCCGTTGCCGTTACCGGAACGCGTCGAGGCCGGTGTGCCCCGTTCCCCCCACGAGCTGGGGCATCTCGCCCGGGCCCGCGTAGGGGAGCACCGCG
>NZ_JBIRPD010000028.1:0-74858 GCF_044332485.1 Streptomyces sp. NPDC017056 | reverse complement strand
GTACGGGGGGGGGGGGGGGGGGGGGGGGGGGGGGGGGGGGGGGGGGGGGGGGGGGGCGGGCGGGGGGGGGGGGGGGGGGGGGGGGGGGGGGGGGGGGGGCGGGGGGGGCCCCCCGCGCCCCCGGCCTTTGCCTTTACCGGAACGCGTCGAGGCCGGTGAGCGCCTTGCCCAGCACGAGCTGGTGCATCTCGACGGTGCCCTCGTAGGTGAGCACCGACTCCAGGTTCGTCGCGTGCCGCATGACGGGGTACTCCAGCGAGATCCCGTTCGCGCCGAGGATCGTCCGCGCCGTACGGCAGATCTCGATCGCCTCCCGCACGTTGTTGAGCTTGCCGAAGCTGATCTGTTCCGGCCGCAGCCGCCCCGCGTCGAAGCGCCGCCCCAGGTGGTGGGCGAGCAGCACGCCCTTGTGCAGTTCCACGGCCATGTCGGCCAGCTTCGCCTGGGTGATCTGGAAGCCGCCGATGGGTTTGCCGAACTGCTCACGGGTGCGGGCGTAGTCCAGTGCCGCGTCGAAGCTGGCGCGCGCGGCGCCCATCGAGCCCCACACGATCCCGTACCGGGCGTGGCTCAGGCAGCGCAGCGGGCCGCCCAGGCCGGTGGCGCCGGGCAGTACGGCGTCGGCGGGCAGCCGTACCTCGTCCAGGACCAGTTCGCTGGTGACCGAGGCGCGCAGGGACCACTTGTGCTTGATCTCGGGCGCGGAGAAGCCGGAGGCGCCGGCCGGGACGAGGAAGCCGCGGATGCCCTCGTCGGTCTGCGCCCAGACGACGGCGACGCCGGCCACCGACCCGTTGGTGATCCACATCTTGCGGCCGGTGAGCACCCAGTCCGAGCCGTCCCGCTTGGCGTACGTGCGCATGCTGCCCGGGTCCGAGCCGTGGTCCGGCTCGGTGAGGCCGAAGCAGCCGATGGTCTCGCCCGCGGCCATGCCCGGCAGCCAGCGCTGCTTCTGCTCCTCGGAGCCGAACCGCCAGATCGCGTACATGGCGAGCGAGCCCTGTACGGAGACCAGCGAGCGGATGCCGGAGTCGGCGGCCTCCAGCTCCAGGCAGGCCAGGCCGTACTGGACGTGCGAGGCGCCCGCGCAGCCGTAGCCGGTCAGTGCCATGCCGAGGGCGCCGATGGAGCCCAGTTCGCGGGCGAGTTCCCGGATGCCGGGCAGTTCCCCGCGCTCGTACCAGTCGGCGATGTGCGGCAGGACCCGGTCGGCGGCCCACCGGCGGACGGTGGTGCGCACCGCCCGGTCCTCGTCGGTCAGCAGGTCGTCGAGGCCCAGCGGGTCGGCGGCGTCGAAGGGCGGGAGCTGCGGGGACGGGGTTGCTGGCATGGCGGGCCTCCGGCGGTAGCTGCGCGCGCGAAAACTAGGGCGTGTCTTTTGGATCAGCCCGGATCAGCCCGCGTCGTCTGGTGCGGTGCATCGCAAGGCGGAGCATTGCCCTCGGACTGGGTGTCCGTGGGTGATGCGACAACGCCGCGAGGTGCCGTGCCAGGCGGCGCGGGCCCGGGGTGGTCCGAAAGACACGCCCTAGCGGTGGTAGTTATCGCGTCCGACGGTACGGCGGGCCGCCGCGCGGCGGCAAGAGCCCCCGCCGCAGGTCACGCCCCGGCCCCGCTCACCTGCCCGAGTTCGCGGACGCCGGCGCCGCGTCGCAGTGCGCGCCGTCGTCGGTACGGTCCCCCGCGTCCGCGGCCTTGCGCGGCAGCCGCAGCGCGATCGCCGCGCCGGCCAGCAGCAGCACGGCGCTGGTGACGAGCGTGACGTGCAGCCCGTGCACGAAGGCGCCCTGCGCGACGTCCCGCAGTACGTCCTTGGCCGAGCCGCCGAGCGAGGAGGCGACCTTGTACGCCTCCCCCAGGGAGTGCGCGGCCGAGGCGGACGCCTGGGCGGGGACGCCGTCCACGTGGGTCAGCCCCGGTGCGTACGCGGCGTTCATGACGCTGCCGAGGAGCGCGACGCCGATGCCGGCACCGAGCTGGTAGGAGGTCTCGCCGATGGCGGCGGCGCCGCCCGCCTGCTCGGCCGGGGCCTCGCTGAGCATCGACTCGTACGCGCCGAAGAGCGTGCTCTGGAAGCCGAAGCCGAGCAGCACGAAGCCGAGGACGAGCAGCCAGGGGCGGTCCGTCTCGTCCATCGCGGTCAGGCAGAGCACCGCGGCCGCGGTGAGCACGAAGCCCAGCGAGACCATCACCCGCGGCCCGACGGCCTGGAGGACCTTCGAGCCGGCCAGCCCGGCGGCCATCGCGGCGAAGACCAGCGGCAGCATCCGCAGGCCGGTCTCCAGGGGGCTCAGGCCCAGCACGAGCTGGAGGTACTGGACGGCTATCAGCTGGAGCCCGACGAGGGCGAGCATCGCCAGCACGATGCAGCCGACGGACGTGCCGAAGGCCGGGCGGGCGAACAGCCGCATGTCGATCAGCGGGTGCTCCCGCTTGCGCTGGCGCCGTACGAAGACGACGAGCAGCAGGGTGCCGACGAGGATGGAGCCCAGCGTGGTCGGGCCGACCAGCGCCTCGCCGCTGCCGATGCGCTTGACGCCGAGGACGACGCCGAGGACGCCGAGCGCCGCGACGACGGCGCCGACGGTGTCCCAGGGGCCGTTGCGCTCGCCGCGGGACTCCGGCAGCAGCCAGCGGCCTATCAGGGCCATGACCGCCATCATCGGGATGTTGATGAGGAAGACCGAGCCCCACCAGAAGTTCTCGACGAGGAAGCCGCCGAGGACCGGGCCGACGGCGGCGCCGACGGCGGCCACCGCGCTCCACACGCCGATCGCGACCGCCCGTTCGCGCCGGTCGGGGAAGACCTGGCGCAGGATCGACAGCGTCGCCGGCATGATCATCGCGCCGCCGATGCCGAGCAGCGCGCGGGCGATCATCAGGGTCTGCGGGTTGGGCGCCAGCGCGGCGGCGGCCGAGGCCGCGCCGAACAGGCCGTATCCCAGGAGCAGGATGCGGCGGCGGCCCACCCGGTCGCCGAGGGTGCCGAACAGGATGAGCAGCGATGCCGCGATCAGCGGGTAGATGTCCACGATCCACAGCAGTTCCACCGGCCCGGGGCGCAGGTCCTCGGTGACCGAGGGCACCGCCACGTACAGGATGGTGGTGTCCAGCGCGACGAACAGCAGGCTGACGCAGAGCACGACCAGAACGGTCCAGCGGCCTGCGCCGCCGCCTCCATGCCGGGGAACACCCGCCGTCCGCTCGCTGCCGGACGTGGTCGTCCCGGACATTCGCGTACCTCCTGTCATGCTCTCGCTGCCGCGGATCAGGGCGCGAAAAACGCCCCGGCGGAACCGGCGGCACGGGCGAGTTGAGACGTCAGACTACGCGAGTCGCGTGACGTGACGCGTGGCTCACCTCACGATGAGACGCGCATCGCAGGGCTTGGCGGTTCCCATACCCGCTGACGGGCGCCGGACTCCGGCCACTGGATAATCGGCCTGATGAACGATCTTGCCACTACCGCAGCGGTGCGGCGGCCCGCGCCGGGGCGCCGGGCGCGGGCCGCACTGCGCCGGGCGGCACCGGCGCTGCTGGCGTTCGCCGCGATCCGGGCCCTGGGCGTTCTCGCGCTGGCCGCGTGGTCCGCCGCGCACGGCAAGGACTGGCACACCCTGCTCGCCGCCCGCTGGGACTCGCTCTGGTACACCCGTGTCGCGGAGCAGGGCTACGGCTACAGCGTCCAGCTGGCCAACGGGGACGTGCACTCGAATCTGGCCTTTTTCCCGCTGCTTCCGTGGCTGGAACGGGGGCTGTCCGCCGTGTCGCCGCTGTCGGCCGCGGACGCCGGGATGGTGGTGTCCTGGCTCGCGTCGCTCGCCGCCGCCTGGGCGCTGTACCTGACCGGCGAGCGGCTGCACGGGCCGCGGGCCGGGGTCGCGCTCGCCGCGCTGTGGGCGGCGCTGCCGGTCGGCATCGTGCAGTCGATGGCGTATTCGGAGTCGCTGTTCACCGCGCTCGCGGCGTGGGGCGTGTACGGCGTGCTGACCGGGCGGTGGGTGTGCGCGGGGGTGCTGGCGTCGCTGGCGGGGCTGACCCGGCCGGTGGGGGCCGCGGTGGTGGCGGCCGTGTGGATCACCGCGGCGGTGACGCTGTGGCGGGACCGCCCGCCGGGTGGCCGACCGCGCCCGGCCCGGCACCGGCGGATGCTGCTCGGTGCGCTGCTGGCGCCCCTGGGCTGGTGCGGGTACTTCCTGTGGGTGGGCGCCCGGGAAGGCAGCCTCACCGCGTACCTGGACGTTCAGGGCGGCTGGGGCAACGGCTTCGACGGCGGTGCCGCCTTCGCCTCGTTCCTGTGGGACCTGGGGTTCCCGGCCGCTCTGGGGTTGCTGGCCGGTGTCGCGCTGGTGGTCTGGCTGTACGTACTGGGCGCGCGCCGCGGACAGCCGCTTCCGCTGCTCGTCTACAGCGGTGTCGTGCTGCTGCTGGCGCTGACCGCCAAGGGGTACTTCGGGTCCAAGCCGCGGCTGATGCTGCCGGCGTTCCCGCTGCTGCTGCCGCTCGCCGCCGGGCTGGCGCGGTGGCGTCCGGCGTGGGCCTGGACGGTGACGGGCCTGGCCGCCGCGGGCTCCGCGGTGTACGGGGCGGTCTGGCTGAACGGTTCGGGCCCGCCGTGAACGGAATATTCCGCTCCGAAAACGCCCGCCGAGGGAAACGGGCCGCGACAGCCGCACGAATCGGCGATAAACTCTTCCGGCGAATTTGAAAGGACCCGCTACGGACCGCTCCCGGCGGCCGCGGCGACCATTAGCCGGCCGCCGGCGAATTCCTTCCGAAAACCATTGACCAAAGTCCTGATTGAGACACATTGCACATCACATCGTCATTACAAAGCTCACAGTTTGACCAGGCACCGACATCACACGCGGTAACGTCGATTGAGTGCGTACCGATGACAAGCTCGACCAGATGGAGGAGCACCCGGCCGACCGCCCCCCACCACGCATGACCCGGACACGCTGGTGGCTGTTCGGGGGCACGCTGGCGGTGTACGTGGCGATCGTGGCCGGTGTGCTCGCCTCCACATGGCTGGTCACCTTCGACTGGCAGGCCATGCTCTTCAGGCCGTACAAGCAGTGGCCGGAGATCCACGCCTTCCTCGACTACTTCGTGGTCCTGGGCCAGCGCGGCCCCACCGCGGTCGCCGTGGCGGCCTGGCTGGGCTGGCGCTGCTGGCGGACGAAGAACCTCCACCCGCTGCTGGTGCTCGGCACCTCGCTGCTGCTGCTCAACATCACCGCGGGCGCCGCCAAGCTGGGCATGGGCCGGCTCGGCCCGCACTACGCGACCACCATCGGCGCCAACGAGATGTGGCTCGGCGGCGATATATTTCCTTCGGGCCACACCGCGAACGCCGTCGTCACCTGGGGCGTACTGGCCTACCTGGCGACCACGCCGCTGCGCCGCCGGGCACTGTCCGTGATCGCCGCGCTCGGCGCCCTCGGCGTCGGCATGACCACCGTCTACCTCGGTACCCACTGGGTCAGCGATGTGCTGCTGGGCTGGGCAGCGGGACTGCTCGTGCTGCTGGCGCTGCCCTGGTTCGAGCCCGCGATGGAGTGGGCCGACGCCCGGCTGACGGCCCTGTGGCTGCGGCTGCGGGCCGGCCGCCTGCTCAGCCCCGTACCCGCGCCGGCGAACGCCCACGCCGGGCTGTCGGCGCAGCGGCCGGCGCCCGAGGACGAGGTCCTGGTGCCGGAGGCGGTCGTCGCCGGCACCAACCGCTCCGGTGGCGCCGCCCGTGCCCCGGAGGCCCGCCCGCACCACCCGCCGCGGCCGCATACGGCCCGCTCGGAGCGCACCCCGGTCACCCCGACCGGCAGCCGCCGGCCGCCGCACGCCGACCGCGCGCCGCGCACCGGGCCGCTGGCCCCGGCCCCGGCCCGCGGGCGCACCGGGGGCAGCTGACCCCAGGACCGGCTCGCGGGGACGGTACGCACAGCCTTCTCCCCGCAGCGGACGGCCCCGGCGCTCCACCAGGAGCGGCCGGGGCCGTCTGCTGCGCACCGCGCTCACGGGCCGTCACACGGCCGCGTCTCAGCCCTTCCAGGTGCGGGTCACGACGCCGTCCTGGACCTCGAAGTTCAGCCGGCCCCCCAGGTACTCCATGGTGATGATCGTGCCAGGGGCCAGGGAGCGGACCGTGGTCCAGCCGCGTGCGCGGGCGCGTTCCTCGGCCGTTTCCCGAGCCAGTCCGACATAGGTCTCGGGGTCGTCGTCGGGTTCGTACGGGGACTTCGGTACCGGTGCCATGGCAGCCACCGTAGGCGTACCGGGAAGGCGGTGGAAGGGCCGGGGTGCCACACTCCGGTACCCGCCAGGTCCGCCATTGGTCACACTTCTGTCACAGCGCGGCGGCGCGTGTTTGCCGTAACTCCCTTCACCCGTACGAGCCCGCCACTGCCCCAACCGGGTGGGAATCCAGGTCGGCTGAATTTCCCCTTGATCGGGGCCCTCCGGAGGGCGCCGGACGGGCGCCGGACGGCCGGTAATCAATTCACCGTCAGCAGCCAATTCCGGGTACCGAATTGCCGGTATTCGACGCCGGAGAATTGGCCGACGGCACGCCGCCCGCGCATATTTCGCACCCATCGGGCCCGGTCGGCGGGTTTGAGCGCGCCGCCGCGCGGTACTCGCTGTTGCCGAGGAGCCCATGGGAGACAACACAGCGAACACACCGGACAGAAGCAGCAACCACCGAGCGGCGTCCGCCCGCCCCAGCGCACCCGAACTCCTGCGTTCGGCCCGGGAACAGCTCGCCGAGCTGACCGGTCTGAACCCCGAGACGGTGTCCCGGTTCGAGAAGACCGAGGACGGCTGGGTCCTGGAGACCGAGGTGCTGGAGCTCGCCCGGGTGCCCGAGACGATGAGCCTCATGGCGTTGTACGAGGTGACTCTCGACCCCGACGGCATGCTCACGGGCTACCGGCGCGTCAGCCGCTACGAGCGCGCGAGAGGAAGACCACAGACATGACCGTTGTCCCGGCACAACAGCAGTCCGGGGGCGGGGGCGGCACCAGTGGCCTCTACGACGTACTGGAGCTGATCCTCGACCGCGGCCTGGTGATCGACGCGTTCGTCCGCGTCTCACTGGTCGGCATCGAAATCCTGAAGATCGACGTCCGGGTCGTGGTGGCGAGCGTCGACACCTACCTGCGCTTCGCCGAGGCCTGCAACCGCCTGGACCTGGAGACCGGCGCCAACAAGAGCCCCGGCCTGCCCGACGTCGTCGGCCAGGTCACCGAGTCCGGCGCCAAGGGCAAGTCCAAGGGCGCCCTGTCGGGCGCGGCCGAGACCTTCGCCGACGCGATCGGACAGGGGCGCGACAAGGCAGAGAGCGAGGGCGAGCCGCAGCGCAGGCCCCGGCGCGCCGCCTCCCGTAAGAAGGAGGAGAGCGAGTGAGCACGTACGTCTACGGCATCGCCCGCGCCGACCACCCGGCGCCCGAACAGGAGCTGCTGGGCATCGGCGACCCGCCGCGCCCGGTCCGCATCGTCCGCGAGGGCGAGCTGGCGGCGGTCGTCAGCGACTGCCCCGACAAGCTGCGGCCCAAGCGCCGTGACCTCCTCGCCCACCAGCACGTACTGACCGAGGCCGGCGCGGTCGGCGCGGTCCTGCCGCTGCGCTTCGGCTCGCTGTCGGACAGCGACGAGGCGGTCCACGAGGTACTGGCCGAGCACGCCGAGCACTACAAGGCGCAGCTGGACGACCTCAACGGACGGGTCGAGTACAACGTCAAGGCGGCCCACCGCGAGGAGGAGGTGCTGCGCCGGGTGCTCACCGAGGAGCCCGAGATCCGGGCCCTCAACGAGGCCAACCAGGCGTCCGGCGGCGGCGCGTACCAGGAGAAGCTGCGCCTCGGCGAGCTGGTCGCCAACGCCGTGCGGGCCCGCGAGGTCGCCGACGCGCACACCGTCGAGACGGCGCTCGCGCCGAGGTCGGAACAGTCCTGCCCCGGACCCGAGGGCTCCGGCTGGCTGGTCAACCTGTCCTTCCTGATGCGGCGCGAGGACGCGGCCGCTTTCCTGGAGGCCGCCGACCGGCTGGGCACCGAGAACCCCCACCTGGAGCTGCTCGTCAACGGGCCGCTGCCGCCGTACAGCTTCGTGCGCCCCTTGCAATCCGCAGCCGCGGAGTGACCGGTGGGCCTGATCAAGGAACTGCTGCTGCTTCCGGCCGCTCCCGTGCGCGGGACCGGCTGGGTGCTGCGGCAGGTCCTCACCGAGGCCGAGCGGCAGTACTACGACCCGGCCGTGGTCCAGCGGGAGCTGCGGGAGCTGGCGGACCAGCTGGACGCCGGGCGCATCGACGAGGCGGAGTTCGACCGGCGCGAGGACGAACTGCTGGACCGGCTGGAGGAGCTGCGGCAACGGCAGCAGCAGTCCGTGGCGTGACCGCCCGGCCCGCCGGTCCCGTGACAACCACCGCACAGACATTGAGGAGATCCCCGATATGAAGAACCGGCCGGCACTGGTGCTGGCCGTCGCCGGAGGCTATCTGCTCGGCCGTACGAAAAAGGCCAAGCTCGCCATCGGTATCGGCAGCATGGTCCTGGGCAAGCGCCTGAACCTCAGCCCGCAGCAACTCCTCTCCCTGGTCAATGACCAGATAGCCGCGAATCCGCAGCTCAAGGAGTTGCGCGAGCAGTTGCGCGGCGACCTCAAGGGCGTGGGCAAGGCGGCGACCGGCGCGCTGGTCACCAAGCGCCTCGACTCCCTGGCGGACAGCCTGCACGAACGGACGCTGAACGTGCGCGACCAGCTGGACGCCGGGGAGACCGGGCGCGGCGGCAAGGAGGAGGAAGAGTCCTCGGAGCCCCCGGAGTCCTCGGGGTCCTCGGGTGGCAGCCGGGGCACCGCCAAGAAGCAGAGCGCGCGCTCGAAGGCCCCCGCCAAGCCCGGCGCCAAGTCGGGCGCGGGAGACGCGCCGGAACGGCGCAAGCGGCCCGCGAAGCAGGCGTCCGCCGCCCCGAAGAAGACCGCCGCGAAGAGCGCCTCGGCCGCGAAGAAGACGGCCCGCGCCAGCGCCCGGCGGACGGGTGGTGAGGACCGTGGCTGAGTCGAAGTCCGGCGGCCCCGTGGCCGTCGTCAAGGAGAGCGTGGCGGGCAACCCGGCCGTCGACCGCCTCAAGGAGGAGGCCGTCTCGTTCGCCGCGGCCCAGGCGCAGCGCCTGCTGGTCGCCACCGGGAAGCGGCTCGGCGAGGCCACCACCCGGCTCACGGACGTGGCCGAGGGCCGCAGCGAAAGCCTGGTGGGCCCGGTCATCAAGGACACGCTCAAGGGCGCGGTCAAGGACACCGCCAAGAACACCGTCAAGGGCGCCTTCGGGAAGCTCACCGGCAAGCGCAAGGGCGGCGGCGGCCAGGGCAAGTTCGTGACGATCAGCGAAGACGTCGACGTGGGCGTGCCGGTCCGCGAGGCGTACAACCAGTGGACGCAGTTCCAGGAGTTCAGCACCTTCACCAAGGGCGTGCAGGGGGTGGAGTCCGCGGACGACACCGACTCCAACTGGCGCGCCAAGGTCTTCTGGTCGACCCGCAGCTGGAAGGCGCACACCACCGAGCAGGTCCCCGACGAGCGGATCGCGTGGACCTCCGAGGGCGCCAAGGGCACCCTCAAGGGTGTCGTCACCTTCCACGAGCTGGCCGCGAACCTCACCCGGGTGCTGCTCGTCATCGAGTACTACCCGAAGGGCCTGTTCGAGAAGACCGGCAACATCTGGCGCGCGCAGGGCCGCCGCGCGCGGCTCGACCTCAAGCACTTCCGCCGCTTCGTGATGATGCGGGGCGAGGCGACCGGCGAGTGGCGCGGCGAGATCCGCGACGGCGAGGTCGTCGTGGGCCACGACGAGGCCGTCGAACGCGAGGAGCGGGAGGAATCCGGAGAGCAGGAGGAGTCCGGGGAGCGGCGCGGCACCGAAGGCGCGGAGAAGCCGTCCGAGGACGCGTACGAGGAAGAAGCGGGCGACGACACCGACGAGGAGCCGGACGCCGAGGACGCGTACGAGGACGAGGACGAGGACGAGGCCGCGGACGACGAAGAGGCCGGTTCCGACGCCGACGGCGCGTACGACGACGAGGAAGAGGGCGAGGACGAGGACGACGAGGCCGCGGACGACTACGAGGAGGAGCCGGCGGACGAGGAGGACGCCGAGTACGAGCCGGAGCCGGAGCCGGCCCGATGAGTTCCCAGGTTCCCTCCCCCTACGGCTCCTCCAACGGCGGCGCCAACCTCGCCGACATCCTCGAACGCGTCCTGGACAAGGGCGTGGTGATCGCCGGTGACATCCGCATCAACCTGCTCGACATCGAACTGCTCACGATCAAACTCCGGTTGATCGTGGCCTCGGTCGAGCGGGCGGAGGAGATGGGCATCGACTGGTGGCGCGACGACCCGTCGCTGTCCTCCGGCGCCCGGCGCCGCGAACTCGCCCGGGAAAACGAGCGGCTGCGCGAGCGGATCGCCGCCCTGGAGGAGCAGGAGCCGCGAGAGGAGATCAATTGAGTACCCACGGCGACGAGTTGCTGTACACCTACGCCGTCGCCCGGGCCGGCAGCGCGCCGCAGGACGGGCTGCTCGGCGTCGCGGACGCCCCCGTGGAGACCGTCACGGAGGGCGCCCTCGCCGCCCTCGTCTCCCGGGTGCCGGCAGCCGACTTCGAGGAGGAGGCGCTGCGCGCGCACCTGGAGGACATGGCCTGGCTGGAGCGCACCGCCCGCGCGCACCGCAGCGTGGTGGACACCGCCGCCGCGCACTTCTGCGTGCTGCCGCTGCGCCTGGTGACCGTGCACCGTGACGAACGCGGCGTCCGGCAGGTGCTCGCGCAGCGCGCCGAGGAGTTCCTGAGCACGCTGGTGAGCCTGGAGGGCCGGGTGGAGTGGGGCGTGAAGGCGTACGTGGACGACGCCGGCACCGCCAAGCCGGCCGTGCCCGCGAACGGTTCCGCCCGCCAGGCGCCGGCCGACGGCTCGGGCCGTGACTTCCTGCGCCGGCGGCTCGCCCACCGGCAGGCCCAGGAGCAGTCCCAGCGGCGCGCCGACGAACTCGCCCGCGCCGCCCACGAGGCGCTGGAGGAGTTCGCGGAGCGCAGCCGGCTGCACCGCCCGCAGGACGCCCGGCTGTCCGGGGCCAGCGGGCGCAACGTGCTCAACGGCGCCTACCTGATCCCGCGCGAGCAGGCGGGGGCGTTCGCGGGGCTGGTCGGCGAGCTGGCGGACCGCAGCCCCGGCGTACGGATCGAGCTGACCGGACCGTGGGCCCCGTACTCCTTCGCGCAGCCGCCGCAGCCCACCGCCGCGGACGGAGGCGCCGCATGACGTACCCGGCGGCAGGACCGGTCTCGGACAACCCCCTGGCCGAACGGCAGATCGCCCTCGTCGACCTGCTGGACCGGCTGCTGGCGGGCGGCGCGGTCATCGCGGGCGACCTCACCCTGCGGATCGCGGAGGTGGATCTCGTACGGATCGACCTGCGGGCGCTGATCAGCTCGGTGAACGCCAACATCCCCTCGCCCTTCGAGGAGCGGGAGCCGTGACAGCGGGGCGGGGGTCGTGACATCGGAGAACTGCGAGGAGGTGGCGAGATGACCCGGCGCGTCGAGCTGGACGAGGACACCGTGGAGCGGGACCTGGTGCGGCTGGTGCTGACGGTGGTGGAGCTGCTGCACCAGCTCATGGAGCGGCAGGCGCTGCGCCGCGTCGACCAGGGCGATCTGTCCGAGGACCAGGAGGAGCGGATCGGCCTGACGCTGATGCTGCTGGAGCGCCGAATGGGCGAGCTGTGCGAGCGGTACGGCATCGGGAAGGACGAACTCAACCTGGACCTCGGGCCGCTGGGCCCGCTGCTGCCCCGGGAGTGAACACCGCCGCGCACCCCGCGGTGTGCCGCAATGATCCGGCCGGGCTGCGTACGCCCTCTCGCGTGACGCGGTCCTGACGGCCATCATGGCGTGAGCCCGAGCACGTCCCGTACCGGTGAGCCGGCGGCCCACCGGTGGTTTCTTGGTGAACGAGGTGGCGCAGATGGGTACGGACACCGTGGAGGCGGGCCCGGGGCCGGTGCGGGCGCGGCGGCCCGGCGCGGTCGTGGTGGACTGGCTGACGACCACCGACCACAAGAAGATCGGCCATCTCTACCTGGTCACCGCTTTCGGCTTCTTCCTGGTCGGCGGCCTGCTGGCACTGCTGATGCGGGCGGAGCTGGCCCGGCCCGGGTTACAGATCCTGACGAACGAGGAGTTCAACCAGGCGTTCACGCTGCACGGCACGATCATGCTGCTGTTGTTCGCCACCCCGGCCTTCGCGGGTTTCGCCAACGAAATCATGCCGTTGCAGATCGGCTCGCCCGACGTGGCCTTCCCGCGGCTGAACATGCTCTCGTACTGGCTGTTCCTCTTCGGCGGCCTGATCGTGCTGGGCAGCCTGCTGGTGTCGACGGGCGGCGCGGCGTTCGGCTGGACCGCGTACGCGCCGCTCAGCTCGATGGTCCGCTCCCCCGGCATCGGCGCCGACATGTGGATCATGGGGCTGGCGCTCTCCGGCTTCGGCACCATCCTCGGCTCGGTCAACTTCCTCACCACCATCATCGGGATGCGCGCGCCGGGCATGACGATGTTCCGGATGCCGGTCTTCACGTGGAACGTGCTGTTCACCTCGATCCTCGTGCTGGTCGCCTTCCCGGTGCTGGCGGCCTCGCTGCTGGTGCTGGAGGCGGACCGGCGCTTCGGCTCGGTGGTCTTCGAAGGGCAGTGGGGCGGGTCGCTGCTGTGGCAGCACCTGTTCTGGTTCTTCGGGCACCCGGAGGTCTACATCATCGCGCTGCCGTTCTTCGGCATCATCACCGAGGTCATCCCGGTCTTCTCCCGCAAGCCGATCTTCGGTTACGTGATGCTGATCGGCGCGACGATGGCGATCACCGGGCTGTCGGTGGTGGTGTGGGCGCACCACATGTTCGCGACCGGGGCGGTGCTGCTGCCGTTCTTCTCGTTCATGTCGTTCCTGATCGCGGTGCCGACGGGCGTGAAGTTCTTCAACTGGATCGGCACGATGTGGCACGGGTCGCTGTCCTTCGAGACGCCCATGCTGTGGGCCGTCGGGTTCCTGGTGAGCTTCCTGTTCGGCGGGCTGACGGGCGTGATCCTGGCCTCGCCGCCGCTGGACTTCCACGTCACCGACACGTACTTCGTCGTCGCCCACTTCCACTACGTCGTCTTCGGCACGGTCGTCTTCGCGATGTTCGCCGGCTTCTACTTCTGGTGGCCGAAATTCACCGGGAAGATGCTCGACGAACGGCTCGGCAAGCTGCACTTCTGGACGCTGTTCATCGGCTTCCACACCACGTTCCTCGTGCAGCACTGGCTGGGCGTGGAGGGCATGCCGCGGCGGATCGCCGACTATCTGGCGGCGGACGGCTTCACCGCGCTGAACACCCTGTCGACCATCGGCGCCTTCCTGCTCGGCCTGTCCACGCTGCCGTTCCTCTACAACGTCTGGAAGACGGCGAAGTACGGCACGAAGGTCGAGGTGGACGACCCCTGGGGCTACGGGCGTTCCCTGGAGTGGGCGACCTCCTGTCCCCCGCCGCGCCACAACTTCCTGACCATCCCCCGCATCCGTTCGGAGTCGCCCGCCTTCGACCTGCACCACCCCGAGGTCGTACGGATCGAACCGCCGGTCGACCAGGACAGGTAAGCCGCCGGGCAAGTCGACGGCCCCCGGCGGTGCCGGGGGCCGTGTGCCTGCGGGACGAGGAGCGGACGGTGTGGTCCGCGTCTACCACCTGTACCAGCGGGTACGGCCGCCTCCCGCGCTCGTGGAGCGGAACAGGAATCCGAGCAGCCATACGACGAGCACCGCGACGGCGATCCACCACAGTGCCTTGAGCGCAAACCCGGCGCCGAAGAGGATCAGCGCGAGAAGCAGGACCAAGAGAACAGGAACCATGTGTTTCGCACCTCCGCTGCTCCGAGTGCCCCGGGTGCGCGGTGTTATGCGTCGTACGGCGGCACGGTCAGCGGCCGTCCGCTCCGGTGTCCGGCGGGCCGTCCGTGACCCGGATCGTCAGGTCGTTGTCGGACGTGTAGTACGGGCCGATGGCCAGCCGGCCCGCCACGCAGCCGACGGGCAGCGCCGGATAGACGAAGACCTCCTCCTTCTCCGGCACGTCGTCGAGCAGCCGGGCGATGCGGACCGGCTCGGCGCCCTCGGCCGCGCACAGCCACAGCTCCCAGTGCTCGCCGCCCCGCTCCCAGCGCTCGGCCAGCTGTGTGTAGGGCAGCGTGAAGGAGAAGCCGGGGCCCTCGCCGGTCAGCGGGACGGTGATGGCCGGGTCCGCCGCCGCGCCGGGCTCGGCCGTACCGTCCGCTTCCGGCGCGCCGCGGCGGAGCCTGGCCTCGGCGCGGGCGCCGGGACCGAGCGCGGCGCCGTACAGCCGGCCGACCACGGTCATGCCGCCGGCGTCGACGAGGATGTCACCGGCCTCGGCGTGCGGTCCGCGCAGCCAGCTGCGCAGCGCGAGCCGGCCGGAGCCGGTCGTGTACGGGATGCGGACGCCGAGCCGCCCGATGCCGGCCAGCGGCCGGCGGTCCACCAGGGAGCGCAGGTCGTTGACGCCGGGCAGCAGCCGCTGGGGCTCCCGGCCGTCGCCGAGGTCGGCGTAGGCGTTCCAGCGGCCCTCGGGGAGGGCGACGGTGCTGGGCAGCACGGCGCGCAGCCGTCCGGTCCCGTTCGGGCCGAGCGGCAGCCGGGTCTCCTCGCCGCCGTCGCGCGGGCGCAGCACGAGCGCCGCACTCCAGACCGTGCTGCTGCCCTGCGGGGCGGTGATGTCGAAGGTGAGCCCGCCGGCGGAGTCGGCTATGCAGTCAGCGCGCAGCGGCTGCGCGGCTCCGTCCGCCGGGCGGCTGCCGGGGGCCGCGGCCGTCCCGGCGCCCGTCGCGGGCAGTTGTGTCGACGCGTTCATACCGTCCGCACCCCTCTCACAGCGGCTCGCGCCGCGTCCTTGGTTGCGTACGCCCCGCGCCCCGGGGCCGGGTTGTACGTCGTCCGGGTCGTCACTCCGATGTCACGGACGTGCGTCAGGAATGAGATGTGCATCCGTTCCGGTATCCCGCTCCGTGTCCCTTGGCCGCCCCGCGGACGCGTTCGGTCGTCCGTCTCCTGAACGGTTAGACCCGGGGCCGCGGTTCCGGGTTGAGGCGTTTGGCCAACTTGTTCCGAAAGAGTTAGGACATCGGTAGCGACATGGCGGAACTTTCCCGGATCTTTGTTCGTCAGTTCCGTTCCGTGCTGTACCGCCACAAGCTATGCCGCCCCGGTCCTTCCCGTCACGAGGTGTGCAGCCACCGGCTCGGCCGCGCGGCCCGCGGCCCCTCACGGCTCGTACGGAAGCTGCGGCACGGTGAAACAGTTGGTGTCCATGTTGCCCTGGGTGACCCAGCCGCCCTTGCCGCCGCGCGCCTCGTCCCGCCAGCGGGCGACCGACAGGCAGGTGCGGTCGGTGGCGGGCGGCTCGGCACGCGGCCGGTACGAGGCCGGGAGCAGCAGGCCGCGGGCGGTGTACGGCGCGCCCAGGCCGACGAAGCGCTCCACGCACGCGCGGGTGAGCCGGTCCCCGCAGGAGCGCGCGGCGTCGGTGAACCACATCGCCGCCGCCCAGCCCTCCAGCTGCCACTGGGACAGCGGCCCGCTCCCGGCGTGCCGGGCCATCCCCGCCCGGAACTCCCGTACCGCCGCGCCGCCCGGACCGCTCCCCGGATCGTCGTAGTTGCGGCTGGCCCCGGTGGCCCACAGCGCGTTGCGGCAGCCCGGCGAGTCCTTGTAGTCCTTGGCGACCGTGTCCGACCAGTTCTGGACGTTCGTGACCTTCGCGGTCGGCCGGACCCCCGCCGCGTCCATCGCCTCGCACAGCTGCGCGTTGCCGTGCGTGTCCATCGCGTCGAAGACCAGGTCGGCACCCCGGTCGCGCAGCCCCGCCGCGACCGCGGGGAAGTTGGGCAGCGCGAAGTCGACCTGCTCGGTGATCACCTCGTACCCCTCGGCCTCCAGGCCGCGCACGATCAGCCGGGCGTACGCGGCGGACGCCGCCTGGTTGTAGGAGACGACGGCGGCGCTGCGGGCCCGCTGGGCACGCTTGAAGTAGCGGTAGACCTCCGTGCCGCCGTACAGCTTCCCGCCCCAGCCCGGCGCCTTGCCGTCCCGCGGCGCCCGGCTGCCGTAGATCCCGTACAGGTGCGGGTACGTGTCGTACGCGGCGCCGACCGGCTGTCCCCCGATGTCGGGAACGCCGGCGGCGGAGACCCTGGGCGCGCCCGCGTAGTCCAGCGCGGTGGTCGCGACCAGCGCGAAGACCTTGTCCTCGGTGAGGAGTTTGCGCACGCACGCGTCGTTGCCGACGCCGCTGCCCCCGTCGTCGCAGGTGACGGCCCGCACCGGCCGGCCGTTGACACCGCCCCCGGCGTTGACCGCCGCGAAGTACGCCAGCGCGCCGTCCCGCGGCCCGGTGAACGCCTCGCCGCCCACCGGGCTCGTCGTACTGGTGATGACGCCGACGACGATCGGCTCGCGCCCTGAGCCCGTGGCAGGCGCGGTACCGCGGTGTTCGAAGTCGCTCTCGGGAAGCCTGCTGCCGCAGGCCGACGTCAGCGCGAGCAGCAGCGCCGCCACCGCGCCACCGGCCGCCTCAGCAGCCCGGCGCGTCCACATTCCCGCTCATGCCCACCAGCGCGCACAGGGTCTTGAGGGACACCTTCCACGTCTTGTCCTGGTAGACCGAGACGCCCTTGGCGTTCGGCAGCGCGGTGGCGCCCTTGAGCCGGAGGCTGTACGTCACGTCCGCCTCCGTCGCGGACGTGAACCGCACGGCGGTCACCTCCGCCGAGACCTGCTTGCCGCGCTGGTCCCCGTTGAACGCCTCCAGCAGCAGCTGGAGGTCCTCGCCGTTCTGGAGGTACTTGGCCTTCTCGGAGTTGGAGAGCTTCGGATCGAAGAACTTCCGCCAGTTCTCCTTGATCTCCCGCTCGGCGGCGGCCGGGTCGGCCGGAGCGCTGCCGGACGGTGCCGCGTCGCTCGCCGCCGGGCCCGTACCGCTGCCCGGGGACGACGTGGCGCCGCTGGGCGCCGGCTGCCCGCCGTCGTCGGCGTCACCGCACCCCGCGGTGCCCGCCGCCACCAGTAACACCGCCGCCACCAGCGCCGGAAGCCGCCGCGCTGACCTTCTGCGTACTGCCATCCACACCACCGCCTGTCGTCGCGACCGCCCGGAGCCGGTCTGGCACAAGCCTTCTGAGGTGCTGTTCCCACAGGGCATAGTGCAGCTATTCGCCGAAAGCCGCGAGGGGGCGTGATGCGCAACGCGCGAACACGGTTCGGGGCGCGCCTGGCGCCGTGGGGCGGCTGGGCGGCGCTGGCGGGCGGGGCGGTGCTGTGCGCGGTCGGCTGGTACGGCGTCTCGGGCGAGCGGTTCGCCGAGCGCCAGATCCCCTTCCTGGCCTCCTGTTCCATCCCGGGTGCCGCGCTGATCGTCGCGGGGGCGGTGCTGGTGGCGCGGGGTGAGACGGGCCCGGCGGCGGCGCGCGTCGAGGAGTTGTACGGGCTGCTGGTCACGTACGGGGCCGAGGGGACGACGGCGGGGCCCGCGCCGGCGCAGGGGCCCGCCGGGGCGGCGGAGACGGACGCCGGCCCGCCGCTCGCCGTACCCGGCGGAACGTTGCTGCACCGGCCCGGGTGCCCGCTCGTGGCGGGCCGCCCGGACGCCGGGCCCGCCGGCGATCCGGCAGAAGGCGAGCCGGGCGACGCGGAACTGACGCCCTGCCCCGTCTGCGAACCGGGCACCGGGCGTCCCGGCGCGCGGCGGTGAGCTCGCTCTCGTACGACCTCACCCTGGCGGGCCTCGCGGTGGGCAGCGCCGCCGCGCTCACCGGGATCGGCCTGATCGTCACCTACCGGGCCACCGGCGTGCTGAACTTCGCGCACGGCGCCGTCGCCATGGTGTGCGCCTACGCCCTGCGGCAGCTGGCGGTCGGCTGGAACTGGCCGCTGCCGCTCGCCGCCGCCGTCACCCTCCTCCTCGTCGCGCCCGGCATCGGGCTCGCGCTGGACCGCGCCGTCTTCCGCCCGCTGTCGGTGCACGGCGCCGGCCCGGCCCGCACCCTGGTCGCCTCCCTCGGCGTGTTCGTCCTCCTGGTCGGCGCCGCGGGCCTGCTGTGGGGGCCGGGGGCGCGCGCGGACGCGCCCGCGCTGCTGCCCGCCGACCCCTGGGTGCAGCTCGGCACCGCCGTCGCGCTGGCCGCAGGGGTCGCCGCCGTCACCCGCTGGACCCGCTTCGGACGCGAGCTGCGCGCCGTCGTCGACAACCGCCCGCTGGCCGTCCTCAGCGGCATCGACGCCGACCGGGTCGCCGCCGCCGGCTGGGCCTTCGGCTCCTTCACGGCCGGGCTGACGGGCGTTCTGCTGGCCCCGCTGCTGCGCCTGGACCCGTACGGCCTGCCGCTGCTGGTGATGGAGGTGATGGCGGTCGCGGTGGCGGCCGGGCTGCGCAGCCTCCCGGTGGCGGTGGCCGTCGCGCTGGGGATCGGTGTGGCGCAGAGCCAGCTCACCCGGCTGCACCCGGGAGGCAGCCTGGAGCCCCTCGTCCAGGCCGTCGGCGCCAACCTGTTCGTCGTGGCGCTGCTGGCCGCCGCCCTGGCCCTGCGCGGCCTCGGCCTCCCCCCTTCCTTGGCGGACGCGGCAGGCCGCACCGGCAGCCCGCTCCACACCGGCCCGCTGCCCGACCGCCACGGCCGCGCCTGGCTGGTCTGCGGCATCTTCTTCCTGCTGCCCCTCGGCTTCGCGGGCGGCGACCTGCGCGTCGCCGTACAGGTACCGGCGCTCGCCGTGGTGCTGCTCTCTCTCGTGGTCGTCACCGGGCGCGGCGGCCAGATCTCCCTGGGCCAGGCCGCCTACGCCGGACTCGGCGCCCTGTTCACCGCGCTGCTCACGACCGGCCGCTTCCCCGGCCTGCCCGCCGTCCCGGGGCTGCCCGCCCTGCTGCTGGCCGTGCTGCTGACCGCCCCGCTCGGCCTGCTCACCGGCTGGCCCGCGCTCCGCCGGCACGGACTCGCCACGGCCCTGGCCACCCTCGCCTTCGGCGTCGCCGTCAGCCGCTTCGTCTTCGCGCAGCCGTACGCCACCGCGGGCCTCACCCTCGACCGCCCGGCCGGTTTCGCCGCCGACCACGCGTACTACGTCCTCGAACTGGCGCTGCTCGGCCTCGCCCTGCTCGGCGTGGCGGCGCTGCGCCGAGGCCGTACCGGGCGCGCGCTGGCCGCGATGCGCGACCACGAGCCGGGCGCCGCCGCTGCCGGCGTCCCCGTACCGGCGCTCAAGCTGGGGGCCTTCGCGGTGGGTGCCGCGCTGGCCGCGCTGGGCGGCGGGATGCTCGGCATGGCGCTGCGCACCTTCGACCCGGCGTCCTACGACCCGGTGCGCGGCCTGCTGTGGTTCGCGGCCGTGCTCGTCCTCGGCGCCGACAGCCCGCTGGGGGCACTGGCCGCGGCGGCGCTGCTGGTCGGCCTGGACTCGGGGACCGCCGGCGGCGCGGCCGCCGCGGTGATCGGCGTGCTCGCCGTGCTCTCCGGCCGGCTGCCGCAGGGCCCGTACGAGGCGCTGCGGGGCGCCGCCGCCCGGCTGTCCGCCGCTCCGGAACCGCGGCTGACGCCGCTCGGCGCGCGAGTACGCGAGCGCCTGGCTCCGGCGCGCACGCCGGTATCGCGTACGCCGGTAACCCGTACGCCTGAGATCCGCGCCGCGCTCCAAGCCGCTCCCGCGCGGGCCCCCGCGCCCCGGCCCCCTCCCCCGGCTCCCCCGCCCCGTACCGCCTCCGGCCGGCTGACCGCCCGCCGCATCCGCGCCCGCTACGACGGCTTCACCGCCCTGGACGGCGTCGACCTGGAAGTGCCGCCGGCCCGTATCACCGCGCTCGTCGGCCCCAACGGCGCGGGCAAGAGCACCCTGTTCCACTGCCTGTGCGGCACCCTGCGCCCCGCGGCGGGTCAGGTGCTGCTCGACGGGACGGACATCACCCGCCGCTCCCCGCACGCCCGCGCCCGCCTCGGGCTGGCCAGGACCTTCCAGCAACTCGCCGTGTTCGAGGGGATGACCGTGGCCGAGAACGTCCGGGTCGGCGCCGAGCAGAGCGGCGTACCCGACCCGGCGGCCGCCACCGGCCGGGCACTGGAGCTGCTCTCCCTCGGCGGGCCGCTCGCCTCGGCGCCCGTGGCCGGGCTGGGCACCGGCACCCTGCGCCGCGTCGAGCTGGCCCGCGCCCTCGCGGGCCGGCCGCGCACCCTGCTCCTGGACGAGCCGGCGGCGGGCCTGGACAGTGCCGAAGTGGCCGCGCTCGCGGACGTGTTGCGCGCGCTGGCCGCCGACGGCACGGCCCTGCTCATCGTCGAGCACGATCTCGACCTCGTCGCCGGGCTGGCCGACACGGTCCACGCGATGGCGGCGGGCCGGATCGTCACCCGCGGCCCCGCGGGCCGCGTCCTGGCGGAGCCGGACGCATGAGCGTCGAGGCCGCCCTGTGCGCGGCCCGCGTCCGGTACGGCTCGCTGGAAGCCCTGCACGGCATCGACCTGGCGATTCCGTGCGCGCACCTGACGGTTCTCCTCGGGCGCAACGGTTCAGGGCGCACCACGGTGCTGCGCGCGCTGGCGGGGACCGTGCCGCTCGTCTCCGGGCGCGTCGTGTGGGGCGGTACGGACATCACCCGCGTCCCCGCGCACGCCCGCGCGCGCCGCGGTCTGGCGCTGGTCGCCGACCGCGGCGCGGTGTTCGGTTCGCTCTCCGTGGGCGAGCAGCTCGAACTCGCCGCGCCGGGCGGGGCCCTCGGCCCGGCGCTGGACGCCTATCCGCAGCTGCGCGCCCTGCTGGGCCGCCGCGCCGGCACGCTCTCCGGCGGCGAGCAGCGGATGCTCGCCGTGGCCCGCGCCCTGGTGGGCACCGCCCGGCTGCTCCTCTTGGACGAGCCGACGCAAGGGATGTCGCCGGCCGTCGCGGCGCGTACGCACGGGCTGCTGGGCGACCTCGCGGCCGCCGGGCGCACCGTCCTCGTCGCCGAGCAGGCGCTGCCGCCGGCCCTGTGCCGGGCCGCCACCGTGGCGTACGTCCTGCGGCGCGGCGCCGTCGCCTTCAGCGGCGAACCGGCGGAGTCCGCCCGCTTCGCGGGGGCCGGCCCCGTGTCACGGGCCGGGCGGTGAGGCGCCGGGCAGCGCGCGGTGCCGCCCGGCGAGCCCGTACCGCTTGGCGCACTGCGGCCAGGCGGACCAGCCCTGGCGGCGCAGCACCCGCTTGGCGACGGCGATCTGCTCCTTGCGGGTGGCGAGGTCGGCACGCGGCGCGTAGGCCAGGCCGCCGTGTGCCTTCCAGGTCGACTGCCGGAACTGGAGGCCGCCGTAGTAGTCGTTGCCGGTGTTCTTCTGCCAGTCGCCGCCGCTCTCGCACTCGGCGATGCAGTTCCACAGCCCTCGCGAGGAGCAGCCGTCCTGGGACGGGGAGCCGCCGTACGCGCTGTCCGCCTGCGCGCCGCAGGGCACGCACAGGAGGATCACGGCCGGGAACACGGCCAGGAACGCCGCTCGCCGGCGGCCGGTCTTCGCGGGGCGTTTCAGCTTGGACGCCCGAAAGATAGGGGACATCGGGTCACGTTATGTTCTGATATGAGCGCATCGCAGCCCGGCGCACCCATCCGGGGTCACGCCCCACCCGATCGGCGTACACCGGGCGGGGCGTCCGGCGCGATCGCGCCCTGGGGCGGTCAGACCGTAAGCCGCTGCCCCGGGACGATCAGGTGCGGGTCACCGCCGATGACGGCCTGGTTCGCGGCGTACAGCTGGCGCCAGCCGACGCCGTGCGCCGCGGCGATCCGGCTGAGCGTGTCGCCCTGCCGCACTGTGTACCCGCCGGTGCCCGCGCGCGCCCTGCCGCGGTCGCTGTGGCCGCCGGTACCGCGCGCGTTCTTGTGAACCTTGGCGCCCACGTCCCTGCGCACGTCCTTCCGCGCGTACTGCCGGCCGTCGCGCTGGCCTGACCGGTACGCCTTCGGGGCCTTCGGCGCGCTCCCGTACGCGCCTGCGCGGGCGGCGCAGGTGGGCCAGGCGCCCCAGCCCTGCGACGCCTGGACCCGGGCGGCCACGGCGATCTGCTGTGACCTGCTGGCCCCGGCGGCCGTCGGCGCGTAGGCCGTGCCGCCGTGGGCGCGCCAGGTGCTGTGGGTGAACTGCAGGCCGCCCGAGAAACCATTGCCGGTGTTGATGTGCCAGTTGCCGCCGCTCTCGCAGCGGGCGATGCGGTCCCACACTCCGCCGTCCGCCGCCTGCGCCGGTCCTGCGGTGGCGGCCACCAGCGCGAGCGGGGCCACCAGGGCCGCCCCGGCGAGCGCGGCGATGTCACGGCGTATGACGCCCTTCGAAAAAGGCATGGAATCCCTCTCCACGGCCCCGGGGGTCCCCCTGGTGCCGCGTCGTGGACGCGTCTTGCGTCCGCGGACCGCGGCACCCCGCCCGCCGCGGGGTGGTGCCGGTCGTGCTCGGTGGTGCTGCGTACGGTGCATCCGGTGCCACGTGACTCGGCTCCTGTGCCGTGCCTTGCGCGGCGTACCGGCCCGCGTGCGGGCCGGCGGTCGATGCGGACGGCGGGCGTCCCCGGGTGGTGCTCGGTGCACACGGCCGGAGAATGTAGGGACGCTTACGCCCCGTTATCAACCAAGGCGGTGTCCGGCCTGGCCAGTTGGACGTTACCGGAGGTATCAGCCACTTTCGGCCACCCACTTGATTCCCTGATTTCCGCATTTTTCAACCACTCGCCCCGGCGATCTGTGACCCACCTCACCGATCCAACTTCCGTGCCCGTCACACGCGTTGGCATGGAGTGAGCGGTTCCGGTCCGCTTCTCACGCTGCGCTTCGAACGGTTCGATTCCGTACCCGGCCGCGCGTGACTCCTGCCACAGATCGCCCGTTGTCCTGGTACGAGCCGGGAACCCGCCGGCTGCCCGCGCAACGATCGAGGAGCCATCCGTGCCGCGCATGCTCGACGTCAGTGACGACGTTCGCGCCGAGATCGGTGACGAAGAAGCCGACCGCCTGCTGGCCGGTGGCAACGCCCCCGGCAACTACGACTGCACCTCCTGCCGCACCCCCGGCGACAGCGACCAGGAGCGCACCAGCACCGTCCTGTTCGTCGGCGAGGAGACCGCGGTGCTCGCCTTCGCCCACGCGTCGTGCATCCCCTCGCAGGTCGTCCCGGTCTCCGAGGAGCAGCTCCAGGGCGCCGTGCGCTCCATCACCGGCGAGGACGGCGGCGGCGCCGAGGCCGCCGCGCCGCCGGCCGCGGCCCCGTTCGCCGCCCTCCCGGGCGAGCACCGGCAGGCGACACTGGGTGTCACCTGCGGCCTGGTCCTGGTCGAGGGCGAGCTGCGCCCCGCGCTGGTCGTCGAGCCCGCCGGGCCCATCGCCCGCCCCGGCTCCACCGAGCCGGGCGACGCGTTCCTGCCCCTGCTCCTGGAGCACGGCTTCGCGCCGGTGGCGGACATGGCCGTACTGCCCGCGCCCAACCCGGGCTGGTCGGTGCTGCTGGCCGCCGGGCAGTTGCACGCCATCCTCCAGCCGGGCGCCGACGGCCAGCCGAACTCCTGGTGGCAGGCGCACCAGCCGCTGCCCGTCTCGGACGGCTGGCGCGCCGCCGCCGGCAAGGCGCGGACCGTCCTGGTGTACGCGGCCCCGGTGGGCGCCGTCGGCCACCAGCCGCGCGAGGACCTGATGCGCCAGGCGATGGAGAAGGCCGTCGGCGAGGGCAAGCTGGTCGCCGCTTCGATGCCGCTGGCGGGCACCTGACGGGCCGCCGTCGCAGCGGATTCCCCGAGGAGGCCGCCAGACCGTCCCGGCCGCCCCGCGCCGCGCTCACCCGAGCGGCGCGGGGCGGCCGTCCGGTTTTCGGTGCCGGGGGGCGCGCGGACGCCGTCCGTCCGTACCCCCTGCCGATCAGCCGATTCTCCGCAGAGGCCGCATCCAGGGAGCATCCGGGTCGTTGGCACAGTCGTGCACCCATACGACCCCTCCTCCCGCGTCCCGTATCCCTACCAGATCCCCGGCATGCGCCCGTCGCACGACGCGACCACGGCCACCATGGCGGCCGCCCACGCCGCCCCCGTCTCGGCCACGCCGATCTACGACTCGCTGTACGCCGAGTACCGCCGCTCCTTCCGGGCGCTGCCGGGCGACCGCACGGGCGAGGAAGGGATGAGCGCCGAGGCGATGCGGAGCATCTGGGGCCGTACGACCACCGGCCACATGCCGGGCGCCGGCCACTGGGAACCCGTCGCCCGCCAGCCTTACCACGGCCACCCCCACCACACCGCCGGCCACCACAGGGGCCACTTCCCCCCGGCACTGCCCCCGGCGCCCCGCGAGTACCGCCCGCACGGTCACTGACCGGAAAACGGCGGCGGGGCGGCTCCCAGGAGGAGCCGCCCCGCCGCCGTTCGCCGCCGAGGTCGCGGCTACTTCTTCTTGCTGCGCTTCTCCCGCACCCGTACGGAGATGTGGATCGGCGTGCCCTCGAAGCCGAACTCCTCGCGCAGCCGGCGCTCGACGAAGCGGCGGTAGCCGGCCTCCAGGAAGCCGGAGGCGAAGAGCACGAAGCGCGGCGGCTTGGTGCCCGCCTGCGTGCCGAAGAGGATGCGCGGCTGCTTGCCGCCCCTGATCGGGTGCGGGTGGGAGGCGACGATCTCGCCGAGGAAGGCGTTCAGCCGGCCGGTGGGCACACGGGTCTCCCAGCCCTCCAGCGCGGTCTCGATCGCCGGGACGAGCTTGTCCATGTGGCGGCCGGTGCGCGCCGAGACGTTGACCCGCATCGCCCACGGGATCTGCACGAGGTCCCGCTCGATCTCGCGCTCCAGGTAGAAGCGGCGCTCCTCGTCCAGCTGGTCCCACTTGTTGTACGCGATGACCAGCGCGCGGCCCGCCTCCACGGCCATCGTGATGATCCGCTGGTCCTGGACGCTGATGGACTCGCTCGCGTCGATCAGGACGACCGCGACCTCGGCCTTCTCCACGGCGGCCGCGGTGCGCAGCGAGGCGTAGTAGTCGGCGCCTTCCTGGAGGTGGACCCGCTTGCGGATGCCCGCGGTATCAACGAACTTCCAGGTCTTGCCGCCCAGCTCGATCAGCTCGTCGACCGGGTCGCGGGTGGTGCCGGCCATCTCGTTGACGACCACCCGCTCCTCGCCCGCGACCTTGTTCAGCAGCGAGGACTTGCCGACGTTCGGGCGGCCGATCAGCGCGATCCGGCGCGGCCCGCCGAGCGGGGTGCCGCCGAAGGTCTGCGCGGGCGCCTCGGGCAGCGCGTCGAGGGCGGCGTCCAGCATGTCGCCCGTACCGCGGCCGTGCAGCGCGGAGACCGGGTGCGGCTCGCCGAGGCCCAGCGACCACAGCATGGCCGCGTCGGCCTCGCCGGAGGGGCCGTCCACCTTGTTGGCGACCAGCACGACCGGCTTGCCGGCCCGGCGCAGCAGCTTGACGACGGCCTCGTCGGTGTCGGTGGCGCCGACCTTGGCGTCCACGACGAAGACCACCGCGTCGGCGGCCTCGATCGCGAACTCGGCCTGCATCGCCACGGAGGCGTCGATGCCCAGGACGTCCTGCTCCCAGCCGCCGGTGTCGACGACCTTGAAGCGGCGGCCGTTCCAGTCGGCCTCGTAGGTGACCCGGTCGCGGGTGACGCCCGGCTTGTCCTCGACGACCGCCTCACGGCGGCCGATCATGCGGTTCACCAGGGTCGACTTGCCGACATTGGGGCGGCCGACGACGGCGAGGACGGGCAGCGGGCCGTGACCGGCCGCGGCGATGTCGCCCTCGACCTCTTCCAGGTCGAAGCCCTCCTGCGCGGCGAGCTCCATGAACTCCGTGTACTCGGCGTCACCAAGCGCACCGTGCTCGTCGCCGGTGGGGGTCTGGTCGTTCATGAAGTCCGTTCCTCGTTCTCCGTCATCGGTGGCCACTCGTCCGCGGTCCACCACTCAAGTCTCGTTCAGCGCCCGGTCAGGCGCCTGGCCTGGGCAAGGTGAGCGGTCAGCCGCTCCTGTACGCGCAGCGTCGCCGCGTCCAGCGCCGTACGCGTACGCCGCCCGCTGCCGTCGCCCGCCGCGAAGGCGTCGCCGAAGACGACGTCGACGCGGCTGCGCAGCGGCGGCAGCGCCTTGACCGCCCGGCCCCGGCGCTCCGCACTGCCCAGCACGGCCACCGGCACCACGGGCGCCCCCGAGCGCACCGCGAAGTACGCCAGCCCGGCGCGCAGCGACGCGAAGTCGCCCTCGCCCCGGGTGCCCTCCGGGAAGATCCCCAGCACGCCGCCCCGGTCCAGCACCGCCAGCGCGTCGGTGACCGCCTTGCGGTCGGTGCCGGAGCGGTCCACCTTCAGCTGGCCGATGCCGCGCAGGAACGGGTCCAGCGGGCCGACGAACGCTTCCTTCTTGATCAGGAAGTGCACCGGCCGCGGCGCCGTGCCCATCAGCATCGGGCCGTCCAGGCCGTGCGCGTGGTTGACCGCCAGGATCACGGGCCCGGTGGGCGGCACCCGCCAGGCGCCCAGCACCCGCGGCTTGAACAGCCCGTACATCAGGCCGATGCCGATCCGCCGGCCGACCGCCGCGCCGCCCGCGCTGGGCAGCCGGCCGCCGTCCGCGCCCGCCGCTTTGCCGCTTTGCGTCACCGCGCCACCTTCGCGGCCATCGCCGCCTCGGTCAGCGTGACGACGCACTCGACGACCTGCTCCAGCGTGAGTTCCGTGGTGTCCACCTCGACCGCGTCGACCGCCTTGGCCAGCGGCGAGGTCTTGCGGGAGGAGTCGGCCGCGTCCCGCTTGACCAGGGCCTCCCGGGTGGCCGCCAGGTCGGCGGCCTCCTTGCCGGTCAGCTCGCCGCTGCGGCGGGCCGCGCGGGCCTCCGGCGAGGCGGTCAGGAAGACCTTCAGGTCGGCGTCGGGCAGTACGGTGCTGCCGATGTCCCGGCCCTCGACGACGATGCCCTCCGGGGCCCCGGCGGCGATCTCGCGCTGCAGCTCGGTGATCCGGGCGCGCACCTCGGGGACGGCGCTGACGGCGCTGACCGCGGCGGTGACCTCCTGGGTGCGGATCGGGCCCGCGGCGTCCAGGCCGTCGACGGTGATCGTCGGCGCGGCCGGGTCGGTGCCGGAGACGATCACCGGCTTAGCCGAGGCGTCCGCCACGGCGACCGCGTCGTTCACGTCGACGCCGTTGCTCAGCATCCACCACGTGATCGCGCGGTACTGGGCACCGGTGTCCAGGTAGCCCAGCCCCAGCTTGCCGGCGACGGCCTTGGACGTGCTGGACTTGCCCGTGCCTGCGGGGCCGTCGATGGCGACAATCACTGCAGCCGGGGCGGTCCGGGCGGCGGTTTCCACGGTGTCGAGCACCTTCCTTGAGCACGGGGCGGGGCGGGGGCCACTGCACACGGCCCCGCACAAGGTTACTGGCAAGCAGCGGCGCCCCGTGCAGCCCCGTGCCCCCGGGGCGCGGGCGCCCTACTGCCGTATCGACCAGCCCCGCTCGCGCAGCTCCGCCGCGAGCACCGACGCGGCCTGCGGCTCGACCATGAGCTGGATGAAACCCGCCTGCTGCCCGGTGGCGTGCTCGATCCGTACGTCCTCGATGTTGACCGCGGCCCGGCCCGCGTCCGCGAAGACCCGCGCCAGCTCGCCCGGCTGGTCGCCGATGTGCACCGAGACGATCTCGTAGGCGGCGGGCGCCGCGCCGTGCTTGCCCGGCACCCGCTCGCGGCCCGCGTTGCCGCGCCGCAGCACGTCCTCGACGCCGCGGGCGCCCGCGGCGCGCTTGTCCTCGTCGGCGGCCTCCAGCGCGCGCAGCGACCGTACCGTCTCCGCCAGGTCGGCCGAGACGTCGGCGAGCACGTCGGCGACCGGCCCCGGGTTGGCGGAGAGGATGTCCATCCACATCCGGGGCGCGGAGGCGGCGATACGCGTGACGTCCCTGATGCCCTGCCCGCACAGCCGCACCGCGGTCTCGTCCGCGTCCTGGAGGCGGGCCGCGACCAGGCTGGAGACCAGCTGGGGCGTGTGCGAGACCAGGGCGACGGCCCGGTCGTGCGCGTCCGGGTCCATGACGACCGGCACCGCGCGGCACAGCGCGACCAGCTCCAGCGCGAGGTTGAGCACCTCGGTGTCGCCGTCCGGGGCCGGCGTCAGGACCCAGGGCCGCCCCTCGAAGAGGTCGGCGGTCGCGGCGAGCGGCCCGGAGCGCTCCTTGCCCGCCATCGGGTGCGTGCCGAGGTACGCCGTCAGGTCGCACCCCAGCGCCTCCAGCTCACGGCGCGGGCCGCCCTTGACGCTGGCCACGTCGAGGTAGGCGCGGGCCGCGCCGCGCCGTATCGCTGCGGCCAGCGTCGGCGCGACGTGGGCGGGCGGCACGGCCACCACGGCGAGGTCGACCGGGCCCGGCGGCTCCTCGGCCGTGCCGGCGCCGATCGCGGCGGCGGTCTCGGCCTGCGCCGGGTCGTGGTCGGCCAGGTACACCTGCACGCCGCGGGCGTGCAGCGCGAGGGCGAGGGAGGTGCCGATCAGGCCGGTGCCGATGACGAGCGCGGTCCTCACTGGGCGATGTCCTTCCGCAGGGCGCCGGCGGCACCGAGGTAGACGTGCGCGATCTCGGCCTTGGTGCGGTCGGTCTCGACGTGCGCCAGGACGCGTACGACGCGCGGCATGGCGCCGGCGATGTCCAGTTCCTGCGCGCAGATCAGCGGGACGTCGGTGATGCCGAGCTGCCGGGCGGCCACCGCGGGGAAGTCGCTGTGCAGGTCGGGGGTGGCGGTGAACCACATGCTGATCAGGTCGTCCGGGACCATTCCGTTGCGCTCCAGGACGGCGGTCAGCAGCGCGGACACCTGCTCGTGCATATGCCCCGCTTCGTCCCGTTCCAGCTGCACGGCTCCGCGCACCGCTCGTACCGCCACGTCACCGCTCCCCTGAGTTTCCGCGTACGGCGCCCGGCGCCGACTCCTTACCGCAAGCCTAGCCAGCCGGGGGCCCTGTCCACGACGCCGGCCGGCCCGCGGGACACGGACCGGCCGGGTACGGGACGTGCGCGCCTACCGCCGCCCCGCGGCGCCGCCGCCCCGGGAGGCGAGGCGCTGCAACGAGGGGTCCTGCGGTATCTCGCCGTCGGGCGTCAGCCGGTCCACGGCCTGCGGCAGGGTGTGCGCGAGCTGCTTCGCCGCTTCCCCGGCGCTGACCCCGTTCTCCTCCGCGATCCTCTGGAGGGCTTCGTCCGGCAGCGCCTTCGCCACCTGCTCGGGGGTGACCGGCTCGTTGGCGCCCCGCCCCACCCAGGAGTGGGCCTGCCGCCCCAGCTCCCCCTGGAGGAGCTTGCCGAGCACGATCTGTATGCCGCCGCCGTGGCTGCCCCCGTACCCGGGGCCGCCGGGCACCCCGTGACCACCGGGCCCGGTTCCGCCCAGTGCCCCCATCAGCGATCCGATGAGGTTTCCTGCCGCCGGGGGCCGGCCGCCGCCGGGCAGCCGGCCCATCAGTCTCCCGAGGTCTGGTGATCCCGTCATGGCCGTGCCTTTCCGCGAATTCCTGGCGATTTCGATGAGGCTCACGCGACGAGTGACTTCATTCAAACGTACCGACGACGGGCATTTCCGCCACCCGAAACCGGCTGGCGCACACGTCTCCCACCAGCCACAATCCCCCTCATGCCGTCCCACGCCGCAGGCCACGCCCTCGTCACCGACCACACCGTCTACGCCTGCGTGATGGGGTCGCGCGCCTTCGGGCTCGCCACCGGGGACAGCGACACGGACCGGCGCGGCGTCTACCTCGCCCCCACCCCGCTCTTCTGGCGCTTCGAGAAGCCGCCGACGCACGTGGACGGGCCGCGCGAGGAGGAGTTCTCCTGGGAGCTGGAACGCTTCTGCGAGCTGGCCCTGCTCTCCAACCCGAACATCCTGGAGTGCCTGCACTCCCCCCTCGTCGAGCACGTCGACGACACCGGCCGCGAACTCCTCGCCCTGCGCGGCGCGTTCCTCTCCCGCCAGGTGCACCGCACCTTCGCCGGCTACGCGGCAGGCCAGCTCAAGAAGCTGGAGGCGGACGTACGGCAGCACGGCGCGCCCCGCTGGAAGCACGCCATGCACCTGCTGCGGCTGCTGCGTACCGCCCGCGACGCGCTGCGCACCGGCGTCCTCACGCTGGACGTCGGCGACGCGCGCGCCGAGCTGCTCGCCGTCAAACGCGGCGAGGTCACCTGGGACCGGGTCGAACGCCGGATGGCCGCCCTGGCCGAACAGGCCGCCGCGGCGGAACCCGCCTCCCCGCTGCCGCCGGAACCCGACCACCGGCGCGTCGCGGACTTCCTCTACCGCACCCGCCGCGCGTCAGCGCTCCGCTGCGCCGAGCCGCGCCCGTACGACGAGGTCGTGTAGCGCGTCGTGGCCGCCGGGGGCGTCCGGCAGCGCGGAGGCGGCCTGCGCCGCGTCCAGCCGGCCGTGCAGCTCCGCCACGTCGGCCCGCAGCCGCTCCACGTCCACCAGCCCGCCGGCCGCCCCGTGCTCCGCCTCCGCCTTGGCCGCGACCAGCTCGGGCACGTACGAGGGCGCCGCCACCAGCCCGGCCAGCGTGGGCAGATGCGCCTGCACCTCACCACTGCCCATCAGGTGAATGCCGGTCAGCAGCACCCGCAGCGTGTAGAGCAGCGGCTTGAGCTCGCCGGTCTTCTCGAAGAGGCGCCACTGCGTGTTCGCGAAGCCCCGGTAGTGGTGGGCGTGATGGCTGGTGAGGACGGCGGGCGCCAGCGCCGCCAACTCCTCGTGCACCGCACTCGTCCGCACCACCAGCGGCGAGAGCAGCTGCTCCAGCACGTAGCCGTTGCGCCGCAGCATCAGCCGCGCGAACTTGCGCAGGTCGTGCGTGACGAGATCGACCTCGACGCCGTCCCGGTCCGCCATCCAGGAGCGGGTCTCGTCCGGCTCCCGCAGCCCGACCAGCGCGGCGGTGGGCAGCAGGTGCGCGCCGCGCAGGTCCACGTCCGAGTCGCGGGAGGGGAAGCCGTACAGATGCGCGCCGGAAACCGTCGCGAAGACCAGCGGATCTCCCTCCCCCGCCGTCACCACACCCAGATCGATCTCCGGCAGCCCGGCCGCCTCCAGAACAGCGTTACGCATCCCACGCCTCCCCCAGCGCCAGCAGCTCGTCGCGGTACTCGATACGGCCCGCCCACTCCTCGGGCCACGCCCCGGCGCCCAGGTGGGCGCCGGCGAAGGCACCGGCGAGGCAGGCGATCGAGTCGGAGTCGCCGGAGGTGCAGGCGGCCCGGCGCAGCGCGGTCAGCGGCTCACCGGGAAAGAGCAGGAAGCACAGCAGACCGGTGGCGAGCGCCTCCTCGGCGATCCAGCCGGCACCGGTGGCCAGGCACGGATCGGCCTCCGGATTGGGCGCACGCAGCGCGTCGTCCAGCCGGTCCAGGACACCGAGACACTCGTCCCAGCCGCGAGCGATAAAGCTCTCCGGCGAAGAATCCCCCGCATACCGCCACAATTCACCAAGCCAGTCGGCCCGGTAAACCGCACCGCTCCCCACCGCATACGAGCGCAGCAGCCCGGTCAGCTCCTCCGGCCGGGCGCCCTGCGTGAGCACGTGCACGGCGTACGCCGTGAGGTCGCTGGCGGCGAGCGCGGTCGGGTGCCCGTGCGTCAGCGCGGACTGGAGCTGCGCGGCCCCGGAACGCTGCTCCGGGCTCAGCCCCGGCACCAGCCCGACGGGCGCCACCCGCATGTTCGCGCCGCACCCCTTCGAGCCGACCCGACTGGCCTCCACCCACGGCCGCGCGGGGTCGCTGAGCAGCTGACACGCCCTGAGGCAGGTACCGCCCGGCGCCCGGTCGTTGTCCGGAGAGCGCCACCAGTCCACGTACTCCCGCCGTACGGGCGGAAGCAGGCTCGCGGCGTCCAGGGCGCCGCCGCCCGCCACGGCCGCACGCAGACCGCGCCCGAGGGCGATGGTCATCTGCGTGTCGTCGGTGACGTACGCGGGATCGGGCAGGGCCGTCTCCCGCCACGGGCCCCACTTGGCCAGGATCGCGGGCACATCGTCGAACTCGGTCGGAAACCCGAGCGCGTCACCGAGCGCCAGCCCGATGAGCGATCCGGTCGCGGCGGACGCCATGAAAAGAACCACCCCTTAATCGTCACAATGACAATAAGGGGTGGTCCCAGCACTCGACAAGGCGCCCGGTGCTTACAGCTCGACCTCGCGCATCAGCATGCCGACCTCGGTGTTGGTCATCCGCCGCAGCCAGCCGGACTTCTGGTCGCCCAGCGAGATCGGCCCGAACGCCGTCCGCACCAGCTTGTCGACCGGGAAGCCCGCCTCGGCCAGCATCCGGCGCACGATGTGCTTGCGGCCCTCGTGCAGGGTCACCTCGACCAGGTAGTTCTTGCCGGTGTTCTCCACCACCCGGAAGTGGTCGGCGCGCGCGTAGCCGTCCTCCAGCTGGATGCCGTCCTTGAGCTGCTTGCCCAGGTCACGCGGCAGCGGACCCTGGATGGCGGCCAGGTAGGTCTTCTTCACCCCGTACCGCGGGTGGGTCAGCCGGTGGGCCAGCTCGCCGTGGTTGGTGAGCAGGATGATGCCCTCGGTCTCCGTGTCCAGCCGCCCCACGTGGAACAGCCGCGTCTCGCGGTTGGTCACGTAGTCGCCCAGGCACTGCCGCCCGTCCGGGTCCTCCATCGTCGAGACGACACCGGCCGGCTTGTTCAGCGCGAAGAACAGGTACGACTGCGTGGCGACCGTCAGGCCGTCCACCTTGACCTCGTCCTTGTCCGGGTCGACCCGCACGCCCTGCTCGGTGACGATCCGCCCGTTGACCTCGACCCGCGCCTGGTCGATCAGCTCCTCACAGGCACGGCGCGAGCCCATACCGGCCCGGGCCAGCACCTTCTGGAGCCGCTCGCCCTCCTGGTCACCGAACGTCTTGGGCGTCTTGACCTGCGGCTTGTTGTGCCGGGCCCGATTACGCTCCTCGACCTGCGCGTCATACTCACGCGGCCGCGCCGGAGCCTGGCCGCGGCCACGCTGCTGCTGGCCCTTGCCGCCGGGCTTGCCGCCGCTCTTCGGACTCGTACGAGGACCGCCCTTGGCACCGCCGCGGGCAGCCGCCCCACGGCCCTTGCGCTCCTCCGGGGCACCGCCCCGGCCGCCGCCCTCGCCCACGTCGTAGCGGCGCTCCTCGGGACGGGGCCGGCCGGCGCGCTGCTGCTTCTCGTCCTTCTTGTTGCCCGCACCCCGGTAGTTGCCCCTACCGGCGTCCCTGTTGTTCCTGCCGCTGCTTCGCATCAATGATCCGTCTGAGAGTCGTCGCCGCTGTCGTCTACGTCGAACGACGGAACACCTTCCCGGGAATCGCCCTCGACCGCCTCCGCCTCCGGGAGGAAGGGAGCAAGCTCCGGAAGCTCGTCCAGGCCGCGCAGGCCCATCCGCTCCAGAAAGTAGTTCGTCGTCCTGTACAGGATCGCACCTGTTTCAGGTTCCGTCCCCGTCTCCTCCACCAGACCACGCTGAAGAAGGGTGCGCATCACACCGTCACAGTTCACCCCGCGCACGGCCGAGACCCTGGAACGGCTGACCGGCTGACGGTACGCGACCACGGCCAGAGTCTCCAACGCGGCCTGCGTCAGCCGGGCCTGCTGCCCGTCCAGCACAAAGCTCTCCACGGCGTCCGCGTACGCGCCCCGGCTGTAGAACCGCCAGCCCCCCGCCACCAGCCGCAGGTCGAACCCGCGCCCCTGCCGCGTGTACTCCTCCGACAGCTCCCGCAACGCGAGCGCCACCTCGCGGCGGGGCCGCTCCAGCACCTTCGCCAGGTGCTCCTCGGTCGCAGGCTCGTCCACAACCATGAGCACCGCCTCCAGCGCAGGCTTCAGCGCCAGCTCAACAACCGAGAGCACCCCAGCGTGCCCTTCATCGACCTCCTCCACCCCCCTCACTCCTTCTCTCCCTCTTCCGCACCATCCCGGTCGAACTCATCCGTGACCACCGGCTCGGCCTCCGCACCGCCCGTCCACCGCACCGTCAGCGCCCCCAGGGCCTGATCCTGGTCCAGCTCCACCACACGCTCCCGGTACAGCTCCAGCAGCGCCAGGAAGCGCGCCACGACGGTCAGCGTGTCCGGCGCGTCCTCCGTAAGCTCGGCAAACCCGGCCTCCCCCACCGCCCGCAGCCGCGCCACCAGCACCTCGGCCTGCTCCCTGACGCTCACCAGCGGCGCGTGGATGTGATCGACGTACACCTGCGGCCTGGCCTTGGGCTGCATCGCCTTCACCGCGAGCCGGGCGAACCCCTCGGCCCCGATACTGATCACGACCTCCGGCAGCAGCTCCGCATGGTGCGGCTCCAGCCCGACCGTGCGGGGGTACCGGCGCCCCTCGTCCCCCAGACGCTCACTGAAAATGTCCGCGATGCGCTTGTACGCCCTGTACTGAAGCAGTCGCGCGAACAACAGGTCCCGCGCCTCCAGCAGCGCGAGATCCGCCTCGTCCTCCACCTCCGCGGCAGGCAGCAGCCGCGCCGCCTTGAGATCGAGCAGCGTGGCCGCGACGACCAGGAACTCGGTCGTCTGATCCAGATCCCAGTCCGCCCCCATCGCCCGGATGTACGCCATGAACTCGTCCGTCACCTTGGACAAGGCGACCTCGGTCACATCCAGCTTGTGCTTGGAGATCAACTGAAGCAGCAGGTCGAACGGCCCCTCAAAATTCTCCAGCCGCACAGTGAACCGCCCGTCACCGGCCTCGGGAGACGTGGCGTGATCTTCAGTCGTCAGCATCGCGGTCCATAGGAGGAAGAACGTTCGGTACGAGCGTATCCCCGCTTCGCGGGGGCGGTGAGACCGCCGCGCAGCGGGGAGCGCTGTCGCGCAAGGGTGAGGGGAGAGGGAAAGACACCAGCGGCGGAGCAGCCAGGGGGCCTCGGCCACGACGGCGAGTCAGCCGCTATCCGGGCCCGGGGCCGGGGACACGCAGGGGGCTCCCCGCAGCCGACACGTCGCAACACCAGGTTCAGCGTTCCAGACATGGCTTCCGCGACTGCGGTGAGGAGAGACCCCTGCGGGGCCCCGGCCCCCACCCACCCAGCCGTAGGCGCAAACGCGCGAAGCGCGAGCGGGGCTACCGCCCCCGCAGCCTCCGCACGAGAATGCTCGCATCCCCCCGCGACTCCAGATCCGCCAAAACCACCGCCACCGCTTCGCGCACAATGCGGCCGCGGTCGACCGCGAGGCCGTGTTCGCCGCGGAGGACCAGGCGCGCGTGCTCCAGGTCCATCAGTTCTTCCGCGGAGACGTAGACGGTGATCTTCTCGTCGTGCCGCTCGCGCCCGCTGGGGCGCCGGTTCGCGCCGCGGCCGCGCCGCCGGGCCGGCTGGGGGGCCGGGGCATCCCCCGCGGAGGCGCCCTTCGAGGGCTCCGCGTCCGACTCCCCACCGCCCTCGCGGTCTGCGCGGCCGCCGCGCCCGGCCGACTCCGGACCGTCCGGGCGTCCGTCCGTACGCCCCTCCGTGCGCCCGTCCGCGCCCTCACGAACTTCGCGAGGCTCGCGAGCCTCGCGGGCTTCGCGAACTCCCTCCGCCTCCGGCTCCCCGCCAGGCGCGGGAACTCGCGGTGGCTCCCCGTGCAGGGGGGAGCCACCATTGGCCGCGGCAGAGCCGTTGGTCTTGCGGGGTGCCGGGGACTGCAGCCCCGATCCCCCGGTCGTGCGGAACAACTCGTCGGCTCCGGGCAGACTCACTCGGCGTGACACCGGGCGAGCACCTCCCTGGCCAGCTGACGGTAGGCGGCGGCGCCGACGGAGTTGGACGCGTACGTGGTGATCGGCTCGCCCGCGACGGTGGTCTCCGGGAAGCGCACGGTACGGCCGATGACCGTGTGGTACACGTGGTCGTCGAACGCTTCGACGACGCGCGCGAGAACCTCGCGGCTGTGGACGGTCCGCGAGTCGTACATCGTCGCCAGGATGCCGTCGAGCTCCAGGTCGGGGTTGAGCCGTTCCTGTACCTTCTCGATCGTCTCGGTGAGCAGCGCCACACCGCGCAGCGCGAAGAACTCGCATTCCAGCGGGACGATCACCTTGTGGGCCGCCGTCAGGGCGTTGACGGTGAGCAGGCCGAGCGACGGCTGGCAGTCGATGACGATGTAGTCGTAGTCGGCCATCAGCGGCTTCAGGGCGCGCTGGAGCGTCGACTCGCGCGCGACCTCGCTGACCAACTGCACCTCGGCGGCTGACAAATCGATATTGCTGGGCAGCAGGTCCATGTTGGGGACCGCGGTCTTCAGCAGTACCTCGTCGGCCGACATGCCCCGCTCCATGAGCAGGTTGTAGACCGTCAGGTCCAGTTCCATGGGGTTGACGCCGAGGCCGACCGACAGGGCGCCCTGCGGGTCGAAGTCGACGAGCAGCACCCGGCGGCCGTATTCGGCGAGTGCGGCACCCAGGTTGATGGTCGAGGTGGTCTTTCCCACCCCGCCTTTCTGGTTGCACATCGCGATGATTTTGGCGGGGCCGTGGTCCGTCAACGGTCCTGGAATCGGGAAGTAGGGAAGGGGGCGCCCGGTGGGGCCGACGCGTTCGCGGCGCTGGCGGGCGGCGTCCGGCGCGAGTGTCGCGGCGTATTCGGGGTCCGGTTCGTACTCCGCGTCCGGATCGTAGAAGTGCCCCTCGGGCAGGTCGTCGTAGTCGGCGAGCCGGGTGGGTTCTGAGCCGCCCCGGTCGCCGGCCATGGCGTTCACGTGATGGCCGTCCATGCTCTGGTGGGCTGTCGTCGTCGTGCTCTGT
Organism: Streptomyces sp. NPDC017056; assembly: GCF_044332485.1. NCBI lineage: Bacteria > Bacillati > Actinomycetota > Actinomycetes > Kitasatosporales > Streptomycetaceae > Streptomyces > Streptomyces sp. NPDC017056. The sequence continues at coordinate 37,971 of NZ_JBIRPD010000028.1, read as the reverse complement.
TGGGTCGCGAAGGTGTGGACAGCGACGGAGCCGACAGCCTGGAGCCCCGAGGGACCCTGGCCCCGTGCAACCGCTCCTGGTCGACCACCTCCGGGAGTAAATGTCGACTCATTCACAAGTCGTCTTACCTCCTTGGATGTGACCAGGAAACTTATCGATAGGTCAGCGTGGCACTATGCCGACGGTTGGCGACTCTATGGCGTGTCGGGCGTTCGCAGCAACACAATCCGCCGGACCCGGCCCGATGTGTCGGCAATCGAACATGCCAATGTCAAGGGTGCAAGCAGCACAAGCCCGATGTTTCGAGGGTGTGCGAATCGGTTAAAGGGTTACGTTTTCGGCGAGTTGAGGACCGCATGTGCCGTTTCGGACATGCGGCGTGTCGGTAAACGGCCGCGGCCGGGCCTTGTCGCCAAGGCCCGGCCGGTCGTGCGTCATTGACGCGCGCTATTGACGCCTCAGCCGAGAAGCGTGCTCAGGTCGATCGCGTCCAGGCCGTGCGCCTCGGCGACCGGGCCGTAGACGACCTTGCCGTCGTGGGTGTTCAGGCCCTTGGCGAGGGCGGCGTCGCGGCGCAGCGCCTCGACCCAGCCGTTGTTGGCCAGCGACACGATGTAGGGCAGCGTGGCGTTGGTCAGCGCGTAGGTGGAGGTGCTCGGCACGGCGCCGGGCATGTTGGCCACGCAGTAGAAGACCGAGTTGTGGACCTGGAAGGTCGGCTCGGCGTGGGTGGTGGGCCGGGAGTCCTCGAAGCAGCCGCCCTGGTCGATCGCGATGTCGACAAGGACACTTCCGGGCTTCATCTTGGCGACCAGCTCGTTGGTGACCAGCTTCGGGGCCTTGGCGCCCGGGATGAGGACCGCGCCGACGACGAGGTCGGCCTCGACGACGGCCTTCTCCAGCTCGTAGGCGTTGGAGACGATCGTCTGCACCTTGGTGCCGAAGATCCGGTCCGCCTCGCGCAGCTTGTTGATGTCCTTGTCGAGCAGGGTGACGTGGAAGCCGAGGCCCACGGCGATCTGCACGGCGTTCCAGCCGGAGACGCCGCCGCCGATGACGACGGCCTTGCCCGCGGCCACGCCGGGCACGCCGCCGGGCAGCACGCCGCGGCCGCCGGCCTGGCGCATCAGGTGGTAGGCGCCGACCTGCGGGGCGATGCGGCCCGCGACCTCGGACATCGGGGCGAGCAGCGGGAGCTGGCGGCCCGCGGTCTCGACCGTCTCGTAGGCGATGGCGGTGGTGCCGGACTCCAGGAGGGCGTCCGTGCACTCGCGGGAGGCGGCCAGGTGCAGGTAGGTGAAGAGGGTCTGGTCCTTGCGGAGGCGGTGGTACTCCTCGGCGATCGGCTCCTTGACCTTCAGCAGCAGGTCCGCGGTGGCCCAGACCTCGTCGGCGGTGCCGAGGATTTCGGCGCCGGCCGAGACGTACTCCTCGTTCGGGATCGCGGAGCCGAGGCCGGCGTCCTTCTCGATGAAGACCTGGTGGCCGTGGCGGACCAGCTCGTGCACACCGGCGGGCGTGATCGCCACCCGGAACTCGTTGTTCTTGACCTCGCGGGGGATGCCGACCTTCACGTCGATCACGGTCCTTGTAAGAGTGCTTGCAGGAAAAATCCATGCATGCGAGGCATGCCGGGACTGACCGCGGTGTCCGCGGCCTGGCCAGTCTATTGAAGGATTCCGTGTTGTCTAGCCTTGCAAAGCATCTATTACTGAGAGGAACACCACCGATTTCGTAGGTCACTCTGGGTGATCTGAGAGGAGTCGTTCCCCTATGGCCCGGTGCAGCCTTGCGCCCGCGGGGTCGCCGAGCCGTTCGAGGGTGTCCGCGATCCGCAGCTGGAGCGCCGCCTCCAGCCGTCCGTCCCCGGCCTCGGCGGCCAGCGAAAGGGCCGCCGTGCAGGTCCGCAGCGACTCCTCGGGGCGGCCCGCGTACTCCTGCACCCGCGCCGCCTCGCCCAGCGCGCGGGCCTGGCCCGCGACGTCGCCCAGCCTCCGGTACGCCCCGTAGGCGGCCCGCCACTCCTTGAGCGCCTCGCCCCACCGCGCCGCGTACGTCAGCACGGCGCCGATCCGGCCGTGCAGCCGCGCCCCGTCCGCGTTCTCGCCGCGGGTCAGCCGCAGCTCCAGCGCGCGCCCGTACCAGTCGGCGGCCCGCTGCCAGTCCCCCAGTTCCGTGTAGGTGCCCCCCAGCGATTCCAGTGCCCGTACGGTCGCGATGGGGTCCCTGACCTCGCGCGCCGCGCTGAGCGCGCCCCGGTAGCGGGCCATCGCGTCCGTGGTCCGCCCGGCCTGCGCGTCGAGGTCGCCGAGGTTGAGCAGCGCCGCGGCCTTCTCCCTGGCCAGGCCGCGCCGCTCGGCGACCTCCAGGACCAGGCCGTGCAGCCCGTAGAGGTCGGGCGCCGCGGCCTCGGCGCCCTGGTGGGCGATCAGGGTGCGCACGATCGCGGCCACCAGCCGCCGGTCCAGGGTGTCCAGTTCGCCGTCCTCGACGGCGATCCGGGCCGCCTCCAGGAGGGCGGGGCGGCGGCTGCGCAGCCAGGCGGCGGCGGAGGCGGCGGAGGCGAAGCGCAGCGAGCGCGGCAGCCCGGCCACCTTCTGGCGGGCCGGGGACCCGGCGGGTTCGCCGAGGGCCCGGCACGACTGGAGCAGCCGTACGGTCCGCTCCAGCATCCGGGCCCTGGCGAGCTGGATCTCGGCGGGCCGCTCCTTCTCGTGCAGCTCGGAGCGCACCAGGAGGAGCAGGCAGCCCGGCATGCGGTACTGCGCCTGGAGGCCCGCGCTCCCGGCGGCCGGGGAGCCGTGCCCGTCCGGGTGCGGTCCTGCGGGCTCCACATGCCGCAGCAGTCCCTGGGCCGCGAAGTCCCGCAGGGCCGACTCGGCGGCGGCCACCGAGCAGCCGGCCAGGGCGGAGGCGATGTGCGCGTCCACCAGGCCGGCCGGGGCGAGGGTGAGCAGCCGCAGTATGCGGGCCGCGACCGGCGGCAGGCAGTCGTACACGAGGTGGAAGGCGCGGGCCAGCGGGCGGCCGCCGGCCGGCTCGTCGGACTGTTCCGGCGCCTCGCGCAGCGCCTGGAGCAGGTCGGCGACGGAGGACTTGGGGCGCCCCGCGAGCCAGCCGCCCGCGAGGACGAGTGCGGCGGGCCGACCGCCGCACTCCTCCGCGACGGCGTCCGCCGAGCGCGGGTCGACGGTGATACGGGTGGGGCCCGCGTACCGGCTGAGCAGTTCGACGGCGGAGGAGTTGTCGAGGCCGCCGAGGGTGCAGGGCCGGACGTCCGTGATGCCGGTGAGCGGGCCTTCGGAGACCGCGACGACCAGGCAGCCGGCGGCGTCGGGCAGCAGGGGTTCGACCTGTTCGGCGCCGGTGGCGTCGTCCAGGAGGAGCAGGGCCCGGCGCTCGGCGAGGGCGGCGCGCAGCGCCTCGGTCAGCTCGTCCTCCGCCGCGCCCGGCTGGACGGGGGCGCCGAGGTCGGCGAGCAGGTCGCGGGCGACGCGGTCGAGGGGTACGGGCCCGCCGCCGGGGGTGGACAGGGTGGCCCGCAGCACCCCGTCGGGGTAGTCGTCGGCGAGTTGCCTGGCCAGTTCGGCGGCGAGGGCGCTGCGGCCCGAGCCGGGGCGGCCGGCGACCAGCAGGACCCGGCTGCGGGCGCCGCGGCGGCCGGAGAGGGTGTCCAGGCCGGTGCGCGCGATGTCGGCGCGGAGGGCTTTCAGCTCGCGGCGCCGGCCGACGAAGCCGCCGGCCGCGGTGGCGGCGGGCGGCACGGTGCGCCGGGCGGCCGGGCGGCGGCTGCCGGAGGCGGTGCGGTCGCCGGCGCCGGCCTCTTCCGCGGCCGCTCTGTCCGCTTCCGGCCGCGGCCGTGCCGCCGTCGCGGGCCCGCCCGCCTTCCCCGGCGGGACGTGTCCCCCGCCCACCGCCTGATCCGTCACGGGTCACGCTCCCGTCCACCTGCGCTTACGAGCCCACCGCGGTCGCGGACGGGCACGTTGTCGAGCGTAGTTCACGACCCGTCACGCGCCCTGTGGAGCACGACGGTTGGGTCACTCGTCCGGATCAGCGCATCATCGGACCGGAGCGCGTACGGGTACGTTCAGGCGGCCGCCGGGCCCCCTTGAACGGTCACCCCTCGAACGGGCGGGCCGGCCACGGCGCGTCGGCCGGGCGCAACGCGTCCAGGCCGTCCCCAGAGCGGGCCGCGACCAGCGCGAGCACCCCGACCACCAGGCAGTTGTTGTGCAGTTCGCCGGCGAGTACGCCGCGGACCAGTTCGGCGACCGGCACCCGCGCCAGTTCCATGTCGGCCTCTTCCTCGGAGACCTCGAAGCGCTCCCCCACCACCTCGGACAGGCCGCGGGCCAGGAAGATCCGTACGGCCTCGTCGCAGCCGCCGGGGGTGGTGTAGACGTCCGTCAGCACCCGCCAGTCCTCGGCCTTGACGTGCGCTTCCTCGTACAGCTCGCGCTGCACGGCGCTCAGCGGGTTCTCGCCGGGTACGTCCAGCAGCCCGGCCGGCACCTCCCAGAGCTTGTGCCGCACGGGGTGGCGGTACTGGCGCAGCACCAGCACCCGGTCCGCTTCGTCGAGCGCGACGACGGCCACCGAGCCGGGGTGGGTCTGGTAGTCGCGGGTGGCCGTGGAGCCGTCCGGCATGACGACCTCGTCCGTGCGGATGCCGGTCTTCTTGCCGGTGAACGGCGTCGCGGTCGCGGTGACCCGCCACGCTTCCGGGGTGTCCTGGATGGCCATGTGCGTCGTACGTCCTTCCGCGAAAAGCAGTCGACCGGGGCGCCCGGCCAGGTGAAAGGCCAGGTGCCCCGGTCAACCGTACCCGTCGGCGGCCGGCTCCCCCGCGCGCTGCGCGAGGGGGCCGGCCGCCCGCGGGGTCAGCCCTTGGCGCCCTTCTTGGCGCCGGCGGCGGCGCCGGTCTTGCGCTCGACGGCCGCCTTCACCAGGCCCGCGAAGAGCGGGTGCGGGCGGGTCGGGCGGGAGCGCAGCTCCGGGTGCGCCTGAGTGGCGACCAGGTAGGGGTGCACCTCGCGCGGGTACTCGACGTACTCGACCAGCTTGTTGTCCGGGGAGGTGCCGGAGAACTGCAGGCCGGCCTTCTTCTCCAGCTCGCCGCGGTAGGCGTTGTTGACCTCGTAGCGGTGGCGGTGGCGCTCCTCGACGTACGGCTGGTCGTCGTAGACCTCGCGCACGATCGAGCCCTCGGCCAGCTTCGCCGGGTACATGCCCAGCCGCATGGTGCCGCCCATGTCGCCCTCGCCGGCGACGATGTCCATCTGCTCGGCCATGGTGGAGATGACCGGGTCGGCGGCGGCCGGGTCGAACTCGGTGGAGTTCGCGCCCTCGATGCCGGCCAGGTTGCGGGCCGCCTCGATGACCACGCACTGCAGGCCCAGGCACAGGCCGAGCAGCGGCAGCTTGTTCTCGCGGGCGTAGGTGATGGCACCGACCTTGCCGTCCACGCCGCGGTCGCCGAAGCCGCCGGGGATGCAGACCGCGTCGCAGTCGCCGAGCTGCTGCTTGGCGCCGGCCGGGGTCTTGCAGTCGTCGGAGGTGACCCACTTGATCTTCACGCGGGCCTTGTTGGCGAAGCCGCCGGCGCGCAGCGCCTCGGTGACCGACAGGTAGGCGTCGGGCAGGTCGATGTACTTGCCGACCAGCGCGACCTTCACCTCGTGGTCGGGGTTGTGCACCCGGTCCAGCAGGTCGGCCCAGACGGTCCAGTCCACGTCGCGGAAGGGCAGGTCCAGCTTGCGCACGACGTACGCGTCCAGGCCCTCGGCGTGCACGACCTTGGGGATGTCGTAGATGGAGGGGGCGTCCGGGCAGGCGATGACGGCGGCCTCGTCCACGTCGCACATCAGCGAGATCTTGCGCTTGATGGCGGTGGGCACCTCGCGGTCGGCGCGCAGCACGATGGCGTCCGGCTGGATGCCGATGTTGCGCAGCGCCGCGACCGAGTGCTGGGTCGGCTTGGTCTTCAGCTCGCCGGAGGGGCCGATGTAGGGCAGCAGCGAGATGTGCACGACGAAGACGTTGTCGCGGCCGACCTCGTGGCGGACCTGGCGGACGGTCTCCAGGAACGGCAGCGACTCGATGTCGCCGACGGTGCCGCCGACCTCGGTGATGACGACGTCGACGTCCTCGTGGGCCAGCCGGCGGATGCGGTGCTTGATCTCGTTGGTGATGTGCGGGATGACCTGCACGGTGTCGCCCAGGTACTCGCCGCGCCGCTCCTTGGCGATCACGGTGTTGTAGACCTGGCCGGTGGTGACGTTCGCGGAGCCGTCGAGGTCGACGTCCAGGAAGCGCTCGTAGTGGCCGATGTCCAGGTCGGTCTCGGCGCCGTCGTTGGTGACGAAGACCTCACCGTGCTGGAACGGGTTCATCGTGCCGGGGTCGACGTTCAGGTACGGGTCGAGCTTCTGCATGGTGACCCGCAGGCCCCGCGCCTTGAGCAGCGCGCCCAGGCTGGAAGCGGTGAGCCCCTTGCCGAGCGAGGAGGCGACGCCCCCGGTGACGAAGAGGTGCTTGGTCGTCGAGGTGGTGCTGTTTCGAAAAGCAGCGGGCGGCATGGCCAAGAGGGGGCTCCCGTGGTCGCGAGGTGAAGAGGTGCGCATCAGTCACCCACTGCGGTTTTCAGGGGTGCCGTCGCTGCGGTCGGGGGTGCCTTGTGCTTGCGCCGGGCCCACCGGTCCACGGGGTACCAGGCTATCAGCGACCGGGCATGGTCGCGCCCGGCGGCGCCCGCGCCACACGGGTACGGCCGTCGCACACCGGCCTCGTACGGCCCGGCGTGACCCAGGCCACCCGTTCGGCGCAACGCTGTCTTCCCGCAGTCACGAGCGGATCACTGCCGTGCGTCGTATCCTGCTCGGACACTCGCTACGAGCCGTCCGGCAAGGCACCACCCCCGCCCCGATTTCCGGACTCGCTGCTCGGCAGAGTTTCATGGGCAGGACGGACAAGATCACACGTCCCATGGGGGGCGTCACTCCAGTTCGACGGGAGATGCACGTGGCCGGGCGCATCGAGGACTACGCACTCATCGGCGATATGCAGACCGCCGCTCTTGTGTGCCGGGACGGCACGGTGGATTGGCTGTGCCTGCCCCGCTTCGACTCACCCGCGGTCTTCGCAGGACTGCTGGGCACGGAAGAAAACGGTTTCTGGCGGCTGGGGCCCGCACACAGCCCCGAGGGCGGTCCGGTGCCCGCCGACCGCCGCCGCTACCGGGGCGACTCGCTCGTCCTGGAGTCCGAGTGGGACACTCCGCGCGGCACGGTCCGCGTCATCGACTTCATGCCGCCGCGCGAGGATGCGACGCCGCAGCTGATCCGTATCGTGGAAGGCGTCAGCGGGCGGGTGCCGATGCGCTCGGCGCTGCGCATGCGCTTCTCGTACGGCTGGGTGGTGCCGTGGGTCCACAAGATCGACGAGCGCACCGTCGCGGTCGCCGGGCCCGACTCGGTGTGGCTGGACACCGAGGCCGAGACCTACGGCCGGGACCTGACGACGTACGCGGACTTCACGGTCGGCCCCGGCGAGCGGATCGCCTTCACGATCAGCTGGCAGCCCTCGCACAGCCGACCGCCGCACGTGCCGGAGCCGGAAGCGGCGCTGGAGGCGACCGAGGACTTCTGGCGCGAGTGGGTCGACCACTGCACGTACCACGGCCCGTACCGGGACGCGGTGGTCCGCTCGCTGATCACGCTCAAGGCGCTCACGTACGCGCCGACCGGCGGCATCGTCGCCGCGCCCACCACCTCGCTGCCCGAGGACATCGGCGGCTCCCGCAACTGGGACTACCGCTTCACCTGGCTGCGGGACGCGGCGATCACCCTGTCCTCGCTGCTGCGCACCGGCTACCGCGAAGAGGCCCGCGCCTGGCGCGAGTGGCTGCTGCGCGCGGTGGCGGGCGACCCGGAGAACCTCCAGATCATGTACGGGATCGCGGGCGAACGGGAACTGGGCGAGAACGAGCTGACCTGGCTGACGGGGTACGAGAACTCCCGTCCGGTGCGGGTCGGCAACGGCGCCGCGGGGCAGCTCCAGCTCGACGTGTACGGCGAGGTCACCGAGGCGCTGCACCTGGCGCACAACACGGGCCTGGCCCGCAACGACTACGCCTCGCTCCTCCAGCTCAAGCTGATCCAGTGGGTCGAGAAGCACTGGGACGAGCCGGACGAGGGCATCTGGGAGGTGCGCGGCCCGCGCCGGCACTTCGTGCACTCCAAGGTGATGACCTGGGTCGCGGTGGACCGCACGATCAAGCTGATCGAGTCCGGTGACGTGGACGGCCCGCTGGACCGCTGGCGGCAGCTGCGCGAGACGATCCACCGGGAGGTGTGCGAGAAGGGCTACGACCCGGAGCGCAACACCTTCACGCAGTCCTACGGCTCCAAGGAGCTGGACGCCTCGCTGCTGCTGATCCCGCAGATGGGCTTCCTGCCGCCGGACGACAAGCGGGTCATCGGCACCATCGAGGCCATCCAGCGGGAGCTGGGCACCGAGGACGGCTTCGTGCTGCGCTACCCGACCTCGGGCGACGACGCGGGCGTGGACGGCCTGGAGGGCGACGAGGGCGCGTTCCTGGCGTGCTCGTTCTGGCTGGCCGACGACCTGGCGATGATCGGGCGGGTCGAGGAGGCCCGCATCCTGTTCGAGAAGCTGCTCTCGCTCCGCAACGACCTGGGCCTGCTGGCCGAGGAGTGGGACTCCAGGCTCCAGCGGCAGGTGGGCAACTTCCCGCAGGCGTTCAGCCACGTCCCGCTGATCGACACGGCACTGCGGCTGACGGCCAGCGGGGCGTACGGGGGGTAACGGCCGACGGACGAGGGGTGTGGAATCCCGTTCCCCGTGCCGCACACGGCAGGTGAGCGGGATTCACGCCTCCGACCAGCGGTTCCCCGCTTCGCGTACCGGGGACCGCATGCCGAGCCACTGCTCGGCGCTCCATGCCTCGAACCGCTCCACTTCGGTGAATCCCAGCTTCGCCGCGAGGCGCATCGAGCCGACGTTGGCGGTCTGGGTGGCGAGCACCACGGGCTCGCCGGGAAGCGCGTCGGCGAGCCAGTCGAGTGCCGCCGCGCACGCCTCGGCGGCGTACCCGTATCCCCACGCCTGCGGCAGGAAGAGGTAGCCGAGTTCGGCCTTCCCCACGGCAGCCGGGCGATGGTGCACGGTTGCTCTCCTGAGCAGTACCTGGCCGATCATCGCCCCGGCGAGATCGACGACGAAGCTCCCGGGCCGCTGCCCGGGCACTTCGGGCGTCTCGCGCTCCAGCTCGTCACGCGGCCGGGGGCCGCCGAGGTAGGTGTGCACCTCCGGCGAGGCGAGCAGTTCGATGAACGCCGCACGGTCCCGGGCCTCGGGCTCACGGAGGACGAGTCTCTCTGTCCTGATCGGCTCGGGCGGCCAGGCCACGGGTCCCAGACCTTCCATCCGTGCACGCTAACAGGTGGTCGGACCGACCGACCGGGAAAGCCGGGTGCCGCATACGCCTCCGGGCCCGCGCGCCGAGGGACAAGGGGACCCACGAGGGGCCACGGCAGCGGTGCCGTGGCCCCTCGTTCTCTTCCGCCGCCGGTCAGAACGCCGTCAGCGTCAGCGTCATCTCGCGCGGCGCGCCGTCCTCGATGTACGAGGCGAAGTTGGCCACGTCGTCGAAGGCGAAGCCGTACGCCTTGCCGTCGGCGGCCTCGGCGTGCAGGACCCGCGCGTAGTGGTTGGCGAGCTGCCCCTTGTAGAAGGTGCCGGGGTCGGTGGTGGGCTGGGCCGCGTGGTCGGCGAGGGTGGCGCGGTTGAGGGCGGCGCCGAGCACCGCGGCGACCGGGCCGCGCAGTCCGTCGTTGGGGGCTTGCAGGGTGCCGTGGCAGAAGAGCACGTCGCGGGTGGAGGGCTTGGCGATGGAGAACTGGGCGGGGCCGCGGAAGGTGAACTGGCCGCCGCCGACCCGGCCGGTGAAGGTGCCCCGGTTGGTGGTGACCTTCAGGTCCTTGGACGTGTACGCGTTCCAGGCGCGGTCGATGTACGGCGCGAAGTAGTTCCGGTCGAACAGCCCGGCGTCCAGGCCGTGGCTGGGGGCGATGACGCGCTTGTCGCCGACGACGAGCTTGCCGAAGCCCGGCGTACGGCCGATCTCGGAGAAGATCCGGGAGCGGGCACCGGCCTTGAGCGCCCCGGCCGTCTGGTCGCGGGCGCCGACGAGGCGGATGGACATCGGGACGCTGAACATGTCGACGGCCGTGGTGTTGCAGTGCATGCCGGCCCCGTCGTACGTGAACTCCGCGCAGTCGTGCACGATCTGGTAGTTGGGGTCGCCGGACACCCAGCCCGCCGGGTAGGCCAGCGCGGGCCTGCCGTTGCCGTCCTGCACGGCCTTGAACTTGAGCTTGGCGCCGAGCGACGCGTAGATGCGCCCGGACATCTGCGGGATGCGCAGGGTGGTGTTGCCGTTGGCGGCGAGCGGTATGCCGTAGTCGGTGAAGCCGTCCGGGCGGTTGTCGGAGAGGGCGATGGGCTTGATCTCGCCGTTCGCGGTGACCCGTACCTGCTGGCCTCCGGTGTTGCCGACGATGTAGATCCAGATGACGTTGTTGGCGTAGCGGCCGGTCCGGTTGACGACGTGCAGCGGCAGTCCGGCCGCCGCGGCGCCGGCGGCCGGTGCGGCCCCCGCGGCGCCGTTCAGGAGGAGACTGGCGCCCGCTCCGGCGGCGGCACTGGCGGCGAGTCCGCCGAGCAGGGTACGACGGGAGATCATGCGGTGGCTCCTTGCTGTACGGAGACGGACACGTGGTCGACGAGCAGGGAGCCGCCGGGGCGTGTCGCGTCGGTGGGGGTGGCGCGGCCCGCGACGGCGTCCGGGAAGGCGCCGCCCATCGCGAGGTTGATCAGGAGGAAGTGGCCGTGGTGGGTCGTCCTGGCCCAGGTGCCGGCGTCCATGTCGGCGGAGCTGACGGTGTGGAAGCGCTGCCCGTCCACGGACCAGTGCAGGTATTCGGTGGAACCGGTGCGGTCCAGTTCCAGGGCGTAGGTGTGGAATCCGGCCTGGCAGGAGGCGCCCGGGCAGACGCGGGAATTGCCCTTGCCCTGCGACTCGTTGCAGGGGCCGCCGGGGTTGACGCCGCAGTGCAGCACGCCCCAGACGCGGTTGATCCCGTTGACGTTCTCCATGATGTCGAACTCGCCGATGCCCGGCCAGTTCCAGTAGTTGCCGCGGAAGTCGGCGCCCAGCGTCCAGAAGGCGGGCCAGTAGCCGAGCGCCGCGTCGCCGGAGACGTCGGGCATCCTGACGCGTGCCTCGATCCGCAGCTTGCCCTTGGCGGGGGCGGCGAAGTCGGTGCGCCGGGTCTCGATGCGGCCGGAGGTCCAGGTGCCGCCGACCTTGCGGGCGGTGATCTTCAGGTGTCCCGCGCCGTCGAGTTGCAGGTTCTCGGCGCGGTCGGTGTAGGTCTGGTGCTCGCCGGTGCCCCAGTTGGCGGGGCCGCCCGGGTAGCTCTTGCCGGTGTCGACGATCCAGTCGGCGCCGGACGGGCGGGAGCCGGCGGGGCCGTTGAAGTCGGTGCGCCAGACCTCGGCGAACGGCGCTGCCGCCGGTTCGCGGGCCGCCGCGGTGGACGGGGCGGGCGGCCAGGTCACGGCGAGGGCGGCGCCCAGGGCGCAGAGCAGCGCTCCGGTTCTCGTCCGCGGCCGTCTCCCGGCACGTATTCGTATGCGCATGAAACACGCTCCTCGACAGGGTGGGGGTGGTGAGGAGTTCCATGACCGTGCCCGGCCTGAGAACATTGAGAGCGCTCTCAAGCCGTGCCGGGGCACACAGTGCCGACTCCGCGCCGAGGCGTCAAGGCTTGGCTTGATCCGCGGAGTTGGAGCCGACTCACATTTCGGGGGTTGAATGGTGCAGGCAACGAATCGTGGACGTCCCACACTTGAGGCGGTCGCCGCACGGGCCGGCGTCTCCCGCGCCACGGTCTCCCGCGTGGTCAACGGCGGCGCCGGAGTGCGCGCCGAGGTACGCGAACGGGTCCGGCGCGCGATCGCCGACCTGGGGTACGTACCGAACAGCGCGGCCCGCTCGCTGGTCACCCGCCGCACCGGCGCGGTCGCCGTGGTGATCGCCGAGCCGGAGTCCCGGGTCTTCGCCGACCCGTTCTTCGGCCGGCAGCTGCGCGGCATCAGCCGGGAGCTGTCGGCCGCCGACACCCAGCTGCTGCTCCTCCTCCACGAGAACAGCGCCGACTACGAACGCATCGGCCGCTACCTGTCCGCCGGGCACGTCGACGGCGTGCTGATGTTCTCGCTGCACCGCGACGACCCGCTGCCCGCCATGGCGGCGGCGTCCGGCCTGCCCACGGTCTTCGGCGGCCGCCCCGGCTGGGCGGGCGCCGAGCGCGCGCCTCGCCCGTTGTACGTCGACACCGACAACCGCGACGGCGCCCGGCAGGCCGTACGCCACCTCCTCGCCCGCGGCCGCCGCCGGATCGCCGTCATCACCGGCCCGCTCGACCAGACCTCCGCCCAGGACCGCCTGGACGGCTACCTGGACGCCCTCGCCCCCGCGGCGGCCGACCCCCGGCTGATCGCGGACGGCGGCTTCACGGCGGCGGGCGGCGAGCGCGCCATGGCGCGCCTGCTGGCCGCGGCGCCGGACCTGGACGCCGTCTTCGCCTGCTCCGACCTGATGGCCTCCGGCGCGCTGCGCACCCTGCGGGCGCACGGCCGCCGGGTGCCGCAGGACGTGGGCGTGGTCGGCTACGACGACCTGGACCCCGCGGCCTGGACGGACCCGCCGCTGACCACGGTGCGCCAGGACGTGGAGGAGATGGGCCGCCTGATGGCGCGGCTGCTGCTACGGCGCCTGGCGGCGGACGGTGCGGCGGACGGTACGGGCCCGGAAGCCGCCGGAGCCGGGCCGTCTCCCGTGATCACGGCGGCGACACTGGTGGTCAGGGAATCGGGATGAGGGCCGGGGCCCGCACCGGGCCCGCACCAGGCCCGGACCGCCCGCAGCCCGCTACGTCCGCATAGCGGAACACAGGTACCGTTCCACGCCATGGGGCCGGAAGCGAAGACCGAAGCGGTGATCACGGTACGCCGGGCGCTGGAGCTGCCCGCGCTGCGGCGCGGGCTGCCCGAGGTGGTGGCCGGCGAGGACCGCCTCGACCGCGCCGTGCGCTGGGTGCACGCGGGCGAGGTCCCGCACATCGCCTCGCTGCTCAAGGGCGGCGAGCTGCTGCTGACCACCGGCCTCGGCCTGGGCGCCCGCCCCTCCGAGCAGCGCGCCTTCGTCAGCAAACTGGCCGACCGCGAGATCGCCGCCCTCGTCGTCGAGCTGGGCTCCCGCTTCGAGGCGCTGCCCTCGGCCGTCGTCGACAGCGCGCGGGCCCGCGGCCTGCCGCTGGTGCAGCTGCACCGCGAGGTCCCGTACGTCGCCGTCACCGAGGAGATCCACACCGAGCTGGTCAACAGCCACTACCTGCTGCTGCGGCAGGCCGACGAACTCCTGCGGAGCTGTACGGACGTCCTGCTGCGCGGCGGCGGCGCCCCCGAGGTGCTGGGACGGCTGGCCGCCTTCACCGGCAACCCGCTGTGCCTGGAGGCCCCCGACGGCAGCCCCCTGTACGCGGCGGGCCCGGACGGCGCCGGGGCCGCCGACGCCGACCCCCTCCAGGCGTGGCAGGGGCTGCGCGAGACCGGCCTGCGGGTGGACGTGCCCGGCGGCGGCCCCGGCCCCGACGCCGTACGGGCCCGCCTGGTCCTGCTCCCCGTCAACGCGCCCGTCGCGCCGGTGCACCGGATCGCCGCCGAGCGCGCCGCCGACCTGCTCGCCGTGGTGCTGCTCCAGTCCCGCCAGGAGGAGGTGCTCGCCGCGCGGGGCCGCGGCGACTTCCTGGCCGACCTGGCGGAGGGCCGGATCACCGCGGCCGAGGCGCCTGCCCAGGCCCGCCTGCTCGGCTTCCGTCCGGGTGACGAACCGATCCTTCCCGTGGTGATGCGGCTGCCCTCCCAACTGCCCACACCGGGCAGTTGGGCTGTCCTGGCCCGCGCCCTGCGCGAGGAACTGGCCGCACTCGGCGTGCCCGTCCTGCTCGGGGTGCGGCCCGTCGAGGGCCGGGTGCCCCTGCTCGTGGCGCCGCGCGCGGGCCAGGACCGCACGGCCGTCGCCGACCGGGTCGCCGAGGCGCTCCGCGCGGGCGTCGTACGGGCCGGGGCCGACCGCCCGGCGGCGCGGCGCCCGGTGGTCGTGGTCGGCGCGGCGGGCGGCTGGCCCGCGGTGGGCCCCGGACTGCGGCACGCGACGGAGGCGGCGGCCGCCGCGCAGGGCCTGCCGGAGCAGCCGTGGCACGACGCGCGCCGCCTGGACATCGAACTGCTGCTGTGGCGGATGCGCGAACACGGCGAACAGGGCGTCCTGACGGACTTCGTGGACCGCGCCATCGGCCCCCTCCTCGTACACGACCGCTCCGCGCGCCAACCGCTGCTGCCGACGCTGGAGGCGTACCTGGCCAGCGCGGGCCGCAAGGCGGAAACGGCACGCGACCTCAACGTCAACCGGCAGACCCTGTACGACCGCCTGGCCCGCATCGCCCAGTTGCTGGCCACAGACCTGGACGACCCGCAAACGGTCCTCGGCCTACGACTGGCCCTACGGGCCCGACGGCATACGGACCGGCCCTGAACAACCGCACGACCGCCCCGCCCGGACGCCGCCCGTCGCGCTCACCGCCCCCGTCGCTGCATCAGTTCGTCGTACACGCTCAGTACCTGCGCGACCGTTGCGTCCTCGGTGGGCCAGCCTGCGGACTGGGTGCGGCCCGCGGCGGCGAGGGTGTCGCGGCGGGACGGGTCGGCCAGTAGGGCCAGGACCGTGTGGGCGAGGGCCGCGGCGTCGCCGTACGGGACGAGTTCGGCGGCGCTGCCGACCAGTTCGCGGGTGCCGCCGACGTCGGTGGCCACCAGGGGCACGCCGGCCCGCAGGGCCTCCTGGGCGATCAGGGAGCGGGCCTCCCAGCGGCTGGGCAGGACCAGCAGGTCGGCGGCGGCGAGGAGTTCGGGTACGTCGTCGCGGCGGCCGAGCAGGCGCACCGGCAGCTCTTCGGTGTCGATGCGCCGCTGGAGCGCCTCCCGCCGGCCGCCCTCCCCCGCGACCAGGACCACCGGCGGCGGGTCGAGGGCGCACCAGGCGTGCGCCGCGTCCAGCAGGAAGTCGTGGCCCTGGTGGGTCTCCAGCCGGCCGACGGCGAGGATCAGCGGGCGGTCCACGGCGCCCAGTTCGGCGCGCTGTTTGTGGGCCGGGCGGTCCTCCGCCGTGAGGGGGCGGCCGCCGGGGCGGGGGCCCGGGATCGCGACGGGGGCCAGCCGCGCGTCGCGGGCGCCGCGTTCGCGTGCCCGGTCCACCAGGTCGGAGCAGGCGCCCAGGACGACCTCGGCGGCCCGCGCCACCCGCCGCTCCAGCAGGTGGACGAGGCGGGCCCCCGGCCCGTCCGTATGGGCCTTGGTGTGCCAGGTGACCACGAGGGGGACCCGCCGGCCGCGGGTGCCCTGGAGGGCCAGCAGGGCGCGCAGGGCCGCCCGCAGGCCGTGCGCGTGGACCAGGTCGGCGTCCCCGCAGGCGGCGCGGAGCGAGGTCACGCCCGCCGGGTCGGCGCGCGGTGGTACCGGTACGAACCGCGCGCCGGTGTCCGCGTAGTCGTAGGTGTCCTCGGTGGCGGCCGAGGCGCACACGGTCACCCGGACCCCGCGGGCCACCAGCCCGGCGGCCAGCGAACGGACGTGTGCGGCGCTGCCCGCGCTGCCGCGGCCCAGCACCTGGACCGTGCGCAGCGGCGACTGCCCGTGCGGCGGGACCGGGGTGCTGGTCACGTGGGCGGTACTCCTGGGTCGGTGGCGGGCCGGGCGCGGAACGGCGGCTTCCGGCAGCCGTCCGGGCGCGGGCTCCGGGCGGGCGCGGTGGTGCGCAGCCGTACGCGCTGCGCCCAGGATGCCAGCCCGCGCCGCACATCCGGCACCACCGGCGAGCCGCCCCGATGGCGCACTCCGCCCATACCACCACGGGACCACCCACATGGGTGACAATCCACCCGCCCCTACGGAGTACGCCCCCTGACCGGGGCACCCGCCCCGCGAGCCCCGTAACGGTTCAGCGCCCCGAGCGCGCGGCCTCCAGCAGCTCTTCCGCGTGGGCGCGCGCCGTCTCGGAGTCCTCCTGGCCCGCGAGCATGCGGGAGAGCTCGCGTACCCGGTCCTCGCCCTCCAGGACCGTGACGCCGCTGCGGGTCACCGAGCCGTCGTGGGTCTTCTCCACCAGCAGCTGGCGGTCGGCGAAGGCGGCGACCTGCGGGAGGTGGGTGACCACCACGACCTGCGCGGACTTGGCCAGGCGCGCCAGCCGGCGGCCGACCTCCACGGCCGCCTTGCCGCCGACGCCCGCGTCCACCTCGTCGAACAGGTACGTCGGTACGGGATCGGAACCGGCGAAGACGACCTCGACCGCGAGCATCACGCGGGAGAGTTCACCGCCCGAGGCGCCCTTGGCGATCGGGCGGGGCGGGGTGCCGGGGTGCGGGGCGAGCAGCAGCTCCACCTCGTCGGCGCCGGTGGGGCCGAAGGCCACCGCCCGGCCGCCGACCTCGACGCCGCCGCCGTCCTCCGCGACCTCGGTCTGGGTGATCTGGACGCTCACCCTGGCGTGCGGCATGGCCAGTTCGGCCAGCTCGGCCGTGACCGCGTCGGCGAATCGCTTCGCCGACGCCTCGCGGGCGTCGGTCAACGCCTGCGCGAGTTCGCCGAGTTCGGCGCGGAGCGCGTCGTGTTCGGCCGTCAGCTCGCCGATCCGGTCGTCGTCGCCGTCCAGTTCGGCGAGCCGGACGGCGCCCTCCTCGGCCCAGGCCAGTACGGCGCCGATGTCCGCGCCGTACTTGCGCGTCAGGTGCGTGAGGGCGGCGCGGCGCTCCTCGACGGCGGCGAGCCGCAGCGGGTCCGCGTCCAGGCCGTCCGCGTAGCTCGCCAGTTCGCCCGCCACGTCCGCCATCAGGATGCCGATCTCGCCCAGCCGCTCGGTGAGCGCGGACAGCACCGGGTCGTGGCTGCGCACGGCGTCCAGCGCCCGGTGCGCGCCCGCGACCAGGGTGGTGGCGTCCACGGCCTCCAGGTCCTCGGGGTTGCCGGCGAGGGCGGCGTGCGCGGCGGCGGCGGCCGAGGCCAGCGCCTCGGCGTGACCGAGCCGTTCGGCCTCGGCGGCCAGCTCGGCGTCCTCGTCCGGCTGCGGTTCGACCCCGGCGATCTCCTCCAGGCCGAAGCGCAGCAGGTCGGCTTCCTGGGCGCGCTCGCGGGCGCGTGTCGTCAGCTCGTCCAGCTCGGCGGCGACGGCGCGCAGCCGCCGGTAGGCGGCGGTGTACTTGGCGAGGGGTACGGAGACCGCGTCGCCCGCGTACCGGTCCAGGGCCTGGCGCTGCCGGGCCGGGCGCAGCAGCCCCTGCTGGTCGGTCTGGCCGTGCACGGCGACCAGGTCGTCCGCCAACTCCCCCAGTAGCCCGACCGGGACGGAGCGCCCGCCGACGTGGGCGCGCGAGCGGCCTTCGGCCGAGACCGTGCGGCTGATCAGCAGGGTCCCGTCGTCCAGCTCGGCGCCCGCCTCCTCGGCGCGTACCGCGGCGGGGGCCGCAGGGCCCACCGCTATGCGGCCCTCCACGACCGCCGACTTGGCTCCGATCCGCACCAGGGCGGGATCGGCGCGCCCGCCGAGCAGCAGCCCGAGGCTGGTGACGACCATGGTCTTGCCCGCGCCCGTTTCGCCGGTCACCGCCGTGAAACCCGGCGACAGCTCGACGACGGCATCGTCAATGACGCCCAGGGACCTGATCCGCATCTCCTCCAACACGGATACGACCTTACGAGGTCCCGGGCCCGCCCCGCGACGGCCTCCCCTCGCCCGGCCGCGGCAACCTGCGGAAAACCCCACCACGGGAACGGGTGATCTCCTCATGGTGGCACCCCCGTCCCGCCCGTCACGCTGGTGGGAGCACGGCCGGAAGGGGCCGGAAGAGGGCAGTCCGCATGCCGGTCCACGTGGAGGTCAACATGTAGGTCCACTTGTCGGTTCTTGCCCTATCCGCCCTGGACCGCGGCCCTCACCGACTCACTGGGAGCAAGAACATGACCGGACGCCCCACCGGGCCGGACACCGCACACCGCACCGCCCGGCGGGACGGCCGCCCCACTCGCCGCCCCACCCGCCGCACCGCCCTGCTGCTGGCCGCCTGCACCGCCCTGGCCGCCACCGTCTCCGCGCCGGCCGCCGCGCAACCGCAACCGGACCACGCGGCCCGGCCCGGGGCGGCCGCGCTGCAAGGCGTGTGGCAAATGGACGGGTACGGCACGTACGTCACGATCGACGGGCCGCGGCTGCGCGCCTACGAGACCACGGCCGTCAGCTGCCTCCCCGGCTCCCTGAACGGCGTCCGCGAGAGCGGGCCCGACGCGCAGGGCCGGGTGCACTTCGCCGTACCGGGCTCGGCGCGCGTCACGGTCGCCCCGCAGAACGCCCGCGAGGCCCGCCTGAGCATCCAGGACAACGTCGGCCACCGCACCCTGCACCGCGTCGCCGGGCTGCCCGCCCGCTGCCACCAGGACCCGTCCGAGGTCCCCCGTGACGCCCGTGCGGTGTTCGACGTCTTCTGGCAGACCTACGCCGAGAACTACCCGTTCTTCGCCGCCAAGGGAATCGACTGGGCCGCGGTGCGCGACCGGTACCGCCCGCGCGTCCCCGCCGGGACGAGCGACGACGTGCTGTTCGCCGTGCTCCGCGAGATGATCGAACCGCTGCACGACGGGCACACCAAGCTGGACGCGGGCCCCGGCCGCCAGTACAGCGGGGTGCGGCCCGGGACGACCCTCCCCTCCACCCCGTTCCTCGAGCAGGTGGACGCGGCGATCGGCGCCAACCTCGGCCGGGACGCCACCCTCCACCGGTGGGCCGGCGGCGCGCTCTCGTACGCCGACCTCCCCGGCCGCCTCGGCTACCTCCGCATCACGTCCTTCAACGGCTACACGGACCAAGACGACTACGAAAGCGACGTCGCCGAGCTGGACCGGGCGCTGGACGCGGTGTTCACCCGCGCCCGTACGTCCGGGCCCAACGCCCTGCGCGGCCTCGTCGTCGACCTGCGGCTGAACGGCGGCGGCTCGGACCCGCTCGGGCTGCGCGTCGCCTCCCGGCTGACGGACCGCCCGTACCTGGCGTACCGCAAACACGCGCGCAACGACCCGCGTGACCCGCGCGCATTCACCCCCGACCAGCCCGCGTACCTACGCCCGTACCAGGGACCGCGCTACACGGGCCCGGTCGCGCTGCTGACCGGGGACCTCACGATCAGCGCGGGCGAGACCTTCACCCAGGCGCTGCTGGGCCGTACGCCGGCGCCGGTCCGGATCGGCGGGAACACCCAGGGCGTCTTCTCCGACACCATGGACCGCACGCTGCCGAACGGCTGGAAGTTCGCGCTGCCCAACGAGGAGTTCCTGACGGCGGACGGCCGCACGTTCGACGGCACGGGCATTCCGCCGGCCGTCCGCGTCCCGGTCTTCGCCGCCGGGGACCTGGCGGCCCGCCGCGACCCGGCCCTGTCCCGTGCCCGGTCCCTCCTGGCCGCCGGCCGGGCGTCGTGAGCCCCCGGTGCCCGCTACTGCGGCGCCCCCCGCCACCCCGCCACCGGCAGGGCGAACTTGGCCACCAGCCGGTCGGTGAAGGAGGCGTGGTGCAGGCGGGCGAGCCGTACCGGGGTCGCGCCCCGGCGGACCTCCACCCGGGCGCCCGCGGGCAGTTCGACGCTGCGGCGGCCGTCGCACCACAGGACGCCGTGCGGCGTCTTGGGCTGCACCTCCACCGCCAGCACCGAGTCCGGCGAGGTGACCAGCGGCTTGGCGAACAGCGCGTGCGCGCTGATCGGCACCATCAGCAGGGCCTCGACCTCGGGCCAGACCACCGGGCCGCCCGCCGAGAAGGCGTACGCGGTCGAGCCGGTCGGCGTCGCGCACACGACGCCGTCGCCGCCGAAGCGCGAGACGGGCCGCCCGTCGACCTCCGTGACGACCTCCAGCATCCGTTCCCGCGCCGCCTTCTCCACCGATGCCTCGTTCAGGGCCCAGTCGGTGTGCGCGACGCTGCCGTTGTTGCGGACGAGGACGTCGATGGTCATCCGCTCCTCGACCTCGTAGGAGCGGGTCACGACCCGGTCGACGACCTTGTCCAGGTCGTCGCGCTCGGCCTCCGCCAGGAAGCCGACCCGGCCGAGGTTGACGCCGAGCATCGGCACCCCGGACGTGCGGGCGAAGTCCGCGCCGCGCAGCAGCGTCCCGTCCCCGCCGAGCACCACGAGCAGCTCGCAGCCCTCGGCCGCGCACTGCTCGGACTCGACGCGTTCCACGGACGCCGGCAGCGGCAGGTCCGCGGCCTCCTCGGCCAGCACCCGTACGCCGATGCCGCTGCGCAGCAGGCCCTGGACGACGAGTTCGGCGCTGCGGACGGCCGCGGGGCGGCCGGTGTGCGCGAGCAGGAAGACGGTGCGCTCCCCGTCCGCTGCGGCCGGCCCGGGACCGGCCGCAGGTGTGGTGCACTCCGTGGTCGAAGCGGCTGCTCCAGCCGGTGTGGATGTTTCAGAAGTGGTCAACGGGGCCCCTCCGCCACTGCTCGGTCGACATCTGCCGGGTCCAGCGCATCCGCCCCGGCACGCAGCCACAGAAAGTACTCGACATTGCCGGAGGGTCCCGGCAACGGGCTCGCGGTCACGCCCGCCACGCCCAGCCCCAGCCCGGCCGCCCGCCCGGCGACCCCGCGTACGGCCTCGGCCCGCAGTTCGGCGCTGCGCACCACCCCGCCGCTGCCGAGGCGCTCCTTGCCGACCTCGAACTGCGGCTTGACCATCAGCACCAGGTCCGCGTCGGGCGCCGCGCAGCGCACCAGGGCGGGCAGTACCAGGCCCAGCGGGATGAAGGACAGGTCGCCGACGACGAGGTCGACGGGGATGTCGTCGATCTGGTCCAGCGTCAGTTCGCGCACGTTCGTGCGGTCCTTCACGGTGACCCGGTCGTCGCTCTGCAGCGACCAGGCGAGCTGCCCGTAGCCGACGTCCACGGCGACGACGTGCCCGGCGCCGGCCCGCAGCAGGACGTCCGTGAAGCCGCCGGTGGACGCGCCCGCGTCCAGCGCGCGGCGGCCCGCCACCTCCAGGCCGCGGGGTACGAACGCGGCGAGGGCGCCGGCCAGCTTGTGGCCGCCGCGCGAGACGTAGTCGGGGTCGCCCTCGTCCTCGCGCACGACCAGGGCCGCGCTGGTCTCGACCTGGGTGGCGGACTTGGTCGCCGTCGTCCCGCCGACGGTCACCCGCCCCGCGGCGATCAGCTGGCTCGCGTGCTCGCGCGAGCGGGCCAGCTTGCGGCGCACCAGCTCCGCGTCGAGTCGGCGTCGTGCCACTCCTGCCACCTGTGGTTCAGCTCCTGTTGTCGTGCGTTGCGGGCGGGCCGGCGGGCCCGGGGTGCCGGTCGAGGGCGGCCAGCGCGTCGCGCAGCCCCCGGTGGACATCCTCGTACACCTGGAGATGCCCGCTCGCGGCGAGGTGGTCGGCGTCGGCCAGGCGCCGCAGCCCGTCGTCGACGGCGGCGTCCCCGGTGGGCGTGACCACGACACCGAGCGGCTGCGGCCCCGCGGGCGCGGGCGGCGGCGCGCCGTCCGGCGCCTGCCCGCTTTCCGCCCCGGCGGCCGCCGGCTCATTCGGCTCTTCCATGTCCTTGACGCTACCCCGAACCGCCTGCCGACCGGGTCACCGGCCGCCCGCCCCGTACGGGCGTATCGTCGATCTCGATGGCAACCCTCGAAGAGTGCCGCGCCGCCCTGGGCCGGCTCGCACAGAATCTCTCCGCCGCGAACGGCGACGTACGCAGCGCCGCCGCGCTCGACCGCTCGCTCAGCTGCCGGATCACCGACCTGGACGTCACTTTCCGCGGCCGGCTCGCCGACGGCACCCTCAAGGACGTCACGAGCGTCCAGGGGCCGCCGCCCGAGCGGGCCCAGATCCGTCTGGCCATGCGCGGCGACGACCTGGTGGCCCTGGTGGACGGCGAACTGCACTTCGCGAAGGCGTGGGGCAGCGGCCGGGTCAAGCTGGAGGCCGGCCTGCGCGACCTGCTGCGCCTGCGCGCGCTGCTGTAGCCGGGCGGCCGGGCCTCAGGACGCCGCGGTGGCCGCCGCGGTCGCCCGTGCCTTGCGCGCGGCCGGCACGACCAGCGGCGTGCCCGTCTCCGGGTCGTCGATGACCTGGCACTTCAACCCGAAGACCCGCTCGACCAGGCCGGCCGTGACCACCTGCTCCGGCGGGCCCTCGGCGACGATCTCGCCGCCGCGCATCGCTATCAGGTGCGTGGCGTAGCGCGCGGCGTGGTTGAGGTCGTGCAGGACGGCGACGAGCGTGCGGCCCTGTTCCTCGTGCAGTTCGGCGCACAGGTCCAGCACCTCGATCTGGTGCTGGATGTCCAGGTACGTGGTCGGCTCGTCCAGGAGCAGCAGCGGCGTCTGCTGGGCCAGCGCCATCGCGATCCACACGCGCTGCCGCTGGCCGCCGGAGAGTTCGTCGACGTAGCGCTCGGCCAGTTCGCCGACGCCGGTCGCGTCCATCGACTCCCGTACGATCCGCTCGTCCTCGCCCGACCACTGGCGCAGCAGGCCCTGGTGCGGGTAGCGGCCGCGGGCCACCAGGTCGGCGACGGTGATCCCGTCGGGGGCGATCGAGGACTGCGGGAGCAGCCCGAGCGTCCTGGCGACCTTCTTGGCGGGCAGCGAGGAGATCGCCGAGCCGTCCAGCAGCACCGATCCGGCGGACGGCTTGAGCATCCGGGACAGGGCGCGCAGCAGCGTGGACTTGCCGCAGGCGTTCGGTCCGACGATGACCGTGAAGGACCGGTCGGGGACGGCCACCGACAGGTTTTCGGCGATGACCCGCTGGTCGTAAGCGAGGGTCACGTTCTCGGCCGTGAGACGGCTCACTGCTGGCTCCTTGTGGCGGTCTGCGTCGTGGGGGTGGAGGAGGGTACGGGCCGTGGCCCGGCGGTCCGCGCGCTCATATCCGGCCCGCCTTGCGTTCGGAGGCCAGCAGCCACAGCAGGTAGCCGCCGCCGAGCACGCCGGTCAGCACGCCCACCGGCAGCTGGTCGGCGCCGAAGAGCTGCTGCGAGGCCCAGTCGGCGGTCACCAGGAGCGCGGCGCCCATGAGGGCGGCGGGCAGCAGGTTGGGGCCGGGAGAGCGGGTCAGCCGGCGGGCCAGCTGGGGCGCGGTGAGCGCGACGAAGGCGATCGGCCCGGCCGCCGCGGTGCCCGCCGCGACCAGCAGGACCGCCGCCGTCAGCAGGACGACGCGGACCCGCGTGCCCCGCACGCCCAGCGCGTACGCGGCGTCGTCGCCCATCTCCAGCATGCGCAGCGGCCGCCCGAACAGCAGGGCGAGCGGTACGAGGACGGCGCAGACCAGGGCCAGCGGCCAGACCTGGTCCCAGTCCCGGCCGGAGAGGGTGCCGGTCATCCAGTTCACGGCCTGGGACGCCTCGACGATGTTCGCCTTGGTCATCAGGTAGAGGACCATCGCGTACAGCATCGCGGAGGCGCCGATGCCGACGAGCACGAAGCGGTAGCCGTGGATGCCGCCCTTCCAGGCCAGCAGGAAGATCGCCAGTCCGGTGACGACGCCGCCGACGACCGCGCCGGCGGCGACCGCGAAGGTGCCGCCGTGGAAGAAGACGATGACGAGCAGGGAGCCGACCGTGGAGCCCTGGGAGAAGCCCAGGACGTCGGGGCTGCCGAGGGGGTTGCGGGAGACGGCCTGGAAGACGGCGCCGGCGATGCCGAAGGCGACGCCGACCAGCAGCGCCACCAGGACCCGCGGCAGCCGCAGGTCGTTGACGATGAACTCCTGGGCGGCGGTGCCGGACCCGGTGAGCGTGCGCAGGACGTCCGCCGGGCTCATCGGGAAGTCGCCGGTGCCGATCAGCAGGACGCTCGCGGCCAGCGCCAGGGCCGTCAGCAGCAGTCCGGTGACGAGGGCGCGTACGTCCAGGCGTACGGACAGCCCGCCCGCGGTGCGCACGGCCCGCACGGGTTTGGCGCTCCTCGACGGGGCGGGCCGGTCGGTCTTGACGGTGGAACTCACAGCTGGGCCATCCTCCGACGCCGTACGAGATAGATGAAGACCGGGCCGCCGACGAGCGCCGTGACGATGCCGACCTGGACCTCGCCGGGGCGCGCCACGACGCGCCCGAGGACGTCGGCGCCGAGCAGCAGGACCGGCGAGAGCACGGCCGAGTACGGCAGGATCCAGCGCATGTCGGGGCCGGTGACGGCCCGTACGACGTGCGGGACCATCAGGCCGACGTAGACGATCGGGCCGCAGGCCGCGGTGGCGGCGCCGCACAGTAGCGTCACGGCGAGCATCGCCAGTACCCGGGTGCGGGTCAGCCGGGCGCCCAGCGCCCGCGCCTGGTCGTCGCCGAGCGCGACGGCGTTCAGGGGGCGTCCGACGGCGAGCGCGAGCACCGCACCGACCGCGAGGAACGGCGCGACCTGCGTCACGGTGGTCGTGGTCGCGGAGGCCAGCGAACCGACCGTCCAGAAGCGCATCTTGTCCAGCGCCGCGGTGTCCATGAGGTTGACGGCGTTGATGTAGCCGGTCAGTACGGCGGTGAGGGCGGTTCCGGCGAGCGCGAGCCGTACGGGCGTGGCGCTGCGGGTGCCGCCGAGCACGTACACGGCGACCGAGACGGCCGCGGCGCCGAGGAAGGCGAACCAGACGTAGCCGGTCAGCGAGGTGATGCCGAGGAAGCTGATGGCGGAGACGACGGCCGCCGAGGCGCCCGCGTTGATGCCGAGGACGCCGGGGTCGGCGAGGGGGTTGCGGGTCAGCGCCTGCATCACCGTGCCGGCCAGGCCGAGTGCCGCGCCGACGAGCACGCCGAGGAGGGTGCGGGGCAGGCGTACGTCTCTGATGATGACGTCGGTGTCGTTGCCGGAGTAGTGGAAGAGGCCGTGCCATACCTGGTCGAGCGGGATCTGTTTGGATCCGACGGCGATGCCCAGGACGGTGACGACCACCAGCGCGCCGACGGCCGCGACGAGCCCCGCCGATCGAGTGATCTGCCGCCGTTGCGGCGCCACGGGGGCGTTTGCTGCTTCGGGGGGACTGTCAACCAACACGGGAGTTAGGTTAGCCTACCCTCACGATCAGACATCAAGTCGCTCCGCAGGGCCGTTCACCAGCCCTTTTGCAGTGCGGCGTGAAGGAAGAAGCACATCAGCCATGAGCACCCCCCGCAGCGTATCTCTCTCCCGTCGCGGTGTCCTCGCCGCCGGTGGCGCCCTCGGCGTCGGCGCCCTGCTGGCCGCCTGCGGCGGCGGCAAGGCGACGGGCGCGAAGGGGGAGGACGTCAAGGGCGGGCCCTGGTCCTTCACGGACGACCGCAAGGAGAAGGTCAGCCTCGACAGCGTGCCGCAGCGCATCGTCGCCTTCACCGGCACCGCGGCCGCGCTCTACGACTTCGGCATCGACAAGCAGGTCGTCGGCGTCTTCGGCCCCACCAAGCTCAAGGACGGCAAGGCCGACCCGCAGGCCGGCGACATCGACGTGGACCGGGTCACCATCATCGGCAACGCGTACAACCAGTTCGCGGTCGAGAAGTACGCGGCCCTCAACCCCGACCTGCTCATCACGAACATGTACGAGCCGGGCGCCCTGTGGTTCGTGCCGGAGGAGAGCAAGGACAAGATCACCAAGCTGGCCAAGAGCGTGGCGATCACCTCGGCACGGGTCCCGCTGGTGAAGATCATCGAGCGGTACGCGGAGCTGGCGCAGTCCCTCGGCGCCGACCTGAAGGCCAAGAAGGTCGTGGACGACAAGGCCCGCTTCGAGAAGGCCGCCGCCGAACTGCGCAAGGCCGCCAAGTCCAACCCGGTCAAGGTGCTCGCCTGCTCCGGCAGCGCCGACCTGTTCTACGCGTCCAACCCCGGCATCAACTCCGACATCATGTACTTCAAGTCCCTGGGCGTGGACATCATCGTGCCGGACAACCTCGACAAGGCCGGCTACTTCGAGCCCCTGAGCTGGGAGAACGCCGACAAGTACCCGGCCGACGTGCTCATGCTCGACAACCGCACCTCCGCCCTCCAGCCCAAGGACCTGGCCGCCAAGCCCGCCTGGGCCAAGCTGCCCGCCGTCAAGGCCGGGCAGGTCACGGGCTGGTCGAGCGAGCCGCGCTTCTCCTACGCGGGCGCGGCCCCGCTGATCGAAGAGCTCACCAAGGCCATCCAGAACGCCAAGAAGGTCAGCTGACGCACCCGGGGCCGGCCCCGTGCCGGCCCCGGCGTCCCGTCTTCCGCCCACGTCACCGAGTCACGGTTCCGGGAGGTTCCTCCGCATGACCACGACCGCCGCACCCGCCACCACCCCGTTCCGCTTCTTCGACGTGTACGTCGTCCGCACCCGGCGGCTCGGCCCCTCCATGGTCCGGATCACCTTCGGCGGCGAACGGCTCGGCGACCTGGCCTCCGGCGGCCGTGACCAGCGCTTCAAACTGTTCCTCCCGCAGGCACACCAGTCCGAGCCGGTCTTCGCCGACCAGGGCGAGAACTGGTACGCCGCCTGGCGCGTCCAGGACCCGGCCGAGCGGCCCCTGATGCGCTCGTACACGATCAGGGCGCAGCGCCACGACCCGGTCGAGGTCGACGTGGACTTCGCGCTGCACGGCGCCGACGCGCCGGGCGCCGCGCGGACGGGCGGTCCGGCCTCGCGCTGGGCCGCGTCCGCGGTGCCGGGGGACCGGGTCTCGATCCTCGGCCCGGCCGTCGAGGACAACGGCGGCGTCGACTTCCGCCCGCCGCCCGGCACCGACTGGATCCTGCTGACCGGCGACGAGACGGCGCTGCCCGCCGTGGCGGGCATCCTCGGCTGGCTCTCCCCCGGCACCCAGGCCAAGGTCTTCCTGGAGGTCGCGCACGCCGACGACCGCCAGGAGCTGCCCACCTTCGCCGACGCGGACATCACCTGGCTGGTGCGCGACGAGCAGCCGACGGACGGTTCCGGCACGCTGCTCGAAACGGTCCGCGCCGCCGGGCTGCCCGAGGGCACGCCGTACGCCTGGATCGCGGGCGAGGCGGGCTGCGTCAAGGCACTCCGCCGCCACCTGGTGCGGGAGCGCGCGTTCGACCGCCGCGCGGTGAAGTTCACCGGGTACTGGCGGCGCGGGGCGAGCGAGGAAGACCTGCTCGCGGAGTACGTGGCGGGCACGGCGGCCGCCACCGACGAGGACTGAACCGGTCCCTACAGGCCGTGCGCGTACGACGGTCCGTACGCGCACCAAAAGGGAGGGCCCGCTCGGCACCGAGCGGGCCCTCCCTTCATACGTGGCGGCGCGCTTCCTACAGGCCGAGCCGCGCCAGCGCCTTGCCGGCGTCCGCGCCGCACTCGCCGTCGCCCGCCGCCGTCCAGGCCGCGGCGCACAGCGCGCGCAGGCCGTCCAGCGGCGCGCCCTCGCCGTCCAGCACCAGCGCGTCGTCGCGTACGGACGCCGTCCAGCCGCCGCACCCGAAGCCGCCGCCCTCTTCCTCGGACACCTCGGGCTGCGGGCCGAGCACGCCGCGCAGGTCCGCGTCGACGTACGTGGGGCGGTGCTGCGGCGGGGCCGCCAGCAGCTCGGCGGCGGTCGTCACACCGGTCAGCACCAGCAGCGAGTCGACGCCGCCGTTGAAGGCGCCCTCGATGTCCGTGTCGAGCCGGTCACCGATCACCAGCGGCCGCCGCGCGCCCGTGCGCAGCACCGTCTCGCGGTGCATCGGCGTCTCCGGCTTGCCCGCCACCTGGGGCGTGCCGCCGGTGGCGGTCCGCACGACCTGCACCAGCGCGCCGTTGCCCGGCGCGATGCCGCGCTCCTTGGGGATGGTCAGGTCCGTGTTCGAGGCGAACCAGGGGACGCCGCGCTGCACCGCGTACGCGGCCTCCGCCAGCCGCTCCCAGTCCAGTTTCGGGTCGAATCCCTGCACCACGGCGGCCGGGTCGTCCTCCGCCGAGTCCACCGGGACCAGCCCGCGCTCGCGCAGCGCGACCCGGAGGCCCTCGCCGCCGACCGCCAGCACCCGCGCGCCCGCGGGCACCTGTCCGGCGATCAGCCGCGCCACCGCCTGTGCCGAGGTGATGACGTCCGAGGCGGCGGTCGGCAGGCCGAAGCCGGTCAGCTGGTCCGCCACCGCGTCCGGCGTCCGGGACGCGTTGTTGGTCACGTACGCCAGGTGCATGCCGCCGTCCCGGGCCGCGGTGAGCGACGCGACGGCGTGCTCGATCACCGAGCCGCCGGCGTACACGACACCGTCCAGATCCAGCAGTGCCGTGTCATACGCCTCGCCCAGTGTCCGCTCACACCGTCCGGGCCGCTTGCGAACCCGCTCGCTCATGCCGTTTCGCTCCTTATCCACTCAGGTATACAGGGGGTTTCAGCGGTACGTGAAAGGGAATTCCACACACCGGTTCATCCAGTGGGAAAACGGTTTCCCCCCGATCATCCCGCACTCCGCGAAGCGGCATAGCATTCCCCAATGACCAGCACCGACGGCCTTCGCCTCCACCCCTTCCGCGGGCTGCGCTACGCCCCGGACCGCGTCAGCAGCCTTACGGCCGTCACCTCGCCGCCGTACGACGTCGTCGTGCGGCCGGACGGTGTGCGCCACCTGGAGACCGCGGACCCGTACAACATCGTGCGGCTCATCCTCCCGCAGGCCCCGGACCCGGCGACCCGGCACCGCCAGGCCGCCGAGACGCTGCGCCGCTGGCGCGCGGAGGGCGTCCTGGCGCCGGACGACCGGCCCGCGCTCTACGTGTACGAGCAGAGCAAGGACGGGCTGCTGCAACGCGGCCTGATCGGCGCGCTCGAACTGGACGGCCCGGTACTGCCGCACGAGGACGTGATCCCCGAGGTCGTCGAGGACCGCGCGGCCCTGATGCGCGAGGCCGCCGCCAACTTCGAGCCGCTGCTGCTCTCCTACGTCGGGCAGGGCGACGGGGGTGGCGCCACCGGCGTCATCGAACGGGCCCTGCGGACCCCGCCGCTGCTCGCCACCACCACCGAGGACGGCTTCGCGCACCGGCTGTGGGCGGTCACCGACCCCGCCGAGCTGGCCGCCGTCGACGACGACCTCGCCATACGGCACGCCCTGATCGCCGACGGGCACCACCGCTGGGCCACCTACCAGCGGCTGCACGGCGAGCACCCCGGCGACGGTGCCGTCAACCCGTGGGCGACCGGGCTGGTCCTGCTCGTGGACTCCGCGCGCCACCCGCTCCAGGTGCGCGCCATCCACCGCGTACTGCCGCACCTCCCGCTCGACGCGGCGCTGGCCGGGGTGGGCGACGCCTTCCGCGTCCGCCCGGTGCAGGGGCCGCTCGACGCGGCGCTGGCCGCGCTGGACGAGGCGCCGGGCAACGCCTTCCTACTGTCCTCGGGCCCCGAGCGGTTCTGCCTGCTGGACCGGCCCGACGCGGCGCTGCTCGACCGTACGGTCCGCCGCGACCGCCCCGAGGCGTGGCGCGGGCTGGACGCCACCGTGCTGCACTCGGCGCTGCTGGACGAGGTCTGGCGGGTGCGCGACCACCCGTCGGAGATCAGCTACCTGCACAGCCCGGGGGACGCCGTCGAGCAGGCGGCGAAGCACGGCGGTACGGCGGTGCTGATGCGCCCGGTGCCGGAGCGGACGGTGCGCCAACTCGCGCTGGCCGGGGTGACCATGCCGCGCAAGTCGACGTCTTTCGGGCCCAAGCCGGCCACCGGGCTGGTACTGCGCGTTCTGGACGACTCCGCCTGATTCCGGCCGTACCGAATCCCTGAACTCCCGTGTGAGGCCCGGCATGCGCGTTCCGTGCCGGGGCCGCGGCACCCCTCACCCATCCGCCACACAGGTTAGGTTAGGCTTACCTCATCACGTAAGCGGATGGAGCTGTTCCCCCCTGCGCTACCGACTTCTGCCCCAGCGCGGGCGTTCCATGCGCATCCCCCCACGTGAGCAAGTCCGCATCAGGGAGGACACGTTCATGAGTCCCCTCGCGCACTCCGCCGAGGACCCGTCGCCCGCCGCGCACAGCGGGGCGCCGGACAGCCGTTCACAGCTCTTCAACAACAGCACCGCCCAGCACTACCGCCGCTCGGTCGCCGACGGCGTGGACCGCATAGCCGACAAAATATCCGGCACCGAACGCCCCTTCACCGGCGTCACGGTCGACGACCTCACCCCCACGGTGGCCGGCATCGACCTCGAACAGCCGCTGCACGACCCCGCCGCCGCCCTGGACGAACTCGAAGAGGTCTACCTCCGCGACGCCGTCTACTTCCACCACCCGCGCTACCTCGCGCACCTCAACTGCCCGGTGGTCATCCCCGCCCTGGTCGGCGAGGCCGTCCTCTCGGCGGTCAACTCGTCCCTGGACACCTGGGACCAGAGCGCCGGCGGCACCCTCATCGAGCGCCGCCTGATCGACTGGACCGCCCGGCGCATCGGCCTCGGCGAGCGCGCCGACGGCATCTTCACCAGCGGCGGCACCCAGTCCAACCTCCAGGCCATGCTGCTGGCCCGCGACGAGGCGTGCCGCAAGGCACTCGCCCGCGAGAACATCCCGGACGCGTCCGCCCCCGGCGCCACAACTCCGGTACGCCGCACCGACATCCTGCCCCGGCTGCGCATCCTCGCCTCCCAGGTCGGCCACTTCAGCATCGAGAAGGCCGCCACCCTGCTCGGCCTCGGCGCCGAAGCCGTGATCGCGGTGCCGTGCGGCCCGGACAAGCGCATGCGGGCCGACGCGCTCGCCGCCGAACTGGCGCGCTGCGAGGCCGAGGGCCTGATCCCGATGGCCGTCGTCGCCACCGCGGGCACCACCGACTTCGGCAGCATCGACCCGCTGCCGGAGATCGCCGACCTGTGCGCCCGCCACGACACCTGGATGCACGTGGACGCCGCGTACGGCTGCGGCCTGCTGGTCTCCCGCCGCCGCGCCCTCCTGGACGGCATCGAGCGCGCCGACTCGGTGACCGTGGACTACCACAAGTCCTTCTTCCAGCCGGTCAGCTCCAGCGCCGTCCTGGTACGCGACCACGCCACCCTGCGGCACGTCACGTACCACGCCGACTACCTCAACCCGGCGCGGATGGCCGAGCGGCGCATCCCCAACCAGGTCGACAAGTCGATCCAGACCACCCGCCGCTTCGACGCGCTCAAACTCTGGCTGACCCTGCGCACCATGGGCGCCGACGGCATCGGCGAACTCTTCGACGAGGTCGTCGACCGCGCCGCCGACGCCTGGAAGATCCTCAACGACGACCCCCGCTTCGAGGTCGTGGTCGAGCCCCAGCTGAGCACCCTGGTCTTCCGCTACCTGCCGCACACCGACGACCGGGACCCCGTCCTGAGCGACGAGGTCAACCTGCACGCCCGCGAAGCGCTGTTCGCCTCCGGCGACGCCATCGTCGCGGGCACCGTCGTCGACGGCCGCCACTACCTGAAGTTCACCCTGCTCAACCCCGAGACCACGCTGGCCGACATCGCCACGGTCCTCGACCTGATCGCCGAACACGCCGGCGCGTACCTCGCCGCACGCCCCGAACCGGCCCTCAGCGCCGCGAGCTGACCGTCCCCGCCGACCGGCCCCCACAGCCGACGGCCGACCGACATCCCGCAAACGGAGACCCCACGTGTCCGCCCCTCACGATTTCCTCGCCATCGGCCTCGGGCCCTTCAACCTCGGCCTCGCCTGCCTGACCGACCCCATCGCCGAACTCGACGGCCTGTTCCTGGACAACAAGCCGTCCTTCGACTGGCACCCCGGCATGATGCTGGAGACCAGCACCCTCCAGGTGCCCTTCATGGCCGACCTGGTCACCCTCGCCGACCCCACCTCGCCGTTCTCCTTCCTGAACTACCTGAAGGAATCGGGCCGGATGTACTCCTTCTACATCCGCGAGAGCTTCTACCCGCTGCGCGCCGAGTACAACGACTACTGCCGCTGGGCCGCCGCCAAACTGGACACCGTCCGCTTCGGCCACCAGGTCACCACCGTCGAGTACGACGAGAACGAGCAGGTCTACGTCGTCCACGCCGACCACCTGCCCACCGGCGAGAAGAAGACCTACCGCGCCCGCAAGCTCGTCCTCGGCACCGGCACCCCGCCGCACATCCCCGAAGCCTGCCAGGGCCTCGGCGGCGACTTCCTGCACAACGCCGACTACCTGGAGAACAAGGCCGCCCTCCAGGCCAAGGACTCCATCACCATCGTCGGCAGCGGCCAGAGCGCGGCGGAGATCTACCTCGACCTCCTCCAGGACATCGACAGCCACGGCTACCACCTGACCTGGGCCACCCGTTCCCCGCGGTTCTTCCCCCTCGAATACACCAAGCTCACGCTGGAGATGACCTCGCCGGAGTACGTGGACTACTTCCACGCCCTGCCCCCGGCCACCCGCGACCGGCTCAACGCCTCGCACAAGAACCTCTACAAGGGCATCGACTCGGAGCTGATCAACGAGATCTTCGACCTGCTCTACCAGAAGAACCTGCACGGCCCCTGCCCCACCCGGCTGCTGACCAACACCGCGCTCAACGAAGCCACGTACGACGCGGCCTCCGGCACGTACACCCTCGGGCTGCGCCAGGAGGAGCAGGGCCAGGACTTCACCCTCGCCACCCAGGGCCTGGTCCTCGCCACCGGATACCGGTACGAGACACCGAAGTTCCTCGCCCCCGTCACCGACCGCATCGCCTGGGACGACGCCGGACGCTACGCGGTGAACCGCAACTACAGCATCGACACCGCGGGCCGGGACATCTACGTGCAGAACGCCGAACTGCACACCCACGGCTTCGTCACCCCCGACCTGGGCATGGCCGCGTACCGCAACTCCTGCATCATCCGCGAGCTGCTCGGCCGCGAGTACTACCCGGTCGAGAAGTCCATCGCCTTCCAGGAGTTCGCCGCCCCGGCAGGACCGCACCACCCCGTGGAGGTCTCCCCCGTATGACCGCGCCCGTCTTCACCCGCACCCACGCCTCGCTCGGCGAGTTCGCGCTGCGCCCGGTCGACCCGGCCGGCGACGCCGAGCTGCTGCACGGCTGGGTCACCCACCCCAAAGCCGTCTACTGGATGATGCAGGACGCCGACCTCGCGGCGGTGGAGCAGGAGTTCGCTCGCATCGACGCCGACCCGTACCACGACGCCTTCCTCGGCCTGCACAACGGCGTCCCCGCCTTCCTGATGGAGCGCTACGACCCGGCGCACCGCGAGGTCACCGAGGTCCACGAGGCCGCGCCCGGCGACGTCGGCATGCACTTCCTGACCGCGCCCACCGACACCCCGGTGCACGGCTTCACCCTCGCCGTGATCACCACCGTCATGGACATGCTGTTCGCCGAGCCCGGCAACCAGCGCGTCGTCGTCGAACCGGCCACCGGCAACACCGCCGTGCACGCCCTGAACAAGGCCGTCGGCTTCGAGATCCTCCGCACCGTCACGCTGCCCAAGGGCGAGGCGTACCTGAGCACCTGCACCCGCGACCAGTTCCTGGCCGCCCGAGGAGAAAACCCATGCTGAACCCCACCGCCGACGCCCAGGCCCCGGCACGCGACGCCGTCCGCCACCTCACCCCCGAGCTGTGGGCCCGCGCCAACCGCCTCCTCGTACGCAAGGCACTGGCCGAGTTCTCGCACGAGCGCCTCCTCACGCCGCAGCGGCTCCCGCAGGACGGCCACTACGTCGTCCGCAGCGACGACGACCGCGTCGAGTACCGCTTCACCGCCCGCCGGCTGAGCCTGGACCACTGGCACATCGACGCCTACGCCATCACCCGCCACCGCGACGGCGCCGAGGTCCCCCTCGACGCGCTCGACTTCTTCATCGAACTGCGCCGCACCCTCGCCCTCGGCGACGACATCCTCCCGGTGTACCTGGAGGAGATCAGCTCCACCCTGTCCGGCACCGCCTACAAACTGGCCGCTGGCCCCATGGCCGCGGCCGAACTGGCCAAAGCGGACTTCCAGACCATCGAGACGGGCATGTCCGAGGGCCACCCCGGCTTCGTCGCCAACAACGGCCGCCTCGGCTTCGGCGTACACGAATACCACGCGTACGCCCCCGAGGCCGCGAGCCCCGTCCACCTGATCTGGCTCGCCGCGCGCCGCGACCGCTCCACCTTCACCGCGGGCGAGGGCCTCGACTACGACCGGCTGGTCCGGGACGAGCTGGGCGGCCCCACCCTGGACCGGTTCGCCGCCACCCTCGGCGACCTCGGCCTGGACCTGGCCGACTACCACCTCATCCCCGTCCACCCGTGGCAGTGGTGGAACAAGCTCTCCGTCACCTTCGCCGCCGAGGTCGCCCAACAGCACCTGGTCTGCCTCGGCCCCGGCGACGACGCGTACCTGGCACAGCAGTCCATCCGGACGTTCTTCAACACCAGCGACCCGTCCAAGCACTACGTCAAGACGGCGCTGTCGGTCCTCAACATGGGCTTCATGCGCGGCCTGTCCGCCGCCTACATGGAGGCCACCCCGGCCATCAACGACTGGCTCGCCGGCCTGATCGCGAGCGACGAGACCTTCCAGGCCGCCCGCTTCTCGATCATCCGCGAGCGCGCCGCCGTCGGCTACCACCACCGCCAGTACGAGGCCGCCACCGCCAAGGGCTCCCCGTACCTGAAGATGCTCGCCGCCCTGTGGCGCGAGAGCCCGGTGCCCACCCTCCAACCCGGCCAGCGGGTCGCCACCATGGCCTCCCTGCTGCACACCGACCCCGAGGGCGGCTCGCTGGCCGCCGCCCTGATCGAGGAATCCGGCCTGGAGCCCGCGGACTGGCTGCGCCGCTACGCGGACGCCTACCTGGTCCCGGTCCTGCACGCCTTCTACGCCTACGACCTGGTGTTCATGCCGCACGGCGAGAACGTCATCCTCGTCATCGAGGACGGCACCGTACAGCGCGCGATCTTCAAGGACATCGCCGAGGAGATCGCGGTGATGGACCCGGACGCGGTACTGCCGCCGGCCGTCGAGCGCATCCGCGCCGACGTCCCCGAGGACAAGAAGCTCCTGTCCCTCTTCACGGACGTCTTCGACTGCTTCTTCCGCTACCTGAACGGCATCCTGGTCACGAACGGGGTACTGGACGAGGAGACCTTCTGGCGTACGGTCGCCGACTGCGTGCACGCGTACCAGGAGGCCAACCCGCAGCTCGCCGACAAGTTCCGGCAGTACGACATGTTCGCCGACGAGTTCGCGCTCTCCTGCCTCAACCGCCTCCAGCTGCGCAACAACGAGCAGATGGTGGACCTCCAGGACCCGGCGGGCGCGCTCCAGCTCATCGGCACCCTGGAGAACCCGATCGCCCGCTACGCCCCGGCCAAGCGGGACTGACACTCCCGCGTACGAGCAACTCCCGCACATGAGTAAGGGCGGGGCCCCGGTGGGGTCCCGCCCTTACTCATGTCCCGCCGCCCGGCCGTGCCGGCGGCGGATCAGCCCTGCTCGGGGCGCCCCTCACGAGGAGCGTCCGCGCCCTTGGCCGCGTCGTCGCCGTCAACCGGCTCGTCGTCCTCGTCGTCCGCGCCTTCCAGCACGTCCGTGAACTCGACGCCGTCCAGCTCGGCCAGCCGGTCCGAGGCGTCCGTCGTGCCGCCCTGGTCGGCCTCCAGCGCCTTGGCGAACCACTCGCGCGCCTCGTCCTCGCGGCCGACCTCCAGGAGCGCGTCGGCGTACGCGTAGCGCAGCCGCGCGGTCCACGGCTGGACGGAGTTCGACGCCAGCTCGGGGCTCTGCAGCGTCACGACCGCCGCGTCCGCCTGGCCCATGTCACGCCGGGCACCGGCCGCGACCAGCCGCATCTCGACCTGGCCCGCCCGGTCCAGCTTCTGCACCTCGGGCTCGCCGGCCATCGCCAGGGCCTTCTCCGGCCGGCCGAGGCCGCGCTCGCAGTCGGCCATCACGGGCCACAGCTCCACACTGCCGGTCATCCGCCGCGCCGCGCGGAACTCCGCCAGCGCCTCGCCGTACTTGCCGACGGCGTACGCGGCGAAGCCGGCCGCCTCGCGCACACCGGGAACGCGCGACGCCAGCCGCAGCGCCACCCGCGAGTACCCGTACGCCTGCTCGGGGTCCTCGTCGAGCATCTTGGCCACCATGACCAGGTTCTTCGCGACGTCCTCGGCGAGCGTCTTCGGCAGGCTCAGCAGCTCCTGCCGCACATCCTTGTCGATCTCCTCGCCCGTGACGTCCTCCGGGATCGGCAGCCGCTTGATCGGCTCCCGGTCCCGCCGGTCGTCCCGACGGTCGTCCTGCCGGTAACCGCCGCGGTCGTCACGGCCCCGCCCGGCACCGTACGGACGCCGCCCGCCGCGGTCGTCATCGCGGCGCGGGCCTCGGTCACGGTCGCGGTCGCGGTCGTCGCGGCGGAAGCCGCCACGGTCGTTGTCACGGCGGTCGTCGCGGCGGAAACCACCGCGATCGTCGTCGCGGCGGGGGCCGCGGTCACGGTCGCGGTCGTCGCGACGGAAGCTGCCACGGTCGTCGTCACGACGCGGGCCACGCGGCGCACGGTCGTCACGACGGTCGTCACGGCGGAAACCACCGCGGTCGTCATCGCGGCGGGGGCCGCGGTCACGGTCGCGGTCGTCACGGCGGAAGCTGCCACGGTCGTCGTCACGGCGCGGGCCACGCGGCGCACGGTCGTCACGCGAGAAACGAGGACGGTCATCACGGCGGTCGTCACGGCGGTCATCGCGACGGAAGCCGCCACGGTCGCCGCCGCGGTCGTCGCGACGGAAACCACCACGGTCGTCGTCGCGACGGAAGCTGCCGCGGTCGTCGTCACGACGCGGGCCGCGCGGCGCACGGTCGTCGCGACGGTCGTCACGGCGGAAACCACCGCGGTCGTCATCGCGGCGGGGGCCGCGGTCACGGTCGCGGTCGTCACGGCGGAAGCTGCCACGGTCGTCGTCACGGCGCGGGCCACGCGGCGCGCGGTCGTCACGCGAGAAACGAGGACGGTCGTCACGGCGGTCATCGCGTCGGTCGTCACGCCGGTCGTCGCGGCGGAAGCCGCCACGGTCGCCGCCGCGGTCACCTTCGCGGCGCGGGGCGCGGTCGTCACGCGGGAAACCGCCACGGTCGCCACCCCGGCGCTCGTCACGACGGTCATCGCGACGGAAACTGCCGCGGTCGTCATCGCGGCGGGGGCCGCGGTCACGGTCGCGGTCGTCACGGCGGAAACCGCCGCGGTCGTCGTCACGCCGGAAGCCACCACGCTCGTCGCGGCGTCCACCACCGAAACCGCCACCGGAGGGCCGGCCACCGCGGTCGTTGTCACGGCGCGGAGCACGGTCGTCACGCCGGTCGTCGCGGCGGAAGCCCCCACGGTCGCCCCCGTCGCGCCGCTGCGGCCGGCGCTCCGGGCGATCGTCGGAAGAGTTGGTGGACATCGACGTGCTCCTGTCTTCGGTACTGCCAACATTCTCGCGCACCGATCACTTCGGCGCGCTTCGGCCAAACAAAAAAGGACCCTCAGCCCCAGCGTGAACGCTGGGACCAAGGGTCCTTCAAAGATTGTTCGGCGGCGTCCTACTCTCCCACAGGGTCCCCCCTGCAGTACCATCGGCGCGGAAAGGCTTAGCTTCCGGGTTCGGAATGTAACCGGGCGTTTCCCTAACGCTATGACCACCGAAACCCTATCGGGTTCTAGCGAACAAGCACACTCTTCAATTAAAGAATGAAACAGTGGAACTTGGTTCAACCGACGCTGCGACTGTTCGCAACCCGGGAACCACACAGTGGACGCGAGCAACTGAGGACAAGCCCTCGGCCTATTAGTACCAGTCAACTCCACCCGTTACCGGGCTTCCATATCTGGCCTATCAACC
>NZ_JBIRPD010000027.1:0-136500 GCF_044332485.1 Streptomyces sp. NPDC017056 | reverse complement strand
TGCGGTCAAGAGGGTGTCCAACTCGGTCGTCACAACCCGATGCTGGACACCCTCCCCGCATCCGTGAACCCCGCAATCGGAACTACTCGTCTAGGCCGTCCTCTTCCGCGATCCGCGCATGAGGCTGCTGGCGCTGTCCGCTGCATTCAAGCGTTGGCAGCCGGTGGCGGGCGTCAGCGGGACGGGGTGTCGAGGGCGCGGCTGAGTGTCCAGCGGGAGACGCGCAGCTTGGCGGCGACGGCGGTTCGGGTTTGCCCGGCGCCGAGCCACGTCTCGATCGTGCGTGCTGTTGAACGAGGCGGTCTCCGACCTGGTCAATGCACACGCCCGCCTGGACATCTCGCAGGCGTGGGGCGACGGGGCCGCCGTCGCGGCGGACGGCACCCACATGGACACCTACCTCGACAACCTGCTAACCGAGACGAGCGTGCGGTACGGCAAGCCGGACGGCATCGCCTACCACCGCGTCTCGGACACCTACATCTACATCTACATCGCACTGTTCACGCACTCCATCCCGGGTGGCGCGTGGGAGGCCGTCCACATCATCGAGGGCCCGCTGATGAATGCCTCCGAGATGCAGCCGACCACGGTGCACGCGGATACGCAGGGCCAGTCCTTCCCTGCCTATGCGCTCGCCCACCTACTGGGCTTCGAGAACGTCATCGACTTCGACCTGATCGAGTCCCAGTTCCGCCACCTGACGCGGGTGGCCGCCTCCGTACGCGAAGGCACCATCTCCTCCTCCACGCTGCTCAAGCGGCTGCGTTGCGGGTCGCGCAAGAACGCCACCTACGCCACCTACGCTGCCTTCCGCGAGGTCGGCCGCGTGATCCGTACCGTCCAGCTGCTGCGCTACCTCACCGACGCGCTACTACGCAGGCGGCTGACGGCGGCGACGAACAAGGTCGAGTCGTTCAACCGGTTCGGCGAGTACAGCACCCACGAACTCGGCATCCAGCCCGACGCGTACGACACGAAGCTCGACGTCGACTACACCCCCCTACGCGAACAGGATCTGACCCCCGCCAGCCTCAGTCAGGCCGCCTGACCACCCCCACCCGAAGTCTTCTACCGCTGCCTCACCCGGCCCCCCGGAGACCAAGCGCTCCCGCCCCGCGCT
The DNA here is from genome assembly GCF_044332485.1 of Streptomyces sp. NPDC017056. Lineage (NCBI taxonomy): Bacteria > Bacillati > Actinomycetota > Actinomycetes > Kitasatosporales > Streptomycetaceae > Streptomyces > Streptomyces sp. NPDC017056. Next base: position 135,377 of record NZ_JBIRPD010000027.1, on the reverse strand, counting down.
TCTACTACGGTCGCATCAGACACAGGTCCTCGCCCCATGCGTCCAGCACCGCGCCGTGCCCGGCCTGCCGGACCACCGCCTCGACCTGGGCGAAGAGGCGGCGCTGTGTGGGTACGTCGCCTGTTCCTGTGATGCGGTCCGCAGCGTCGAGCAGCATTCCGGTGTCCCAGCCGGGCAGCGGGAACCGGGCAAGCTCCCATTCCAGGTACTTGTTATAGGGGCGGGGACGACGGTCCAGAGCGAAGAGCAACTCCAGCAGGGATCCGATGCTGTCGGCGGCGTCAAGCCGGGCCGCGAGCATGTGCCCGTCGCGGTCATTCTTGACCGAGCGGTAGAGAGAGTTGGCGTAGGCATCGAGCGATTCGCCCGCCTTCCGGAAGGCTTCATCGGCGTCGATCCGGGCCTTGTCCGCCAGGACCTGGGCAATGACTCCGTCGAGCCGGTCGAGCACGACCCGGGCCCGAGCAAGGGCATACCGCTCGAAGCCTGGCATTCCGACGGTGCGGAACTCGTCGAGGGAGAGGATGACGAGATCGAGTTCCGGGGTGCGGTGGCCCGTGTACCGGGTGAGGGCAGTCGTCGCGCCATCGGCGAGAACGACATACAGGTCGTGATCGGAGTGCTCAGTGGTCATCCCCTCATGAGCCCGGGAACCTTTGAGGACAAGGCCGACCACGGATGGATCAGCGACGGCGAGTTCGACAAACGCGTCGTAGGTGATGGGCTTCTGAGCAGTCATTTCGTGATCTCCGGAATCGTCATGATGGGCAAACCAATCAGGCGACCCCGAACTCATCAGGGGCGCTCCCACACCATCTGCGGCGGCACTTGGCCGTCGCCCGGAAAATCAACGCACGTGCGGACTCTACTCCCCAGCCAGACTCCCCAGTCAGCCCAGAGGTCTGAGCCTCGTTGCTCTCGTCCCGAACTGACCGATGCCTCCAAGATGTCCTCGTCGAAGACCCCAGCTGCCACAGTAAATGCCGGATGCACTGCGACAGAGCCCCTACCGCGCGCCACTCTCGCCGCCGGGGCGAGGTGTACGCATTTACTGCGGCAGTGCCGGAAGGGCGGGAGCAGCGTGACGATCGAACCGGCGCACCGGCGCCAACCGGACCAGCCCGCTGAGGCGCGAAGCCGCCCGTCTTCCCCTCAATGCGATCGACGACCCCGCGCTGCCGGAGATGCTCGCCGAGCTGGCTGCGGCGCGGGCGGACGCGATGGACGCCGACACCGTCAACCGGGAGCTGCCCATCGCCCGCAAGGCGATCGGCTGGTGGTAGCGCCAGGGCTGGATCGAGCACGATCCGACGATCAGCATCGAGCGGCGGCCGGCACCGCCCGACCGCACCAAGGCTCTCGCGGAGAACCAGATCACCGCTCTATGGCGCCTCGCCGTCGCCCTGCGGGAGAAGACGCAGCGGAAGATGCTCTACGAGTCGGCCGCCCGGGCCGACGAGGTGCTGTGCCTCAATTGTGCCTCAATGTGGAAGACCTCTACCCGCAGAGGACAAGCGAGGGAAGATCACCGCCAAGCAAGGGCGGCGCGACCGAGTGGATTCACCGGCAGATCCGGCTGCTGGCCAAGCCCCTCGACTCTCCCAACGACATCGAGGACCTGGACGGCTGGACGCTTCACAGGCACCGCCACAGTGCCCTCACGCACGACGCGGAAGACGGCACCCCCGCCCCGGTGCTGCTGGCCCGCTCCCACCGCGCATCCGTCCGTCCTCCGGCTACGAGGCGCTGACCCGGGCCCGACTCATGCACGTCAATCAGTACTACCTGCGGGCCGACACCATTGCCGCCGCGAACGCCGCGCCGATCGCCGCCCAGGCCGAGATCCCGATCGTGCAGTTCTGGGGCTCCCTGCACATCCTGGACGCCTTGCTAAACCTCGACGGCGGGGTCAAGCCGGAGATGGTGGTCACCGACAACGCCTCGTACTCCGACATGGTGTTCGGCCTGTTCAAGATCCTCGGCTACTACTTCAGTCTGCGGTCCCGCTACCTGGACGATCAGCGGTTCTGGCGGGCCACGATGCCCGCCGTCGCCACCGGCCACAACTGTGCGGTGGAGGGCCTGGCCCGCAATCGGATCAACCTGAGCAAGGTGATCACGCACTGGCCGGACCTGCTGCGCATGTTCGGCTCGTGCGGGTGGTGTGCCACGGCAAGCCCGGCACCATCCACCACGCGGACCGGGACGGGGTGGAGGACCAGCTCGGCGCGCTCGGACTGGTCCTTAACGCCATCGTGCTGTGGACGACGAAGTACATCGACGCCGCCGTCGCCCAGATGGAGGCCGAGAGCCACGAGATCCGAGACGAGGACATCGCCAGGCTCTCGCCGCTCAAGCACCGCAACCTGAACCTACTCGGCCGCTACAACTTCACCGCCTTCCTACGCCCGCTGCGCGACCCAGATGCCCCAGAGTTGGACGCAGACGACGAAGGCGGGCAGGAGTGAGTATCAGGAGCCGTTCGGATCAATCCGTGACGGGCAGGCACTCGGCGAGCAGGGCGACGATGTCACGCCAGGCCCGCTGCGCGTGCTGTGGGTGGTAGCCGACGCCGGGACGCACGGTGTGGTCGACCGATGGATGGTGGAAGGCGTGCAAGGCTCCGCCGTAGACCATGAGGCGCCAGTCGACGCCCGCAGCCTGCATCTCTGCGGTGAACGCCTCCCGTTGGGCGGGCGGCATGATCGGGTCTTCCGACCCGACCCCGGCCCATACCGGGCAGCGAATGCGTGCCGCCTCGCCCGGCCGGCCCGTGGTCAGTGCGTTGACTGTCCCAATCGCGCGCAGGTCGACACCATCGCGACCGAGTTCCAGTGCGACGGCGCCCCCGGTGCCGTAGCCGACGGCGGCGGTCCGGTCGGGGTCGGCCCGTGGTTCGGCATGCAACACGTCGAGCGCGGCGTGACCGATTTCTCGCATGCGGTCGGGGTCGGCGAGCAGCGGCATGCAACGGGCCAACATTTCCTCTGGGTCTTCCAAATAGCGTCCGCCGTGGAGGTCGAAGGCCAGCGCCACGTATCCCAGTTCGGCCAGGGCATCGGCCCGGCGGCGCTCGACGTCGCTGAGCCCCGTCCCCTCGGGTCCGATCAGGACTGCGGGCCGGCGCCCGGCACCGGCCGGGAGCGCGAGGTATCCGATCATCGTCAGGTTGTCGGCCGGGTATTCGACCGTACGGGTTGTTACCGTCGTCATACGACTGGACGGTAGAGACCGTTGCGCCCGCTGGGGGCGGTGTTCACCGATGGCAGACAGCAGCCCGTTCCGACTACATCATCCTGACGCGTTGGCTGCCTGACAGCTAGGTCGAATGCGCCCACCACAACGGGGAGCGAGATTGCCAACCTGGTCTACAAGCGGCGAGTGTCGGCGAACTGCTGACCTACGCGCGGCCGGGCGACACCGTGCACATTTCCGAGATGTTTCGCCTCGTACGCGGCACCTGGCACATCCTCGACGTGCTCGACGTCCTCAACCGCGACCGGCTCGCCCTGTGCATCCACGACGGTGCGTTCTCCGGCATGGATCTCACCGCTCGCTTCCCCGCGCACCGGTGGGCTGGGCTGCTGTCCATGGTGAAGTTCATGGTGCGGACCCTCGCGGCCGCCGGCGAACTCCAGCGAGACCTATAGCGCGAGCCGGCCTACGACTGACTGCGCGCCGCCGAGACTGAGGGCAGCAAGGACGGCCGACGCCCCGCCGTGGCGGCGACCAAGACCAACGACGTCCGCACCGCCACCAAGGAAGAGGTCCCGGCTCCGGAGCTGCCGGTCACCCTCGACATGCAGGGCAAGGTCGCCGCGGTGCCTGTCAAGTCAAATGAAACGCATGTGCTGCTGTGAACTGTGTTGCTGATGTTCACCACAGAGTTCATGCCTGAGGTGCAGGAAACAACCGATCATTCTCGAAAGAACAGTCGGTGAGTGCTTCACTTGGCGGATGGGTGCCTGATGTGGCCGGGCTGAGCGCATCAGTTGGAGGGTGGGGTGAAACTGTGCGTTCCGTGATGCCTCATGGTGTGGGGGCGGTGCCTGCCGCTGATTCGAGGTTGCGGGTCATGCGTTCGAGGACGTGGACGGCCGTGTTGTACTCGTCCGGGGAGATGCCGGTGGTGGAGAGTTTACGGAATGCGTCGACGCGCTCGGCGACGCGGGTCAGGCGCTGACGGCCGTCGGGGGTGAGGGAGAGTCGGTCCGGTGCGGGACGGGTCGCCCAGCCGTCGACGAGTACGGTGTCAATGACGGCGGTCAGCGTGGGGACGTCAGCGTTGGCGGAGAGCGCGGACCGTACTTCCGTGTCGGCGACCGGATGGGTGTCGTGAATGACGTTGAGGACTTGCCAGGCGATCCGGGTGAGCCCGACCCCTTCGAGCATGTCGTTCATGTAGCGGGTGAGGGCTTTGTCTGTGCGATTGAGCCAGTAGCCGATGGGTTTCACGATGATGCTCCTTCAGGGGCGAGGGCGGGTGTGTGCCTTGGAACGGGGATCTCACTGATTCGCCGAGATGGGGGCCGGGAGGGTGGGCCACTCCTGGCCGGCGGCCCAGTCGGCGAAGTTGTGCCAGCCGACTTCGGGGTAGTCGCGTCGCAACCCGGCGATGTCGACATCGAGGCCGACGGTGGTGAAGTACTCGAACATGGCTGCCAGGTCGGCGGATCGGGTACGGACATGGGTCAGCGGGACCTCTTGGTAGGTGATCGGCCGATGGGTGACTGCCGCGCGGGTCTCGGCGATCTGGCCTGGGGTGCATTCGTCGGAGGCGATGTCGATGTGGCGGCCGGCGAACTCGTCGCGACGTTGGAGAGCCAGCGCCGCGTATGCGCCGATGTCGGCGGCGGGGATGAGCGTGAGTGGCCGGTCGGCCGGCATGGGCCAGGCAAACGTGTTGTCGCGCAGCCCGTCGAGGGTCCAACCACTGGTGTAGTTGTCCATGAATGCCGCCGGGGCGATCACGGTCCAGGGCACGCCGGCTGTGTGGAGGTACTGCTCGACCAGGTGCTTGCTCTCGTAGTGCGGGACCGCGGTGCCACGGTCGGCGTGCGCGGCGGAGGTGAGGGCGATGTGCCCGAGGCGGGCGGCTGCCGCGGCGTCGACGAGGACCTTGCCCTGCCGGGTTTCGGTGGTGGTGTCGGTGCCGAACGGGGTGGTGACCGCGAAGAGGAGTCCGCTCCGCAGAGGGCGGCGCCGAGGGAGGCGCGGTCGTCGAAGTCGGCGTGGCGCACGTCGGCTCCCAGGTCGCGCAGGGCGTCGGCGGCGGGCGAGCCGGGGCGACGGGTGAGCGCGCGCACGTGGTGGCCTGCGGCCAGCAGGGCGCGGGCGGTGGCCCCGCCCTGGACTCCGGTGGCTCCGGTGACGGCGGCAGTGAGCATGGCCCTCCCGGCAGCTAGTATCGATGCGCGGCGCATTAACTGCGTCGCGCATCGATACTAGGTGATTATTGCTGCACCACGCAGCGGTTTGGGGTGTGATCCAGGTGACAGGCTCGCGCAGGGCCCGGCTGTACGAGGAGTTGTCGAGGGAGTCGCGCCGTTACCTGGCGGCGTATGTGCTGTTCAACCAGGCCGTCGCCGACCACCTCGGGCTGCACCCGACCGATGTGCAGTTCCTGAGCCTGCTGACGGCCGAACCCGGACCGCGCTCGGTGAAGGAGATCGCCGATATGACGGGCCTGACTACGGGCTCGGCCACACGGCTGGTGGACCGATTGGAGCGAGGGGGCTACGTGGTCCGCGCCCCCGACCAGCAGGATCGCCGCCGGGTGCTGGTCGCCCCGGTGGCTGACCGCGTCGCCCGCGTCACCGCCGTGTGGGACGACCTCGGCGAGGCATGGCGGTCACTTCTCGACGACCACACCGACGACGAACTCGAGGTGATCACCCGACACATGCGAGGGGCGTACGACCTTAGCCACGCCCAGATGCAACGCCTGAGATCTCTGCCGAAGCCGGACTGAGCCCCTCGGTGGCATCTCACTGGACCATTACAGGACCCGCGGCTTCACTCCCACCCACCAACTGAGACGGAGGGTTGTGGTTGGGCTTCGCGGCGTCGTGCGGGGTCGTTGACCCATGCCCGGGCGGGGATCTCGGGTGGTCGCGGTCGGCGGGCGAAGCGTTCGGGATGCCGCTTGTAGGCGTCGGCGAGGGTGACGGCCCGCTGGTCGCGGACCTGTTCGGCGGTGTCGAAGTGCACCGAGGCGGGGGTGTGGAAGCCGATCCCGGAGTGCCGGTGCTCATGGTTGTACTGAGCGATGAACGCGTCCAACCACTCAAGGGCGTGTGCGAGGGAATCGAACCGTTCCGGATAGTCCGGCGCGTACTTGACGGTCTTGAACTGGCTTTCCGAGTACGGATTGTCGTTGGACGTCTTCGGGCGTGAGTGGCTGCGGGTGACGCCGAGGTCGATCAGCAACTGGGAGACCTTCTTGGAGGTCATCGAGGTGCCGCGGTCGGCGTGCACGGTGGCGGGCACGATGCCGTTGCGATCGATGGTCTCCCGGATCAACTCCTCGGCGCGGTCGGACGATTCGGCCCGCTCAACGGTGTGGCCGACGATGTAGCGGGAGTGGATGTCGATGATCACGTAGGCGTGATACCAGACTCCTTTCTTCGGGCCAGCGAGGCGGGTGATGTCCCACGAGAAGACCTGCGAGGGGCCGCTCGCGACCAGTTTGGGCACTGTCCTGGGCGGGTGCGTGGCCTGGCGTCGGCGTTCTCCGTTTTGCCCGGCCTCGGCCAGGATCCGGTACATGGTGCGTACCGAGCAGTGGTAGCGGCCCTCGTGCAGCTCGCGGGCCCAGATCTGCGCGGGCGCAAGGTCCGCATAGCGGGGCTCGTTCATCAAGGCCAGCGCGGCGGCTCGCTCGCCAGCCGACAGCGCGGAGGCCGGAGTGGGCCGTGGCGCCGGGGGCGCGGCCGGCTTCGGATTCAGCCAGCGGTGGCGCGTGGCACGCGATCGCCCCGCAGTTTCTCATTCTCCGCCTCGGCGGCCGACTTCTTCGGGCGGACCAGGCTGGTGCGGCGGTCGACCAGGGCGTCCAGAGTGCCAGCGTCCCGGGCTGCCCGCCACTCCTTGATGTGCAAGTCGTACAGGCGCTCACGCCGTAGCACGGCACCCTTCTCGCCCTTCGGGGCAGCGTCGTACTCGGCGACGATCTGCAGCTTGTACTCGGACGTGAAGGTGCGGCGCTTCGGCCGGGCGGCCGGGTCTATCGCGGGGGTGTTCTGGCTGATCATGCGGGGGTGGTACTCCTGTCATGCCCGCCCAGGCTAACGATACGAATCGGGGCGTTTCGGGCCACGCTCTCACAGAGGGCCGACTTCCTCCGCGCCGCCGAACTGGAGCCCGCCGAGCGGGCCCGCGCTCGACCGGGGCGTGAGCGTACGGCGGGGCCTGGGCTGCACCCTGCGCGTCAGCACCGTCCCCGACATACGCCGTCAGGTCCTCGCCCACTGCCAGCCGCTTGACAGTGCCCAGGGCTCCCAGGGCTCCCAGGGCCGCAGCGTTAACGCCGGGTGCGGTGCCCGGTCGAAGGGGGCTGGGTGTCCGAGGCGAACCATCTCAGGGCCAGCCCCAGGCACAGCCCCAAGACCCAGGCACAGCCCCCAGCCCCAGCCCCAGACCTCGGCGGCGGCTGAGGCCTGGGCCTGCTCGATCAGCTTCGGAAGTCAACAGGCGATGGTGCCCTTGCGCAGCGCGTGGCCGTCGTTGTTGGAGTCATCGGACCAGTAGACGGGCTTGGAGCCGGCGACGCACTCGTCGGCGCCTGCCAGGGTGAAGCCTTCGTTGTTGTAGTTGGGCATACCGGTGGGGCGGTTGTAGATGGCGGTGGTGGTGAAGGCTCCGGAGGCGTCGATTTGCAGGGTGCGGTGCTGGCCGTTGCAGGTGTCGTCGCAGACGGCCCACAGGCGGGCGGCCTGGGGTTCCCACTGCAACTCCATGACGCCGTCCATGCCGCTGCTGATGGACGCGACGCGGGTGAAGGCACCGGAGTCCTGCAAGACGTAGCCGTAGATCATGCCGGTGCCCTCGACGCCGGTGAAGAACACGCCACCGCTGTGGGCGCCGTAGCGTGCCGGGTCGTAGGCGGTGCCGGTAGAGGCGTCCTTGAAGGCGGCTTTGGTCAGGTAGGTGTCGGGGACCCAGGTGATGCCTTCGAACCCGAGGTTGGAGCCGACGGGCGGCAGGTCCGCGGTGAGGTTCCACTCCTTGGTGGCGGTCAGGGCGGAGCCGGCGCCGGAGACGTCGTACTTCAGGACGGACAGGCGGCTGGTGCCGGAGGCGTCGCCGTTGCGTTCGCCGGCGACGAATACGCCGGCGGCGGGCCCGCTGCCGGTGATGGTGACGGCTTCGCTGTCGGGGCGGCCGGAGCCGCCGGGGAAGCGCAGGGCTTTGCCGGCGGCCCAGCCGTTGTTGGTGTCGGGGGCCCAGCCGCCGGAGCTGTTGCGGGTCAGGCGCCACAGCCTGCCGTTGTTCTGCGCGGCCCACATGACGTTGCCGTCCTGGTAGAGGCCGCTGAGGTCCTGCCCGAAGACGTCGGAGGCGTCGGCGGCCGTCACGTTGCTGCTGCCGGGCCACGTCACCGGTGTGGTGCTGCCCCCGCCGCCACAGTCATTGGCGGCGCCCAGGGTCACCTTGGCCGCCTTGAAGGCGCCGGTGCCGTCGGGGCAGCGCGACCACGAGGGGGCGGAGTGCTTGCTCCAAGAGAAGCTGTCGACCAGGGTTCTGCCGTCCGGTAGATACAGGCGTGCCTTGTCGTCCGAGCCCAGCCCGAACGCGTCGTGGACGTCGAAGGCGCGGGAAGTGCCCGCGGCCAGCGTGGTCCCGGAAGGGATCTTGTACTTCGAGCCGTCCTTGTCGTCCTTGAGGATCCAGCCCGAGATGTCTGTCGCCGCGGTGCCCTTGTTATACAGCTCGATCGAGTCCTCGACGTTCCCGGTGGTCACCACCTCGTTGATACGGATGTCACCGGACGGGGCCGCGTGGGCAGGAGCGGCGGTCGTCGTGCCGGCCAGCGCCGACCCGATGACGAGGAGAAGAGCGAAATCACGGTGCCGACGGCGCGTACGTATTGCGGTCACGGTTCCGTCCAGAGGTCGCGGGGGAGGGGGCGGCACGACGGTCCCGGCGCAGACCGAACGAGACGACTCCCGCCATGCAGACATCACGTGAACGCAGGCCGAAAGATTCGTGGAGGGCCGGACAGGCCACCCCGCTTCACCGCTGAGACCAGGGCAACCCCTGCGGCCCCCGCGCAGGCGGATGCGTACGGCGGCGGTTGACCTGGGGCGGGGGCCCGGGGTGCCAGGGGGCTGGGGATCGGTCTGAGATGTATGGGTGGCAGACGCGGTCACCGAGGCAGTTCGGGTGGATGTGTTATGGCTCGATCTGAATAGCAGGATGGGGGAGAGATGAGCCGATACGTGATAGTGGCGTGACACGACCGTAGTGGGCTGGCAAGGTGGCGGAGCGAGCTCGGACAGCCGCCGGCCGGCCGGCGGCACCCAGACCCATCGACCGCGAGAGGGTGTGGAACGTGGCAGAGCACACCGCATCATCAGGATCCTTCTACCGGCGCATCGACGCCGTGGTGAGGGCCAAGGGCAACGACCCCATCACGTGGATCCTCAAGGACAACTCCTACGTGCGCTACGACATCCGGGAGGACCACGGCTTCGAGGGGTACCCGAAGCGCATCGAGGGCAACTGGCCCGGTCTGGTGGACAGCTTCGGGCGCCGTATCGACGCCGCGCTCAACCGCCGGGACCAGCCGCACATCGTGTACCTCTTCAAGGACAGCCAGTACGTCCGCTACGACCTGGACTCCGACAAGGTGGAGCCGGGCTACCCGCTCAGCATCGCCGAGGCGTGGACCGGGCTGCCGCCGGACTTCCAGCTCGGTGTCGACGCGGCGGTCAACCACCAGAGCGACCCCAACGTCAGCTGGTTCTTCAAGGACGACCTGTACGTGCGCTACGACGTCCCCAACGACAAGCTGCTGGGCGGGCCGACGCCCATCCTGCGCGGCTGGCGCGGGCTGCCGGACAACTTCTCGCGTGGTATCGACGCCGCCGTCAACTCGGTGCTCGACACGGACAAGGTCTACCTGTTCAAGGACGACCAGTACGTCCGGTACGACCTGGTCAGCGACCGGACAGACAACGGCTACCCGCTGCCGATCGAAGGGAACTGGAACTTCTTCGCATGAGCCGGGCGGCATGACGCGCACGGCAGTACGGCGCCCCGTCCGGCTCGTTCCGACGCTGTTGGCGAATTCGGGGGCGGCGCTACTCGGCCCCGCTGAGCATCGGCTCGGCGGGGCCGAGCGCTGCGAAGTGGCTGGTGCGCGTGGAGGCTCGTGGTGTGTCGGTGAGGTGAGCGTCGATGCGGGCGAGATTGATCGCAGCGCCAATGAGCTGGTGCTGGAGGCTGGTCTTGGGCAAACCCCGGTAGCGGGATCTGCGAAGGCCGCAGCGGTTCACGCCCTGGGAGAAGGTGCCTTCGACCCCGGCGCGGATCTTGTAGCGCTCCTTCCACTCTTCGGTCTGCTGTAGGGCGCGGGCCTGCTGGAGTTCCTGGTGGGCCTGCTTCGGCCGCAGGGTGATGGCCCGGCCCTTGGCCTTCAGGGCCGGGACGCAGTCGTGCACGACGGGACATGGCCGGCAGTCACGCACGGGGAACTGAGCCCGGACCACCGCGAGACCGTGCTGGGAGCGGTCTTCCCGCCAGCTGGTGCTGGTGCGCCCGTTGGGGCAGGTCACACGTTGGTTGTCCCAGTCGACGGTGAAGGCGTCCTGGCCGTAGGCGGCTCTTGTTCGGGCCTGTGAGTTGGTCACCGACTTGAGCGGTCCGTGCAGTGCGACGCCGTGATCACGGGCGTCCGTCATGGCTGCGGCGTTGGCGTATCCGGTGTCGACCCAGTGCTCGCGCGGAAGCAGGCCCCGCTCGGCCAACCCTGCCTGGACGACTGCCGCCATTCGGTCGTCGGAGACGGTGGCGGCGGTGGTGACCACGTTTGTGATCAGGTTCGGGGCGTCCGGCTCGCAAGTCTCGGTGAGATGGACCTTGTAACCGTGCCAGAGGGTGTCGCGTTTGACGCTGTCACGCGCTTCGATGTCATAGGGAGTGACCAGGCGCATCGCCCCCGGCGGCCGGTCTTTTGGGCCCCGGCGCATCACCTCGCCGTCGACCAGGTGGAAGTCCTGAACCCACATCTGCCGCAGGATCTCGACCTCCGGCAGATCCCGAGAGCTTCGGGCGCCGCCGGTGAGAGAACGGCCTCAAGCAGCCGCGTCCCGTCCCTGCCGATCCGCAGGCCCACCTCGTCCCGCTTCGTGCGGGCCTGGGGAAACCGGGAGTCCTCGGCCCTCGTCGAGTAGTGCTTGAACCAGTCCGGCTCAGCGATGTCAACCAGCCAGCCGGGGGCCGCCTTGGCCAGCGCGTTCAATGCCGACCGCAGTGTCTCTGCGACCTTCTCCAGCCAGCACAGCTCACGGGCCGCGGACAGCACGTGCGTGGAGTCGGTGCGGGCCCGGCCCGCGCTCTTGAGCAGCCGTTTCTCCCGGGCCGCGGCCAAGATCCCATCCAGAACCCGCCGCCCGGCCTCAGCCTCGATCAGACGGTCTCGGAACTCCGACAGGACCGAAAAATCGAAGCCCGGATCATCAAGTTCCAGCCCGAGCGCGTACTTGAAGTCAATCCTTGCCCGCACCGCCTCCGCAGCCTGCCGGTCGGTCAGCCCCTCCACGAACTGCAACACCAGCACGAGTGCCAGTCGGCCCGGCGACCAGGCGGGTTTTCCCCGCGCCGGGAACAGATCCGCGAACTGCGCGTCGGTGAACAGCACACCCAGCTCGTCCCGGGCCCGGATCGCCAGGCTCCCCTTCGGGAACGCGGCCCGCGCCACCCGCACTGTCTCCGCCGGGATCTCGCCCGGCCCGCTCGGCTGCATCGACACCCGCACCCACCCCATACGACAACGTCGGCCTTCAAGACCACAACCGGGTCTTGGAGGCCGACGTCACGCGCGCCCCCGAATTCGCCAACAGCGTCGGCTCGTTCCGGGCGGGGCGCTGCGAATGGATGACGCCCGTTGCCGGCGCAATCCCATCACGATTCGTAGTCAGGCGTTCTGCGGAGCTGGACCTGTCGCGTCACCGCCACCTGGAACTACAACGCCTCATGACACAACTGATCGCGGCCCTTTGCTTGTTACGCCAATCATATGGTCGGGTGCGAAAGCGAAGGGGGCAGTCGAACCCGAACCGGAGTTCTAGCTACTGCCCAGCGCGGATACCAGGCTGGCCACCGTGACGGTGTTGAAGACGAAGGCGATGACCGTGTTCGCCGCCACCGTCCGGCGCATTTCCCGCGAGATCACGTCGACGTCGGTGGTGCCGAACGTCGTCATCGCCGACAAGGCGAAGTAGACGTAATCGGCCCAGGCCGGGGGACTCCCGCCGGGGAAGTCGAGAGCCTGCTCGTTCTCTACGAGGTTGTCGGCTTGGAAGGTGACCGCGAAAGCCACCACCACGCAGATCCAGGCGACGACGACAAGAGCGAGAGCCACCAGCGTGCGCGGAAGGGCGGAGAACGCGGAACTGACGTGACCGGGAAGCCACACCACCGCCACCATCAGCGCGGCAGCCGCGATGAAAAGCGACACGCCCGGCCCGGGCGCGGTACCGAGTACGTAGCGCTGCATGAACGTGCCGCGAGCTTCGCGGTGCGCCCAGGAGCGGACTTGTTCCGGAGCGACGTTCACGAAGACGGTCAAGGTGATTGCGAGGTAGGGGAGCAGGTAGGCGAAAAGTACGAGCACGCCGACATCTATCGCCGAGATCCGCACCACGCTGTCGTTGGGGAGGACAACTGCCGCGCACACCGCGATAACCATCCCCACCGCCGTTCGACGGCCTTCGGAAAGCCAACGATGCACAGGCGATCCTCTCTGGATGGTCATCGTGAGACGGGCGGCGGTGAATGGACAGGCTCCGGCCGATGCTATGAGTGCTCCGGCCCCTGGTAGGGGAATTTCAGGGCGTGTCTTCGGTGGCGACCGAACTCGCCTCTCACCCGCGGTCGGGTGATGCAGTACGCCATTCCTGAGGAACTCAAGTCCGACTACGGCCTGCGCTCCTAGCAGACGCGCGATCAGCGCTGGGTGAGGGCGGCGGTCAGGCGTCGCCGTTGAGCATGGCGGCGGTCAGGACGTTGCCGGCGACGCCCCAGCCGCCGTCGGCGACCTCGTCGACCAGTACGACGGTGGTGGGGCGAGCCCGCTCGCCGTAAATCTCCGCGTACAGGTCGGTGGTGCGCTCGACAATCTTCTTCTTGTCCTCGGCGGTGACAGTGCCAGCGGGGACCTTGAAGTGGGCGAAAGGCATGAGTGTTTCTCCTTGTGCGGGTTTCTTGCGTGGGTTTCTTGCGTGAGTTTCTTCCGTGGTGTGGAAGCGCCTGTCGGGGAAGGGGGGTTACCCGGACGATGTTGTAGGCCATCCCCGTGACATCGTGCCCGGGAGGGAAGATGCTGCTCGGTGCATTGCCAGGGCCCGTACGGTGAGGTTCCCGAAGCCGTTGGAGGGGCCGGTGATCGCCACGATGTTGGGCTGCGTTCTCACACCAGGCCGCCGTTGGCCCGCAGGACCTGGCCATTCACCCAGTGCCCCGCCGGGCTGGTGAGGAAGGCGACCACCTGGGCGATGTCTTCCGGGGAGCCCAGCCGCTCCAGGGGCGGGGCCTTGGCGAGCTGGTCGATCTGCGCGGGCGTCTTGCCTTCGAGGAACAGGTCCGTGCCTGTGGGGCCGGGGGCGACGGTGTTCACGGTGATGTCCCGCCCGCGCAGCTCGCGGGCGAGGATCAGCGTGAGCGACTCGACGGCCGCCTTGCTCGCCGCGTATGCGCCGTAAGCAGGGAACTGGGTGCCGACCACGGAGGTCGAGAACCCCACGAATGAGCCGCCCGCGCGCAGTCGCCGGGCGGCCTGCTGAGCGACGACGAAGGCGCCACGGATGTTGGTACGGTGCACGGCGTCGAGCTCTGCCAGGTCGAGGTCGGCGATCGGCGACAGAGCGAGTCGTCCGGCGCAGTTCACTACGGCATCCACGCCGCCGAACTCCTGCTCCGCCCGGTCGAACAAGGCGGCCACCGCGTGCTCGTCCGCCACGTCCGCCTGCACGCAGACCGCCCGCCCGCCTGCGGAGGTGATCGCCGCCACGGTCTCCTCGGCCGCAGCCGCGTCGCGGGTGTAGTTCACCACGACGGTCAGGCCGTCCAGGGCGAGCTGGAGGGAGACCGCCCGGCCGATGCCGCGTGAACCGCCGGTGACGACGGCAACCCGCCCGGACGCCGGAGAAGGGCTTCGAGTGGAAGAAGGGTCGGGAGTGGGAGTGGGAGAAGGACTGGGAGTGGAAGCGGGGAAAGGACTGGGAGCGGAGGTGGGAGTGGGAGTGGGGATGGGTGGTTCGAAGTCATGTCCTCCACGATGCGCGGCGCCGGTCGGCGGAACCAGGGGATGTCATCCCCTGGGTCGGTAGCCCGGCCGGACGCAGAATGGCAGGCATGGGTTCTGTGAGATACACCGAGCTGGGGGCGTTCCTGCGCTCGCGGCGTGCACGCATCCGCCCGGCGGACGTGGGGCTTCCGCACGGGCCTCGCCGCCGGGTGCCGGGGCTGCGCCGCGATGAGGTCGCCCAGCTCGCCGGCGCATCGGTGGACTACTACAACGAACTCGAACGCGGCGCCGGATCCCAGCCCTCCGAGCAGATGATCGCCGCACTGGCACGGGCCCTGCGCCTGACCGCTGACGAGCGCGACTACCTCTACCGCCTGGCCGACCGCCCGGTGCCTGCGCCCGGCGGGCCCGCCTCGCACGTCCACCCCGGCATGTTCGATCTGCTCACCCGCCTGACGTCGACACCCGCACAGGTCATCACCGACCTGCACGTCACCCTCGTACAGAACCCGCTGGCGGTGGCGCTGCTCGGAGACCACTCCGGCCTGCAGGGCGCCCGCGCCAGCTTCATATACCGGTGGTTCACCGAACCCGATGCCCGGCGGTTGTACCCCGAAGCCGACCATGCGGGCCAGTCCCGGTCCTTCGTCGCCGACCTGCGGGCGGCCGCCGCCAGGCGGGATGCCAAAGACACCGAAGCCAGCTCGATGATCAGCGCGCTGCTCGGCGCGTCCCGCGAGTTCGCCGCCCTGTGGGCCGACCACGATGTGGCGTTCCGGCGCGGCGACCGCAAACGCCTCAACCACCCCACACTCGGCCTGGTCGAGGTCAACTGCCTGAACTTGTTCAGTGAGGACGGCCGGCAGCGGCTGCTCTGGTTCACCCCCGCAGTCGGCACTGACAGCGCCGACCTCCTCGCCCTGCTCGCCGTCCTCGGTACCCAAGAGGTCACCGGCCAGGCACGCTGACAGCCCCCGAGGTTGAGCCCGTTCGCGCTGGGCGACGTGAGTGCGGCACGCGGAGGATCCGTACGACGTGGAGATTCGTGTGATCCGTAAGTTCGCTGAGGAGAACGGCTGCGAGGTGGTGGTTGAGCGTTTGCTGGGTGTGGTCCCGAGGGTGATGCCCGGATGCGTTGGCGGCCTGATCCTGTACTGACCTCGGTCGGTGCAACCTACTGCGCGTGAGTCGCCGGTTGGCCAACCCGACGACTCACGCTATTGACTCGGCAACGAGTTGCCCCCCCGGACGGGGCGGGGTGTATGCGTTCTTCTAGTCGTAGTGAATCTTGCCGTCCTCGTCGAGGCGCGGGTGCATCTGGCACGGTGTCTGGCTGTTGGTGTCGGACGGGCGTGGGCCTTCGGGCCCGTCAGGGCCCCAGCGCAGCAGCCGGCGAACGCGGCAGATCCGGTGCACGGTGCCGCGGACCTCGACCTGGTTGGCGTGCTCGGACCGGAGCCGGTCGGCGGCCTGGGCGTACTCGGCCAGTTCTCCGGCCGCGGGGTCGGTGCCCTCGGCAGCCACCGTACGGGCGTCGACGTCCCTGCCGTCGGCATCCATGGGAATGAGTCCGCGCAGGCGTGGCTGGAGCCAGGTCAGGGCAAAATCCAGCGACCTGCGGGCTCCGTGGGCACTGGCATGCAAACCCCCGCCTGTTTGCCAGCCGGGGCCGCTTTTCTCCACGGTTCTGAAAGTCGTGGGCAGCAGCATGACGTCGGGATGGGTCTCCACCGCCCGATGGGAGTCAGTGCGTACGGATTCGGGGAACCGGTCGCCGATATAGGCCAGGCTGCGCAACGCCAGTCGCTCCGCTGCCTGGGTTGGTGTGACCGGCGCCTCCGGGTCCAGAACCAAGCCGTCGTCGAATGTCTCCTTGGCGCTGCGGCTCCAGTCGGGCACGGCGGGTTCAGGGTCGGTCGGGCGGGGTTGCTCGATGCCGCCGGGCCCCATGCCCGCGTACTCCTCGGCGCGCACGATCCGGTAGCGGGTGCCGAGTACGGTGAGGTTGTCGACGCATTCGGTCTCCAGCCGGGCGACCGCCGCCAACAGGGCGCGCCGTTCCTCGCGGTCCTGGGCTTCGTCCTTCGCCCGGTACCACAGGAAGGAGTTGAGGCTGTCCCGGGCCTGCTGCGGACAGCCGGCTTCCACCGCGGTCACCACCCGCCACTGCGGTGCCTGCCCGGCGTCCTGTGCGACCACTCCGAACAGCGGGCCTCGTACGAGTATCGTCGCGGTACCCAGTGCGGCGTCGAGTGCGTCGGCCTCCATGACCGCCTCCACCGGGTCCTCCGGATGCCTCACCGCGATCGGCCGCATCCGGCCCCGACTCATATGCTCATGGCCCATGTCCTCATCCTGCCGACTACAGCGGGTGCTCGACATGGTTTTCCTGATTCCTCACCCCTGTCCCGCGCCGCGCGCTATTGGCTACACAAGGCCAGACTGCAACACGGGCGCACCGCAATGCCCGGCTCTGCGGATGCCAGTTCCATTTCAGTACGCGCGTTCATCTCCGGGCGCGTAGGACAGGCCCTCGGCATCGGAGCGCCCGCTGCGTTGGCCCTTACCTGTACGGATCCCCTCCGAGATGGCCTGCCCGCGCCGCGCCTTGCCCGTGAGCAAGCCGTTCGCCAGTGGGAAATTACGGCGCTTCTTCGACGGCCTTCTCGCCTTCTCTGCCTCGATGCTGAAACCGGGCGGGTTCGACGATCACCCGCAATACCGCCGTCAGGTGAGACTTTCGTACACCGCCCTGCGCCAGCGCGTCGGCTCCGGTTCGCGGGCCGGCACGCACCCCGGCAGCAGCTCCCGGCGCTAGGAAACACTGGACAAAACCTTCGCCAGTTCCGCAACCCCCGCCCGTGGCACAACTGGGGAGCGCGTGGTATCACACCGCGCTATGGCAAGCGGAATACACGCCCCCGGCGTACTGCACCTCGCCATGAGCGAATCATTGTGATGATGCTCTGATCGCTCCTACGGTTGCGGCGCGGCGACAACCGCTCGCGGGAGCGAAGACGCAAATGTTTTCGCATTTCGTCGGCCCGGTCCCGTGATCCGCGTTATTCCAAGGGAAAAGGAGTGCGACCATGACGTACGAGCGCCCCACACTCACCAAGGTCGGCGGCTTCCGTAAGGTGACGGGCGTCAAGAACACCGGCCCCAAGGACGTTCTCGGCGGCAAGCAACTCCTCTGACGCGACCGGTGCGGAACCGTTGAGCGGAGCCGTTGAGCGGATCCGTACCGTGCCTCGGACCGGGCCGGCTCCTGCGCCGGCCCGGTCTGCGGCTGGGCCGACCGGGCCCGTCCGCTGGTGTCCCCACCCGCTTCCGAAGTTCCCCTCCGACCGATTTTCCTCTCCGACCGAAGTTCCATTCCGACCGGAGGCCGTAGCCGTGGAAGAGTCCTTGTCTTTGTCGGCCCTGTCCAGCTGGTTCGTCGTCCTGCCCGACACCGACGCGGCCACCACGGTCGCCGCGAAGGCGCTTTCCTACGCATCGCACAGCCTGCGCCATGCGTCCGGCAGACCTTGGCTGGTGGGCCGGTGGGCAGCGGAGTCGGTCGTCGTGGGAGTGCACGGCAGTACCCGCGTCGCTGTGCTCGGTGAGCACTCCGTCACTCCTCGGGAAGCCAGGCGCGCCGCCGCGGCAGCAGCCACCGCGTCGCTGACGGCTCTGGACCGACACAGTGCGACGTGGGCAGGCAGCTTCCACCTCGTGGCCAGTTCAGGTGGACGGGTTCGGGTGCAGGGTGGAGTCGTCGACCTGCGGCGGGTGTTCTACGCCGACGCCACGCCTCCGGCGCCCACCCGGGTGAGTGTCGCGTCCACCCGGATAATTGCTCCGTCCGACCGGGTGAGTGTCGTGTCCGACCGGGCCGACGTACTCGCCGAGTTGGTCGGTGCGGAGCTGGACGAGTGCCGTCTCGCCTTGGAGTTGCTCACCTTGGGCGTGCCGCATCCTCTGTCGGGATCACCGCAGTGGCGGGGCGTTCACGCTCTGCGCGGCGGCCATTGCCTGAGTCTTGATGCCGACGGACGGGCGCGGTCGCGCCGGTGGTGGTCACCGCCCGACCCCGACGTCCCGTTGGCGGAGGGGGCCGGGCGCCTGCGCGAGGTGCTGACGGCCGCCGTCGATGTGCGCACGCGGGGACGCGACCTGGTGACGACGGACCTGGGCGGCCTGGACTCCACCGCCGTGTGCTGCGCCGCGGCGCGCGGGGAGGCGGAGGTCGTCGCGTACACCGCCGCCCTCCATGACGAACTCGGTGACGACGTGCACTGGGCGCGGCAGACCGTCCGAGCCCTGGGGTCGGTCGAGCACCACGTCGTACCCGCCCAGGACACGGCCCTGACGTTCGACGGTATCGATACGCTCCGGGACATCCTGGATACGCCCAGCATGCTCACGGTCGACCGCAACCGCCGTATGCACATCGTGAACCTGGCGGCCGCCCGGGGGTCCGGCCTGCACCTGACCGGGCTGGGAGGCGACGAACTCCTGGCCGGGACACCTGCCCGCCTGCCCGCCTCGATAGCCGCTCACCCTTTCCACGCGCTGCGGGACGTACGCGGGTACGCAGCCAAGTACCAGTGGCCCCGGCACAAGGTGCTCCGCCAACTAGTGGACCGCCGCTCCTACCGTGCCTGGCTCGCCCGGGTCGCCCGTGACCTGACCGGGCCGGCGGCCGCCGCGGACGAGCCGCTGCTCGACTGGTCCGTACCGCCTCGGATGCCGCCGTGGGCCACGGCCGAAGCCGTCGCGGCAGCCCGCGAGTCGCTGCTCGCGTGTCTGCCGAATGCCGAACCGCGGGGCAGGGACCATGGCGAGCACCGGGAACTGGCCGCGATGGACGGCATCTCCCAGTGGACCCGGCACATCGGGCAGATGGCCGCACCCCTGGGGATCACCGTGGCGGCCCCGTACTACGACGATCGCGTCGTCGAAGCGTGCCTCGCGGTCCGAACACCGGACCGGATCAGCCCTTGGCGTTACAAGCCGCTGATCGTCGAGGCCACGCGCGGCATCGTGCCCGAAGCCGTCCGCACGCGCGGCACCAAGGCCAACGCCACATTCGAGGAAGAGACCGGGCTGCGGCGCCACCGCAGCCGGTTGCTGGCGCTCTGCGAGGAATCCCGGTTGGGCCGGCTCGGCCTGATCGACGTGGACGCCCTGCGGGAGTGGTGCCGCCGCTCGCTGTCTGCGGAGACGGAGAGCTACCTGCTGCACCCGACCGTTGCCTGTGAGGTGTGGCTGCGCTCCCGCGAAATGACGGCGGCACCGGCCCGGCCCCTGACCGAACAGGAGAGGTGACGGCGATGTACACGTTGAAACCCGGTGTTCTGCTCACCGAGACCGAGTACGGCATGGCGCTGCTCGACCAGAAGAGCGCCGAGTACTGGACCCTCAACCCCACGGCGGCAGACGTCCTCCAGACCCTGCTGGACGGCCGCGGCATCGACCAGGCGGTGGAGACACTGACCGGACACTACGAGGGCGTCGACACCGACCTGGCCACTCAAGACGTCATCCGCATCATCGACGACCTGCGTTCCGCGGGCCTCATCGCACCGTAGCCGCCGCGCCAGTCAGACACCTGGCCCCAGGGAAGAGGAACGCCATGTCGACGTCGGAAGCGATCCCCTACCGTCCTCGCTCCGTCCCCTTGGCCCGCCGCCTCACGGCTCGGGTGGCGGTGGGCTGCGCCCATGTACTTTCCACGCTGCCACCTGGCCGTATCCGCGTCGTCCTGGGCTGGTTGCGGCGCGGGGCGAAGCCCGCCACGCTGGCCGAGGCCGCCTGTGCCCGGCAAACGGTGCTGGCCGTGAGCCTGGCCGCCGGGGGGAGTAAGGGATGTCTGCCCCGGTCCCTGGCCACGGTGCTGCTGTGCCGTCTTCACGGGCAGTGGCCTGCCTGGTGTGTAGGAGTTCGCGCCCGCCCGCCGTTCGCCGCACATGCCTGGGTGGAAGCGGAGGGAGAACTCGTCGGTGAGAACGTACCGGCCTCCTACTTCCAGCGCTTCTTCGTCGTGGAGTGAGGCTGTGACCTCGGCACCCCCGGCTGAAATCGCCTCTACCGACGACCAGGCGCCCCCACCGGAACAGTCGTCCGGCCGTGTCGTCCCCAGCCCTGCATGGTCCGGCCTGCGGGCTCTCGCCGGCCTCGTCCGGCCGCAACGCGGACGCCTGCTCGCCGGGATCGCGCTCGGTCTGCTGGGCAGCCTCCTGGGGCTGGCGCAGCCGATGGCGGCCAAGCGCGTGATGGACTCCGTCGGCCAAGGTCAGCCGGCGGTTGGCTCCGTAGTGCTCCTCAGCACATTGGTGCTGGTCGGCGGGCTGCTCGCGGGCCTCGGCCACTACGTGCTCGACTGCTCCGCCGAGTCCGTCGTCTGCTCCGCCCGGCGTAGGCTGACCCACCGTCTGCCACGCCTGCGCGTACCGGTGATCGAACACACCGAGCCGGGTGATCTGATCGCGCGCGTCACCTCCGACACCGCACTGTTGCGGCGTACCGCTCCCCAGGCCGCGTCAGCCGCGGTCACCGGCACACTGATCACCGTGGCGACCGTCGTGATGATGGGGCTGCTGGACGTTGTCCTGCTCGGCGTCACCCTCACCGTGATCGCGTTCGTCGGCCTCGTCGTCCTCGTGGTGACCCCGCACATCGGCCGGGCCACCCGGCACACTCAGGAAGCCGTCGGCCGCATGGGGGCTGGCCTCGAACGGACGCTGGGTGCCCTGCGCACCGTCAAGGCTGCGGGCGCCGAACAGCGGGAGACCGCGGCGCTGCACCGTGCGGCCGAGTACGCCCGCCACACGGGCGTCCGCGCAGCGGCGTGGGAGGCGGTGTCCACCACCCTGTCGGCCGTCGTCCTCCAAGCCTGTTTCCTGGCGGTGCTCGGCGTCGGCGGCGCGCGCGTGACCTCCGGCTCCATCGGCGTCTCCACCCTTGTCGCCTTCCTGCTCTACCTCTTCGCGCTCGCTCCCAGGATCGGGCAACTGGTCGAAGGAGTAGGGCAGTTGCAGATCGGCGCAGCCGCGGCCATACGTATCCGGGAAGCCGAGGCGTTGGAGGTCGAGGAGGCGGGCAGCCCGGAACCGGATTGTCTGGAAGACGGTAGGGAGAAGGCGGCCCCGGACCCGTCTCCCGGACCTCACGAGCGACACCGGCACCCCGCCACCGTGGCCTTCCAACAGGTGCACTTCGCCTACCGCCCGGGTCTGCCCCCAGTCCACCGCCAGGTCTCCTTCACCGTCCCCGCCGGCGGAGTGACCGCGATCGTCGGGCCGTCCGGCGCGGGCAAGACCACCGTCTTCGCCCTCATCGAGCGCTTCTACGAACCGGACGCCGGCCACGTACTGCTGGACGGCAGGAGCGTACGCCGATGGCCTCTCGCCGAGCTCCGCGCGGCCATCGGCTACGTCGAACAGGACCCGACCGTCCTCGCCGGAACCTTGCGCGACAACCTGACGCTGGGCGCAGCCGACGCCACGGACGAGCAGCTCGCCCAGGTGCTGCGCCTGGCCCGGCTCGACACCGTGACAGGACGCCTGCCGCACGGTCTGGACACCCAGGTCGGCCACCGCGGCAGCCGGCTGTCCGGCGGTGAACGGCAGCGGGTGGCGATCGCGCGTGCCTTGCTCCGACGGCCTCGGCTGCTCCTCCTGGACGAGGCCACCTCTCAGCTCGACGCGGCCAACGAGGCCGCCCTGCGTGAGACCATCACGGACACCGCACGCCGCACCACCGTCCTGGTCGTCGCGCACCGCCTGTCCACCGTGACCACCGCCGACCGCATCCTGGTCATGGAAAGCGGCCGCGTACGGGCATGCGGAACCCACGCCGAACTGATGGCACGCGACTCCCTGTACGCCGAATTGGCAAGCACACAACTGATCGTCTTCCGCTGACGTCACGCCCCCTCTTGGCAGTCAGGAGCGGGCAGGTGATGCGGTCAGTCCAGCGTGACGGCTCTGCGTACGGAGTGAATGTGCTGAGGGGCGAGGGGGTGCCCGATCCGTAGGAGGACCTGTGGTCGCCATCCGGATTCCAGCTCGGTCGCGAGCCGCACTGCCAAAGCGGGTACTTCGACTGGCCCGGCCTGAATGTCGTGCGCCAGCCCCTCGGCTGCCGCGCGCAGCAGAACGCGGTATGCGGCGCGGCCCGCGTCGCACCAGGCCATCGGATCGTCGGCCCTCGTTGCGACGACCACGACCAGTCCCGGTGCTGTCGCATAGACGGTGCGCACAGCCTCAGCCGCCTGAGTGGGATCCGCATGTTCCAAGAACCACTCGGTGGCCGGCATGTCGTGCCGTTCGGTGCCGGGGAGAAGGGCTTCCGCAGCCATCCCGTTGAGGGCCGGCTCCCCGTGCCAGTGCACCAGCCCGGCGAGCTCTCGGCGCAGGGAGGGCAGGGACAGCGCGGTGGCGAGGCCGGTGCCCGCGAGCGCGCCGATCCTGTCCACCGCCTTCCGGTCGGTGATCGGGAAGAGCTGGGTATCGGCTCCAGTGTGCGGCAGGGCAGTGGAGTGCAGCCAAGAAGGCTTGGTCAGCGGTGCGTAGGGCCCTCGTTCGGTGTGTCGTTGCCAGATGGCCCGGTACAAGGGGGAGTCCCCGGCCGGGGTGCATTCGGTGAGATGCAGTACGGCCAACGTGTGGTCGCCTGGTACCTGTGCCGTGCGCGTCACACGGGCGTGAATGCCCCAGCGGTGCGCCGCCACGACGAACGCCTCGATGAACATGGCGAGGGAAAGCGCTGTCTGGCGCCGGGTCGGGTCGCCGGCGTCCAGCGCATAGGCGTCATGACGGCCGACGTGGAGTTCGTGCCCGGTGAGCTTGCAGGCCCATGGCTGCGCGTTGTGGGCCGAAGGGGCGCGGCCCGCAACCTGAACCAGGAAGCGCACCTTGTCCCGCAGGGGCCCGTCTGCGGGATACCGGCCCGGCTCCTCCGTCACGGCGCGTCCCCGAACAGCGCCCGCATACTTGCCGTGTACTCGGCGTCGACGCGTTCGCGCTCGGCCACCGCTTGCGGGGCATGGTGGCCGACGTCCAGGACCGCGTCCAGATCCACCGCGTACCGGCCGGATGGCATGGGGTGGCCGGTGAGGATTCGCCGGGCCGTGTAGGCCAGCGCGGCCCCGGCGAGGCCGGCTGCCGTGCCGAGTTGCGGCCAACTGACGAGGCGCGTGCCCACTTGCAGCAGCGACAATTTCATCCGTGCGGTCACCTCTGACCCTACCAATGCGTCGGCCAGAGTGATGCGTTCGGCATCCGTGAGCTGCTCCGGCAGCCGGCGTAGCCGGTCTTGGTCCACCGCTCCGTGAAACAACGGCCGTTCCGGTTCCAGGTCGTAGCGTTCCACGTCCACGAGTACGTTGTCCCCGTTGTCGGTCGCCATGACCACCGGCACCTTCCGGGAGCGTGCGGCAAAGCGCGCGAAGGCTTTCACGCGCAGGTCGTCCGTCTCCTCGATGAGCAGGTCAAGGCCGTTGGCGCCGCGGCCGAAGAAGTCCTCGGCGGTCCGTTCCGACAGGCCGTTGAACACCTCGATGTGCTGGAAAGGGTTGAGTTCCCATACACGCTCGGCGCAGATCGCGGTCTTGGGCAGGCCGAGGTGGCATACCGAGGCCGTCACCCGGTTGAGATTCGTGAGTGCGAGGGTGTCCGGGTCGGCGATGCGCAGTCGGCTCGCGCCTCCCGTACCGACCAGTGTCATGACCGCAGACATGCCCACGCTCAGTCCGGCCACCCCCACCTGGGCGGCGTGATAACGCTGTTGTTCCTGGTGTGTGATCAGGTCGCGGTTGCGTGCAGTGCGCAGCCGCAAGTACGTCATCTCGTCCGGCAGGTGGACGGCGGTGTGCCGCCACGGGAAGTAGGCCCACACGCCGGCACGGCGCAGGTCGCCGTCGTTCCACTTGGAGGCCAGGTAGCGTCGGTAGGTGACCTGGTAATGCGGGGAGTCGACGGCGAGGAAGGGGAACTCGACGCGGAAGAGCTCCTCGATGATGTCGGGGAGAGTATCCACTTCGTGCAGCGGTTCCCCACAGGCCCGCAACTCCGCAAAGGCCGCGACGTCCCGGCGGCGCGACATGTCGTACAGACAAACGCCGGCCGACGACCGCAGGGAGTGGCGTCTCACGGGACGACCCGCCGGCCCTTGCCTGTGCGCACGAAGACCGGATCGCCGTGCGGAAGCGCAACCACGTCCAGGAGGCACCGGCCAGGCATCGCTTCCTCCAACTTCCGGTATTCCGCATTGGTCGCCCGCAGCGATTCACCGACAGCCTGCTGGATGCGTAGCCGCAGCGGTGGGCTCGGCACGGTGCCCGGCGCCAGCTCCACCCGCAGCCGCAGGAACTGCCCGCCGCTTTCCGCGGCCTCCTTGCCGAGGACGAACCTTCCTGATGTTCTGAACACCAAGTCGGGCCGCTCCAGCGCCCCTTTGATGTTGTCCGGGTAGATGTTGATCGCGTAGAAGGTGCATACGACATCCATGCGCCCGTACAGCGCGACGAAGTGCCCTGTCGAGCGCCCGGCAAGCTGCGCGGGCACGTCGTGACCACACTGAGCCATCGCCTCGGACAGCGACGCCATCGACAGCACCCGGCCCGCGTCACCGATGCGATAGCGGATCAACGGCAGACCGCTGCCTGTACTGAGGACGAGGTCCCCGTTGACGTCCTCGATATGGCGGTACCGCGGGTCGAACTCCACGAGCGCGGGCAGTACACCGGCGTCGGGGAACAGCGCCTCGCACAACTGCGGGTCCCTCGCCGCGGCGCGCCGGGCATGTATGGTCAGCGGCGATTCGACGCCTATGATCCCGGTGTCTGCCGAGCCGTAGATACCCAGGGAACTGCTGAGGGGATCAGTGGCGCCTACTGCCTGGTGAACACTGTCGCGCCAGCTTTCGGAAAAGCTCTCACCCGAGAACACCAGACGGAGCCCGAGCGGCTCCAGAGGCACGTCGGCGGCGGAGGCAGCGGCCAGGACATCCTTGACGAGGGGTGGGTAGCCCATGACCACTGTCTGGTCGAAACCGGGAGCGACGTCCCGCAGGATCCTCACGTTCTCCTCGACGTCGATGCCCGGGCAGACCGCTGTGAGCCGGTAGCCCTGTTGGGCCAAACGCAGCGCTGCCTCAAGCTGAGAGGTGCCAGCCACGTGCGTGCCCATGAAGAAGGAGATGACGCACAGGGTTGATCGGGAACGGCAGTCGAACGCATCAAACACACGCGCGTTGAGATGGGCGGCTTCCCGCAGGCTGTCCTCGTCCTGGGGCCAGTAGAACGGGGTGCCGCTCGACCCCGAACTGGACGCCACCAAGCGGGTACCGCCAAGACTGCCGTGCCACATCAGATCGGCCAGCGGAGCCGACCGCAGGTAGTTCTCCTTGGTCGTGACCGGGACGCGACCGAAATCGGCAGCTTCCACCACCAATGCTGGGTCACAGTCCTGGCTGCGCAGAAAGATCGCATACGCCGGTATGGCCACCGACGCCCGCCGAAAGAGCTGCAGTGGCCAGTCACTGTCGGCCGAAGTGGTCAGGACAGACATCAAAGCCCCGCTTTTCTTGCTGGCCACGACGTTATGCCCAGCCCCCGGGCGCGGCCACATGTGAGCCGCCAGGTGGGTGACACAGACGGCCGGCTCGCCATAACGACCCAGGCCGCGGTCGTCCCCGTACAGCGCACGAAGGCCCAGTGGTCCCGCCGCGACCGGTGCGACCCCCGCCGGGCCCTCCGATGTCCTGCCTGGTGGCGACCACCTTCACCTCAAGGCTGTCCTGGTCAGCTGCCCTGATCTCGACGCACTCGCCGACCACCGCCACCACGGACCTGCCCAGCCTCCGCCGGTTCGCTCAGCACCTCGAACACGAGCTCAATGCCGTAACCGCTTGGGATGACTGCCGAGCACTTCGCGCAGATTGGCAGACAGCCTCAGGCCGTCATGCAGCCTTAGGTCGCCATGCAGTCTTAAGCCGTCATGAAGCGGTCCAACTCGCGTGACTTCTGCTGCAGGGTGGCTGCCCAAGCCCCCTCAGAGGAACCCGGAGGCGCCGGGACCTGAACATCCCTGAGGCCGCCGCCTTCGGCGTAGCCTGCTGGCTGCCAGTTCACCTCGATGCCCGCCCTCTCCGCGAGAACCAGAACCGTGGCGACGAACCCCTGGGACAGAGCAGCCACGACGGCGTGACTCGTTCGCCGGTGCCACGCGAGCAGAGCATCGACGAACGCCTTGAACGCGACGGGGTCGATCTGGCACTCGTCGGCCTGCATAGGACCAATGCCGGACGGCAGACCCAGCTCGGCTTGATAGGTGCTCACCTGGCTCATGAATAGCCGGGAGGCTCCGTTGGACGGGTTCCACAGGGTCTGGTCGCCCATGTCGTAGTACTGGCTCAATGCAGCCTCTCTCTGCCGGTCGTACCGGCCAGCGTAGTGAGCACACCATTGCTGCGGCCGCGCCGGGCGCGTACGGCGAGGTGGGGAGTCAGCGTGTCTCGCCGATGGCGTGTGTCGGCCAGGCGGTGCTGTCGGCCTTGAGCCCCGGGTCGCCGGCCAGCTTGGCGGGAGCCGTCGCGGTGAACGCGAGGACCTCCCGATGGAGATGAGACTGGTCGACGTAACCGCATTCCGCCGCGACCTGGGCTGCGGCCTGGCCCGAGGCCAGGCGGCGGGCGGCGTGATGGAAGCGGACCAGTCTTGCAACGCGCTTGGGCGGCAGACCGATCTGCGACCGGAACCGTCCCCACAGGCGTTTGCGACTCCATCCGGTTTCGACGGCCAGGTCCTCGACCCGCACCCGGCCGCAGCTGGTGACGATCCGCTCCCAGGCCCAGGCCACCTCCGGCTGTACGCCTGGCCCCGTCTGGCGCCGACGGGCGAGCAGCGCGTCCGTCAACGCGAAACGGTCTTCCCACGAAGAGACATCGCCCAGCTGTTCCCGGATACGTCCGGCCTCCCGGCCCCACACGTCGTCCAGGGCGACTGCCGAACCGTCCAGCGTCACTGGTGAGATACCCAGCACGGCGTGGGCAACCAGCGGGGAGAGCCGGACCTCCACGCACGCGACGTTCTCGCCCCGCATGTGAACCGCTCCGGAAACGAGCCCGGCGACGAGGCTTCCCCGCTGCTGCCGACCGGCTGCATCTTCCACCACAAGCGAGCCGTCGCCGAACTCCACGACCAGTGTGACGCCGGGGTGAGGGACCACCGGCATCTCGACCGGACCGGCGCTCCGCCCGCGAAATCCGGCCATGGTGACACCATCAACGCGGCTGGGCAGCAACGGACTTGCGGTGGCCCACACGGCCGCAGCGCCGGGCCCCTGCACGGTGGATCGCATGGCCACATGCTACGCGGCGGTCGACCGGAACATTTGTCCAAGACGCCCGTGCGGACCGCCGGAGACAGTGGGTTCATGACCGAAGCCGTACTCCAGAACGCCTTCCAGGCCCTTGCCAGCGGCGACCGCGGACAGATCGCCGCGGTGTTCACTGCGGATGCCGAATGGCTTTCGCCTCCCGGGAACGCGACCAGTATTGCCCTGAACGCGACCCACCACATGGTGGGCAGGGACGCGATCGCACGCTTCTTCGCCGGGGACTTTCCCCGCCTGTTCGCGCGAGACCTGGCCGTCACCTTCAACCATTTCCATGCCGACGGCGCGTGGGGAGTCGCGGAGGTGACCGTGGCGGCGACGCTCGCAAACGGCAACCACTATGCCATCGACTACTGCTTCGTCTTCGAA
This sequence comes from Streptomyces sp. NPDC017056, assembly GCF_044332485.1. Classification (NCBI taxonomy): domain Bacteria; kingdom Bacillati; phylum Actinomycetota; class Actinomycetes; order Kitasatosporales; family Streptomycetaceae; genus Streptomyces; species Streptomyces sp. NPDC017056. The sequence goes on along the minus strand of NZ_JBIRPD010000027.1, from coordinate 107,153 downwards.
CTCCGGGGCAATCTGATCCACCGGGTCCGCGAGTACACGGACACGGCCCGCGGACACCGCATGGTCTTCATGGGCGGTCGGCTGTGCCCGGAACGGCGAGTGATGTGGGTGGCGGTGGGGTACTGGTGGCCCCACGGTGCGCTCGGTTGTCTGCCGTCAGTTCGTGTCCGTCGAGGTTGACGGCCACGGACGTGACGCCGCGTGTGGCGAGCTGTGCGACCACGCGGCTCCAGCACCAGCTTCCGTGCCAGAGGCTACGAACGAGAAAGGCTCCGCGTGTCGTTGCCTTGTCTTGCCATCGGTCACGCGACCGCCGCGCCCGTGCGTTCGGTGGCGATTTTGACGGCGAAGCCTGCCAGGGCGGTGCCCATCACATAGCGGTGCAGGCGCTGCCAGAGCGGGTGCCGGGCGAAGAACCCGGCGACGGAGCCGGCCGTCACGATGAAGAACGCGTTGCCCGCGACTCCCACCGCGATCTGGGTCAGTCCGAGCAGCAGTCCCTGCAGACCCACATGGCCGCGTTCCGGGTCGACGAACTGCGGAAGCAGCGAGATGTAGAGGATGGCCACCTTGGGATTGAGCAGACAGGTCAGCAAGCCCATCAGGAAGAGCTTGCGGGGACCGTCCTGCTCCAACTCCTGGGGCGCGACCGGGGACCGGCCGCCCGGTCGTACGGCCTTCCAGGCCAGCCAGAGCAGGTAGCCAGCGCCGGCCAGCTTGACCGCCAGGTAGATTTCCGGCACCAGTGCGAAGACGGTGGCGATGCCGGCGGACACCGCGAAGAGGTAGGCCAGGAAGCCGAGGGCCACCCCGGCCAGCGAGATCAGCCCCGCCCGGCGGCCCTGGGCGATCGAGCGGGAGACCAGATAGATCATGTTTGGCCCCGGCGTCAGCACCATGCCGAGCTCCACCACCGCGATCCCCGCTATTGCTCCCAGCCCGATCACAACATTCCCTCCGTACGCGTGTTCGCCTGGAGCAACCTAGCAGCCCGCCCAGCTGCGGCACGCCCAGTCCGTGCAGGTGAGCGAGGGCTGCGCCTCCGGCGCCCGGGGCCTCGTCGCCGCGCGCTCAGGCCACGGAAGATCCGTCCGGAGCCCACCGGGTATCCACGTGGTGCCGGTTTTCGACAGCGTCCTTGGGATTGGTGGAGCCGCTGCCGTATTGGTGAAGGGGGAACATTTAGATCGTTGCTCTTCCCGTCAGGACCAGTGTCTGCTTGGCAGCCCGGGAATCGCCGACCAGATCGCCGTGCGCTACATCGTGGCGCCCCACGTCCCGTCGCGCATGATGACTCTCCCGCGTAGTTCCGGCTCGCCGCGCCACGCGCGCACAGTCTTCGGGACCACGCGTACGTACAGAAAAGAATCCTCTTCTACGCGTGGGTCCCACCCGAACTTGCCGGCGAACGCCTCCGCTGCGTCTTCGGGCACCTCTTGGTCCGGGAAGTACTCCGCCTCACCTTGGATGAGCACCACGTCGAAGGTGTCTGGTAGCGCCAGGCGCACCCGCGGCTCTTTGCGGACGTTCCGCGCAGTCGCGGAAGAGGCGCTGGTGCACATCCACACTGCTTGCCCATCCCACAAGTACCACAGCGGTACCTGGTGCGGCCCGTGATCAGGGTGAGCCGTCGACAGCCATACATCCCGCTCGGTAACGAGCCGCTCCAGAGTGTCACGCGTACGCTCTGCTGTTTGACGACGAACGATTGCCGTGGTGTCCATGGGGACCGACCCTAGCCAAGCAGGCGCGAAGCGCGCCTGAGGCGCAGGACCTACTCCCCGCGACCGATGAGCTTCTCAGCCGTGGGATGGGCCGTGGAAGGGAGTCGAGCTCCCCAAGTCGATCGGCGCCAGCGCCGGCCCGGCGGCGGGGTGCCCGGCAGCGCTACGCTGCCGTTTCCCGCACACCGTGCCGAGGTTCACGCTCGGGTTCGTGGTGTCTCGACGAGGCGGTCGCCAGACAGCAGCGTGCCGGCCTGCTTGACGTGTTGCAGCACAGGTGAGACTTCCATGCTCTGCAGGCCGGCCAAGGACCCGATGCGGTCCGTCGTGAACTCGAATAGTTCGTCGAGGTCGCGGCAGTGCGCGACTGCATGGATGTTGTAGGGGCCGGATACGGCCGCAGCGAAGGCGATCTCGGGCTCCTGCGCAAGCGTGCGTCCGACGTTCTTCACTGCCGACGGATGCACTCGCAGCCACAGGTTCGCCCGAGCGTGATAGCCCAGGGCGGCTGCGGCGATCTCGACGTCGATGTGGACGACGCGACGCTCGATCAAAGCGTGCAGGCGGCGTGATACCCGTCCTGGAGTGGAATCCGCCGCGGCTGCGAGGTCGACGAGACTGGCGCGACCGTCTGCAGCGAGAGAGCCGAGGATCTTCTCGTCCTCTGCGGTGAGGCGCACAGGATCGCGGGTGACGACTGGGGCCTCAGTGAAGGGCGCACCTTCACTGCCCAGCATGGCTTCCTGCTCCGGAGACAAAGTGCCTTGCAGGGCGGCCCAGTAGTGGCCGCGGCCTCCCATGAATTGACGGAGCATGGCGAAGGCATTGATGTCGAGTACCGCTGCGGTGCGCGGAAGCCGTTGACCGAGCAGGTCTTCGCGCTGCTCACGAGTTCGTGACTGCGTCGCGCAGGTGATCTCGCAGCCGGCTGCGCTCAAGGCGACCCAGTTGACATCGTCACGCTTGGCGAGTGCGTCGGCGATCGCTGAGACGCTGCCTGGACGGCAGCGCAGTCGCACCAGCCACCTGCTCTGTCCCAGGGCGCCTGGATTCACCATGCCCGCGACGCGGACGACGCCGTCGGCGCGCAGGCGCCGGTAGCGGCGGTTGACGGAGCCTTCCGTGAGGCCGAGCGCATTCGCTATCGAGGCGAACGAGGCCCGCGGGGCGATCTGCAGAGCGCGAATGATTCGCACATCATCGGGCTGCACATCGCCAGGTTCACACACTGCCATGCCTCGCATGAGGAGAATCCTACAGAAGAGGCCCTTCGGTTCGCTCCGGAAACAGCGCGGCGAACAGACTTGCAAAGCACCGTTGAAGAGCCACAGCGGCATGCTGACCACGGCATCCCGGTGCACGAAGTGGGTTCGCGCCGCGAAAGAACGGAGATGACGCCGTATGCTGTCGACTGGGACAGATCAGCACACCCCGACCGCACTCATCATCGGAGCCTCGCGTGGCCTCGGCCATGCGATGGCGACCGAATTTTTCGACAGGGGATGGCGCGTCATCGGTACAGTCCGCGACACCACTTCCCGAACGCTCCTGCATGATCTCGCGGACCGATCTGGCGGGCGTGTGAGCGTCGAGCACCTCGACATCAACGAGCCCGATCACCTGGCGCCACTGCACGAACGCCTCGCCCACCGCCGGCTCGACCTGCTCTTCGTCAACGCCGGCACCACCAACAACGAGCAGACCCCGATCGGGACGGTTCCGACGTCGGACTTCGTCCAGGTGATGGTCACCAATGCCCTCAGCCCCATGCGCGTCATCGAAGCGCTCGAAGACCTCGTATCCCCCGCCGGACTGATCGGCGCGATGTCGTCCGGACAAGGCAGCATTACGAACAACACGACCGCCGGCCGCGAGGTCTACCGCGGAAGCAAAGCGGCCCTGAACATGTTCATGCGCAGCTTCGCAGCCCGGCAGGCCGAGACGCAGCGCGAGCGCGCCTTCGCTCTCCTGGCGCCAGGCTGGATTCGCACCGCGCTGGGCGGACCGGACGCACCGTTCACCGTTGAGGAAAGCGTCCCGCTACTGGTGGACGTCCTGCTGTCCAGGCTCGGCACCCCCGGTCTGGCGTACCTGGACCGCTCGGGTCAGACAGTGCCCTGGTAAACCAACCGGCTCTCACGCAGGGCGGCCTGGCGAGAACGCCCCGGCCGGCGGTCCGCGCCGGGGCCATCCAGACGTCATCTGGTTTCGCTTGCAGTGACCGCCTCCGCAGGACACCGAAAGGACGACGGCCATGCCGCTCATCGCGATCGAAGAACACTGGATCATGCCGGACGTGACGTCCGCGCTGCGCGCCATGCCGCACAGCGACGAAAGCCTCGCCTTCAACGAGATGGGCGACAACCGGCAACGTTTGGAAGACCTGGCGGCCGACCGCATCACAGCCATGGACGCGCAAGGCATCGACCTGTCCGTCCTCGCCCTCACCCCGCCGGGAACCCATCCGCTGTCGCCTGGGAAAGCCCTGGGACTGAGCCGCGCCGCGAACGACGTGGCCGCTGGAGCCGTCTCCCGCAACCCGACCCGCTTTCGAGCGTTGTCCACCCTGCCCATGTCTTCGCCGAAGGACGTCGCGGGCGAGCTTGAAAGAGCTGCGGGCATGGGGCACGTAGGCACCATGGTCTATGGCCGGGCAGGAGACCTGTTCCTCGACGATCGCGCCTACGACGACTTCTTCTCGGCCGCTTCCGAAATCGGCCAGCCGGTGTTCATCCACCCCCAACTGCCGTCCGATGCTGTGCGCGACGCTTCGTACCGAGGCTTCGATCCCATGACGGATCTCGCCCTCGCCACCTTCGGGTGGGGCTGGCACCTGGACGCCGCGACGGCGGCCCTGCGCCTGATCCTGCGGGGTACGTTCGACCGTCATCCGGATCTGCAGATCGTGCTGGGACACTGGGGGGAGTTGCTGTTGTTCTCGCTGGACCGAGCCGACAGTCTCTCCCGTATCGCCGGATTGCAGCGATCGGTATCGGACTACGTTCGGTCGAACTTCCATATCACCGCGTCCGGGATGCTGAACCCGGCACTTCTGCAGCATGCCCTGTCCGTCACCTCTGCCGACCGGCTGATCTTCTCGACCGACTACCCCTTCCAGCGGCCGACCAAGGTGGAGATCGACTCCCTCCTGAACCACTTCTCCACAGACGCGGAACGTGAACAGTTCTCGTGGGCCAATGCGGCTTCCCTGTTCGGGATCGATCTCTGATCCTCGGCTCATGATCCTCGGCTCAGGGTAAGAACTCCTGCTTGGTTGGCTGCGTCCGTCTCGGCGGCCTATCCCCAACTCGTCATGACCGTCTGAGAGCGGTTCTTGGCATGGGCGGCAGCGCGCCAAGTTTTCCGTAACGCGTGTTGTGTAAATTTGTGTGACTCGATACGGTGCCGCCATCTTCTGTATTCAGGACGGGAAGCCGGGATCAACATGTACGACGTTGCAGCAAGCGGGGCCGGCTTCGCCGGCGTGACGTACGCGGCGTTCAGCGGCTGGGCCGAACGGCCCACCGACTTCGCACCGATGTTGAAAGGGGAGGTCGCGTGTGACGTCGCCGTGGTTGGGGGTGGTTACGCCGGCATGGCGGCGGCGCTGCGGCTGGCTGAGCGCGGTGCTGATGTCGTCCTGCTGGAGTCCGGGTTCTGCGGGTGGGGCGGCAGCTCGCGCAACGCCGGGTACCTGTCGAACGCGCTGGCAGGCGACCCGCAGCTGCTGAACACGCTGTACGGAAGCCGACTGCCGGGCCTCGTCCGTTACGCGGACCGGGCGGCCCGATTCACCGAAGAGCTGATCGGGCGGCTCGCCATCGACTGTGCATACGAGCCGACGGGCAATGTCATCGCCGCCGTCTCCCCGGGGCAGCTCCGGCGCACCCGACGGAACGCTGAGATCCTCCGGGGTGCGGGGGCGGACGTCGAGTTCGTCGAGGGCGGGAGCTTCGGCCTGCCGAAGACGTTCCTCGGCGGCGTCTTCGAGCGGGCCGGCGGGTTGCTGAATCCCGGGATGTTCGCGCTCGGTCTGCGCGAGGCGCTTCTCGCATCAGGTGTGCGGACCTACGAGCGGACCGCCGTGCGCGCGGTCGAGCCCCACGCCTCGGGAGCAGTCGTGAGCGTGCCTGGCGGCTGCGTCCGCGCCGAGCGTGTTGTTCTGGCCACCAACGCATACTCCCGCGACCTGGCGATCGCCCCGAAGCGGATGGTCACACCGATCTGGACCAGCTTGGTCGAGACGGAACCGGTCGATCCCGAACGCCTGGCGGCGACCGGCTGGACGCGGCGCGTCGGTATCATCACCCCGCACGCGATCCTGGAGAACTACCGGCCCACGCCACGCGGCACGATCATGTTCGGAACCCGTCGGCTGCGGGCAGCGCAAGGGGCGCTGGGCGCCCGCGAGCCGGACGACGCGGTCGTGGCGGACCTCGTCCGCGGCTTCCACGAACGGTTCCCCTCCCTCCGCGATGTCGCACCGCGGCGTGCCTGGGGCGGGTGGATCGCGATGACGCCGTCGTTGCTGCCGGTCGCCGGCGAGGCGGCGAAGAACGTCTTCTACGCCATCGGCTGCAACGGCCACGGCCTCGCCCAGTCCCCTTACCTCGGAACGCTGCTCGCCGACCGGCTCGCCGGCGACCGGATGCACGAAGACCTCGCCGCCGTATGGCGTGCGCGGCCGCGGTTCGCTCCGTCCGTCTTCAACGCGCCGACGCTGCGCGCCGCTTGGACGGTCGACCGCGTATCGGATCGCTTGCACCGCCGCAGGTCCGCCTGAAGATCGGCCCCGTGCCGCGCCTTCCGCCGCACCCGGTAGTGGCAGGTTGTTGTGTGAGGGGGCGCTGATTGAAGGGCCGCGGTTGATCTTATGGGGCTGCTACGGCTCCCGGGCCCGAGCCCCGGAGCCGTAGCAGCTGGTGGAGCTTCGAAGTGGTTCGTGTGCTGCCGTGAAGGCCGGTGGCGGGTGATTACCGAGTGGTTGCGTGCCTGGCAGATGGCCCACTGCCCGCTACGGCGACGGCGCGGATTTCGACCAGCAGTTCGGGCAGGGCCAGTTGGGTCACTCCGACCGCGGTCCACGATGGGTAGGGGGCGGCGATGTACTCGTCCTTGACGCGGCTGAACGCTTCCATGCCGCCCCGGAGATCGGTGTGGAACGTGGTGAGCTCGACGATGTCGTCCAGGCTCGCTCCCGCGGCTTCGAGGACGGTCCGTACGCCTTCGAAGGCGAGCCGGGCCTGGGCCTCCGTCCCGTCGGCGGGCGTCATGGTGGTGGCATCGATCCCGACCTGGCCCGACACCCAGATCATGTCGCCGGCGCGGGTCGCCTGCGAGAAGTGCAACCTGTCGTGCAGCGCTCCGGTGGGAGGCGGGTTGACCGATCGGTGTTTCATTCCGTGGGACCTCCTCGCGGTCCTGGTCAGGCGAGTTGGCGGAAGACGGGGGAGCGGAACGGGTCGCCCGCGTTCAGTTTCGCCATCTCCTCGACGAAGAGAACGCCGTTGCGGGCGAAGTGCCTGTTGCCCTCAGGGAGGGGGCGGAACGTCGCGTCGTCGCCGAAGAAGCGCAGGACCAGCGTGTGGCGCTCCGGGCATGCGGCGTCGACGTGCGCGCCGCCATGCAGTGCGCGGGGGTGCAGTACGACGACATCGCCGGGCTCGGTCGCCCAGGAGAGGACGTCGTAGGTGTCGGGGTCGCGTGCGAGTTGGGCGTCGATGTCTGGCAGGCGCGGCAGGGTGCCGCCGCCGTGGAGCGGTTCGGTGGGGTCGTCGGGGTTGGTGAAGGTGGTGCCGTCGTACTGGGTGCCGTGGTGGGAGCCGCGGATGATCTCCAGCGAGTTCGTTTCCGGGAGTGCCTGGAAGCTGATCCAGGCGTTGGCCCAGTGCTCGCCGGCCCAGGGCAGGTACGCGGTGTCCTGGTGCCAGGTGGTGCGGCCACCGCGTCCGCCGGCCTTGAGAAATATCTCCTCGGCGAAGTACCAGACATGCCGGGAGCCCCACAGGTCGGCGAACAGCCGGCCGAACGGCAGCGACGCGACCATCGCGTCCAGTCGGGGCTTGGCGAGCGGGTTGGCGTTGTCGACGTGGGACTGCTGCTCGGTTCCGTTGAACATCCGCGACGCGTTGGGCCCGGGGTGCTCGACGGCCCAGTGGTACGCCTCCTGGCACCGCGCCAACTGCGCCGCGTCGAGACAGCCCTCCATGAGGACGGCGCCGTCGTTGCGGAATGCTTCCCTCACTGACTCCTGCATGGGGTTTCCTCCCGTAGGTCAGGTGGTGGCAGCACCGTAACGATTCCGCAGCGTTTTGCACAACGGTTGTTACGATAATTGTGTGGCAGAATCGCAGGGTGTCTGACAACCCGACCCGACAAGCGAACAACGACGGCGGCACCGGAGCGCCCGTGCGGCGTGGCCGCCCGGCCGGCGATCGCGAAGCCAAGCGGGCCGAGCTGCTGAAGGCGGCGGCCTCGGTGATCGCGCAGGAGGGCTATGCCAACACCTCGTTGCGCAAGGTGGCCCACCGCGCGGGGTGTACGACCGGAGCGGTGACGTACTACTTCGCGAACAAGGAGGAACTGGTCACCGCGTTGGCCGAGAGCCGGTTCGACGGCTTCGACGCCATGCTCGCGGCCGGCCGGGGCCGGCCCGACATCAGGGCGCTCCTGGAGCGGTGGCTGTTGCGGACCACCGACGATCCCGAGTTCTGGCCCGTGATGTCCCAACTGCTCATCCACGCACGCTACGAACCGGCCTTCGCCGCCGTCATCGAGCGGCGTTACGCCCGGCACCGCAGCGAACTGGCCGCGCTCCTCGCGGCCGGACAGGCGCAAGGCGCCATCCGTGACGACATCCCCGCCGACCTGCTCGCCGACCAACTCGGTGCCATTGGCGACGGCTGGATGATGATGTTCCCCATCGAGCCCAAGAGGTTCACGGCGAGCCGGGTGCAGGCTCTCCTCGATGCCGCCATCACCTTGATTTCCCCGCCTCCGGGCGCCCGTCGCGGCCTGGGCTCGTAAGAGACGGGCGCGAGTCGGCCGCGGACCGTCCGCGGCCGAACACGCCCGCCCCGCCGTCCCTCGTCGCGCGCGAACGGGTGCGATCAGGCGCGGTCAGGCGCCCCCGCCGCCCAGGACGCGAGCGATGTCCCGGGCCGCCTCGGTGCCGGTCTCGATGGCGCCGTCGATGCCGCCGACGCCGATCGCGGCGATGTCGCCGCCTGCGAAGCGGATGCGTCCGTGGGGCTCGCGCATCCGGGGTGCGGCCTGGGTCAGGTTCCCCGGCCGGTGATGCGCCCAGGCACCGCGGGAGAACGGATCGGTCACCCAGTCGTGGCAGGCGGTGTCGACCACTTCGATGCCGGGGACGAAGGCCCGCAGGGCGCGCTGCACCGCCGCGTGGTCGTTGCCGTCGATCGCCGAGGCGTCGGAGCAGAAGCACAGGACGAGGGTGTCGCCGTCGTGGCGGTATTCCGTCCTGGCGGCGTTGACGGGGTGTTTGCCGACCGGGGCGCCGGCGGCGAAGGGTGCTGCCTCGCCCCGGACCCGCACCCAGAGCTTGAGCGCCTGCACCGGGTGCTTCTGCTCGATCATGGTGCGCACCGGCTGGGTGAGGGCAGGGGTGATGGTCACGTCGCCGAGCGTGTTGAGGGGGAGTGCGACGACGGCTTGCCGTGCTCGGATGCGGTCGCCGTCCCGGGTCGTCACGGTGACCGCGGCCCCGTCGTCCTCGACCGCCACCACCGGGGTGGACAGGCGTAGTTCGGCCTTCGACTCGCCGGCGATCGCGTCGAGCAGTCGCCTGGTTCCGCCCTCGATCGGCCAGGCGCCGGCGGTTTCGAGGAACGCGCCCCAGTCACCGAAAGTCGTCGCGGCCCACAGGAGGAACTGGGCAACGCCCTGTTCGCTGTAGGAGTGGACCAACGGCGCCAGTACTCCATCGAGTACGTCCCGGTCGTACGCGGACAGGTTGAGCGCGTCGAGCCGGTCTCCGAGCGTCTCCTTCTCGATCGTGTCGGTGTCGGCGGCGGTGAGGTCGAACGGCTGCGGGAACCGCGCCCGTGCGTCATGCAGGTAACGGGTGACCAGCGGGCCGCAGAGGCTCGCGTATTCGGCCGCGGTTCCCGAGTGCACGGTGCCGTCGGCGAGCCAGTAGGTCTTCTCGATCTCCATCGGCGCGGAAAGGCCGATGCCGTAGCGCCTGAGTTCGTGCCAGATGTAGGGCTGGGTCCAGTGTGCGTACGCGCCGCCGAACTCCAGTGGGCGGCCGAACGCCTCGCCCGTGTAGGTCCGGCCGCCGATCCTGTCGCGCGCTTCGCACAACACCACCGAGTGGCCCGCGGCGCTGAGATCCCGGGCTGCGACCACACCGGCGAAGCCGGCCCCGACCACTGCAACGTCATACAAGTTGATCACGGCTTCCTGTCCTGAGTGCGGAGGATGGCGGCACCGTACCGAGCCTCACGAATTGACGCAACGAGCGTTACGAGAAATGTGGCTCCGTCGCCGCTGTCATTGCCCACCGGGGAAGCGCCACCACCGGGGAAGCGCCGCCACCGTGGAACGCCATCAGCAGCCATGGCTCGGCAGCCCGCCTCCGGGGCCCTCGCGCGGCATGCCCCGGTACTGTTCCTGCTCCAGTGCTGTTCCCGCTCCAGTACTGTGACGTCGCATGACCGATGCCGAGATCGAGCTTGAGATCGAGATCACCGTGGGCCTGGTCCGTGACCTGCTGCAGGAGCAGCATCCGGATCTTGCCGGGCTGGCCATCCGTGAAGTCGCGGGCGGGTGGGACAACCAACAGTGGCGTATCGGGGACGAGTTGGTCGTGCGTATGCCGCGTACGGACCGGGCTCCGGAGCTACAGCGCAAGGAGTGCCGGTGGCTGCCTGTCCTGGCCCCGCGCCTGCCACTTCCGGTCCCCAACCCTGTGCGGACCGGTGAACCTTCCGCTCGCTTTCCGAAGCCCTGGACCATCATGACGTGGGTTGCCGGCGAGCCGCTGGACGCCGCCTCCATTAGCCGCGGCGAGCACGCGGCTGACAGGCTGGCGGGTTTTCTCAGGGCGTTGCATGTGAAGGCGCCGGCCGAGGCGCCGACCGGTTCGGACCGTGGCGCTCACCCGAAGCACTACCGCGACGGCTTCGAGTATTTCTTTCAAGCCGTGGCGCCTGGCGGCATGGCCGATGAGGTTCGGGCTGTTTGGGAGGACGCCGTGGCGGCGCCGGCGTGGGAGGGCGCGCCGGTTTGGGTGCACGGTGACCTCCATCCCGCGAATGTCGTGGTCTCGGACGGGACGCTCTCGGGTGTCATCGACTTCGGTGACATGTGCGCCGGCGACCCGGCCTGGGACCTCGCGGCCGCGTGGGTGGTCCTTCCCGCGGGCGCCGCCTCCCGGTTCTTCGACATGTACGCGCATGCGAACGAGGCGACGATCCGGCGCGCACGCGGGCTGGCTGTTCTGAAAAGTCTGTTCCTCATGCTCATGGGCCAGAACGGCGACCGTGGCCTTCCCGGTGGCAAGCCGGCATGGGGGCCGGCGGGCCGGGTAGCGCTCGATCGCGCCGTACGAGGCGACGGTCTGGCGTAACCGCCGGGCGTCGCTAGGGGCATGAGCCGAGCTGGAGTGTCCCCCTCCTGCCATTGCAATACAGAGCTGTGCTGTATTGTATTTGTGTGACGCTTGACGACGATCTCCAAGAACACACCCGCGCCGCGTCGGCCCCGTCCATGAGGGCCCCCGGCCGGCCGCGCAGCCGGGAGGCGGACGAGGCCATCCTCGCGGCCGCGCTCGATCTGCTCATCGAACGAGGTGCCGGCTGGGCGAGTATCGAGCAGGTGGCGCGCCGCGCCGGAGTCACCCGCGCCACCGTGTACCGGCGCTTCCCGACCCTGACCGACCTGTTGGTGCGTGCGGTCGAGTGGGAATACCGGGACGTGGACCCCGGCTCGATGGACTGGCCGGACATCGACAGCATGGTCACGGCCTGGGCCGACCACCTCGGCAAGCCCCGCGCGCGCAAGTTGATCCGCCGCCTCTACGGCACGGTCGACGACCTCCCCGAATTGCTGCACGCCTACCACAAGGCGTACGGCAGCCACCGTGGCCTCGCGGTGCGTACCACGCTGGAGCGGGCTCGCGCGGCCGGGCAGCTCCCCCCGGACAGCGACCCGGAAATCCTCCAGCAGATGCTCAGTGGCGCGGCCCTGCAACACCTTGCCTCGCACCCCGACACCACCGGCGCGGAAGAGGTCAAAGCCTACTTCCTCGCCGTATTGGGACAGGTGGGGCTGCAGGTCGTCCCCGTACCCCGAAGGAGCACCGCACGATGACCGAGAACATGACCGAGAACATGGCGTGGCTCGGGCGGGACGCCCGCAGGGCCCGCAAGCAGGGGATGTCTGCCGTCACGCGGCGGCAGCGCGCCCGGTTGGCCGACATGGTCGCTCACGCCCGGGCCACTTCCCCTTACTACCGCAGTCTCTACAGTGGCTTGCCGGAACGGGTCGAGGACCCGACGCTGTTGCCAGTCACCGACAAGAAGAGCCTGATGGGGAACTTCGACGACTGGGTGGCCGATCGCGCCATCACGTACGAGAAGGTGCGCGCCTTCAGCAACGACCCCGACCGGATCGGGCAGCGGTTCCTCGGGAAGTACATGGTGGCCACCACCTCGGGCACCAGCGGACGACGCGGCCTGTTCGTCCTCGACGACCGCTACATGGACGTGGGCGCCGCACTCACCTCCCGCGCGCTCGCCTCATGGCTGGGCCCCGCCGGCCTCCTGCGGGCAGCCGCTCAACGCGGCCGCTTCGCCCAACTCGTGGCCACCGGCGGGCACTACGTCGGTTTCGCCGCGTACTCCCGCACGCTCCGAGCGGGCGGGTGGCGCAGCAAGCTGCTCCGGGCGTTCCCGGTGCACACGCCGATGCCGCGGTTGGTGGCCGAACTCAACCACTATCGCCCTGCCTTCGTCATCGGCTACGCCAGTACGATCATGCTGCTCACCGCCGAGCAGGAAGCCGGCCGCCTGCGCATCAACCCGGTGCTGGTCCAACCGGCCGGCGAGACGATGAGCACGGACGACACCGACAGAATCGCCCGCGCTTTCCGCACCACGGTCCGCGCCATGTACAGCGCGACCGAGTGCACCTACCTCAGCCACAGCTGCGTCCACGGCTGGTATCACGTCAACAGCGACTGGGCCGTGCTCGAACCGGTCGACGCCGATCACCGGCCCACCCCGCCCGGCCAGCTCTCGCACACCGTACTGATCAGCAACCTCGCCAACCGCGTGCAGCCATTCCTGCGCTACGACCTCGGTGACAGCGTCCTGCTCAGGCCCGACCCGTGCCCGTGCGGCAATCCGTTGCCCGCGCTGCGCGTGCAAGGGCGCGCAGGCGACATTCTCACCTTCCCCGCCAACGGCGGCGATTCCGTGCAACTCGCCCCACTGGCCTTCGGTACCCTCTTCGACCGCACTCCTGGAGTCGAACTGTTCCAGGTCGAGCAGACCGCCCCGTCGACCCTGCGTGTACGTCTGCTACCGGCCGCCGACGCCGACCCGGACCGCGTATGGCGGGCCGCCCACTCGGAGTTGACCCGCCTCCTCGCCGACAACAAACTCGACCACGTCACGGTCCAACGCGCCGAAGAGTCACCCCAGCAGGCGGCTGGAGGCAAGTACCGAACGGTCATCCCCTTCGACAGGGCCGGCACCCGTCCCTGAGCAACAATGGCGCGGCAGTAGCGGGAGCGCTTGATGCGAAGGAATGGCCGGTTCCTCGCTCACTTTCGTATCTGCAGCATCACAAAATATGCCCGGGCTCGTGAATGCCCATCCACCCGGAGAGGGCACTCGGGTCAGCTTCATGACAAGGGGAACCCCGTGCATCTGTTCGGAACCCGAACGGCCAGGGCCGCGGCGACTGCGTCGGCTGCCGTCGCGCTGACGCTGGCGCCGCTGGCGGGCAGCGCGCACGCTGGGGACAAGGTTGCCGTCGCGAGCCACGGCTGCCCCAGCGGCTACGTCTGCCTGTATCCGAATGCAAGCTGGAACAACGACAAGCCCGCGTTCAAGTGGTACCGCTACGGCTCCTACAACCTCAGCAACCAGTTCGGCTACAAGCGCTTCTTCAACAACCAGACCGACAACGCCAAGGCTCGCAACTGTCTCGGGTACGGCGGCACCGACTGCCAGGGCAACCAGGTAGCCGGCACATATGCGGACTACGACTACACCCCGTACAACTCGGTGAAGCTGGAACCGTAGGCCCAACTCTCCCTGGACCAGAGCGACCGTACGGCGCGGGAACGAACGGGGCCGCCGCCCACCGGAACGTGAGCGGCGGCCTCTCGCCCTCCTCGCAGCGGCGTGGCCCGCGTCGGTCGGCGGCTACGGCTCCACGGTGGTCGGCTTCTCGGCCCGGAGGTCGCTGACGAAGCCGCCCTTGATCACGCGCATCCAGTAGGCGTGCGACCGGTTCGCCGGGGGGATTCCGGGGTCGCGCTCCAGCTTGCGGTCCATCGAGGTGGCGCCGGCCGGGGCGTTCCGCTGGAATGTGTAGGGGTGCCACAGGCCGATCTCGCTGCTGTAGAACGGCTTGCGTTCCATCAGGAGGACCTGGTCCGGGTTGCCCTGCGCGGGTTTCCAGGCGACGCGGACGGTGACCGCGTCGAGCCGGGTGACGGACGTCAGCGCCGGCGCCTTCGGGATCACCGAGGAGGGTGCGGGCTTGACGGCGTCGCTGCGGATCGTCCGTGGCACGGACGGCTCGTAGTGTTCCGGGTTCTCCAGCTTGCCGATGACGCTGAGCGTGCCGGGAGCCGGGCCCTGCCCACCCGAACACGCGTCGACCTGGGCGACCTTGTGCCAGCCGTCGGAGAACCTCACGAAGTCCTCTTTTTGGAGGGGCAGTTCGCGGGTGCTGCCGCCGATGAGACCTCGTACGGAATAGGCGTAGCGGGAGTCGTCGGAACGGACCACCTGGTAGCTGCACCGGTCCACGGCCGCGGCGCGCGCGTCGATCGCCGGCCGGAGCGACGGCGCGTCGACGGCGGCGGCCGACGGAGTCGCGGAGGCGGCGCCTGCACCCGAGGCAAGGGCTCCGAGGCTCAGCGTGCACGAGGCTATTGCGACGGTGATACGGCGGGGCATGCATCCTCCGGTGACATTTAACGGCTCGCGGGAACCGGCGAACGGATGACGATCGGCGGCACCGACCGGGACGGGACGCTACCGTCAATCGATGGTCAAGGCGAGGGCAAGGGGAGGTAAAGGGAAACTTTTGTGTCAACTTCGCCCGCGGTCGTCTCCCTGGCCTGGTGGCTCGATGGCCCGGTGGCCCGAGGCGCGGCGGCATCCGCCTCTCAGATCACCCGGAACAGATCCGCCGCCACCTGAACATCCGTGAAATCCTCCACGGAGCGCAGGTTGTCGCTCAGCGTGTCCAGCACCGAGTCGGCCTCGGCGGCGCGAGGGGCGCCGATGGCCACGCCGAAGACGCGGAAGCCCAGGCGGTGTTTGGCGGCGTTCCAGTTGCGCATCCAGGTCTCGGTGACGTCGCACTCGTCGTCGGTGAGCATGACGATGTCGCCGCGGGCGCGGGCGGTGTCGTCGAACTCCTCCTCCAGCAGTTCCGCGGCCGCGGACAGGGGCGTTTGGTAGCTGGTGCCGCCGCCGAGGAAGGTTTCCGCGAAGTCGAGCACCTGGGTGGTGCCGGCGGGCTCGCCGGCCGGGAAGCGGAAGACGCGGAGTCTGTCGGCGGAGGAGAAGAGGATACCGACGAAGTCGCGTTTCGCGTGGCGGGCCTGGTCCAGCAGCGCGAGGGCGCACGCCTTGGCCCACGCTTCGCGGGTGCCTCCGCCGGGCCCTTCCATGTACATGGAATGCGAGGTGTCGACGCACGCGATGATCGCGCCCCGGCCGGTGGTCTGCTCGCCCTGGCTGTCGTAGAGCATCAGCTCCCCGGCGGCGTAGCGCGCGGCGAACACGGCGCGCAGCGCGGGCAGGCCGAGGTTGGCCAGCTCGGAGGGGATGACGCGGGAGAGGTCGTCGCCGAGGGTGACGCCGATCAGCTCCCCGGTGGCGTTCTCGACCTTGCGGGCGCGTTCACCGTCGGCCATCTGCCGGAAGCGGCCGATCAGTTCGGCCCACTGGGCGAGGCGGCTGGTGCGCAGCCGCTCGGCGAGCCGGACGCGCTCGTCGTACGGCAGCCGCTCCAGCTCGCCGGGGCCGACGCCCCACGCCCGCATCAGCGCCGCCTCCTCCCGTACGGTCTCGGCGGCCTTCGTCACAGCCTTCCGCGCGGTGGGGCGGAGGCCGGGGGCCGTTGCCGCGAGAGCGTGCGCGGCGTCCTGGGCGGCCTGTCGCGCGGCGGTGCCGGCGGCCTCGGCGGACTCGGCGTGTTGGACCGCCCGTCGTACGGTCTCGGCGGCCGGAGCCGGTACGGTGCCGTCCGCACCGGTCCCAGCGGCGGCCTGCTGTAGCGCCGCGCCCACCGCGGCCGCCGCGCCTTCGGCGGCCTGCCGGGCCTTCGCCGCCCGCTCGGCCTGCTCCCGAGCGGGCCGTAAGCGCTCCAGCATTTCGCGCAACGCGGTGCCCTGGGCGAGTACGGCCATGGCGGCGGCGTACGGGTCGCCAACCGTCTCCCGGTGCAGCTCGGCGAATTCCGGTGACTCCACCAACGAGCTGATGATCTGGTGGTTGACCAGCCGGGAAGGGGTCATCTCCGTACGTTCGCGCAGTCGCGGGCCGGCCTTGTAGGCGGCCAGGAACACGTCGGCCAGGAGGTCGGTGGCGTGATCGTGGCGTTCGGCCAGTTCCTCGGACAGCTCACGCAGCCCCGCGGACTGCGCGTAGGTGTCGCGCCACGCGATCTGCTCGAACGAGTTCGCCAGCACGGCCGTGAGGTGCTGTTCGGGCGCCGCGGCGGACCGGGCCAGCCACGGCCCGGCCCGGTGCGCCAGCTCGTCGAGTCTGCTCGGTGTCTCGCCCATACCCGTATCCCGACCGGCCGTGTTCAGACCTGGGCCTGCACCGTGCTCGCGTCCACGCCGAGGGCCTCGGTGAGCACCCGGGCGCGGACGGCACGCTGGCGGCCGGCGACCCGCTCGATGGCGGTGGTGGAGCGCCCGGCGCCCGCCGCCTCCGCGCGCAGCCGCTCCAGTCGCGTGCCCGCCCTGGCGAGCGTGTTGTGGGCGTTCTTGATGACCCACTCGCTCAGCGCCTCGCGGGACTGCCCGGCCATGGCGTCGAGCTGGGCCTCCAGCTCGTCGATGGTGTCGGCGAGATCGAGCGCTTCCTTGGCGTCGGGATTGACCAGGTGCAGCACCTCGCGCTCGACGGCCGGGCGCTGGGCGGGGGAGTCCCACAGCACATGCGTCAGCACCGACAGATCGGTTTCGGCGACGGCCGGACGGCCGTCGAGGTACGCGGAAGCCTGGAGCAGCCCCACCGCCTGCCGCCAGCGGCGGTCCGAGGCGACGAGCTCCTTGCGGCGGAGGGCGGCCCGCAGCGTGCACACCGCGTCCACGATCGCATCGGGCACGTCCACGGCCGGGACGGCTTCGGTCACGGCGTGCTGCAACGCGGCCAGCTCGACGGTCGTCCGTGCCGGTGCCGCCGGGCGGCTGACGGCGGAGCGGACCAGCGCGGCGAAGTTCGAGGGGTCTTCCAGGTACCCGACCTCGATCCGCACCAGCAGCCGGTCGTAGATCGCGGCCGCGTCCTCCCCGCCGGGCAGCTCGTTGCTCGCCGTGATGGCCCCGATCAGCGGGCAGCGGATCGGTTCGCCGCCGTTCTCGGGATGGTAGATCCGCTCGTTGAGGTAGCCCAGCGTCTCGTTGAGCGCCGCCGTCGAGCATTTGAATATCTCGTCGATGAACGCCACATGCGCGGTCGTGGCGCGCCCGTCGTAGACCTGCCGGTACTCGCCCCGGGCCAGCGCGGCGACGTCGATGGGCCCGAACATCCGCGTCGGCGCGGTGAACTTGGACAGCAGGATCTCCCAGTAGGAGGCCCCGTCGATCCTGCCCGTGAGCTCCCGGGCCAGTTCGGACTTGGCCGTCCCTGGCGGCCCCAGCACCAACGAGTGCCGCCCGGCCAGCAACGTCACCACCAGCGTCCGCACCACGTCGTCCCGCTCGTAAAACCGGTCCGACAACTCGTCGCAGACCGCCCGCAGCCGCTTCGCGGTGTCCTGCGCGTCCGGTGCGCCCATGGGCAACTCCTCGCTGTGGTGCCCTGGTGGGCATGAGGCGGTCTTGTTGTCCGGGCAAGATTATGTGAGGACCGGGGCGCGGCTTTTCGGGGCCCCGGAGCCGTCGTCACGTGTATTGCACCAAGGCACCGGTCACCAATGCCTGCACCGGTGCCTGCACCAGTTTGGGAGCGCTGCCGGGCCCGGAACCCTGGGAGACGGGTGGCCGTCATGTACGCGGGACGTCGATGCCGGCCGCGCGCAGCTTCGTCTCGACCAGCGCGTTCAGCCGGGCGATGGACGGTGCCTCGTCCGCCCGGTGGCTGTTGATCACCGCGTACCGGGAGGCGGCGTCGGACCGCTTCCGGAACTCGGACGGCATCGACGGCAGCGCGCGGTCGGCCAGCACCTTGCCGGCCAGCGCGTCCGCCAACTCCTCGATGCGCGGGTCGTCCGGATCCCAGGCCCTCGCCTCCCAGCCGCGCCGGGTCAGCTCAACGTGCTCGGGGTCGTCCAGGAGACGTTCCAGCCGGGTCAGGAAGCTGTCGAGGATTTCTGGCATCAGCGCCCGGACCAGCACCAGAGCCTCCCGTTGGACGGCCACGTAGTCCGGGCCGAAGCCGGCACCGGAGAGCCGGTCCAGCACCGCGCAGGCCCGGTCGGGCAGCAGGGCCCGGTCGCCGTGGGTGAGCCGGTGCAGCGTGTCGCGGCGCGCGGTCATGTCCTCGATCTGTTCGGTGAGCCGGCGACGGACGTCGTCCAGGGCTGCGGCGAACCGCTCGGGACCGGCGTCCAGCAGGTCGGCGATCCCGGCCAGCGGCACGCCGGCCCCGGCCAGGGTCCGGACCTGGATCAGCCGGTGCAGGTCGGCCGAACCGTAGCGCCGGTAGCCGGAACTGTCCCGGTCCGGCTCGGCGACCAGGCCGAGCCGGTGATAGTGCCGCACGGTCTTGACCGTGACGCCCACGAACGCCGCCGCCTGGCCGATCGTGAGCCCGTTCGCCGGGTTACGGGTGATCACAGCAGCGAGCGTAGCGCGCCTCCGCGACAGTGCGGCACCCCCCTCGGGGACGCCGGCAGCGCAAGGTCACGGCCGAACTTGACCTTGACCTTGGGTCAGGGTGAACGCTCGTCTCATCGCCGCCTCGAAGGGGCCGGTGGCCACCTTCCGGGGCCACCGTCGCGCGGCCCGACCGGTGCCGCGTACCTGCTGATCCGACACAAGGAATGACAAGGAATGACCATGAGCGAGTCCCTGAACACCGCCGAGAACGTCGCCGCCAGGCAGGACCGCCCGCAGCTGCGCAAGGCCCTCCAGGAGATCGTCGATGCCGGTATCACCGGAGTGCACCTGCGCGTGCACGACGAGCGGGGCGGATGGGCCGGCAGCGCCGGGGTGGCCGAGCTGGGCGCAAACGCCGAGCCTCCGGCCGACGGCCACGTGCGGATCGGCAGCAACACCAAGACCTTCACCGCGACCCTGGTGCTGCAACTGGTGGCCGAGGGAAAGGTCGAACTGGACGTCCCGGCAGCCGTTTACCTGCCCGGGTACGGGCTGGACGAGCGCATCACGGTGCGGATGCTGTTGCAGCACACCAGCGGGGTGTTCAACTTCACCGGCGAGTACTACGAGGACGGCACGGTGACGCCGGGGATCCCCTCCACCATCTCGGGCAAGGAGTGGGTGGACAACCGGTTTCACACCTACCGGCCCGAGGAACTGGCACGGCTGGCGCTGTCCCGGCCCGCGCGGTTCGAGCCGGGGACGGACTGGAGTTACTCCAACACCAACTACGTACTGGCCAGACTGCTGGTCGAGAAGGTCACCGGCCGCTCGTGCGCCGAAGTGACACAGGAGCGAATCGTGCGGCCGCTCGGCCTGTCGGGCACCGTCGTGCCGGGCACCTCGCCGGAGATCCCCGAGCCGTACGCCCACGCGTACTACCGGTACGAGGACGCCGGCCGCCAGGAGACGGTCGACGTCACCCGCCACAATCCCTCCTGGATCTCCGCCGGCGGCGACATGATCTCCACCACCCAGGACCTCCACACGTTCATCTCCGCACTGGCAGGCGGCCGGCTCCTGCCCGCCCCGCTGCTGGCCGAGATGGCAAAGCCGCACCCCAAGAGCGGTTTCGGCCTGGGGCTGCGCGTGCAGGAAGCGGGCCCCGGCGGCGGCACGCTGCTCTTCCACAATGGTGGCGCCGCCGGCCACGCCGCGCTGATGTACAGCACGTCCGACGGCAGCAAGACCCTGACCGCCTCGCTGAATTATGTGGACGACGCCGCGTTGTCCCTGGCCGGAGCGTTCTTGAAGGCGCAGGACAGACTTGTGCAGGAAGTGTTCTGCGGTGAGGGGACCGGGCCGGCCGACGAGGCGGCCGAGCCTGCCCAGCCGACGGGCTGAGGACGGCGGGGAAGGCACGCCTGTCTTCCGACGGGGACGCGGTCCGTGCAGCGGTGTTGGGGCGGATTGGCGCGTACGGTCATGGGGAGGGCGTGTCTGATCCGTCCGTGCCGGCTTTGTGGGCTTTGTGCAGTGGCTCGATGCTCATTCGGTGGTGGAAAACGTTGCGTGGGTCCCAGCGCGTCTTGGCCGTGCGCAGACGGGGATAGTTGTCCTTGTAGTAGAGGACCGGCCAGGGGACGCCGGAGCGGTTGAATTCCGGGTCGGTCATGTCGGCGTCCGCGTAGTTGATGTAGCAGCCGTCGGTGGCGGTGTCCGGTATGGGTACGCCGCCGGTGGCCGCGAACAGTTCCTGGAAGATGTCCCGGGCCCAGCCGATGTTCGACGCGTCGTCAGCCGGGTTGACCCACCAGTTCTCGACGCGCATCTTCATCACCGAGTCGCGCTGCGCGGAGGCGGTCGCATCCGGGGCCACCGCGTTGATCTGCCCGCCGAAGGGCATCAGCATCACGATCGCGCCGGGGCTGTGGATGTCGGGCCGGGTCAGGTGCCGGTACATCGTGGTGGCCTGTTGGGAGGTGTAGTTGGTGCGCAGGTACGCGGACTTGGTGGCGCCGCGTACCGAGGGGATCGGCTGGTTGCCGATGATGGTGGTCAGGTGCCGGTTGGCCTGGAGCCAGGCCAGTTCCTGCACCGCTTCGGTCACGGCGGGGTCGCCCTCGACGGATGTGCCTTCGACCAGCGCGGTCAGGAATGCGCGCAGCATCTCGCGGGCGCCGGGCCGTGCCGCGTCGATCTGGCTCACGAGGGCGATCGGGCCGCTGGAGACGTGGTTGAGTACCAGAATGCTGGAGATCTCCGCGCCGGGCGTCCCGGGGGCGCTGTTCCGCTCGTTCCAATTCCCGTAGTTGAGGAGCAGCCGGTGGAAGTCCGGCTCGGCCAGCCGGTCCCAGCCGATGGCCGCCTGGCCCAGCAGGACCTTGGCGGGCGGTGCGACCAACTGCCGCGACGGAGTGGTTCCCGTACGGCCGGGCGTACGGAACCAGTAGCGGGTCACCAGCCCGAAGTTGCCGCCTCCGCCGCCCGTGTGGGCCCACCACAGGTCGTGGTGCGGGTCGTCCGGGTCGCGGCTCGCCACCACGCTGTACGCCACGCCCGCGGCATTCACGCACACCACCTCGACGGCCTCCAGGTGGTCGACGGTCAGCCCGAGCGTGCGCGACAGCATCCCGTATCCGCCGCCGCAGACATGGCCGCCGACGGCGACCGAATAGCAGATGCCGCCCGGAATGGTGACGCCCCAGCGCCGGTAGAGCTGCTCGTAGACGTTGAACAGCAGCGCGCCGCTCTCCACGACGAAAGCCTGGCGCGCGTGGTCGAAGCCGATGTGGGACATCCGTGTCATGTCGAGGACGACTTCCACGTCCGGGTTGTACACGAAATCCTCGACGCAGTGCCCGCCGCTGCGCACCGCGATCCGTTTGCCCTCGCGCACGGCTTGCTGGACGGCGTGTACCGCATCGGCTGTCGACGTGATCAGCCGGATGCGCTCCGGGCTGCCGATGAAGCGCTGGTTCGTCCCGGATATCAGGTCCACGTAGCGGGGATCGCCCGGCCTCACGACCGTGCCGTCGTTCGTTCCCTGGTGCCCGGCGGCGGCGTCCTGGTCCGTACGGCTCGCAGTGTTCGTCAACGCGTCCTCATTCCTGGTCGGGATCGGTGCCCACGCGGCAGCGCGCACGGCAGGCGCGTGATGCCGTGGACGAAATTGCTGTGCAGGTAGGTGGCGTCCCCCACCTCGAAATCCGGCACCCGGCGCAGCAGTTCACCGAACATCGCGGTCAGCTGCGTACGCGCCACGACGGCGCCGAGACAGTGGTGCGGCCCGCCACCGCCGAAGCCCACGTGGGGGTTGGGCGAGCGCCGCACGTCGAAGGCGAGCGGGTCGGCGAACACCCGCTCGTCCCGGTTGCCCGACAGGTAGAACAGGACGACTTTGTCTCCCTCGGAGATGCGCGCACCGCTCAGTTCCACGTCCCGCGTCGCGGTGCGCCGGAACGTCAGCACCGGCGTCGCCCAGCGCACGAACTCCTCCACCGCCGTCTTCGCCAGCCCAGCGAAGTCCGCGCGCAGCAGCTCCCGCTGCCGGGGGTGCTCGGTCAAGGCCAGTGCCGTGTGGCTGATGGTGTTGCGCGTGGTGTCGAAACCCGCGGTGACCAGCAGGTTGAAGAAGGCCCCGATCTCCTGGTCGGTCAGCCGCTCGCCGTCGATCTCCGTTTCCACCAGGCTGGTCATCAGGTCGTCGGCGGGCCGTCGGCGCCGGGCCCGGGCGAGGTCGGTGCCGATGCCGGTCACGAAAGCGACGGCCTCGGCGACGACCCGCATCGGATCGCGGCCCTGGTGTACGGACTCCTCGTGCACCGACAGCGGGACATCGGCCGCCGTCGCCAGCTCGTCGTGGAGCGACGGGGGCACTCCCATCATCTCGGCGATGGTCCATACGGGCAGGCGGCGGGAGACCTGGGCGACGAAGTCGCAGTCGCCCGCGGCAAGGAGACCGTCCACGATCCGCTGGGCCTGGCCGGCGATCTGCTCCTGGACGGCCGCCACTCGTCGCGGGGTGAAAGCGGCGACCACCAGGCGGCGCAGCTGGGCGTGGCGGGGATCGTCCATGGCGATGAAGGACTGCGTCGCCCGAAGGATCTCCGGCGGGAAGTCGTCGAGCAGCATGCCGCGGCCGGAGCAGAACGTCACCGGATCGCGGCTCACTTCGAGGATGTCCGCGTGCCGCACGATTGCCCAGAAGCCGTCGCCCTTCTTGGCGGACAGCACTCCGGCCTCGGCGACGAGCGGGTGCCAGGACGGCGGGCGGCTGCGCAGGTCGCGGAAAACCTGCTCCTGCTCGGAGGCTCGGGCGGCCCAGAAGGCGCCGGTGAAGGGGGTGGCGCTCATGAGGTTCCCTCCGAGCCGGTGGTGGCGGTATGGGGTGTGTCGGGTGTGACGGGTGCGGTGGGCACAGCGGGTGTGCCCGGTGGTGTTCCGGGTGTTCCGGGCTGCCCGTGCTCCTTGCGGCCGAGCCAGTAACCGCGGTGCTGGAAGGCGTAGGTGGGCAGGGAGACCGCCTGTCCGCCGGTGCCGTCGAACGCCACCTGCCAGTCCGGCAAGGCACCGCCGTACGCGAACGCCATGGCCAGGCCCGGCAGCAGGGGATCGGCCGCGCCCTGGTAGCGGGCGGCGGGTACCGAGACGGCCGCTCCCGAGACGGCCGCTCCCGGGTGACCCAGGGAGCTGTCCGTCTCCGTACCATCGGACGCCCCGAAGCGGACCACCAGCGGCCCGTCCCACTGCGCCACGACCTTCTCCAGCGCTCCCGGCCCCGCCGGGGCGGACCTCCAGTGCCCGGCCGGGGCTTGGGCCAGGGTGAGTTCGGCGGCCTGTCGCGCGGAATACCAGGAGGCTCCGTCCGTACGTACATCCGTCGGCACCGCCTCGCCCGGGTCGCCGCCGCTGCCGCGCAGGGCGGCCATGCGCGCGCCCTCCTCCGGGGGGATCGCTCCCACAACACAGGCCGCGGCGATCTCTCCGAGTCCGTCACCGACGGCGGCGGCCGGGCGTATGCCGCAGGACCGCCACAGTTCGGCGAGGGCGACCAGCGCGGCGTACGCCCTCACCTGCTCGTCGGCGTCGCCGGGAAGCGAGGTTTCCGCCGCGGTGAGGCAGCGCTCGTACGTTGCGGAGAAGACCGGCGAGCGGTCGCGCAGGGCAGCCACCAGCTCTGCCCAGGCTTCTCGGTCCGCGGTACCGCCGTACTCGGGGAAGGCGAAGACGATCGGCCGCCGGGCGCCCGAGTCACCCCAGACGACCCCGGCGCCGGAGCCGTCCCATACGGTTCCGGCGCCGGTCCGCCCCTCCGCCACCGCGCGCAGCCCTCGCGCCAGCTCCTCCCCGCTGTCTCCGGTCACGGCGGCGCGGTACGGGAAGGGCGACCTGGTGAGCGCCAATGACCAGCCGATGTCCAGTACGGACCGGTCCGGCCACGCCTCCAGGTGCGCCAGCAGCCGCCGCGCCTGGTCGCGCAGGGCCTCGGGGGTGCGGCCGGACAGCACCCACGGCACCGCACGATCGGTCCGTTCCGCATCGGTCCGTTCCGCATCGGTCCGTTCCGTATCGGTCCGTTCCGCATCGGGCGGGGCGGTATCCGGCTCCGGTGCCTGCTCCAGGATCGTGTGGACGTTGGTGCCGCTGACGCCGAAGGCCGACACGGCAGCTCGCCGTGGCCGGCCGGTCTCGGGCCACGGCGCCGCCTCCGCCACCAGGCGCAGGGCGCCCGAGGCCCGTTCCACCGTTTCCGAAGGGCGGTCCGCGTACCGTGTCGGCGGCAGGATGCCGTGCCGCAGCGCCAGCACCGTCTTCATCAGCCCGGCCATCCCGGCCGCCGCCTGCGGATGCCCGAGATGGGACTTGACCGAACCGAGCCACAGCGGCCGGTCCCGGTCCGCTCCGTACGCGGCAAGCAGCGCGTTGGCCTCGATGGCGTCGCCGAGCGGCGTGCCCGTACCGTGCCCCTCGACCAAGTCGATCTGCGATGGCGACAGCCGGGCGTCGGCCAGCGCCTTGCGGATCATCCGCTGCTGGGACGGTCCGTTGGGCGCGGTCAGGCCGTTGCTGGCCCCGTCGTGGTTGACGGCGCTGCCGCGTACGACGGCCAGGATGCGGCGGCCGTTGCGTACCGCGTCCGACAGCCGCTCCAGCACCACGACGCCGACACCGTCGGCCCACCCGGCGCCGTCGGCCGCCGCGGAGAACGACTTGCAGCGGCCGTCCGGCGCCATCGCATCCTGCCGGCTGTACTCCAGGAAGATCTCCGCGTCCGCCATGACCGTGGCGGCGCCGACGACGGCCAGCGAACAGTCCCGGTGCCGCAGCGACTGCCGGGCCAGGTGCAGGGCGACGAGCCCGGACGCGCACGCGGCGTCCAGGGTCGTGCTCGGCCCCTCGAACCCGAAGGTGTAGGAGAGCCGGCCGGCGGCCACGCTGGTGATCGAGCCGGTCATCCGATGGTCGATGCCGCCCTCGGGGAAGGCGTCGACGGTGTCGCCGTACGGCTGCCGGGCCATGCCGAGGAACACGCCGGTGTCGCTGCCCCGTAGCGTGTGCGGGGCGATCCGGGCGTCCTCCACCGCTTCCCAGCAGGTCTCCAGCAGGAGCCGCTGCTGCGGGTCCATCATGATCGCCTCGGTGTCGTCGGCACCGAAGAACTCCGCGTCGAACAGGTCGGCGTCGCGCAGGAACCCGCCGGTACGGACATGGGTACGGCCGGGCGTGCCGGGCGCGGGGTCGTACAGGCCCGCCACGTCCCAGCCGCGGTTCTCCGGGAAGGCGGAGATGCCGTCCCGGTCGCCGACGAGCAGCTGCCACAGCTCGTCGGGGGAGGTGACGCCGCCGGGCCAGCGGCAGCCCATACCGATGACGGCCACGTCCCCCCGCGTGTCTTCCTCCAGTTCCCGTACCCGGGCGCGGGCCGCCTGGAGGTCTCCGGTCACCCGCTTGAGATAGTCCCGGAGGCGTTCTTCGTTTTCGTGGTTGTCGTGCACGGTGTCCACCCCGTGTTCCGTCGTCAGTCAGAGGTCCGAGCGGTCGGAGATTCGGGCCGCCAGAGGCCCGAGCCGTCGGAGGCCCGAGCCTCAGAGGTCCGAGTCGAGTCCGTCGATCAGGCTGAACAGCTCCTCGTCGGTCGCCGTCCGTACGCGGTCGCGGTCCACCGCTTCCGCCGCCTGGCCCGCCATCCGGGCGGTCATCTCCCGCAGGCGCGCCACGACCCCCGTACGGACCGCCTCGTCGTGCGCGGCCGCCCCGGTCAGCGTCTCCTCCAGCCGGTCGAGTTCGGCGAAGACGGCGGTCGTGGACGTCGTGCCCTCCGTGCCCTCGGTCGGCGCCATCTCGGTACGCAGGTGAGCGGCCAGCGCGGCGGCGTTGGGCTGGTCGAAGAGCAGCCCGGCGGGCAGGCGCAACCCGGTGGCGGCGCTCAGCCGGTTGCGCAGTTCGATGGCGAGCAGGGAGTCCAGGCCCAGATCGCGGAAGGCCCGGTCCGGGTCGATGCCGGTGGCCGCGGTGTGACCGAGTGCGGCGGCCACCTGGCGCTGCACCAACTCGGTCAGCACCGCATCCGCCTCGTCCGCCGCAAGACCGCTCAGCCGCTCCCGGAGCCGGTCCGCGTCCGAGGCGCCATCCGGCGGATCGTTCCGCGTCGCCGTACGACTGGCGTCGGCACCGTCACGGGCCGGCGCGACCAGCAGCACGGGCGGCCCGCCGTCCGCAGCCCCGAGCAGGTCGGCGGCCCGGTCGTCGGTCAGGGGCGACGCGCCGCGCCGCCCGCCGTCCGCGCCGCGCTCCCAGGCGATCACCTGGCCCGGCAGTCCCCGGGCGGCCCGGTGCTGGACGAGAGCGGCCACGAAGGCGGTACCGGCCGCGCGCGCTGCCTCGCCGATCGCGGGCAGCGCGCCCGCCGTCGAGGACGTGACGAGGAAGAAGGCCGGTTGGCGGTCGAGGGTCGCGTCGTGGAGCCACCAGGCCGGTTCGGTCATGCGTCGCAGTGAGGCGGTGAGCTCGTCCGGCGTACGGGAGCCGAGCACGCCGTCGTCCGTGTCCGGTACGCCGTGCAGGACACCGGTCAGCGGGCGCGGCAGTCGGGCGATGATGTCGGCCAACTGCGAGCGGTCGGTGCCGTTCCAGGAGAGGGTGTGGAGTTCGGGCCCGCTCTCGCCGAACTGGATCGTGTCCTCGTTGTCGTCGTCCGGTTCGGTGAGCACGGTGAAATGGCGGGCGCCGCGGGCTGCCAGACGGCGCAGCGCCGCCGGATCGGGCTTGCCCGTCACCAGCACGGTTCCGGCCGGATCGGGGGCCGGGCCGGTGGCGGTCGCGGGAGCCACCGGCTCCAGCCGGGGCACCAGCAACTCCCCACCGCGTACAGCGGTCTCGGGCGCACCGCAGGCGAGCACCGCTCCGACCACATCGGCGAGTGCGTCGCGTTCCTCCACGTCCACCAGGACGATGCGCCCGGGGTTCTCCGCCTGGGCCGCGCGGACCACCCCCCACACCGCCGCGTAGCCGAAGGCGTCCGTACGCTCGTCCTTCACGGCGACCGCCCCCGACGTGGCCACGACCAGCGGTCCGTCGCCCCAGCGGGTGTCCCCGAGCCACTGTTGCAGCGCGGTCACCACACGGGTCACGCCGGTACGGGCGTGATCCATGGCCGACGCGGCTTCGTCATCGTCCGGGCCCGACCAGAGCGGTAGTACGGCGATGGCGCCGGGGCGCGGTTCGATGTCGGCGTACGGCTCGCTCAGCACCACCAGGTCGCTCGGTGCAACCGTGCGCTCCTCCACCGGTTCCCAACGTGCGGTGAACAGCACTTCTTGGGTGCGTGGAGCTGTGGCGGGTGCCGCGGCGTCCAGCCAGAGGTGTTCGCGTTGGAAGGGGTAGGTGGGGAGGTCGGGGATTGTGATGTGGGGGTGGGTGGGCCAGGTGATGGTGTGGCCGTTGACGTGGAGGTGGGCGGCGGTGGTGTGGAGGTGGTGGGTGTCGGGGTGGTTGCGGTGGAGGGTGCCGGTGGTGTGGACGGGGGTGTGGTGGGTGGTGGCGGTTTCTTCGATGGCGGGGGTGAGGACGGGGTGGGGGCTGGTTTCGATGTAAGTGTGGTGGCCGGCTTGGAGGAGTTCTTGGATGGCGGTGTGGAACTGCACGGGTTCGCGGAGGTTGCGGTACCAGTACTCGGCGGTGAGTTCGTGGCCTTCGACGACGCGGCCGAGGAGGGTGGAGAACATCGGGGTGTCGGTGTTGCCGGGCGTGATGCCGTCGAGTTCGGTGAGCAGATGGTCTCGGATCTTTTCGATCTGGGGGGAGTGGGAGGCGTAGTCGACCGGGAGGAGGCGGGTGCGGGCGCCGTGGTGGTGGGCTTGGTTGAGGGCTTCGTGGACTTGGTTGGTGGGTCCGGAGATGACGGTGGTGGTGGGGCTGTTGGTGGCGGCGATGGTGGTGTCGGGTGGGAGGAGTGCTTGGACGGTGTTGGGTGGGAGGTTGATGGTGGCCATGGTGCCGTGGCCGGTGAGGGGGGTGAGGGCTTGGGCGCGGAGGGTGCTGATGCGGGCGGCGTCGGTGAGGGTGAGGGCGCCGGCGATGTGGGCGGCGGCGATTTCGCCTTGGGAGTGGCCGGTGACGGCGGTGGGGTGGAGGCCGAGGTGTTGTTGCCAGGTGCGGGCGAGGGCGACGAGGACGGCGAAGAGGGTGGGTTGGACGACGTCGATGCGGTCGAGTGACGGGGCCCCGGGGGCTTGCCGCAGGACTTGGGTGAGGGACCAGTCTGTGTACGGCCGCAGGGCTTCTTCGCATTCGGCGATGGCGTGGGCGTAGACGGGGTTGGTGCTCAGGAGCTGGCTGGTCATGCCGGGGTATTGGCTGCCCTGGCCGGGGAAGACGAAGACTGGCCCGGCCCCGGTGGGTTGGGCGGTGCCTCGGATCACTGACGCGTTCTCGTGCCCGGTGGCCAGATCGGTGAGGGCATCGCGTATTCCGTCGGATGCCGTGGCGGTGAGGACGGCGCGGTGGGGGAAGGCCGTGGTGCGGGTCGTGGTCAGGGCATGGGCGATGGCCTGGGGGGAGTCTTCGGGGTGTTCGGTGACGTGGGTCAGCAGGCGTTGGGCCTGAGCGGTGAGAGCAGGTCCGGACTTCGCCGACAACACCCAGGGGACATCCGGACCGTCGTCGCCGGGTTCCACGACATATGCCTGAGGTGGTGCTTCGAGGATGAGGTGGGCGTTGGTGCCGCTGACGCCGAAGGACGAGACGGCGGCCCGGCGCGGGCCCCCGTCGGCCGATTCCCAAGGCGTGGCCTCTGCCAGCAGGCGTACGGGGCCGTCTGCCCAGTCGATGTGCGGTGAGGGCTCGTCGGCGTGCAGGGTGCGCGGCAGTTCCCCGTGCCGCATCGCCATCACCGTCTTGATCACTCCGGCGGCCCCGGCGGCGGCCTGGGTGTGGCCGATGTTGGATTTGACCGAGCCCAACCACAACGGGCGCCCGCGTTCGCGCCCGTACGTGGCCAGCAGCGCGTTCGCCTCGATGGGGTCGCCCAGGCTCGTACCGGTGCCGTGCGCCTCCACGACGTCGATGTCGGCGGGGGAGGCGCCCGCATCCCGTAACGCGTCCCAGATCACGCGTTGTTGTGCGGGCCCGCTGGGCGCGGTGAGGCCGTTGGACGCGCCGTCCTGGTTCACGGCCGAGCCGCGGATGACGGCCAGCACCCGGTGTCCGTTGCGCTCGGCGTCCGACAGCCGTTCCACGACGAGGACGCCCACGCCCTCGCCCCACCCCACGCCGTCCGCCGCGGCGCCGAAAGCCTTGCACCGGCCGTCCGGGGCCAGCCCGCGTTGGCGGCTGAACTCGATGAAGGTCATGGGTGTCGACATGACGGTGGCGCCCCCGGCGAGCGCGAGATCGCACTCGCCCAGCCGCAGGGACCGTACGGCCAGATGCAGCGCCACCAGCGAGGACGAGCAGGCCGTGTCGACCGTCAGGGCCGGTCCCTCCAGGCCCAGCGTGTAGGCGATACGGCCGGATGCGACACTTCCCGCGCCCCCGGCGCCGAGCAGCCCCTCGATGTCCTCCGGCGTCGGGAACAGCCGGGTCACGTGGTCCTGGTACATCAGCCCGGTGAAGACGCCGGTGCGACTGCCGCGCAGTGACTCCGGGTCCAGCCCGGCCCGTTCCACGGCCTCCCATGAGACCTCCAGCAGCAGGCGCTGCTGCGGGTCCATCGCCAGGGCTTCCCGCGGCCCGATGCCGAAGAAGTCCGCGTCGAACAGTCCGGCATCGTGGAGGAAGCCGCCCTCCCTGGCGTAGGACCTGCCGCGCCGGTCGGGGTCCGGGTCGAACAGGCCGGCCAGGTCCCAGCCGCGGTTGGTCGGGAACCCGGAAATGGCGTCTTTTCCGTCCCGTACGAGCTGCCACAGCTCCTCCGGGGAGGTCGCCCCGCCGGGATAGCGGCAGCCCATGCCGACGATGGCGACCGGCTCGTGCCGGGCGGTCTCCGCCTCGACCAGCCGCCGTCGGGTCTCGTGCAGTTCTGCCGTGACCTTCTTGAGGTACCGCAGGGTCTTGTCGTCGGCCATGGAGCAGTTCCTTCGCGGATCAGCGCTCGGTCAGGGTGTGCCGAACTCGGCGTCGATGAAGGCGAACAGTTCCTGCTCGCCGGCAGCTTCGATGTCCTGGCGTACGTCGTCGGGCGGAGACCCGTCATTCGTCCCGTCCCCGCCGTTCTGCCACTGGGAGAGCAGCGCTTGCAGTTGGACAGCCACCCGGGCCCGTACAGCGGCACTGGCGTCCAAGGCCGACAGGGCCCCGGCGAGGCCGTCGATGCCCGCGAGGACGGCGGCCTCCCCGGCGTTGTCGTCCGGCTCCAACTCGGTGAGGAGGAAGTCGGTGAGCTTGGCGACGGTCGGATAGTCGAAGGCGACGGTGGCGGGCAGGCGCACGCCGGTCGCGGCCTTGAGGCGGTTGCGCAGTTCCACCGCGGTGAGGGAGTCCAGGCCCAGTTCCCGCAGTTCACGGTCGCCAGCGGCGTCGGCCGGCTCCTCGTACCCGAGGACGAACGCGACGTCCCGGCCTACTTGGTCGAGCAGTACGCGGCGACGGTCCGCCGGGGGAGTGGCGGCCAAGGTCCGGCGCAGGTCCGGCCCGTCCGGGCGCGCCGCATCGGCAGGGGTGGGGGTGTTGCTTTGCGCGACGGGTGCTCCGTGTACGGAATGCGACGCGTAACCGATGAGTTCCCGCAGCAGTGGGGGGACGAAGCCGGAGCGCGCCACCGTGGCGATGTCGAAGCGCATCGGTACGAGGGCGGGCCGCCCGGACGCCAGTGCGGCGTCGAACAACCGCAACGCTTCGTCCGTGGGCAAGGTGAGCATGCCCGCCCGTGCCATGCGGGCCAGATCCTTGTCGGTCACATGGGCCGTGACGCCGGTGCGCTGTTCCCACATGCCCCAGGCCAGCGAAACCGCAGGCAGGCCGAGGGCGGCACGGTGACCGGCGACGGCGTCGAGGAAGGCGTTGGCGGCGGCGTAGTTGCCTTGCCCGGGTGCGCCGAACGTGGCGGCGCTGGAGGAGAACAGCACGAACAGCGACGGGTTAGCGTCCCGGGTCAGCTCGTGCAGCCACCAGGCCGTGTCCGCCTTCGGGCGTAGCACTTCGCGCAGGCGGCGGGGGGTGAGGGAGCCGATCACACCATCGTCGGCGACTCCGGCCGCGTGGATCACGCCGGTCACCGGGCGGCCCAACGAGGTGAGGGCAGAGGCGAGTTGGCTACGGTCGCCGACATCGCACCTCACGTGGTGGACCCTGTCGCCCGGTCCCTCGCCCGCTTTGGGAGAGTCGCCGGGCGCCGGGCGTCGGCTGAGCACCGTGACATGGGGTACGCCGAGGTCGAGGAGGTGGCGTACGAGCACCGATCCGATGCCGCCCGTACCGCCGGTGACCAGCACCGTTCCCTCGGGATCCAGTTCCGGCAGCACGCTGCCGTCCGCCTTTGCCTGCGCTTCCGCCTTTGCCTCGGCCTTTGCCTCGGCCTTTGCCTCCGCCTCCGCCGGTGCGGCGTTCGTCAGCCTGGGGACGAACATTCCGCCCGCCCGCACCGCGGTCTGCGGTTCGCCACTGGCCAGCACCTTTCCCACGACGCGGGGGAGCGCGGCGGGCTCGTCCAGGTCCAGCAGGACGATACGGCCGGGCCGTTCGGTCTGCGCCGACCTGACCAGGCCCCACACCGCGGCCGCCGCCGGGTCGGTGACCTCTTCGTCAGCGACCCGCACCGCGCCACATGTGACGACCAGCAGCGACCCGGTGCCGCCGTCCGCCTCCTCCGTCTCCTCCGCCTCCTCGTCCATGCTTTGCAGCTCCTTGAGCACCCGCTCGGTCCACGTGTGCATCCGGTCGACCACGGACGTACGGTCGCCCGGAGCGGGCGGGGGGATGATGATGTCCGCCACGGCGTCCGGAGCCGGCTCGTGGGCGGCGGCACCGTTCTCGGAGGCGACGGCATCCAAGGCCGTCCAGCGCACCGCGAACAGCTCTCCGGCGGGCCGGTCGGCCGCCGTACGGTCACCCGGTGCGGGAAGCTGGTCCTTGGGCACCGCACGCAGCGTCAGCGAGTCCACGCTCAGTACGGGGCGGCCGTTCTCGTCCCACAGCGACAGCTCGACGGAGTCCGCGGCCCCCGACCGGGCCGGCGCCACCCGGACCCGGGCCCGGGACACCGCGCGGTCACCGCCGCGCACCCCCGACCAGGAGAACGGCACCCGGCCGGGCTCGCCGGACGTGTCGAGCAGATGGACGGCGTGCTGGGCCGCGTCCAGAAGGGCGGGGTGCAGCGTGCCCGCGGCGAGCGGACCGGCAGCCTCGGGCAGGACCAGCTCGGCGAAGACCGCCTCGCGGTCGCCGGCGCCGCCCTGCCGCCAGGCACGTACCAGGCCACGGAACGCGGGTCCGTAGTCGAAGCCGTGCTCCGCCATCCGCGCGTACAGATCACCCGAATCGAGCCCGACCACGCCCGGAGGGGGCCAGGCGCCGGTGTCGCCGTCGCCGGAGGGCGCCGGCGCGGTGGCGTCCAGGACGCCGACGGCGTGCCGTACCCATGCCGGTTCACGGCCCGTCTCGTCCCCGGCCCGCCGGGCGAAGATCTCTACGGGACGCTGTCGGGTGCCCGGCTCCGGCCCTCCCACGACCACCCGCAGCGGTACCGTGGCACCGCGCGGCACGATCAGCGGCACCTCGACGGTCAGCTCCTCGACCTGCGGGCTGCCCACCTCGCGGCCCGCCCGCAGCGCCATGTCCAGCAGCGCGGCGCCCGGCAGCAGCACGGTGCCCAGTACCGCGTGATCGTTGAGCCAGGCGGTGGCGCCCGCCGCCGATATCCGGCCGGTGAAGACCATGCCCTGGTTGCCGGGCAGTTCGACCCCGGCGCCGAGCAGGGGGTGACCGAGCGTCCGCTGCCCCAGCGCGGCGGCAGCCCCGCGCCGCCCGCCGCCGTGGTCCGGCTCCAGCCAGAGCCTGCGGTGCTCGAACGGGTATGTCGGCAGATCGACCTGTCGACCACCCGCCAGCATGCGGTCCCAGCCGACCTCACGTCCCCGGACGTGCAGCTCGGCGAGGGCGGTCAGCAGCGTACGTACGGCCGGGCGGCCTCGGCGGGCCACGCTCACCGTCAGGGTTCCGGCTTCCTGTTCCTCCCCGCCGGCGGCCAGGCACTCGGCCGCCGCCGTGGCGAGCACGGTGTCCGGCCCCAGTTCGCAGAAGTCGGTGACCCCGGCGGTACGCGCGGCCGCCACCGCGTCCCGGAACCGTACGGCCTCGCGCAGTTGCCGCACCCAGTACCCGGCGGAGCAGAGGTCGGCCGGATCGGCGGGCCGTCCGGTGACGCCGGAGACGACCGGCAGCGACGGCACCTGGTAGTCGATTCCTTCCGCCACGTCGCGGAACGCGTCCAGCGCCGGGTCCACCAGCGGCGAGTGGAAGGCGTGGCTCACGCGCAGCGGGCGCGTCCGGTGCCCGCGGTCCCGCAAGGCGGCGACGACCGGGGCGAGCGCATCGGCCGCCCCGGACAGCACGACGGACGCCGGGCTGTTGACGGCCGCGACCGCCACCTGGCCCGCGTGCCCGGCCAGTAGCGGCAGCACCGCTTCCTCGGGTGCCTGTACGGAGACCATCGCGCCGCCTGCGGGCAGTGCCCCGAGCAGTCGTCCCCGCGCGGCCACCAGGCGGCAGGCGTCGGGCAGCGGCAGCACGCCCGCGACGTGCGCGGCCGTCAGCTCGCCGATCGAGTGCCCTACCAGGTGCGTCGGCCGGATGCCCCACGTCTCCAGCAGCCGGAACAGCGCCACTCCGACGGCGAACAGGGCCGGCTGCGCGAAGGCGGTGTCCGTGAGGGGAGACGCGTCCGGTTCCGCGAGGGGAGACGTGTCCGGTTCCGCGAGGGGAGACGTGTCCGGTTCCGCCTCATGTCCTGGTTCGGGCGCGTGGTCGGGCGAGGGCGTGGGTTCGGGTTTGGGTTCGGGTTCGGGCGTGGGCTCGGTGAGCAGCAGGGCGCGCAAGGTCCGGCGCAGTGGCTCCTCGAAGTGTGCGCAGACCTCGTCCAGAGCGCGTGCGAAGGCCGGGAAGGTCTCGTACCACTCCTGGGCCATACCGGGACGTTGCGCTCCCTGGCCGGTGAAGAGGAAGGCGAGACCGCCGCGCGGGGCTGTGGTGCCGCTGACGATGCCGGGTGTCGGCGTGCCGTCCGCCAGTGCGGTCAGCGCCTCGCGCGTGCCGCTGATGGCCACGGCGCGGTGTTCGAACATCGAGCGCGTCGTGGCCAACGAGTGGGCGAGATCGCGTGGGGCGTACTCGCCGCACCGGTCGGCGAGCCGGCGGGCCTGCGCGGCCAAGGCCGTGGGGGTACGGGCGGAGAGCACGAGCGGCGCCACCTCGGCCGACCCGTCCGGGTGCCGGTCCTCGCCGGTCTCCGGAGCCGGTGCCGGTGCCTGCGCCGGTGCCGGTGCCGGTGCCGCTTCGAGGATGAGGTGGGCGTTGGTGCCGCTGACGCCGAAGGAGGAGACGGCGGCCCGGCGCGGGGTGTCGCCGGGTTGCCAGTCTGTCGCTTCGGTCAGCAGGCGTACGGGTCCTGCGGCCCAGTCGATGTGCGGGGAGGGCTCATCCGCGTGCAGCGTACGAGGGAGCTGGCCATGGCGCATCGCCATGACCATTTTGATGACGCCGGCGGCTCCGGCGGCGGCCTGGGTGTGCCCGATGTTGGATTTCACCGAGCCCAGCCACAGCGGCCGTTCGCGTTCGTGCCCGTAGGTGGCCAGCAGCGCGTTCGCCTCGATCGGGTCGCCCAGAGCGGTCCCGGTGCCGTGGGCCTCGACAGCGTCGACGGCCGAAGGGCCGAGTCCGGCGTCACGCAAGGCATCCTGGATCACACGCTGTTGGGCAGGCCCGCTGGGCGCCGTCAGCCCGTTGGAAGCACCGTCCTGGTTGACGGCGGAGCCGCGGATGACCGCCAGCACCGGATGCCCGTTGCGCTCGGCGTCGGAGAGTCGTTCCACGGCGAGTACGGCCGCGCCCTCGCCCCAGCCGACCCCGTCGGCCGTGGCCCCGAATGCCTTGCAGCGCCCGTCCGGCGCCAGCCCCCGCTGCCTGCTGAACTCCACGAAGGCCGTCGGACTGCACATGACCGTCGCGCCCCCGGCCAGGGCCAGGTCGCATTCGCCCTGTTGGAGGGAGCGTACGGCCAGGTGCAGGGCCACCAGCGAGGACGAGCACGCCGTATCGACCGTCAGTGCCGGGCCCTCCAGCCCGAAGGCATAGGCCACCCGGCCGGACGCCACACTGGCCGCTCCGCCCGTGGTGGCATACCCCTCCAGGTCCTCGGGCACGTCCTGCGGGCGGTTGGCGTAGTCCTGTAGCGCCAGGCCGGTGAAGACGCCGGTGCGGGTGCCGCGCAGCCGGACCGGGGCGATACCGGCGCGTTCCACTGCCTCCCAGGAGACCTCCAGCAGCAGTCGCTGCTGCGGGTCCATGGCGAGCGCTTCGCGCGGGCCGATGCCGAAGAACGCGGGGTCGAAGCCGGCGACATCGGCGAGGAAGCCGCCTTCCCGCGCATACGACGTGCCGGGGTGGTCAGGGTCGGGGTGGTGGAGTCCCGCCAGGTCCCAGCCGCGGTCGGTGGGAAACCCGGACACGGCGTCACGCCCGTCGCGTACGAGCCGCCACAGATCCTCGGGAGACGCGACACCGCCGGGGAAGCGGCAGCCGATGCCGACGATCGCCACCGGGTCGTCCGCTGTGACGGCGGTTCCGCGAACGGCCTCCACTGCGGTGGTGGCGCGGCCGGACAGACGGTCCGCCAGGTGAGCGGCCAGCGCGTGGGGCGTCGGGTGGTCGAAGGCCAGGGAGGCGGCGAGGGTGAGCCCGGTGGCGGCGGCGAGACGGTTGCGCAGTTCCACCGCGCCCATCGAGGTCAGCCCGGCGTCCCGGAACGCCCGGCGCGGATCGAAGCCCGTATCGCCCTCGGCCGTGCCGGAGCCGGGGCCGCCCAGCACCTGGGCACAGACCTCCACCACCAGGCGCAGCACCTCGTCCTCGGCGATGTCCGTGGGCGGGGGAGCGGGGGCGACCGTGGCCTCCGGCAGGGCGGGAGCGGCCGCGACCGGCTGGCGGTGCGTCACGTCACCGAGCCAGTACCGCCGACGCCGGAAGGCGTACGTCGGCAGCTCCGCGCGCGGAGCCTCGGGCAGCATCGCGGACCAGTCGACCCGGCCGCCGCGTACGTGCCTCCGGGCCACCGCCGTGAGCAGTGTGGCCACCTCGGGCCGTTCACGTCGCATCAGCGGTACGGCGAGCGAGTCACCGTCGGTCAGGCAGTCCTGCGCCATCGGCGACAGCACGCCGTCCGGCCCCAACTCCAGGAAAGTCCGGGCCTCGTCGCCCTCCAGCGCCCGTACGGCATCCAGGAAACGCACCGGCGAGACGATGTGCCGTACCCAGTACTCGGCCGACCCGAAGAACGCCGGGTCCACCGGCTCCCCGGTCAGCGTGGAAACGACCGGAACGGCGGGCGTGGCGAAGCCGATGCCCTCCAGCACGGCACGGAACGGCTCCAGCACCGGCCGCATGAGCGGCGAGTGGAAAGCGTGGCTGACGCGCAGCCTGCGGGTCCGGTGCCCGTCCGCCGCGAAGCGGGCCGCGAGCTCCAGTACGGCACGCTCGTCACCGGAGAGCACCACGGCTTCGGGGCCGTTCACCGCCGCGAGGGTGACCAGCCCCTCGTATGCGGCCAGCCGCGGCCCGGCCTCGTTCTCGGATGTCTGCACCGCGACCATCGCCCCGCCCTCGGGGAGCGCCTGCATCAGCGCCGCCCGCGCCGCGATGAGCCGCGCTGCGTCGGGCAGTGTCAGCACACCGGACACGTGGGCCACCGCAACCTCGCCGATGGAGTGCCCGGCGAGCACATCGGGTGTCACGCCCCACGACTCCAGCAGTCGGAACAAAGCCACCTGGAGAGCGAAAATCGCCGGCTGGGCGAACTCCGTACGGCTCAGCAGCCCGGCCGACGGCGCATCGTCTTCCGCACAAAGCACCTCGTACAGATCCCGGCCCACATGCGGCGCGAGCACCGCGCACACCTCGTGAAGGGCGGCTTTGAACACCGGGAAGGCCGCGGCCAAGTCTGCTCCGGCGCGCGGGCGTTGGGAGCCCTGCCCGGTGAAGAGAAAACAGGTGTCACCGCTCACCCGGCGGCCGGTGATCAGTTCGTCGGACGTACGGCCCTCGGCGAGGGCCGTGGTGCCCCGCAGGAGGTCCGCCATGGACGAGCCGAGCACCACCGCGCGGTCCCGCAGCGCCGCCCGGCTTTCGGCCAGCGCCCTCGCTACACCGACGGAGGTTTCCCGCCGCTCCGACAGCCACCCGGTCAGCGCCCCTGCCTGCGCCCGCAGGGAGGGCTCGCCTTGAGCGGACAGGAGCCAGGGGAGGACGGCGGGTTCTTCGGCGGCGGTCGGTGGTGGTGCCGTTGCGGGTGCTTGTGGCTGTGCCGGTGCCGGTGCCGCTTCGAGGATGAGGTGGGCGTTGGTGCCGCTGACGCCGAAGGAGGAGACGGCGGCCCGGCGCGGGGTGTCGCCGGGTTGCCAGTCTGTCGCTTCGGTCAGCAGGCGTACGGGTCCTGCGGCCCAGTCGATGTGCGGGGAGGGCTCATCGGCGTGCAGCGTGCGGGGGAGCTGGCCGTGCCGCATCGCCATGACCATTTTGACGACGCCGGCGGCTCCGGCGGCGGCCTGGGTGTGGCCGATGTTGGATTTGACCGTACCGAGCCACAAGGGCCGTTCGCGCTCGCGCCCGTAGGCGGCGAGGACGGCGGCGGCCTCGATGGGGTCGCCGAGGGCCGTGCCGGTGCCGTGGGCTTCCACGGCATCGATGTCGTCAGGTATGAGTGCGGCGTCCCGTAACGCGTCGCGGATGACCTTTTGCTGGGCGGGTCCGCTGGGGGCGGTCAGTCCGTTGGAGGCACCGTCTTGGTTGACGGCGGAGCCGCGGATGACCGCCAGTACCGGGTGGCCGTTGCGCTCGGCGTCCGAGAGGCGTTCGACCGCGAGGACGGCGACGCCCTCGGCGAAGGCTGTACCGTCGGCTCCCGCCCCGAATGCCTTGCAGCGTCCGTCCGGCGCCAGCCCCCGCTGCCTGCTGAACTCCACGAAGGTCGCCGGGCTGGTCATGACGGTGGCGCCGCCCGCCAGCGCGAGATCGCACTCGCCCGACCGCAGGGACCGTACGGCCAAGTGCAGGGCCACCAGCGAGGACGAGCAGGCCGTATCGACCGTGAGGGCCGGGCCCTCCAGGCCCAGGGCGTAGGCGACGCGGCCCGATGCCACGCTCCCCGAAGCGCCGATGCCGAGGAAGCCCTCCAACTCGCTCGGCGCGTCCAGTACGCCGTGGCCGTGGTCGTGCGTGATGCCGGTGAACACTCCGACCTTGCGGCCCGCCAAAGCATCGGCGCTGATGCCGGTACGTTCCACCGCTTCCCAGGAGACCTCCAGCAACAGCCGCTGCTGCGGGTCCATTGCCAACGCTTCGCGGTCGGAGATGCCAAAGAACTCGGCGTCGAAGGTGGTTGCGTCGGCCAGGAACCCGCCGCGCTCGGTGAAGGGCGGCCCGCCGGACTCGGCGTCCGCGCGGCGCAGACGGTCGAGGTCCCAGCCGCGGTCCGTGGGAAAGCCGCCGATCACCTCGCCGCCGGACGCGACGAGCTCCCACAACGCCTCGGGGGAGGCGATGCCCCCGGGGAAGCGGCAGCCGATGCCCACGATCGCGACCGGCTCGCGGGTCCTGCTCAGGGCGTCCCGCGTGTGCCGCAGTTCGCCGGTGACCTGCTGGAGCAGGCGGCGTATCTGGTCGTCGTTCATCGGATGCCCCCGTCGGGTGTCCACACGAGATACCGCTGTCCTTTGTCCTTACGAGATGCCGAATTCACGGTGGATCAGGCCGGCGATCTCGTCGTCGCCGGCCGTGTCCCAGTCGATGTCCGAGCCGGCGCCCCCGCCGGCGTCCGAGCCCGGACCCGAGGCGGCGGGCCCGCCGCCGTCCACGCCGGAACGCGCGTCCGGCAGCGGCGGCTCCTGGCAGTCCCCGAACAGTTGCGTACGCACATGGGCGGCGAGCGAGCCGGGGTCCCGCTGCTCGAACACGATGGTGGTGGGCAGCCGCAGCCCGGTGGCCCGGTTGAGGCGGTTGCGCAGATCCACCGCGGCGAGCGAGTCGAAGCCCTGGTCGCGGAAGCTGCGGCCGTCCTCGACGGCGGTGGCGGAGGCACGGCCCTGCGCGGCTGCGGAGCACTCCCGCACCAGCCTCCTGATCGCCTTCTCCTGCTCCTTGGCCGTGGCACCGGCCAGCGCCTGGAGCGGACCGTCGCCCGATGGCTCGGCGGCATCCGCCGTACGGTTCTCCCGAGGCAGCAGATCACGCAACAGCGGGGCCGGGGCCAGGGTGCTCCAGTCGGCATCGACCACCGCGATACGGTCCTCATCGCGGTCCAGCACGGCCTGCAACGCACGCAGGGCAGCCTCCGGGGCGATGGCGTCCGTGCCCCGGCGGCGCAACTGTTCCTCCACCTCCGGCGCGGCGATCCCGCCGCCTTCCCAGTGCCCCCAGGCAATCGCCGTGGCCGGCAGGCCCAGCGACCGGCGGTGCTCGGCCAGAGCGTCGAGAAAGGCGTTGCCCGGCGCGTAGTTGGCCTGGCCGGCGAGCGCACAGACACCGGCGATGGACGAGAAGAGGACGAACGCCGACAGCTCACCGTCCCGCGTCAGCTCGTGCAGGTTGACCGCGCCGACCGCCTTGGCCCGCAGCGCCCGCGCGATCTGCTCCCGGGTGAGGTCGCCGAACAGCGCGTCGTCCAACTCCGCGGCCGTGTGCACGACCGCATCGATCCGGTGGCCCGCCAGGGCCACGGCCAGCTCGTCCCGGTCGCCGACATCACAGGCGGCGACGGTCACCCGCGCGCCGGCGGCGGTCAGCTCGGCCACCAGGTCGTCGGCGCCGGGCGCCGCCCGCCCACGGCGGCTGAGCAGCAGCAGATGCTCCGCGCCGCGCCCGGCGAGCCACCGTGCCACGTGGGCGCCGAGTGCTCCCGTACCACCGGTGACCACGACGGTCCCCGTGCCCGGCCGCCAGTCACGGAGGACGGGTACGTGCGCCAGCGGCGCCCGCCGCAACCGCCGCGCGACCACGCCGGTGGACCGTACGGCCAGTTCGTTCTCCCCGTCCGGAACCCCCACGAGGACAGCGACCAGACGCTCCGCGTCCGCTGCGGAAGGCTCCGGCGGCAGATCGACGACGCCGCCCCACAGACCGCCGTACTCCTGGTCGGCGACCCGGCCGAGCCCCCATACGAGGGCGCCCGCCGGGTTGGTCACCCGATCCGCCGGACCGGTGGCGACCGCGCCGCCGGTGACACACCACAGTGCCGTACCCGGGTCTTTCGTACCGTGCGCGGCCTGGAGAGCCTGTGCGGCTTCGACGGTCGAGGCGAAGCCCGGCGGTGCGTCCGGCGCGGCGGCGAGCAGGGGGTCCTCGGCGAGCGCCAGCAGGGACAGCACCCCACGGGCCGGGCGCGCCAGCGCCGCCGTCAACGCCTGGCGGTCCGGGGCCTCCAGGTTGACCGCGACCAAGGAGGTCAGGGCACCGCGTCGGTCGAACGCGCCGGTCAGGGCCGTGACGAACCCTTCGTACGCGCCGCTTCGCCAATCGTCCGGCACCAAGACGATCCACTCGTCCGCGCCGGTCGTCGGAGAAGGGGCGCCGACGGAGACCGGCGTCCACTCCACCCGGTAACGCAGGGAGTCCAGTGCGGCTTCGGAACGCAGTTCGTCACGCCAGGCAAGCAGCTTCGGCAGGACGATGCCGAGCGCCTTCCGTTCGTCCTCCGTGAGGCCCTTGTCGGTGCCTTCCAGCCGCTCCCAGAAACGCTCGTCCTCGACGGTGGATCCGTCGTTCTCCTCCGCGATGTCGAGCCAGAGGTGTTGGCGTTGGAAGGGATAGGTGGGGAGGGGCCTGGAGGTATGAGGTGCGGGCCAGGTGATGGTGTGGCCGTTGACGTGGAGGTGGGCGGCGGTGGTGTGGAGGTGGTGGGTGTCGGGGTGGTTGCGGTGGAGGGTGCCGGTCGTGTGGGTGGGGGTGGGGTGTGCGGCGGTGATTTCCTCGATGGCGGGGGTGAGGACGGGGTGGGGGCTGGTTTCGATGTAGGTGTGGTGGCCGGCTTGGAGGAGTTCTTGGATGGCGGTGTGGAACTGCACGGGTTCGCGGAGGTTGCGGTACCAGTACTCCGCGTCCAGCTCCTCCGGTTGAGTCCAACGTCCGAGCAGAGTCGAGAAGAAGGGAATGCGCGCTTCCTGGGGATGGACCGTGCCCAGGGCCTTGAGCAGTTCGTCCCTGATGCTCTCGATCTGGGGGGAGTGGGAGGCGTAGTCGACCGGGAGGAGGCGGGTGCGGGCGCCTTGTGTTTGGGCGCGGATGAGGGCCTCGTTGACTCGGTCGATGGGTCCGGAAATGACTGTGGTGGTGGTGCTGTTGGTGGCGGCGATGGTGGTGTGTTCGGGAAGGAGTTCCTGGACGGCTGGTGCGGGGAGGTTGATGGTGGCCATGGTGCCGTGGCCGGTGAGGGGGGTGAGGGCTTGGGCGCGGAGGGTGCTGATGCGGGCGGCGTCGGTGAGGGTGAGGGCGCCGGCGATGTGGGCGGCGGCGATTTCGCCTTGGGAGTGGCCGGTGACGGCGGTGGGGTGGAGGCCGAGGTGTTGTTGCCAGGTGCGGGCGAGGGCGACGAGGACGGCGAAGAGGGTGGGTTGGACGACGTCGATGCGGTCGAGTGATGGGGCCCCGGGGGCTTGCCGCAGGACACGGGTGAGGGACCAGTCTGTGTACGGCCGCAGGGCTTCTTCGCATTCGGCGATGGCGTGGGCGTAGACGGGGTTGGTGTTGAGGAGCTGGCTGGTCATGCCGGGGTATTGGCTGCCCTGGCCGGGGAAGACGAAGACCGGCCCGGCTCCGGCGGGTTGAGCGATGCCCCGGATGAGGTGGGGGTGCTCGTGGCCGGTGGCCAAGGCGGTGAGGGCGTCTCGTACGTCGTCGGGTTGGGTGGCGGTCAGGGCGGCACGGTGGGGCAGCGTGGTGGTGCGGGTGGTGGCCAGGGCGTGGGTGATGGCACGAGGCGGAACCTCAGGGTGCTCGGAGACATGAGTGAGCAGGCGTTGGGCTTGGGCGGCCACGGCGGTGTCCGTCTTGGCGGACAGCAGCCAGGGAATCTCGGGGCTGTCGTCGCCGGGTTCCGCGATTTGGGTCTGGGGTGGTGCTTCGAGGATGAGGTGGGCGTTGGTGCCGCTGACGCCGAAGGAGGAGACGGCGGCCCGGCGCGGGCCCCCGCCGGCCGTTTCCCAAGGCGTGGCCTCTGCCAGCAGGCGTACGGGTCCGGCGGCCCAGTCGATGTGGGGGGAGGGTTCATCGGCGTGCAGCGTGCGGGGCAGCTGACCGTGCCGCATCGCCATCACCATTTTGATGACGCCCGCGGCTCCGGCGGCGGCCTGGGTGTGGCCGATGTTGGTTTTCACCGAACCGAGCCACAGCGGCCGGTCCCGGTCCGCCCCGTACGTGGCCAGCAGCGCGTTGGCCTCGATGGGGTCACCCAGGCTCGTACCGGTGCCGTGTGCCTCCACGGCGTCGACACCGGACGCAGCCACGCCCGCGTCGCGTAACGCCTCCCGGATCACCCGCTGTTGTGCGGGGCCGCTGGGGGCGGTCAGCCCGTTGGACGCGCCGTCTTGGTTGACGGCGGAGCCGCGGATGACTGCCAGCACTGGGTGGCCGTTGCGCTCGGCGTCCGAGAGGCGTTCGACCGCGAGGACGGCGACGCCCTCGGCGAAGGCTGTACCGTCGGCCGCGGCCCCGAATGCCTTGCAGCGTCCGTCCGGCGCCAGCCCCCGCTGCCTGCTGAACTCCACGAAGGTCGCCGGAGTGGCCATGACGGTCGCGCCGCCCGCCAGCGCGAGATCGCACTCGCCCGACCGCAGGGACCGTACGGCCAGATGCAGGGCCACCAGCGAGGACGAGCAGGCCGTGTCGACGGTCACCGCCGGGCCCTCCAAGCCGAACGTGTACGCGACGCGCCCCGACGCCACGCTCCCCGAAGCGCCGATGCCGAGCAGGCC
This sequence comes from Streptomyces sp. NPDC017056, assembly GCF_044332485.1. Classification (NCBI taxonomy): domain Bacteria; kingdom Bacillati; phylum Actinomycetota; class Actinomycetes; order Kitasatosporales; family Streptomycetaceae; genus Streptomyces; species Streptomyces sp. NPDC017056. The sequence goes on along the minus strand of NZ_JBIRPD010000027.1, from coordinate 63,549 downwards.
CTCGAATTCCCGTGCTTTGGCCTTCGACGTACGCCCGTGCGGCGGCTGCCCGTAGTCGTGGTACATCAGCCCGGTGAAGACGCCGGTGCGGCTGCCGCGCAGCGACTCCGGGTCCAGCCCGGCCCGCTCCACCGCCTCCCAGGAGACCTCCAGCAGCAGCCGCTGCTGCGGGTCCATCGCCAGGGCTTCCCGCGGCCCGATGCCGAAGAAGTCCGCGTCGAACAGTCCGGCATCGTGCAGGAAGCCGCCCTCCCGGACGTACGACGTACCCGGGTGGTCGGGGTCCGGGTTGTACAGCTTGGCCAGGTCCCAGCCGCGGTTAGTGGGGAACCCGGAGACGGCGTCCCGTCCGTCCCGTACGAGCTGCCACAGCTCCTCCGAGGAGGTCACCCCGCCGGGGAAACGGCAGCCCATGCCGACGATCGCCACCGGGTCGTGTGCCGCGGCGGGGGCCCGCTGAGTCGTGGGCTCCGGGGCGGTGCGGCCGGAGAGGCGGTCCTCCAGGTGCGCGGCCACGGCGTACGGGGTCGGGTGGTCGAAGGCCAGGGAAGAGGCCAGGCCGAGTCCGGTGGCGGTGGCGAGGCGGTTGCGGAGTTCCACAGCGCCGCTCGACGTCAGCCCCGCTTCGCGGAACGCCCGCCGTGGATCGAACGTTCCCGCCCCGGGGCCGCCCAGGACTTCCGCGCACGTCTCCAGCACGAGGTCCAGCAGCCCGCTCGCACGACGCGGCGTCCTCGTCCCCTCGCCCCCGGGCGCCGTGGCTTCCTCGACGGGCGGACGCGCGGCCAGGACCGCTTCGTCGTGGCCCAGCGCCAGGTCGAACGCCGCGGTGAGCTGGTGCTTGGACAGCTGGTCGGCGGGCAGCGCGAGGGCGAGCGAGGGCAGCCCGCGGGCCTGACGGTGCCGGGCCATGGCGGACGCGGCCATGGGGACCGGGCCGTCGCCGTCCGCCGTCGCGTCGATGGTGACGAAAGCTCGGACACCCGCGTCGGCGGCGAACCGGTCCAGCGCGAGCAGGGTGCCGAGGCATTCGGCGAGCGCGTCGTCCGCACCGCGCGTATCGCTCGTACGCGCCAGGGTGTTCGGCGACGCCGAGACATCCGGTGGCGCCGAGACATCCGGCGGCGCCAAGGCATCCGTCCCCGCCGGGGCGTCGGAGGCGTCCGGCAGGACGTGGATCACACCGGTCACGTTCTGCGCCAGACGTTTCGACGCCACGCCGAGCGACCCGCTCCCGGCGCCGACGGCGGCCCACGGGACCAAAGACACCTGGGCGCCCAGCCGCTCCAACTCGGTCCGCAATCCCGCGACGTCCGCCCCCGGCGCCCCCAACGCGGTCACCGCGCCGGCCAGTACGAGCCGCCGGACCCGGTGCGCTGTGACCAGATGCCGGGCAACCGTGGCCGTCAAAGAGGAGCCGGCGCCCGTCAGGAGCAGGATGTCCGACGGGTCGAAGGCGGCGCCGGGCCGGGCGACGACAGGGGCCGCGACCGGCGCCGTCAGTGCCCCGTCGTGCCACGTCACCTCCGGCTCGCCGGAGAAGAGCGCCGCCGACAGGAGTTCGGCGGAGCAGGCAGGGGCGTCCGGAGGCAGCACGAGGGTGGTGACCCGCTCGTCCCGGCACGCCCGTACCGCTCCGCGCACCGCGGCACATGCCAGCACCGGCCCGGCCGGCTCCCCATCCGTCTCCGGCTCCCGTACCACCACCAACAGCCGGGCCCCACCAACAGGTTCACTGGCCGCCATCCACTCCCGGACCTGCGCACCGACCGCCGCGGCCGCTCGCGCGGCGTTCACCGCCCCGCACGCCCTGTCTGCCTCATCTGCCCTGTCTGCCCCATCCACCCCGTCCGTGTCGTCCCCCGCTGCCCGGCTGTACGGGGCGAAGAGCACGACAGCCTCTGATACGTAGTCGTCACCGCCCCCGCTCCGGGGCACCGCCGCCAGATCCGCATAGCCACGGACCTCCCCACCGCGCTCCTCCACGGCCGCCCGTAGAGAGCCTTCGGGCGCCCCGCCCACCACCGCCCACCGCACCCCGCCCGACCGCTCGCTCCCCGCCGCGCCCACTGTCCGGCGGCCCACACCGGACAACCGCCGGTGGGTGACGGCATTGACCGCCCACAGCCGGGACGGCCGGGCCGCCAAACGGTGGCGCATGGCTTTGCCCGACGCCGTACGCGGCACCTTGGCGACGACGTGCAGTTCCTCGGGCACCTTGGTCGCCGAGAGGTGTTCCCGGCACGCCGCGAAGAGATCCTCCGGAGCCAAGTCCATACGTTCCGGGTCCGGCACCACGAACGCCACCGGCACCTCCCCGAGCACGTCGTGCGGCGCGGCGGCCACCGCGGCGTCCGCCACTCCGGGGACGGCGCGCAGCACGTTCTCCACCTCGGTCGGGTGGATGTTCTCGCCACCCCGGATGATCAGCTCCTTGATCCGTCCGGTGATGCGGTAGCACCCGGACGCGTCCCGGCGGGCGAGGTCGCCGGTGTGGTACCAGCCCTCGCGCAGCGCCTCCTCGGTCGCCTCCGGGTGCCCGTGGTAGCCGGCGAACAGGCTGGGGCCGCGCACCCACACCTCGCCCTCCGCGCCGGCCGGCACCTCCGTTCCGGAGTCCGGGTCCGTCAGCCGCAGCTCCAGGCCGGGCACCGGCAGGCCGCACGAGCCCGCCACCCGGTCACCGCCCGGCCGGTTGACGGTCATCAGCCCGCACGTCTCGGTACTGCCGTAGCCGTCGAGCAGCCGCTGACCGAAGGTCTCCTCGAACGCGCGGTGCAGCTCCGGCGAACTGGCCGCGCCCGCGACGAAGCAGCGCCGCAGTCCCCACTCCCGCCGCGGCAGGTCCCGGGCCACGGCCGTGAGCTGGTGGTATGTGGTGGGCACGCCCGCGAGGAAGGTGTAGGGGCGGCGCTTGAGCTCCTGGAGGACGTCCTCGCCGGTGAGGCCGTCCTGTACGTGGGCCGTCGCGCCGACCGCCGTGACGCCGATGACGCACAGCACGTGGGCGAGGCTGTGGAAGAGCGGGGTGGGCCACAGCACCTCGTCGTCCTCGCGCAGGCCGAGGACCGGGGCGTAGCACGCCGCGACCGACCACAGGCAGCTGCGCTGCGTCGACAGCACGCCCTTGGGCTGCCCGGTGGTGCCGGAGGTGTAGAGCATCCACGCGATGTCGTCGAGCCCCAGGTCGTCGCGGGCGGGGATGCCCGGGTCGGTCGCGCACAGGGTCTCGAACGCCAGGGCCCCGTACTGCGCGGGCGACGGGGTACCGGTCACCACCACGCGCAAATGGGGGCGGGTGGCCTGGAGCGGGCGCACCTGGTCGAGGTGCGCGGGGTCGGTGATCAGGACCCGGGCGCCGCAGTCGTCGAGGAAATACGCCAGCTCGCTCCGCGCGGACAGGGGGTTGAGCGGTACCCCTACCCCGGCCGCCCTGGTGATCGCCAGGTAACTCTCCACGTTCTCGACGCAGTTGCCCAGCAGGATGGCCGCCCGGTCGCCCGGCTGGAGCCGCGCCCTCGCGAGGTGTCCGGCCAGCCGCGCCGTGCGCCGGTCCAGCTCCGCGTACGTGACGGCGCGGCGGGCGTCCCGGAAAGCAGTCTTACCGCCCGTCCGCTCGGCGTGCGCGCGCAGCAGCTGGGGCAATGGCGCGATCAGTTCGGTGCGGAACACCTCACCACGTCCTTCACTCGGCCGGGTCCGGTGCGCTCCATTCTTGGCCGCGCGGTGATCCGGCGGCCCCCTGCCGTACCCCTATGCCACCCCTAACGTTCCGCCGGTGCCGGTGCGCTCCAATTCACCGCGGAAAGCCGGGGTAGCGTGCGGACTGACATCGCGATGCGCATTCTCCTTCCGGCTCGTGCGATCACTGCGAGGACGTACATGACTGACGTTGTTCTCTCGTCCGGCACTCTCGATGTGGAATTCCGTGAACGCGGCGAGGCGCACGCCGCGCCATTTCCCGACGCGCATACGCTGGGTGTCATCGACTACGGGCCGCGGCCGTCAGGGCCGTCGCTCTCCCGCCGCGGAGTGGAACTCGCCGTGCCGATGGCCGCCGCGCCGGCGGACGGGTTCGCCGAGGTCTGGACGGTCAACCGCCCCGTCGCGACCGGCGAGCACCACGGAATCCACTATGCGCACGACGGCGAGCACCTGTTCTGCGCGGGCCGCATACCACCGTCTCTGTGTTACGCGCGCAAAACGGAGGAGGCGTACGCGGCCCTGCTCGGGGTGATCGACCGGCTGGGATATCACTCGGTGTTCCGCATGTGGAATTTCATCGGACACATCAACGAAGACAACGCCGAACGGCTGGAGATCTACCAGGACTTCTGCCTGGGTCGCGCCATGGCCTTCGAGAAATCCCGTATACCGCTGCGCCGGCTGTCCGCCGCGACCGGAATCGGCGCGCTCGGCGAGGGAATTTCCTTTTACGCGCTCACCGCGCGGACCGCGTCCTGCACACCGCTGGAAAACCCGCGGCAGCTCGCCGCGTACCGCTATCCGCCGCGTTACGGCCCCAAGCCGCCCAGCTTCGCCCGCGCGACGTACGTACGGCACGCCGGAGCCGGCCCCGGTTCCGCGGCGGCGGGGGAGCGCGACCGCGCGTCCGGCCGCCTGTACGTCTCCGGGACGGCGAGCATCCTCGGCCACGCGTCCGTACACCGCGGGCGGATCGAGGAGCAGGTCCGCACCACGCTCGACAACATCGCCGGCGTCATCGGCGACGCCAACGCCGCCGCGCACGGGCTGGACCACGGCTACCGGCTGACCGACCTGCACCGGGTCAAGGTCTACGTACGCCGGGCCGAAGACCTCGGCACCGTGCGCCGGATGTGCGGCGAGGCGTTCTCGCCGGAGGCGGCGACCGTCTTCCTCAACGTCGACATCTGCCGTTCGGACCTGCTGGTCGAGATCGAAGGCATCGCCCGGTGACCGCCACGCCCCGCCCGCCCCGCCGCACCGCTCCTCCGGAGGTGACCATGCGCCCGTCCCTGTTCCCCGGCGTACCCGACGACAGTGCCCCGCCCCCGGCCGGCCGTCCGCAGACGGACACCGATGCCGTGGTCGTCGGCTGCGGCCCGGTCGGCATGACCGCCGCCATCCTGCTCGCCCAGTGCGGCTGGCGGGTGCTGGCCGTGGACCGCTACCGCGAGCCGTACCCGTTCCCCCGCGTCGTCCACTTCGACGGGGAGACCTCGCGCGTCTTCGCCGCCGCCGGGATCGGTGACGCGCTGCCCGTGATCGGCGACTCCGCCGAGGAGTACGAGTTCCGCAACGCCGACGGCGAGGTGCTCCTGCACTACGACGCGCCGAACGTACCCGCCGAGTCGGGCTGGCCTCGCTCCACGATGATTCACCAGCCCACCCTGGAGGCCATCCTCGCCGAGCGCGCCGCCCGGCTCGACACGCTGCGCGTCGTACGCGGCGACCCGGTCACCGGCCTGACGGACCACGGTGACCACGTACAAGTCACCGTTCCCGGACCCGTGCTGGGCGGGGCGCCGGTCACCACCCGCTGGGTCATCGGCTGCGACGGCGCCAACAGCTTCGTACGCGACCACCTCGGTGGCGGCACGACCGACCTGGGGTACGCGGGCGACTGGCTGCTGTGCGACGTCGTACCGAAGCAGCCGCGCACGTTCCGCCCGAAGAACCTCCAGATCTGCGATCCCGCCCGGCCCACGACCGCGGTCGCCGGCGGCCACGGGCACCGGCGTTGGGAATTCATGCGGATGCCGGGCGAGGACGCGCAGCGCCTCGCCGAGGCGGAGACCGCCTGGCGCCTGCTGGCCCCGTTCGACATCGACCCGGCCAACGCCGACCTCGTACGGCACATGATCTACACCTTCCGCGCGCGCTGGGCGGACACCTGGCGGGCCGGGCGCCTGCTGCTCGCCGGGGACGCGGCCCATCTGATGCCGCCGTTCGCCGGGCAGGGCATGTGCTCGGGCATCCGGGACGCCGCGAACCTCGCCTGGAAACTGGACCTGGTCCTCGGCGGCCGGGCGCCGGAGCGATTGCTCGACACCTACCAGAGCGAACGGCTACCGCACGTCCAGCACATGATCAAGCTGTCCGTCGCCATGGGCGACGTCATCGCCCAGACCGACCCGGCCAAGGCCGCCGAACGTGACGCGGCGATGCTCGCCAAGGACGCCGACCCCGACGAGCTGATGCCCCGGATGTTCTTCAACCCCATCGACACGGGCCTGGTGCGGGCCGGCCCGGACGGCACCGTGACCGCACCTGCGGGCGCGCTCATGCCGCAGGGCCGGGTCGCGTGCGGGAACGCGGTGGACCGTTTCGACGACCTCGTCGGCCGCGGCTTCGTCCTGCTGACCTCCGTCGACCCGTACACCGCCCTCGGATCGCAGGACAGCGCCTTCCTGAAGCTCATCGGCGGCCGCGTCGTCCGGATGCTGCCGCGCGGCACGTCACCGGAGCTCATCGGCCCGCACGCCGTGGTCGACACCGACGGCGTCTACCTGCCGTTCCTCGCCGCGACGGGGCACGTCGGCGTCCTGGTCCGCCCCGACTTCTACGTCTACGGGGCCGCCGCCGACGCCCCGGGGCTGAGCGACCTGGTGCGCGACCTGCGCGACCGGCTCTCCGGCTGAGCCGCACCTCGACAGCGGTCCGGCGCCGCGGTACGGGAACCTCTCCGTACCGCGGCGCCGGACCGTTTCCGTACCGCTGTCGCAGGACCGCTACTTCGTGCCGACCACCATCGAGACCGAGCCCGCCAGCTGCTCGACGCGGGTGTCGCGGAACCCCGCCTCGGCCAGCCAGGCCCGGCCGTCCGCCCCGGTGTAGTCGGAGCCGCCCGGCGTCTCCATCAGCATGTGGAGGCTCACCAGCAACGGCAGCGCGTTGCTGCGCCGGTCGTCGTCGATCAGGGCCTCGCGTACGATCACCGTCCCGCCGGGCGGCAGTGCTTCGTACGCCTTGCGCAGCAGCATCCGCCGGGTGTCCAGGTCCCAGTCGTGCAGGATGTGACCGAAAGAGAGCACGTCCGCCTCCGGAAGCGGGTCGGTGAAGAAGTCCCCCTCCCGGAAGGCGAGACGATCCGCCAGCCCGGCCCTGCCGACCTCCTCGGCGAAGTGCGGACCGACCCGCGGCAGGTCGAACCCCACACCGGTCAGATGCGGGTGGCGTTGCAGTACCCGGATCAGGAAGGCTCCTTCGGAACACCCGATGTCGGCGACGCTCGTCCGGCCGGACCAGTCGAACCGCTCGGCCAGCGCCAGGCTCGCACCGAGCGAGATGCCCGACTGCATGCGCTGGAAGCGGGCCAGCCGGTCCGGGTCGGCGTACAGCGCGCCGAACGGGTCCTTCTCCGGGTCCTTCGCGTTGTTCTGCGGTATCCCGGTACGCAGCGCCTCGGTGAGCGACTGCCAGGCCGGATACCACTCGTCGTTCGCGAACTCGAAGAAGTGGCCCATATAGCTCTCCGGCCGCGCCCGGTCCAAGTGCCGGGCGCTCACCGGGGTGTTGCGGTAGACGCCGTTCTCCCGCTCCAGCAGCCCCAGGGCCACCAGCGCGTCGAGGAAGTCCGCGCTGCCCCGCCCGTGCAGCCCCAACCGGGCGACGAGCCGGTCCCGGGGAGCCGGGCCGTGCGCCGCCAGCTCGGTGAACAGCCCGAGCTCGACCGCGGAGAAGAGCGCCTTCGACGCCCAGAAGCCCATGCCCAGCCTGATCAGCCGCTCCAACGCGGCCTCGTCGGGGACGGCCGGGCCCGTACCCGCGCCCGCTGGTTCCTTGCCGTCACCGTATGGGGTGAAATCCTGCACCGATCCCATCGCGCGCCCTCCTGTGGCGAATCCCCGGGCCGGCCGGGCGGCCGGGCCCGCTCATGCGGTCGTGGCGGTGAACAGCGCCATACAACCGCGCACTTCCAGGTCGAAGTCGGCGAAGGTCCGGCCGAGCACCTTCGCCAGGTCGCCGAGGCTGTCGGCGGAGTTGTGGAAGATCCCGCGCTCGTTGAGCCGGCGCATCCGCCGCCGCGCGTACGGAGTGCGCGGCACTCCGGCCCCCAGCACGGTCGAGCCCACGACCGTCCCGCCGGGCCGTGCGGCGGCCGCCGCGTTCTCCAGCACGGCCCGCTTGGCGGTCAGGTCGCCGGGCACACAGTGCAGTACGAGATTGACCGCCACCGAGTCGAACGCACCGGCCGGCACCCCGGCCCGGTCCAGCGGTTCGAGCGCGTCGGCCCGCACGGTGCGCGGCGCGTACCTGGCCAGCCGCTCCGAGGCGAACTCCAGGGTGTACGGGTTGAGGTCCAGGAGCGTGAGGTCCGGCCGTTCGACCGGGAACCGCGCGCGGTCCGGGCACTCGCCGGAACCCACGCCGATCTCCAGGTGCGCCGCGCCGAGCGCGGCCTCGTACCGGCGCAGGATCTCGTCGTGGTGGCAGCGCCACACCCACCGGGTATTGAGGTGCAGGATCGTGTCGTACTTCCTGAGCGCCTTCCGCGTGTACATGGCCGCGCCGTCGGCGACCTCGGACGGCGTGGCGCCGGAAGCGGACACGGGCGCTCTCGGCGCCGCGGCGGGCTCGGATGCCTGGGTGGTCATGGATTTCCCTTCGACGGACGGAACGGGCCATGCGGGCGCAACGGCGGGCGGCCGGGGCCGGCGGGCCGGATGTCTGGATCAACAGGGAACGGCGTGTCCGGATCAATGGGGAACGGCGTGTCTGGGTCAACAGGGAACGGCGTGTCCGGATCAGCGGGGAACGGCGTGCACCGCGGAGAAGCCGCCGGACCCGGGAATCGCGTCGACCGCGATCACCTCGAATCCGCCCTCGGCCAGGAGCGCCCGGTACTCCGCGCCCGTCCGCTCCCGCCCGCCCAGGTTCACCAGCATCGTCAGGTCGTTGAGATGGGAGGGCACGCCCTGCCCCCCGGCCGCCGTGTCGGGCAGGACCTGCGCCACGATCAACAGGCGCCCGCGCGCGGCGATGGCCTCCCGGCAGCGGGCCAGGATGCGCACGCACCGTGGCGCGTCCCAGTCGTGCAGGATGTTCTTCAATACATACAGGTCGCCGCCTTCCGGGACACCGGCGAAAAAGTCGCCGGTCCGCACCGTGGCCCGGTCCGCGACCCCGGCCGCGCGCAGCGTCGCCCCGGCCGCGGCCACACCGTCCGCCGTGTCGAACACCACGCCCCGCAGGCCCGGATAGGCCCGCAGGACACCGGCCAGCAGCGTGCCGTCGCCGCCACCGACGTCCACCACCGTGCGGTACGGCGCGAAGTCGACGTGTCCGACGAGCGCGGGCACGACGGTCCGGCTGGCCTGCCCCATCGCGTCGTTGAACTCCGCGTGGGCGGCGCCGTCCCCGCGCAGATGGTCGAAGAGGTCCGCGCCCATGAAGTGCCCGAACGCGGTCTGCCCGGTGCGCACGCTGTGCACCATGCCCCGTGCCCCCTGCCACAGGGTCTCGTCACCGAACACCTTCGCCGCCGACCGGAAGGACCCCGGCACATCCGAGCGCAGCAGCTCGCCGACCTCGGTCAGCGCGAAACGGTCCGCGCTCTCCTCGGCCACCAGCCCCAGCGCGCCCAGGGCCCGCAGCAGCCGCCGCGTGGCGTCCGGGTGCGTGCCGGCCTGCTCCGCCACGTCCGTACTGTCCAGGGCGCCGGCCGCCAGGCAGTCGGCGATACCGAGGGTGGCGGCCGCGGTCACCGCGGCGGAGACCGTGCACCCCCACACCATGCCCATCAGGACCTCAGCGGGCGAGGCGCCCGCGCCGCCGACCGCCGGTCCACCGGTTCGTTCGCCCGCGTCCACCACTGCCGCTCCCCTCGACGTGACCTCGACCCGAAGCTACTGGCCGGGGTGTGGCGCCCGTACCCCCTACCGGCGTGCGCACCCCCTGAGTTGGCCCTGCCGCCCCCTACGCCCGGCAGCACGGCCCGGACGTCAGAACTCGGTGGGCAACTCGTCCCGCGTGCGGATCGACAGCTTGCGGTACACCTTCGTCAGGTGCTGCTCGACCGTGCTGCCGGTGATGTAGAGCCGCTGCGCGATCTCCCGGTTGGTGTAGCCGTCGGCGGCCAGGGACGCCACCCGCCGCTCGCCGGGGGTCAGCGCCCCGACGCCCGGGTGGTCGGCCACCGGCACCGCGTCCTTCGGCCGTACGCCGGGCAGCAGCGCCTCGGCCAGCGGCCCGGCCCCGCACGCCCTGGCCGACTGCAGCGCCTTGCGCGCCAGCACCCACGCCCGGCGGTGCTCGCGCAGTTCGGATTCCGCGCGGCTCAGATCGGCCAGCGCGTACGCGGCCTCCAGCCGGTCGCCGCACGCCTGGAGGACCTCCGCCGCCTCCTGGAGCATCGTCCTGCGCTGCCGTACGGGACTGGTCGCGGCGAGCAGCCGCAACGCCGCACCCCTGGCCCGCGAACCGTCCGTGCCCAGCCGCGTCATCTGGTCGTTGACCAGCCGCCGAGCGCGCTCGGGACGGCCCTTGTCGAGCCAGGCCCGCGCGGCACCGAGCCGCCACGGGAACAGGCCCGGCGCGTCGATGCCCCACTCGCGCATCAGATCGCCGCAGAACCGGAAGTCCGTCAGCGCCGCGTCCGGGCGGCCGGTGGCCAGGGCGTGCCCACCCCGCGCGTACAGGTAGTGCAGGCCGTACCGGGACCGGAACATCGCGTCCGGCACCGGCCGGGCGAGGTGCTCCGCAGCGGCGGGGAAGTCGCCCATGCCGGTGTACGCCGTCACCAGGCAGCTCAGCGGCAGGCCCACGGCCACACCCCAGCCGGCCTGCGGGATCAGCTTCAGCGCCTCCTGGGCCCGTTCGGCGGCGGCCGGCAGATCGCCCTGGCGCAGTGCCGCCTCGGCCGCCGCCCAGCTCAGCAGCGCCAGCCACGTACGTCCCTGACTGTCACCGCTGGAGTCCAGCAACCGTTCGCTCCACCGGCCCGCGCGCTCCGCCCGGTCCGCGTAGAGCAGGGCCTCCAGCGCCAGGACTGCGACCCGGAAGACCTCCTGGTTGCGCCGGGCGGGATACACCGTCTCCAGCAGCTGGTCCGCGGCGGCCACGGCCGCGTCATGGCGCCCCGGTTTCAGTACGTCGTGCAGGGCCCCCATCGCCCGCAACGGCCGGTCCATCCGGCCGAGCAGCGGCGCGCCGTCCCGCCCGCCGCCCGCCGGCGGCTGCTGCACCGTACGCAGCAGCGCCGGATAGACGGAGGCGGCCCACAGGTGCGTGAACCGGTGCTCCGCGGCCTCGGCCGGAGTACGCGCCCCGTCCTCCGGACCGCTCCGCAACCGGCTGATCAGCCGCTCCGCCGTGTCCGGCGAACCGTGCCACACCAGTTGTTTGACCAGCATGAGCAGCGCCTCGTCGGAAACAGCGGCGCGATCCGCCCGGTCGACCCGGTCGACCAGATCGCGGAGCTGGCGCTGCGACTGCTCCGGATCCCGGCACCACTCCACCTGCACCTTCTTGATGCGCACCAGCGTCTGCCGGGCGCCGTCGCCGTCCGGCAGCGACTGCGCACGGCACAGGCACCTGACCGCCAGCTCGATGTCGTCGTCGGCCATGGCCGCCTCGGCGGCGGCTTCCAGCACCGGGGCTGCCCACGCCGCGCCGGACGGCTGCCCGCAGCGCAGCAGGTGCTGTGCCACCTCGGCCGGCCGGGCGCCCTGATGATGCAACAGTTCCGCGATGCGCAGACGCAGGTCGCGGTGCCGGTCGTAGGGGAGCGAGGCCAGGACGGCGGAGCGGGCGGCCGGATGACGGAAGCGCAGCCCCTCCACCAGGCCGCTCGCGCGCAGGGCGGCGACGGCTTGCCCGACGGACTCCGCGGTCATACGGGTGACCTCGCCGACCAGCTCCGCCGCGGCCGGCTCGTCGAACAGTGCCAGAACCCGCGCGACCTCCGCGGCGCCCGGACCACACCGGTCCACGCAGGTCAGCACCGCGTCACCGAAGCGGGTACCGGCCTCGCCACCCGAGACGGCCTCCGCGACCGTGCCGCCCGCACCCCCGAAGTCCGGGTGGCACACGACATCGTCGAGCAGCGCGTGGACCAGCAGCGGACTGCCGCCGGTCACCGCCGATAATCGCGGGGCCAGCCGCTGCGCCTCGGCAGCGCCGACCCGGCGGGCGGCCAGGGCCCGTACGCCGTCCTCGGACAACGGGGCCGTGCGCAGCCGGGTGAAGCGCCGGTGCGGGAGCAGGACGGAGTGTACGGACGGCACGCCCGGTACGGACTGCTCCGGCTCGGCGACCACCAGCATGACCGGCGCCCGTTCCAGCCTGCGCACGGCATACCGCAGGCAGTCGAGCGAGGCCCGGTCCCCGTGGTGCACGTCGTCGATCACCAGGACCACCGGTTCGGTCCGGGCGAGCCGCGCCACCGTACGGTGCACCTCGCGGGCGGCGTCGACAGCGGCGCCGTCGGCCCCCCGCGGCCGCGGCCCGGCGGTGCCGCCCATGAGCCGCAGCCCCGGCAGCAACTGGTGCACCAGCCCGTACGGCAGGCGGCACTCGGCGGGGGAACCCGCCGCGGCGAGTACCAGCGCACCGGCCGCTGCGGCCTCTTCGGCGAAGGCCCGCAGCAAGGCGGACCGGCCGGTCGCGGTGGGCCCGCTCACGAGCACGGCGTGGCCGTGCCGCGGGGACAGCGTGCCGAACAGGTTCCGCAATGCGGTGAGCGCGGAATCCCGCTCCACCAGTTCCCGGGCCGTACCCTCCGCGTTCCCCCGTACACACACAGCTTCTCCGGTCAGCACGTTCCCCATCCTCCCCCGCCGCGCAAGCGGTCGGCGTGTCACGGCTGTCGGACCGAAGGGAGTGCCGCACCCATGCGGCTGCGCCCCCTGAGGTGCCGGGCCTTCCCCGGTCACCCGCCCGGACAACCGAAGAAATCTCCGGTTTCTTCCACTACCACGTTGTGTGACTTATCGAGCCAAGGCGTCACAGTCGTTGCGGATGGTGAAGCGATGGATCTCCGCCGGTGCGAGCGAGGTGGCCCGCCGGAGTGCTGGACGAACGAAGGCACGCCCGAGGCTCCATGGCGCGTGTGCCGACCACGCTCTTCTCAGTGGCATGCCGTCTCCCCGTGTCCTGCGTCGTCGGGCGCCGCGCCGTGGAGTACGTGGCTCACGTACGAACGGTTCACCGCTTGCCCTCGTACTGACGGGGCCGACGATGAACTGGTAGCCCCCGGTGGGGCGTGGCACACGGCGCACCGGGCCGGCGGCGATCCGGTCGATCGGGGGCAGTCGAGCCGGTCGCCGACTGCGGAGTCAGTCCTCGGCGCGTTGGGTCACCGGTGCGTCGGTGCGGTCGCCGGGGAACTCGTACCACCGGCGCCGCAGGCAGACGAAGCGTACGTCGGCGCAGACCAGTCGCATGAACCCGGTGATGGTCTCGGTCAGCCGCTCCTGAGCACCGGGCTGGGCGAGCCGGCCGTCCTCGGTGAAGCTCTCGTGTGCGCGGGACAGGCTGAACATGTCGGGGTAGACCCGTGTGCCCAGGTGCTCCAGCGGGACGCGCAGTGCCCACAGGCCGCGGTTGCCGCCGACCAGCGAGGGCGAGGACGACAGGAGCAGTGCGTGTTTGGTCTTGAACGGCTGCGGGCGTACGCGGGACACCCAGTCGATGGCGTTCTTCAACGGCCCGGGGACCGAGGCGTTGTATTCGGGGGAGGAGATGACGAAGGCGTCGCACCGCCCGATCCGCTCGGCCAGGGCCAGCGCCCCCGCCGGCAGTCCTTCGGCCTCCTCCAGGTCACCGTCGTACAGCGGCATGTCGAACTCCCGCATCCTGGCCAGGTCGACCTGGGCACCGCCGACGGCGATCACGTCCGCCGCCAAGGAGGCCAACCGCGCGTTGGTGGAGCCGGCGCGCAGCGCCGCGCCGAACACCAGAACCCGGATGGCAGTGGGATCAGCGTCTGTATCCATGGCGCGGCCCCTTCCGCCGGACGGCTGTTCCAGCAGCCAGTGTTTCCCAGCGCGCTCCGGCAGGCCAGACCTCGCACCGCGCGTCGAAGCGGGCCGGAGTACTCACGGGGTCATCGCGGGCCGGTCGTGGTGCCGTGGATCTTGTCGAGGAGGGGTACGGCGTCGGGGTGGCCCATGGCGGCGAGGATGTCCAGGGCCTGCCGCCACCTGGCGTCGGCCGCTCGCCGGTCGCCCAGGGCGTGGTGGGTGTCGCCGATGTGGTCGAGGGTGTCGGCTTCGAGGTAGCGGTCCTTGATGTCCTGGTAGATCGCCAGGGCGTTGTGGTAGCAGGCGAGGGCGTCCTCGTACTGGGCGAGGTGGTGGTGGGCGTAGCCGAGGCTGTCCCAGGCCGCGGCCTCGCCGTTGGGGTCGCCGGCCCGCTGGTGGACGGCGAGTGCCTGGCGGCACTGGATCAGGGCTTCTCCGAACTGGCCGAGGAGGATGTGGGTCCAGCCGGTCTCGTTGAGCACGTTGGCCCGCCCGCTGTCGTTGCCGGTCGACTCGTACAGGCCCAGTGCCTGGCCGTAGTGGTCGAGGGCCTGGTGGTGGCGGGCTTGGCTGTTGGCCATGAAGGCGAGGCTGCGGTGGGTGCGGGCCTGCCCGTCCCGGCGGCCCAGGGCGGTGAAGATCTCCAAGGCGCGAAGGAGGTGGGCCTGGGCGTCGTCGTCCTGGTGAAGCCGGTGATGGGCGAATCCGAGGGCCCGGTGGGCATGGGCCTGCCCGAGCCGGTCGGGTAGGCGCTCTGCCGCGTCCAGAGCGGTGCGCTGGATGGTGAGTTGCTCCTGGCGGAGCCCTCGCCGGTCGAGTAAGAGATCCAAGGCGAGCGCCAGTTGCCAGGCGTAAGCGGGGAAGCCGGTGGCCGCGGCCTGTTCGACGGCGCAGAGGAGCACGGGAAGCCGGGTGGTGAGCCAGGAAGCAGCGTGTTCTTGGGTGGTGAGGTGTTCGGGAGCAGTGTGTGGCGGAGACGGAGGTGGCGGTACGTGTTCGGTGCGGTGGGGGAGGAGCAGTTGAACCGCGGCCCGGGTGGTGCGCAAGTAGTGGTCGAGCACCCGGTGGCGTGCCGCACGGCGGATGTCGTCGGGGTCGTCGGCCCGGGCGCGCTCGGTGGCGTAGGTGCGCAGAAGGTCGTGGAAGGTGAAGCGGCCGGGGGCCTCCTCGGTCAGGAGGTGGAGGCGTGTGAGCGCGGCGAGCAGCGGACGCGTCTCCACGGCCGGGAGGCCGGCCAGGCTCGCCGCTGCGGGCAGTGAGAGGTCGGGGCCGGGGTGCAGTGCCAGGAGCCGGAACAGGCGGGCCGCCGGGGGATCGAGGGCCTGGTAGGACCAGGAGAAGACGGTACGTACATCGGCGCCGGGGTCGCTGCCGGCGAAGGCGTCGAGGCTCCCCGCACTGTCCCGGAGTTCCGTGGCGATGGCGGCGAGCGGGAAGCCGGGGCGGGTGGCGGCGCGGGCGGCCACGACCGCCAGAGCCAGTGGCAGGCGGCCGCACAGTTCGATGATGGTGTCGACGGCCGACGGCTCGGCGGCCATGCGGTCGGCTCCGAGCCGGCGGACGAGGGCTTCGCGAGCATCGGCCTTGCTCATCAGGCCGAGGGGGAGCGGCCGGGCGCCGTCGGCGACGATGAGGCCGTCCAGCCGGCTGCGACTGGTGACGATCACCAGGCAGCCGGGGGTACCGGGCAGCAGGGGGCGGGCGTGCGCGGAATCGCGTACGTTGTCGAGCAGGACCAGCATCCGCCTGCCCGACAACAGGCTGCGGTACAACGCCGCTTGCGCATCAACACCGGCAGGGATGCCTGTCGGAGGGACGCCGAGAGCGTGCAGGAAGGCGCGCAGCGCCTCCCCGGGGCTCGTCACCGACCCGGCGGGGTCGAAGCCCCGTAGGTTGGCGTACAGCTGTCCGTCGGGGAAGTGGTGGGCGACCTGATGGGCCCAGTGGACAGCCAAGGTGGTTTTGCCGATCCCGGCCATTCCGCCGATTGCGCTGATCACCAGAGCGGGCGGGGACTCGTGCATGCCTGGTTCGCCTGCCGGCACTGCGAGCAGCTCGCGGGTACGGGTCAGCTCGGCCCGCCGGCCCGTGAAAAACGGTAGGTCGGAAGGTAGTTGAGCGGGACGTACGCCGGAGCGGAGGCCCGGCGTCCGGGGCACCGGGGGTGGAGTGGCGGGGGAGACGGGGAGGATGGGGGAGGCGGGTGAGCCTTGCCGCAGCATCTGCTCATGGACGGCACGCACTTCCCGCCCGGGATCGATACCCAGCTCCTCCTTCAACCGGGACCGTAAAGCCCGATGCGCCTCCAGAGCCTCCGCCTGGCGGCCGGTGGCGGCGAGCGCGCGCATCAGCCGGGCCTGCAACGCCTCGTCCAGGGGATACCGGTCCGCCGCCTGCCGCAGCACGGGCACGGCCTGCTCCGGATCACCGCACTCCCAGGTGGCCTCGGCGGCTTCTTTCACGGCCGCCGGATACTCCTGGTCCACCCCGAGGAAGGCGGGGTGCGCCCGGATGCCCTCCGGGACACCGGCGGCAACCGGACCCTGCCACAGTTCCAGCGCCTGGAGAAACAGCTCCACGGACCTGCCCGGCGAACCGGCCGCGGCAGCCCGCCGGGCCTGGCCCGCCAGCTGTCGGAACCGCAGCAGATCCAGTGCTCCCGCATCGACATCCACCCGGTACCCGCCGGCACCGCGCACCAGGATGCCGCCCGCAACTCCGGCCGGGCCACCTTCCCCGAGCAAGCGGCGTATCGAGCCGACATGGCGATGCACCACATTCGCCGCGCTCTTCGGCGGGGCAGGCCCCCACAGCACGTCCACCATTTCGCTCAGGCTCACCGGCTGCCCCGCCCGTACCAGTAAGAGCGCCAGCAACGCCCGCTGTTTGGGCGGACCCAGCGTCAACTCGATGCCGTCCCGCCACACACGCACCGGACCCAGGACCGTCAACCGCACAGCTCCCTATTTTAGGTCGGCGGCATGCGCGCATGCCGCCGAGGGCGCTGTCGATCGTGCGTCACTCTTTCGTCACCGATCCGGCATCACCGTCGGCCTACGCTGGCGCCACCTGGAACAAGCGACCGCAGCTTGAGGAAACGGACCATGATGACGTGCGCACCAGCCGTGCCGGGCGACGCTGCACCGGTCAGCGACCGACGATTACCGATGGACGAGGACGAGGGCTTTCTCCGCGCCGTCTACGAACAGCACGGCGCGGTCCTCCTGCGCTTCGGCGCGCGGCTGCTGGCGGGCGACTTGCACCGCGCAGAGGACGTCGTACAAGAGGCGGTCATCCGTGCCTGGAAACACGCCGCCGAACTCGACCCCACCACCGGGGCGATCCGCTCGTGGCTCTTCGCCGTCATCCGCAACCTGGTGATCGACGGTGACCGGGCCCGGCGGACGCGCCCACCGGAGGTCCCCGACCTGGACGTCGCATTGCCGCCCACGCCCGACGGGGTCGACCAGGTGCTCACGGCCCAAGTCGTGGTGGAAGCCATGGCGAGCCTCAGCCGAGTGCACCGCGAGGTACTGCTGCACCTGCACTTCATGGGCCGCAGCGTGCCGCAGACGGCAAAGGCGGTGGGCATACCAGGCGGCACCGTCAAGTCCCGGGCGCACTACGCGATGCGGGCGCTGCGCCGGGCCCTGGAAGAGCGGGGCGTCCTGGCGGCCTGAAGCTCCGGCTCAGACCGCCGCGCAGTGGCGATGCGGCGGTGCTGCGAGGGCGGGGACATGTGGGCACCGGCCTGCGGGACCATCACCCGCGTACCCGCGCACCCGCGCACCCGCGGCACCGCACGCCTCGCGAGCACCGTACGCCTCGCGAGCGCCGCTCCGGACACGGAGGACGACGAGGCGGTCCGCGCACATCTGCGCCGGACACTGGCCTCCTACTGCCACCCGGTGGGAACCTGCCGGATGGGCGAGGGCCCGCTCTCGGCCGTCGGCCCCGACCTTCGCGTCCACGGGATCGAGGGGCTGCGGATCACGGACGCGTCGGTCTTCCCGTCCATTCCGTCGCTGTACACCATCGCCACCGTGTACGCCGCGGCCGAGCGCGCCGCTGACCCGCTGCGCACCCGCCACTAGAGGCAGAGCTCAGGGAGGAAGCCGACATGAGTGTGCTCTCCACCAGACTCACCGAGAGGTTCGCCGTCCCGTACCCGTTCGTCTGTGCCGGGATGGCCTTCGCGGGCGGTACGTCCGAGCTGGCGGTGGCCGTCTCCGACGCGGGCGGCATCGGCGCGGTGGGCGCCGGACTCATGCCTCCGGACACGCTCCGGCAGGTCATCCACCAGATCCGGAAGGGCGTGGGCAGCGCCCCGTTCCACATCAACCTCATCACGTACTTCGACAACACCGAGCACGTCCGCGTCTGTGCCGAGGAGCGGGTGCCGATCGTCTCCTTCCACTGGGGCCACCCGCCGGCCGACCAGCTCAAGCAATTGCGCGAGGCGGGAGTGTCGGTATGGGAGCAGGTCGGCTCTGCCGACGCGGCCAGGCAGGCGGTCGACGAGGGTGTGGAGGTCGTCGTCGCCCAGGGCTGGGAGGCCGGCGGGCACAACTACGGAGGGCTCCCCACCATGGTCGGCGTGCCTGCCGTCGTGGACGCCGTGGCCGACCGCGCCCTCGTCCTCGCCGCAGGCGGGATCACCGACGGACGCCAGGTCGCCGCGGCGCTGTGCCTGGGCGCCGACGGCGTGTGGGTGGGGACGCGTCTGGTCGCTTCACGCGAGGCGCAGGTCCACCCCGAACACCACCGCCGACTGATCGCCTCACGGGGTGAGGACACGGTACGCAGCGGGATCTTCGGCCCCGAGTGGCCGGATTTCAACCCGATGCGGGTGCAGCGTGACCGCGTGGTGGCCGAGTGGAACCACCGGCTGGACGAGGTGCCGGCCGACCGCGACTCGCTGGAACAGGTCGGCACCACGGTCTTCCAGGGCGAACGGACCGTGCTGCGCAAGTTCAACGTGTTGCCGCCGGTGCCGGGGACGGAGGCCGACTGGGAGGAGATGCCCTGGCTGATGGGGCAGGGCGTCGGGCTTGTCCACGACATCAGGCCCGCCGGAGACATCGTCCGGGAGGTCATGAGCGAGGCCGAACGCGTCCTGACGACCCGACGACAGCGGCAGCCCTGAGCGGCTCACGGGACGAACGCGCCAGGACGACTCCGCCTCCCCGGTTCCCCGCTCGCTCCCCGGCATCTCACAAGAACGGCCGGTCGCCCGCCCAGGACCGGTCGGAACATTACCCGTTCCGGAAGGTCATCATGAGTTCCCAGGGCAAGAAGGTCGCCGTCATCACGGGCGCGTCGCAAGGCATCGGCGCCGAACTGGTGGCTGCCTACCGCAAGCTCGGCCGCCTCGTCGTGGCCACCTCGCGCACCGTCGCCGCCTCCGCTGACCCGGAACTCGTCACCGTTCAGGGTGACATCTCCGACCCCGCGACAGCCGAGCGGGTCATCGGTACGGCAGCGGAGCGGTTCGGCCGCATCGACACCCTGGTCAACAACGCGGGAACCTTCCTCGCCAAGCCCTTCACCGACTACACCCGGGACGAGTTCGCTACGGTGCTCGGCGTGAACGTGACCGGCTTCTTCCACCTCACCCAACTGGCCGTCGAGCGCATGCTCACCCAGGGCACCGGCCACATCGTCACCATCACCTCCAGCCTGGTCGACCACGCCGACTCCCACGTCCCCTCCGTACTGACCTCGTTGACCAAGGGCGGCCTGCAATCCGCCACCAAGTCGCTGGCCGTCGAGTACGCCGGGCGCGGTATCCGGGCCAACGCCGTGTCGCCGGGCATCATCAAGACCCCTATGAACCCCGAGGAGACGCACGAGGCCCTCAGCGCCCTGATTCCGGCCGGCCGCCTGGGCGAGGTGAGCGACATCGTGGGCGCGGTGCTCTACCTGGAGAACGCCCCGTACGTCACCGGCGAGATCCTCCACGTCGACGGCGGCCAGAGCGCCGGCCACTGACCTCGTTTCCTGCCCCCGCTGCGCATCGCTCATGTCGCGGACGCAACGGGGGCAGCGCTCCGATAAACGGCCGGTCTGCTGGTTCCGTATGATCGATGCCCTGCACAAGGACAGGTGCGCTCGTCGTCATCGAGGTGGCTGCATGGCGTGTCCGACCGTCTCGCGGACTGCCGGCGCCTGCCGGGTCGTCTCCGAACTCGCGTTCTGTGGTGCGCCGGTGGGGGCCACTCGCTTCAGTAGCAGGAGTACGAACACGATCAACGCGGCGGACAGGGCGCTGCTGACGATCGCGGCGGCGTGCAGCCCGGAGGTGAATGCAGTGCGCACGGCAGCGGCCATCGACTGGCCCAGTTCTCCGGGAAGGCGCTCAGTGACGGAGAGGCCGCCGCCGAGGTTGCCGGCCGCCTGCGATACGGCGTCCGCGGGCGCGTCCGCCGGGGCGCCGGCATGCACCTGGCGTCGGTACACCGACGCCATCAGACTGCCGGTGGCAGCGATGCCGAAGGCGAGGCCGAGTTCGTAGGCGGTCTGCCCGACCGAGCTGGCCTGGCCGTTCTTGCCAGGCGGGGCGGCTGCGGAGGCTATGCCGGTGCCGAGAACGGTGATCGGGGCCAGCCCGACCACCATGGCGGTTGCCGCGCCGATCGCCGGCACTGCCCCGGAGCCGTCGGCCGGGAGTATAGCCATCACGGCAAACGCCGTACCCGCCAGGGCCGCACCCGCGGCGATCACGAGTGCGGGGCGGATACGTCGCGTCAGTACGGGGGTGAGTTGTGAGCCCACGGCCAGCCCGGCGGCGGGGACAACCATGAGCAGACCGGCCTTGAGGGGCGAGGCACCGGTGACGATCTGGAGGTATTGCGGCAGCAGGTACTCCACACCGTTCATCGCGGCCAGCCCGAGGAACATCAGCACCAGGGCGGCGGTGAACGTGCGGTCGCCGAAGAGCCGTACGTCCAACAGCGGCGCTGCGACGCGACGCTGGCGTCGGAGGAAAGTCACGCCGAAGGCCAGCCCTGCGGCCAACGCCGCGAACACCCGCGGCACGGGGCCGTGCTCGCCCAGGCTCTTGATCGCGTAGACCAGTGGCAGCACGGTGAGCAGGAGCAAGGGGGCACCGATCCAGTCGAGCCGCCGGGTCTCGGCGTTCACCTGCCGGGGCACCAGCACCGGAGCGACGACCAGGACGAGTGCCATGACCGGAACGGCAGCCAGAAACACCGAGCCCCACCAGAAGTGCTCCAGCAAGACGCCGCTGGCGACCGGCCCGACAGCAATACCGCTCGACAGGGCCGTCACCCACAGGGCGATGGCCCGCGCCCGCGCGGCCGGATCGGTGAACATGTGGCTGATCAGCGACAGCGTCGCCGGGAGGATGGCTGCTCCGGCCGCTCCGAGTACCGCCCTGGCGGCGATCAGCACTCCGGGCCCGGGGGCGTAGGCGGCTGTCACCGAGGCGAGTACGAAGGCGCAGATGCCGGACAGCAGGAGCCTGCGCTGTCCGTAGCGGTCGCCGAGATTTCCGGACAGGACCAGCAGGGACGCGACAGCGAAGCCGTACACGTCGTTGATCCACAGCAGTTGGGTGCTGGACGGTCCGAGATCGGCCGCCAGTTCGGGCGTCGCCAGCCACAGGACACCCAGGTCAACAGTCATCAGCAGGGTCGGCACGAGGAGAACGGCCAGACCGGCCCACGACCGGCGGCCAGGGCCGGACATCGGCGGCCGGCGGGCAGGGCTAGGCATCGGCGGCCTCCGCCAGGCGCCGGGCGTACGAGGCGAAGCCGGCGGGCTCACGGCCGAGTACGCGCCGTACGCCGTCGGACAGCGCGGCACCGCGGCCGTGCCGGATATGGGCGAACAGCGTCGAAGTGATCTCGATGTGGTCATCGGGCAACCCGGCCGCCGCCATCTCGACGCGGTACCGCTCGTCACTGATCGGAGTGAAGCGGATAGTCCGGCCGCTCGCCCGTGCGATCTCGGCGGTGGCCTCGCCCCATGTCAACGCCTTCGGGCCGGACAACTCGTAGATCCTTCCGGCATGGCCGTCACCGGTCAGCGCGGCGACGGCCACCTCCGCGATGTCCTCGACATCGATGAACGGCTCGCGCCCCGTTCCGGTGGGCAGGCGCAGTTCTCCTTCGGCGATCGCGGCGCCGATGACCTCGTCCTCGCTGAAGTTCTGGTCGAACCACGACGGCCGCAGGATCGTCCACGCCGCTGCGGCGTGCCGCACCGCGTCCTCGACGGCGAGTCCGGCCCGGCCGTCCATCTCGGCCCAAGCCCTTGCCGACAGCAGGACCAGCCGTTCGACGCCGTACCGGGTGGCGAGTTCGGTGAAGGCGCGAACCTCGGCAGGGGCGTCGGCCGTCTGGGAGTCGACCAGGTAGGCGGCACGAACCCCGGCCAGGGCCGGCTCCCAGGTCGTCTGGTCCGCCCAGTCGAACCGCACCGGTCCCAAGCGGGAAGCGACCCGCACCGACGCGCCGTTCCGTTCGAGCCGGGCGGCCACGCGCCGGCCTGTCTTGCCTGTCCCGCCCGTGACCAGGATCGGAGATGGGGTGGTTAGTGAAGTAGACACGTTGCTCAGCCAACCGGTGAATGGCTGGACGGGCGATAATCGTCTGTCTGCAATCGATGCGTGTACGTCTACGATGTCCGGCATGGGAGATGCCCTGTCGAGCCTGCTGCGCGACGTCCGCCCCGCCGGAGCGTTGTTCGGCCCGTCGCTGCTCAGCCCGCCGTGGTCGTTGCGGTTCGCCGAGGAGACACAGCTGACGCTGCTGACCATGCTCAGCGGCCAGGCATGGGCGACCCCCGACGGCGGCGCCGCCGCACCGCTGCACACCGGGGACGTCGTACTTGTACGCGGCCCCGCGCCCTTCACCGTCGCCGACGCCCCGACCACAGCGCCCCGGGCCGTGGTGAGATCGCCGGGCGCCTGCACCGCGCCCGACGGGCGCGCACTCGCCGCCGGGCTGCCGATGTGCCGGCCCGGCAATTCCCCGGGTGAGTCCGCCGTACTCCTCAAGGTCTCTTACGAGGTGGCCGGTCAGAGTGGGCGCCGCCTGCTCGACGCACTGCCCGGCCTTGCCCGCATCCCCGCGCTCCCCGGCGGCTGCCCCACCCTGGAGATGATCTCCGCCGAGGTCCGCGGAGACGTCCCCGGGCGGGACGTCATCCTCGACCGGTTGCTCGATCTGCTCCTCGTCTCCAGTCTGCGCGAATGGTTCAAGCTGCCCACCACCGATGCTCCCGCGTGGTACCTGGCGCAGGCCGACCCGGTGGTCGGGCAGGCTCTGCGGTCTCTTCACGACGATCCCGCGTACCCCTGGACCGTCGCCCGGTTGGCAGAGCAGAGCGGGGTCTCGCGGGCCGCTTTCGCCCAACGCTTCAACCACCTCGTCGGCAGCCCGCCGATGGCCTACCTCACCGAGTGGCGCATCTGCAGGGCCGCCGACCTGCTGACGAACAGCGATGCCACGGTGGCCGCCGTGGCCCGCCAAGTCGGGTACTCCAGTTCCTACGCTCTCAGCGCCGCCTTCAAGCGCACGCTCGGCATCCGCCCGACCGAACACCGCGACCGATCTCGCGAACAAGCCACCGCCTGAATTCTCCGCAGAGCCCCAGAACCTGTACGCCCTCCCTCCGGTCTCGTCGGCATGGCGAGCCGGAAAGACCCAGGGGGGCTTCGGTGTGCTGGTCAGGCCGGCGCGCAGCCGCCAGGTGCCGATGCCCTCCTGACCTGCGGCCAGTCCCGGGCTTTTGGGTGGTCTAGGGCAGAGCTGTTTTCACAGGTCAGGTCGTTCCGGTCCGAGTGCGTCGACGCTGTTGGTGAGTTGCGTGTGAGTTGCGTGTGAGTTGCGTGTGAGAGCAGTGAGAGGCGAGGGGCTCCCGTCGGCTGGTTCCAGTGGGGGTTCCTGCGTTCGGGGTGCGCCTGATTCGAGGGGTTCGGCACGACCTTGCTGCGCTTCGGTACACCGTGAGGCCAACCGCCTCATCCAGGGCTGGCGCGGTGAAGGTGCGAATCAGGCAGTTTCCGGTGGTGCAGGCAGAGCCGCGCGGTGTGTCGGCGAGGGTGAGGACGACGGTGACGTGCTGGCCGTCGGCGGGGTGGGGGCCGTGGGGCCATGGACATCACCCCGCGGACGCATTGGTTATCACTGTAGAGCCACGTCGACGTTGCGGGCCCGCCGTCGTCCACGTAACCGCCGAACTCGTTGCCCGCGACCGTGGTGATGACGCCCTTGGTGTCCACCTTGCGGACCCGATGATTGGTCTGCTCAGCGATGTAACCGAGAGGCATGCAAACAGCGCAGCACCGTCGAGCGGTGCATCAACCGCTTGAAGCCGTGGCGCGGGATCGCCACCCGCTACGAGAAGACCGCGACCACCTACCTGGCCGGGCCCCACACCGTGGTCATCTTCCTCCGGTCAGCCCGATGTTCCGAACACAAACTGCCTAGTCACCGTGCTTCACCGTGCTCCTCGTGCAGCACTCTGCGACGTTCCTGTTCGCGCTTGGAGTAGGCGGCTGCCCGGACCACCTCGTCGCTCTCCAAGCCTGATCCAAGGGCGCCGCCCACGGTGGCGAGCGAAGCGACGAACCAGGTCAACGTCCAGTACTCCGTGGCGTGCAGCGAGGTTCGTGTCATGGAAGCGAACACTTGGCCGTTGAGGATGAACAGCGCCCACACCAAGTTGATGGCCATCAGACCCGCGTAGCAGACGAGCACCCCGATTCCCACGGTCACGACGGTCGAGGCGTTGTAGAGAGCCGCCCGCTGCCTCGCCTCCGGCGAGCTCTCCGGTGATCGGTGCCACAGGTTCGCGTCCACGATCAGCCAGCCGATCATGATTGCGACAGACCCGACCGTGGCGATCACGAGGCGTGGCGTGCTCAGGTACGCGGCCAGGCTCCAGACCGTGGAGTTCACAGTGGCGACTGCTCCCGTGGCGAGTGTGGCCGCCAGGGCTTTCGACAAGCCCGGCACCAACCGCCAAGGCCGGTTGGCGCGGACCATACCGGCGAGCACCCGCACGTAACCGCGCGGCCCGCTGACGACGTACCGAACATCGCCGGTCTCCTCCTCACCGGATTGGTCCGGATGAACAGGCGCGAGACGATTGCCGAAGGGCCCCCGAAGCGGGTGACTTCGCGGAGGTCCTTCCGCCCCAGTGGTGTGCGGCTCCGCCAAGCCGAGCACGGCCTCTTCAACGGCCCGCCGGGCCCTCGCCTGCAGCCGCAGGCCCCCCAGCGAAGGAAGAGAGAGCAGCGCCAAGCCGTGTTCAAGATTCAGGTTCACAGCGAGCTTGCGCCTGTGTGAGTGCACCGGAAGGTCGGTGAGGGCCACGACGATGTCCCAGTTCTCCGCACTCCCACGGTCCATGATCCGGCGCATCAAGGTGGGCAGGTCCTCGGTCCCGGAGGTGAAGGGCTCACTGACCACCTCGACGTCGAACCGTCGTCCCTGGCCTGACTTGTCGGCGAGCCGGTCAGGAAGTGTCCGTGCCATGCGCTGAGCGATCTCCGTCGGCGCGTCCGGGTCCGCGAGGAGCGCCACGACCGTAACGCCCAGCGACGGTACCGGCATTGCTGGACCCTTCTCGTCGGCTGTTCCTATGATCGCGAGTGCCCACAGGATGCCCCGCGTGGCGGCGTCGGCGCCATGTGACACGCTGGCCGCCCCCGCCGACCGGTGCAGGCGGTACGGCCAGATCTCCTCGTTCTGCCAGTACAGGGCCTGCTCTCACCACCAAGGTCACGATCACGTGTGTCATCGCGAACCCCCGCTCCGGTAACGCTCCCGCCTGCACCGCATGCCGCGTCACCGACCACCCGTCCGGTGTCCGCGATCGGGTGGAGTTGGCGCTCCGTGGCGACGATCCCTTGACCGGAGTGAGCACTCACTCCGATACTTGCCTCCATGACGACCACACCCCGTCGGCGAAGAGCACCGGCGATGGACCCCGACAGCCGTCGGCAAATGATCGTTCGTGCTGCGCTTCCCCTCGTGATCGAGCACGGCAGCGCGGTGACGACACGCCAGGTCGCTCGGGCCGCGGGCATCGGGGAGGGCACGATCTTCCGCGCCTTCGCGGACAAGGAGGAACTCCTGGACGCGTGCGTGGCCGAGGCGTTCAGTCCGGCCCACGCCCTCGACGAACTCGCCCTGGTGTCTATGGACGAGCCGCTTGCCGACCGGCTGACCGAGGCTGCCTCGGCACTCCATGCCCACCTGGACCGGGTCGGCGCGGTTGTCGGGGCGCTTCATGCGACGGGCGGGCGGGGACGAAGTGGCCGCCCCGGCAGCGCAGGGGCCCCACCTGATCGTGCGGCCGGTTTCCTGCCCGTTCGGGAGGCGCTGGCCGAACTCTTCGAGCCTGAGCGGGAGTCGCTGCGGTTGCCTCCCGAGCAGGCAGCATTGATCTTCCTGGGTCTCCTGTTCGTCGGGGCCGGCAGGCCGCCAACTGGAGGCGAGCCGGCGGATCCAGCGCCGCAAGTGGAAGTGCGCGACCTCGTCGACGTCTTCCTGCACGGCGTCGTGTCCCAGCCAGTTGAGATCTGAGAGGCAGAGTATGTCCATCACGCTGAACCACACCATCGTTCCAGCCATCGACAACGAGGCAGCAGCGCGCTTCTTCACCTCCGTCATGGGACTGGACTATCGAGGTGCAGACCGGCATTTCGCGCCGGTGCAAGTCAACGATTCCCTGACGCTGGACTTCATGTCCGTCGATAATCCGGTCGGCCACCACCTGGCCTTCGACGTGGACCCCTCGTCCTTCGATGAGATCCTCGCGCGGCTGAACTCCACCGGGGTGCCCTATGGCAACGATCCCAGCGAGCCCGACAACGGCCGGATCGACCACCCGTTGTGCGCTCGCGGCCTGTACTTCACCGATGACGCCGGAAACCTCTACGAGGTCATGTCCCCCAGGTAGCCGCCATCCGGCTTTGCCGGCAGTAATGGCCGGCGCGGGCTCGGGCTTGATGGCGGCGCCGCCAGGCGGACCAGCGGAGCCGGTGGGCCGGCCCGTGACCGGGTCGGACAGCGGCACTGATGAACAGGTGCTGGATCTCGTTGCAGGTCAGCGGGCTCATGTCGTCCGGTGCGGGGCGGTGTGCGTATTCGTAGGCGCGGACGACGGCAAGGAAGGCGTGGGCCAGCATGGCGAGGGTGACCCAGCGGGCCCAGGAGGAACAGCGGCGGACCTGGTGCTCGTCCAGCCCGGCCAGCCCCTTCTCGCTTTGGAGGGCCCTCTTCTTGAAAGATCTCCTCTACCCGCCATCTAAGACGTTGTCCTACGTGGTGAGGTGGAGTAGTCGTTTGTAGCAGCACAGGGCGGCTGCCAGCCCGAGGAGGGCCAGGTAGTTGGAGGGCTGGCGTTCGTAGCGGGGGCTGAGGCGGCGGTAGCTGGTCAGCCATGACAAGGTGCGCTCGATCACCCACCTGCGACGTCCCAGTCGTTCGCTGGGTTCGATGCCCTTGTGTGCGACACACGGACGCCGATGTGTTTGCCCCAGAGCCATCGCCGCAGGGTGGGAGCGTCGTATGCCTTGTCCGCGTGGAGGCGTTGGGGCTTGAAGTAGCGGCCGCGGTGCGGGTCGTGTTGCGTTTGGGGTCCCGCCACCATCGGTTTCAGTCCGTCGCTGTCGTGGATGTTCGCCGCGGAGATCCCGACGACCAGGGGCAGTGCGTTCGCCCCCCTTTTTGGCGCGGACGTGGGCGGTGTCGAGCACGACACGGGTGACGTCGACGAGGTCGGCGTCATCGGTGCGGTGCAGTACGGCCTCGTGCAGACGGCCCAGACACCGGCTCTGGACCAGGTCAGGAAACGGCGGTGAGCGGTCGGCTTCGAGATCCCGAAACACGGCGGGAACTGCCGCCAGGCACATCCGCTGACCAGCACATAGGTGATCGCGGCGAACAGCGTCTCATCAGGCGTGTCCGGCGTCCCGCCGCCCTGCGGCCGCACCCTCGACGGCGGGAGCAACGGCTTCGCGATCTCCCACAGCCCGCCCGGAACGATCCAACTCCACGCCCCTGCCTCATGCTGACGTCCTACTTCGCCTCACCACATAGGACAACGTCTAAGTAGGTGTGTTGAGGTTTTCCCGTCTCTACCGTGGCGGTGGGGGAGGCGACTTTGATGGGCTCATTGCCCGGGGAGTTGGAGGCCCGGGAGGCGTCTGCCCGGGTGCGGGTGGAGGAGCTTGAGTCGCAGATGGCGGAGTTGACTGCGCGGTGGCGGCCGAGCTGGAGACGTAGTTGTGGCTGTGGCTGCGGGTGATGTGGGAGACGGTGGCCGAGGTGGGCGTGGAGATGTCCGGTTCGGGTGGGGGCGGTCGCCGAGTGGCCGGTGGAGCCGTCGTCCGGTGCCCAGCCGGTGCGGGTGGTCAGGGTCACGGGCTGCAGCATGAGCGAAGACTTGCTCGACGACATGCTCCGCATCGTGATGGGTCCGCACCGGACAGCCACTTGCCCCGGGCGATGGGGCCTGGCCCGGCCGCAGGGGGCCTACGGGCGCTGGACCGTCGGTGGTCGGTGGTCGGTGGTCGGTGGTCGGTGTCGGTGGTCGGTGGCGGTGGCCCACAGGGGTTTCGGCCGGCGTGAGTCGGCCGTGGTCAGCCCGCTGTGGCCGGCTCGGTGCTCTCCTCCCGGCTGCCGGGTGTGACCTTGCATTCCAGTTGGCCGTCCCGCACGTCGCAGGTAACGGTGTCGCCGGGGCCCACCTGGCCGTCCAGCAGCATGTTGGACAGCCGGTTGTCGAGCTCCGTCTGAATGGTGCGGCGCAACGGCCTGGCACCGAACTCCGGCTGGTAGCCCTGCTCCGCGAGCCATTCCTTGGCGCCCTCGGTCACCTGGAGACCGACCTGCTGCGCGTGCAGCCTGCGGCGACTGCGCTCCAGCAGCAGGTCGACGATCCGCACGAGGTTTTCCCGGGTGAGCGCGTGGAAGACGACCACCTCATCGATGCGGTTGAGGAATTCGGGGCGGAAATGGCTGCGCAGCTCGGCCATCAGGTCGTCGCGGATCTCGTCCACGGCGCCGTGGTGGTTCAGGATGAGCTGCGAGGCGAGGTTGCTGGTCATGATGACGACCGTGTGGCGGAAGTCGACCGTACGGCCCTGCGCGTCGGTCAGCCGACCGTCGTCGAGGACCTGGAGCAGCAGGTTGAAGACGTCCGGGTGCGCCTTCTCCACCTCGTCGAACAGCAGCACGCTGTACGGCTTGCGACGGACCGCCTCGGTGAGCTGCCCGGCTTCGTCGTAGCCAACGTACCCGGGAGGCGAGCCGACGAGGCGGGAGACGGTGTGGCGCTCCTGGAACTCGCTCATGTCGAAGCGGATCAGCCGGTCCTCCTGGCCGAAGAGGATCTCGGCGATGGCCTTGGCGAGTTCGGTCTTGCCAACACCGGTGGGCCCGAGGAAGAGGAAGCTGCCGGTGGGACGGTCGGGGTCGCCCATCCCCGCGCGGCCCCGCCGCACGGCCTGCGCCACCGCGGTGACCGCCTCGTCCTGGCCGACCACCCGCGCGTGCAGGGTCTCCTCCAACCGGATCAGGCGCTCGCGCTCGGTGGCCGTCAGCTGGGCGACCGGGATGCCGGTGCGCCGGGAGACGACTTCGGCGATGTCCTCCTCGGTGACCTCCGCCACGGGTGTCCGCTCGCCGTCCAGGCCCGAAAGTCTCTCCTGAGTCTCGTCGATCTGTCTCTTGAGCCCGGCGGCCCGGTCGTAGTCCTCGTTGTGGACGGCCTCGTCCTTCTCCCGGTTCAGCCGGGTCAGTTCGTCCTGGGCCTCGTCCGCTTCGGGGCTGTCGTTGCCGCCGCGGAGCGCCACCCGGGCCCCGGCCTGGTCCAGCAGGTCGATGGCCTTGTCGGGCAGGAACCGGTCGGTGATGTAGCGGTCGGAGAGGACCGCCGCGCTCTCCAACGCCGCGTCGGTGAAGCGCACCCCGTGATGGGCCTCGTAGGAGTCGCGCAGGCCCTGAAGAATCTCTACGGTCTCCTCGACCGTGGGCTCCGGCACGATCACCGGCTGGAAACGGCGTTCCAGCGCGGCGTCCTTCTCGATGTTCTTGCGGTACTCCTCCAGCGTCGTGGCGCCGACCAGACTGAGATCGCCGCGCGCCAGGGCGGGTTTGAGGATGTTCCCCGCGTCCATGGCCCCCTCGCCGCCGCCTCCGGCGCCGACGACCGTGTGGATCTCGTCGATGAACAGGATGATGCTCTCCTGCGCCTCGGTGACCTCGTCGATGACCTTCTTCAGGCGCTCCTCGAACTCTCCCCGGTACTTCGAACCGGCCACCAGCCCCGGCAGGTCCAAGGCGACCACCCGCCGGTCCCGCAGGGTCTTGGGCACCTCGCCGGACACCACGCGCTGCGCGAGGCCCTCCACGATGGCGGTCTTGCCGACCCCCGGGTCGCCCAGCAGCACCGGGTTGTTCTTCGAACGCCGGGAGAGGATCTCCACCGTCTGTTCGATCTCCTGGGCCCGCCCCACCACCGGGTCCAACCGTCCCGCGCGGGCCTCTTCCGTAAGGTCGCGGCCGTACTCGTCCAGCGTGGGCGTCGCACTGGACCCGCCCCCCGCCGAACCGCCGCCGGCCCCGCCCGGGCCCCCGCGGTCGCGGCGGGCTCCGGCACCCTCCGAGCCCAGCATTCCGGCCGCACCGGACGAGGGGTCCTCCACGACCGCGGCCAGGATGTGCTCAGGCCCGATGTAGGACGCACCCGCCTCCTGGGACTTGGCGTGGGCCCTGAGCAGGGCCCGCTTCGCCGCCGGAGTCAGCCGCGGTTCCTCCACCCCGTCACCGGCCGGCAGCGACTGCTCCACCTGCGCCACCAGCGCGTCGGGATCGGCACCTGCCTGCGCCAGCAGACGGCGGCCCGGGTCGGCCTGGGCGGCGGCCCACAGAAGGTGCACGGTGTCCAGATCGGCCCCGTCCTCGGCGGCACGCCCGCTGGCCGTCGCCAGAAGCTCCTGCGCGGCGTCGCTGAGCAGGCGCCCGATGGGCACCCGCTGGACCGCCGGCGGTGAGGCCGCCGGACTGGTGCCGAAGAAGCGGTTGAACAGGTCCGAGAACGGGTCACCGGACCCGAAGGGCGAAGTCGTCACAGCGGTCATCCGATCCGGCGGGCACCCGGCCCGCGTTCGTTGCCGATGGGGAAAGGACCCGTGGACAGGGAACACACGCTGCTCGGCGGCATCAGGGGCCGCCGGGGTACGGGCCTTACCCCACCTTGGAAGCCGACCGGTGCACCCGCACGTCAGCCGCCCTCCCGTTCGCCCACTCGGGTGACCTCGCCCCCCGGGTGCCGCCGGACACCGGGAAGCCGGCTCGGGTGCCACTCCCTTCCAGGGACTTTCAGGGATTATCAGGGACTTCCCGGATCGCAGTGACGTTGAGGCGGGCTGTGATCGCAGATAGCTGTGCCCTGCGGTTGCGGCAGGATCTTGGGGGCGGTGATGGGCTCGTGGATCGAAGAGCTGGAACAGCGGGGGCCGGCGGCCCGTGCCTGGGTTGAAGAACTCCGCCGACACCTTGAGGAACCGTCCTGGTCGACGGCGTCCGCCATCAACTCGACCTGAACCAGTCCGAGGCCGCCTGCGGGCGCGTCGCCATGGACACCGTCATCGACTTCGTCCATGTTCTCGAATATTTGTAGGGCTCGGCATGGTGTTTCCACGCGGGCGACGATCCCACCGCCGAGGACTGGGGCGCCGTCCACGCGCTGACCGTACTCACGGCCAGCGCCCGCAAGGCGGCCGAAGCCATCGACCAGGAGGCCACCGAGGCGAAACTGACACGCGTCAGCGTCATGGCGCCGGTGTCTGCATCCGCTACCTCACCGGCAAGGCGCCCTTCCCGCGCTACGACCGCGCCCTTTCGGCGGGGAACCGCCGCACCGCACTCGGGACGTCCCGCTCCGGGCGGAGCGGGGCGCCGTCGGCTCCGGCGCAGTCATTGGCCGTGCCGCACAGCCCGGCGCCCGTCCGTCAGTCCTGCGCCGGGTGCCCGATCTCGGTCACCTTCCCGCCTCCGGCCAGGCATGCGCTGACCTGGGTCCGCGCGCCTGCAGGTGCCCGTACCGCCAGGGTCCGCCCTGTGGCCGAAGCCTGCGCCGCCCCCGTCACCTCAATGTCTGTGACCGCCGCGCTGCCCGCCGCCAGCAGATACCCGTGCCCGGACTGGGCCCGCCACCGGGTGCTCGCGACCACCTGCCGGCCGTACCGGCTGCATGCTGCAGTGGACCGGGAGCGGGCCACCACCCGCGCCGCCGCTCCGGGTGTCGTGAATCGTACGCTCATACAACTTCCGCGAGAACTCAGCCGGTGGCCTGCGGAGAGCGCGTCGTGTGCTGATCAACTGGGAGAGGAGTGGGAAACGGTGGCCCTCTTCCAAGCACTCCTTCATTCAGTGCCGCAGCCGGTAGATCGGCCACCCGCCCACCGAGAATTCCTCCACCGCAGGGACGGCAGCCGCGGCAGGCCCCGGAGCCCCTCGCAGGAGGGGGCTACGTCCAGGATCGGCCACCAGTAATCCCGGCTGAAGGCGGCCCCGAGCAGCGCCCCACCGTTGATCGAGGGAAACGACCAGGGCGAGGTGTGCGACGCCGCGAGCGCGGTGTGCATGGCCGTCAGGAACGGTGCCTGGGCGAGGCAACGGTGAGAGTCGTACTTGGGGGTGGCGAGCGTCTTCTTCCCGTCCACCCATTGGTGTTGGAACTACACCCGGAGGCCGGCCAGGCCGGTGCCGTGTAGATCTTCAGCAGCCTGTACGTCTCGCCGGGCCGCATCCCCTGGAAGGCGGCGTCCCAGAGGTGCGCCCAGCCGGTGACACCGTGTAGGCGTTCACGGCCAACTGATACGCCGGGCCCGTGGCCAGCGGTCGCTTCGTCTTACGGGCTTTCTTCACGTACCGGCCGCGGCGGGGGGCCGGCGGCATGGGGGTGCCGGTACGGAGCTTGTACCGCTGCACCACATCGATCATCAGCATGCCGAAGACCATCAAAAAGTCATCGACGTAGGTGCACGCCAGTTCCTGGCGCTCCACTTTGGCGTTCAGCTGGTTCATCCAGGAGATGTACTCCGGCATTTCGATCTCGCCGACGCGTCGTCCGCCTCATTGCGTATTAATCTGAGATGAGCATCGAGCGATACGGCGCGACGGACCACAGCCGCAAGTCCTGATCGGGGAGCCACAGCTCCAGGCTGTACTTCGTCATCAGCATGTCACCGCGGCTCTTGGCCCTTTGGCCTTCGTCGTCACCGCCGGGCAAGCCGGTGACGCGCCCGCCTTCTGCGACGTCATGGCTCGCCTGAGTATTCCCCGCCAACGCGGGCGGCCCCGGACCAGGCCGGACGTGATCCTGGCCGACAAGGTGTACTCCTCCCGCACCATCCGTGAACAGCTGCGCAGGCGCGGCATCGCCACCCGCTACGAGAAGACCGCCGCCATCTACCTCGCCGCACTCCACATCGCGGGCATCTTCCTCTGGACCGCCCGCTGATCCAAACGAGAACCCTTAGACGTTGTCCTATGTGGTGAGGCGGAGTAGTTGTTTGTAGCAGCACAGGGTGGCTGCCAGTCCGAGGAAGGCCAGGCAGTTGGAGGGTTGGCATTCGTAGCGAAGGCTGAGTCTGCGGTAGCCGGCCAGCCAGGACAAGGTTCGCTCGATCACCCATCTGCGGCGCCTCAAGCGTTCGCTGGATTCGATGCCCTTGCGTGCGATCCGGACGCCGATGTGCTTGCCCCAGAGCCATCGCCGCAGAGACCCCGACGACCAGGGGCAATCCGTTCGCGTCCGACAGGAGGTGCATATCGGAACCCGGCTTGCCCCGGTCCGCAGGCTCGGGCCTGTGTGTTCACCCCCCCTTTTGCGAGGACCTGGGCGGTGTCGAGCACAACGCGGGTGAAGTCGATAGGGCCGGCGTCATCAAGTTGGTGGAGTACGGCCTCGTGCAGCCGGCCCCAGACGCCGGCTCTGGACCAGATCAGGAACCGCCGATGAGCAGTCGACTTCGAGATCTCGAAGCAGGGCGGCAGATGCCGCCAGGCGCATCCGCTGACCAGCACGTAAACGATGGCCGCAAACAGCGTCTCATCAGGTGTGTCCGGCGTCCCGCCGCTCTGCGGCCGCGCTCTCGGCGGCGGGAGCAACGGCTTCGCGATCTCCCACAGCCCGTCCGGAACGATCCAACTCCACGTCCCCTGCCCCATGCGGTAGTACTACTCCGCCTCACCACATAGGACGATGTCTTAGTCGCCGCAGATGCCGCTGACCTGGTGGACTGAACTGGCTGAGACGGCCGTCACGGCCTGGGATGCTCCGCTCGCCGGGGACGCCCGGCGGCGACGGCGAACAATTTCGCCGTGCCAGCCGAAAGCCCCCGGACGGAGTCAACCCGCTCGTCGGCCATCCAGTGTTTCGGTGCCAGGCGGACCACGGCCATGCAGACATCGGTGTGGCCCGCTGTGCCGGCCGTGTACTTCGGGCTTGGCCTCCGGGCTGGATTCTCAGCTGTTGGCCAGGGTGCGGTCGAGGAGGGGAAGCAGGTGGTCCCAGTGGCGCTGCAGTGCGGCGGAGTTGAAGGCGTCGGTGTCGGACATGGTGAAGCCGTGGATGGTGCCGGGGTAGATTTCGGAGGTGTAGTCGACACCGGCGGTGTCCAGGGCCTGGTTGAGCTCGCCGAGGGCTTCGGGCGTCAAGTCGGCCTCGGCGTGGCCGAAGTGGACCTCGGCGGTGAGCTTGGCGAGGTTGTCGGGCCCGTCGACTCCCACCGGACCGTGGAATGCGGCGAGGGCGGCCACCTGGCCGGGGTGGGCCGCAGCGGTGCGCGTCGCGAGGAGGCCACCGATGCAGTAGCCGGTCACCGCGACCGGCCCGGCGCTGACCTCGGGCTGGGCGGTGAGAAATCTGAGGTAGGCATCGGCGTCGCTCAGGACACGTTCGGCGGTGTGCTCCTCGATAAAGGGCATCAGCTGAGCGAAGACCTGGGGCCGGACCTCTTCTCCGATGTGCTCGGGAAGTTCGACCACCGGCGCCGGGCCGTGCCGGTAGAAGAGGTTGGGGACGAGCACGTAGTAGCCGTGCCCGGCCAATTCACGGGCCATCTCCCGCAGCACGGGCCGGATTCCGAAGCCGTCCGCGTACATCAGCACCCCTGGGTGCCGTTCGCCCTGATCGGGAAAGGCAGCGAACGCGTCGGCCTGGCCGTCCGCGGTGGGAATCTGCAGCGTCTTGGTGGGCACGAATTCTCCTGTCGTGGTTGATGTGCTGAGCCTGTGATCAACACGACGGAGGAGGGGCCCGCACAGCAGCGCAGGATCCTCGGTCAAACAGCGGGCCCGCACCGGCCCGTATGGCGCTCAGAAGAGCACCGGGTCACCAATCCGTGTGTGGCGCAAGGCCGCCCCGGTATTCATGGCCACATAGCGTAGCCCACCGGATAAGAGCCGACGCCAGCACCCCAGCCCGAGCAGACGCCTCGATCGGGTGATGACGGGCTCCGCATCCCAGGGTGAGTTGGGGCCCGGGGTGGCCGGTGCGGACTGGGCTGGGGTGCACAGGCCGGGTTCGGGCACAGCGAGGATGTTGCGGTCGACCAGGCGTTTGAGCTTGGCGCGGACGCTCCCGGTGTGCCGTGGCTCGGTGCCGAGGCCCAGGATTTCGCAGATCTCTTTGGCGCGGAGTCCATGCCCGGCCCGCTCGAAGGCGGCCAGGACTTCGCGGTAGCCGGGCGGCAGCAGTTCGGGCGGCTCGATGCCGTCTTCGGCGGCCAGTTCCAGGTCAGGCTGGAAGCATGGGTCGTGGGGATCTGACGAGCGCGAAGTGGGATCGCCTGGAGTCGTTTCTGCCCCGGGGGCGGGATACGTGGAGGCCGGTTGAGTGACCACCGGCGGGTGATCAACGGGGTACTCTACCGGGTGCGGACCGGCGTGCAGTGGCGGGACCTGCCCGAGCGGTTCGGGTCCTGGGAGACCGTCTACCAGCGTCATCGCCGCTGGTCAGCGGGTGGCACCTGGAAGATGTTGCTGGCGCAGATCCAGGCCGCCGAGGATGCGGCGGGCCGGGTCGGCTGGGATGTGTCGGTGGACTCCACCGCGGTGCGAGCCCACCAGCATTCCACGTCACAGGTGGAGAAGCGGGGGCCCGGCAGCCTGTGGCACGTCACTCGCGTTATCAAGAGTGTTGCCCCGGGCGCCCGGCCGCCCGGCCGTCCCGCCGCCCTGGTTGATCAGCCGATGGGCT
The DNA here is from genome assembly GCF_044332485.1 of Streptomyces sp. NPDC017056. NCBI lineage: Bacteria > Bacillati > Actinomycetota > Actinomycetes > Kitasatosporales > Streptomycetaceae > Streptomyces > Streptomyces sp. NPDC017056. The sequence goes on along the minus strand of NZ_JBIRPD010000027.1, from coordinate 27,352 downwards.
CGGCCACGATGAGCTGGAACCGCTCGAAGGATAGCTTCACGGTGTTGTGCTGAGCAGTGGCGGTTCCGAGTGACTTGCCGGTGAACGGGTCGGTCAGGCGGCACCGCGTACGGCCCAGACCGCGCAGCTCGACCGTCCCGTCCCACCGGTCGGCGTAGAAGGCGTAGTGGAGGGTCCGCTTCTTGGCCACGACATGTGCCTCGGGCTTGTCGAAGCCGATGTCGTACAGCTCACCGCGGTACTCGCCGGTGGACAGCATGTTCTTCTCGTACAGGGACACCCACTTGCGCCAGAGGACCTCCTTCTCCGGGGTGAGGTCGGTCGCCTTGTCCGGGGCTCCGGTTCCGGGGAGGGTGAACTTGGTCGACAGGACGGCTCCGACCCCGTAAGAGGAGGCGAAGTCGTTCCCGCCGTCGCTCAGTTCGACGTGGTCGCCGGCGTAGCTGCTGCCGGCGCCCATCAGCGCCTTCATCGACTTGCCCTTGCTCCGGACCTGGTAGGAGGACTCGGGGTCCGAGCTGGGGTACTGGTCGACGTAGGGCAGGTTGTGGAAGGCGAAGGCGGTGCCGCAGGGGCAGAGCTCGACGAGGGCGCCGGGGTTCGCCTCGTGCGCGGCTTCGTGGATCGCCTTCCAGAACAGGGCCACGCCCTCGGTGGATTCCTCGGGGCGGGCGTGCCGGTGCTTCGGGTTGTAGCAGGGCGCGACGCTGTTGAGGTGCTGGCCGTCGATCTTGAGTCCCTCGTAACCCCAGTCGCCGATGAACCTCTTCGCCTGCTCGACGAAGTAGTCCACCGTCGGCTGGTAGGCCGGACAGAGGGTGTAGGCGTCCCACCAGGTGACGTCCTGCTTGTTGCCGTCGCGGTCCAGCAGCAGCATGTCGGGCCGGTCCCGGAACAGGTTGCTGCCGGGGTCCGCCGCCAGCGGGGCCCACCACAGGCGCGGCCGCAGACCGGCGTCCCGTATCTCCTTGGTGAAGGCCCGCATGTCCGCTTCACCGCGCGGGAACTTCGCCGTATTGATGTCCCAGTCGCCTTCGTTGGTCTGCCAGCCGTCGTCGAGCGCGGCCCAGCGCAGGCCGACCTCGCGTGCCTTCGGCAGCGCTGCGGTGACCTGCTCGGTGGCGAAGGCGCGCTCGTAGCCCCAGGCACACCAGATGGGCTCGAAGGCCGAGGCGGGGACCTTGGGGGCGCGCTGGCCGATGTCGCTCATGTAGTCGCGGTACCGCTGGAGCGGCACGAAGTGGTCGCCCGGGAGGGCGGTCAGGAATGTGGTGTCGGTGCTGAGCCGACGGCCCGGCTTCAGGGTGCGGGCGGTGTCGTCCTGGATGGCGATGCTCGCTCCGGCGTCCGTCTTGCGGACCGGCATGCGCAGGACCGTCGCCACGGGCTCGACATGTCCGACGGAGAGGCCCGCGCCCCGGCGCCAGACGGTCGCCAGCGGGGTGCCGCCGCCGTAGTCGGAGGAGTCCATCCCCAACGAGTTCTCCTGGACATAGCCGTCTTTCACCGGCATCACCCAGTCGCGGCGGTCCGTGTACGTGGTACCGGAGAAGGTGTAGAAGCCGCCGGGAGTCTCCAGGAGTTCGTGGGCTCCGTTGCGCCACCCGGTCACCTTCAGCGCGGTGGAGGACCTGTTGGTGTAGGTCACCTTCATCACGATCATGCCGGTAAGGCGTTCGAAGGAGGTCAGCACGACCGTCTTCTGTACGCCTTCTTTGGACGTGCCCTCGATCGTCACCAGGACGCCCGCACCGTGCCGGGGGTGCCGGGTGTGGCGGGTCCGGTGCCCGCGGTAGGCGAACGCCTCGATGGCCTTACCGCCCACCAGCAGGGCTTCGCCGGCGTCGAAGCGGGTGAGGTCGACGCCCTTGAGCGCCACCCGGCTGCGCAGTTGGTCGTCGAACTCCAGGGTGATGGAGGTGTCGCCGACTCCGACGAGGTCAGGATCCGAGTTCGGTGCGGCGGCCGCGGGTGAGGCGCCCATGGCCACGGCGGGGAAGGCGGCCAGGCCGGCACCCCCAAGTGCCACCTTCAGTACGCTTCGCCGGTTCATGTCCGTCATGTCGAACTCTCTTTCGGTCGTGCGTGCCCGACTGGGGCAGCCGCCTTTTGTCCGTCGTTGTGGATCGTCAGAGTCGAGCCGAATGCTCGCGACGAAGCGACCGTCCGTAAGGCTGGTCGGTGCCTGGTCTTCTACCGGTCTTTGCAGTGGGTCGGCTGGGGTCGGGGGACGGCGTATCGTCCGAACGGGTACCCCAGGACGAGGTCGCCTCCGGCGGTAGCGGGCGGGCCTCCTCGGTGAGCTGTGACAACGCCGTCTCGATCGCCGGCGGATGCCCGGGGCACGGCGAAACGGAAGGTCGCTCACGGGCGACCTCTCCATCGTCGGGTGGCCTGCTTCGAGAACGTAAGTGGTATTCGAGTGGCATGTCAACGGGTGGGCCTCCTGCGCGAGGGTTCGCGGCATCGATCGGATTGGTATGGTTCTGGTATGGCAGATGCAAGAACGTCGATGCCCAGAGGTCTGTTCGGTGACGACGCCCTCCCGTTGTACGAGCGCACAGCCGCGCGGTTGCTCGACGACCTGCGCGCCGCTGCCGCCCGCCCCGGCGACCGGCTGCCCTCCGAGCGGGCTCTGGTCGACCGGTACGCCGTGTCGCGCGTGACGCTGCGGTCGGCCCTCGCGCAATTGGAGTCGCGGGGCATCGTGCGGCCGTCGTCGTCGCGCGGGTGGTTCGTCGCCGAGCTCGGCCTGCTCCCCGAGGCGACGACGACGACGTCCGCCTCGGCGGCCCCGCAGGTCCAGGGGTTCGCCGACTATGCGCAGGCCAACGGCTTGACGGCGGCCGGCAAGGTGCTCTCCGCCACCGTTCGCCCGGCCATGGTGCCCGAGGCCGAGCAGCTCCGGATCGCTCCGGGCGCCGACCTCTTCGACCTCCACCGACTGCGCTTCCTCGACGGTCTGCTCGTCGTGCTCGAACACAACCGGCTTCCGTTGGCGGCCTGCCCTGCCCTGGCCGAGACCGACTTCAACACGGCCTCGCTCTACGCCACCCTGCGCGCCGCCGACCCGCCGCAGCTGCCCCGCAGCGCCGACTATTCGGTCGAGGCCCGTCACCCGACGCCACGGGAGATCGAGCTGTTCGAGATCGGGGAGACCATGCCGATGCTCGTCGCGACCCAGCTGACGTCGAACCAGGAATCACGCCCGATAGAACTGACCGTTCAGGTCTACCGGGGGGACCGCTACCGGTTCCGGGCCTCCATCACCAACCAGACTTAAACGATCACTAAGCGGACGTGGGTGATCGCCAACCGGACTTGGACGATCGCCGCGGAGTTGCCGGTTCGGCTGCGCAATACCAGATGCATACCAGAACAAGACTATTGACGACCCCAAATAAGACCAGTACTTTTCAGCGTGAGCCGCAGGCCATGACGGCAGATTGGCTTGAGATGCACGTTGAGTAAGGGGTTGGCAATGCAGAGCCCGTTGAGCGAGGTGGTCCGGCGTCAGAAGGCCGGGCAGCCGCAGGGCATCACCTCGGTGTGTTCGGCTCATCCGCTGGTCATCGAGGCAGCCGTGGTGCAAGCACGGGAGACCGGCGGTCATGTGCTGGTGGAGGCGACCTCGAACCAGGTCGACCAGTACGGCGGTTACACGGGCATGCGGCCCGCGGACTTCCGCGACCTCGTGTACGGCATCGCCGCCGAAAGTGGTCTGCCACTGGACCGCGTGATCCTCGGTGGCGACCACCTCGGACCGAACCGGTGGCAGTCCCTGCCGCCCGACGAGGCGATGGAGCGGGCCGACGCCCTGGTCGCCGCCTACGTGGCGGCGGACTTCACCAAGGTCCACCTGGACTGCAGCTTCGCCTGCGCCGGTGACCCCGTACCGCTGACCGACGACGTGGTCGCCGAACGCGCCGCGCGGCTGATCCGGGTGGCCGAGGAGACGGCCGGCCCCGAGCGGGCCGAGCGAATCCGGTATGTGATCGGTACCGAGGTGCCCACACCCGGCGGCGCGCACGAGACGCTCGACGCGCTCGTCCCGACCACGCCCGAGGCGGCGCGCACCACTCTGGAGCAGCACCGCAAGGCGTTCGCCCAGCACGGCATCGACGAGGTCTGGCAGCGCGTCATGGCCCTCGTGGTCCAGCCGGCCGTCGAGTTCGACCATGTGCAGGTCGTCGACTACCGGCGCGAGCTGACCGAGGAGCTGCGCAAGGTCCTCGACGACGAGCCCACCATGGTTTACGAGGCCCACTCGACCGATTACCAGACCGCCGAGGCGCTCACCGCGCTGGTCGAGGACCACTGGGCGGTCCTCAAGGTGGGCCCCGGGCTGACCTTCGCCCTGCGCGAGGCGCTGTTCGCCCTCGCCGCGATCGAGGACGAGCTGGTCCCGGCCGCCGAGCGGTCACGCCTTCCCGAGGTCGTCGAGGAGCGGATGCTCGCCGAGCCCGCCAAGTGGGAGGGCTACTACCCGGGCAGCGCCGCCGAGCAGTGCCTCGCACGCCGCTACAGCTACAGCGACCGGATGCGTTACTACTGGCCCGACCCTGAGATCGAAAAGGCCCAGGCCCGGCTGATGGACAACCTCTCGGCCGTGGACATCCCCCTGCCGCTGCTCAGCGCCCACCTCCCACTCCAGTACGCCCGCGTCCGCCACGGCGAGCTCGCCGCCCGGCCGCGCGACCTGGCCGTGGACCACGTCCGCGACGTTCTGCGCGCCTACGACCGCGCCTCCCACCCCCACCTGATGGAGCACGTGTGACCACGCCCTCCGGTACCCCGTCCCTGGACGACGGTGCCGCCCACACCGTCCGCGAGATCGCCCAACAGCCCGCCCTGTGGCGGGAGGTCGACCGGATCGTCGCGGCCTCCCGGGAGTCGCTGGACGCCTTCCTGCGTCCGCTCGTCGCCCGCGGTGACCTGCGCGTCGTACTCACCGGTGCCGGCACCTCCGCGTTCGCCGGCCAGGTGCTCCAGCCCGCCCTGGCCCGGCGCCTGGGATGCCGCGTCGACGCGGTCCCCACCACGGACCTCGTCGCCGACCCGCGCGGCTGTCTCGCCGAGGACGTTCCCACGCTGCTGGTCTCCTTCGCGCGCTCGGGTGACAGCCCGGAGTCCGTGGCCGCCACCGCCCTGGCCGACCAGGTCCTCTCCGAGGTGCACCACCTCGTGATCACCTGCAACGAGCAGGGCCGCCTGGCCCGCGAGCACGCGGAGCTGCCGAAGTCCCACGTGCTGCTGATGCCGGCCGCGTCCAACGACCGCGGTTTCGCCATGACGTCGAGCTTCACGTGCATGACGCTCGCGGCACTGCTCGCACTCGGCGGCAGCGCCTACGACGGGGTCGCCGAGCGCCTGGCCGGGGCGGTCGAGTCGATCTGCGAGAGCGACGCCGTGGACCGCACCGTCGGCGCCCTCGTGGCCCGCGCGCCCGAGCGCATCGTCTTCCTGGGCAGCGGCCCGCTGAAGGGCCTCGCCGAGGAGTCGGCGCTGAAGGTGCTCGAACTCACCGGTGGGAGGCTCATGGCCGTCTCGGAGACCTCGCTGGGATTCCGGCACGGTCCCAAGGCGGTGCTCAACGACCGTTCGGCCGCCGTGGTGTACATGTCGAACGACCCCTACACCCGCAAGTACGACCAGGACATCTCCACGGAGCTGCGCGGAAATCTTCCCGCCGGCAGTGTCGTCACGGTCTCCGCGGGCCCCGACACGGAAGCGGACGGCAACGACGCCTGGCCGCTGCCGGGCCTCGATGACGTCGAGGACGTCGCCCTGGCGCTGTCCGCTGTGGTGTACGCCCAGCTCATCGCCCTGCGCGCCTCCCAGGCCCGCGGCCTGCGGGCCGACAACCCGTTCCCCTCGGGTGAGGTCAACCGCGTCGTGCAGGGCGTGACCCTGCACTCCTTGCACAACTGATCAAAGGCATCAACGGCGCGGATCCAGGGCGCCCGACGGAGGTACAACGATGTTCCTAGGTGTCGACGGTGGCGGTACGAAAACCGCCTTCTGCCTGGTCGACCGCGGCGGACAAGTCGTGGCGCGAGCGCAGGCGGCAAGTTCGTACTACTTCTCCCACGGCGTCGGGCTCGTCGAGCGTGTGCTGGGGGAAGGCGTCGACGCTGTCTGTGCGGCGGCCGAGCTGACCCCCGCCGACATCGAGTACGCCTTTTTCGGCTTGCCCGGTTACGGGGAGGCGGCCCGCGATCTGCCCGTCCTGAACGCGACCCCGCGAGCCGTGCTCGGACACGACCGCTACGCCTGCGACAACGACATGGTCTGCGGTTGGGCCGGTTCACTGGGCGCGGTCGACGGCATCAACGTCATCAGCGGCACCGGCTCCATGACCTACGGCGAGCGGCTGGGCCGGGGCGTGCGCGTCGGTGGCTGGAGCGAGATGTTCGGCGACGAGGGATCGGCGCACTGGATCGCGGTCCGCGGCCTCAACGCCTTCTCGCGGATGGGCGACGGACGGCTCCCCGAGGGCCCCCTGGCCGAGGTGTTCCGGCGGCACCTGGATCTCGCGTCCGACCTCGACGTGATCGACGTCGTCCACAACCGGTGGCAGGGCGACCGCAGCCGGATCGCCGCGCTCAGCCGCTCGGTGGCCGAGGCGGCCGGTCTGGGCGACGAGGCCGCCTCGACGATCCTCGCCGAGGCCGGCCGGGAACTCGCCCTGCTCGTCGACGTCACCCGCGAGCGGCTGGAGTTCGGCCCGGACGAGACCGTACCGGTCTCCTACTCGGGCGGCACCTTCGGCGCGGACGCGGTTCTGGAGGCGTTCGCCACCGGATTGAAGAATCGTTTCACCAACTACGAACTGCGACGCCCGCTGTACGAGCCCGTCGTAGGTGCCGCCCTGTACGCGGCGAAAATCGCCGGAACCCCGCTCGACCAGCCCGCGCTCGACGCGCTGCGCACGGCCTCCGGGATCTCTGCCTCAGAAGGGGAAGACCGATGAACAGAGGCACGAAGAGCTGGATCCCGTACGCGTCGCTGCTGGTCCTGTTCTGGGGTGTGTGGGGCGCCTTCTCCAGCGAGCCGAACAGCAGGTACGGCTACCCCAACGAGATGATCTACATCATCTGGGCCTTCACGATGCTCATACCCGCGTACTTCGCGATGCGCGGCAACACGTTCGACCGCCGGCCGATCGCCGCCGTGTACGGGCTGCTCGCGGGACTGACCGGCGCCGGCGGCCAACTCCTGCTGTTCCACGCGCTCGCCAACGGCCCGGCGTACCTGATCTTCCCCCTGGTGTCGCTCTCCCCAGTGGTCACCGTCCTCATGGCGATGGCGCTGCTCCGGGAACGGATCAATCGGCTCGCCCTAGCGGGTGTCATCGCGGCGCTGGCGGCGATCGTGCTGCTCAGCATTCCCAGCGGCACGGACGACTCGAACTCGCACGGCCCGTGGCTGCTGATGGCCGTCCTGGTCTGTGTTGCCTGGGGCGTGCAGGCGTTCTGCATGCGCAAGGCCGCGGTGGTCGGGGTCAACGACGCGACGACCTTCGGCTGGATGACCATCAGCGGACTGCTGCTGGTTCCGGTGGCGTTCGTGACGATGGGCGATTTCCCGTCCGACGCTCCGTGGCAGGCGCCGGCCCTCACCGCGGTGACGCAGGTCCTCAACGCGGTCGGCGCGTTGTTCCTGGTCATGGCGTTCAGCCGGGGCAAGGCCACAGTCGTCGCCCCCATCACCAACGCGCTGGCCCCGGTGCTGACCATCGTGCTGTCCCTGGCGGTCTACCGGACGCTCCCGAACGTGTGGGGCACCCTCGGTATCGTGCTGGCCCTCGCGGGCTCGACCCTGATGGTCTACAGCGACGAGAAGAGCGGCGAGAACTCCGTGGCCCCGGGCGCGGCGGACGACGGCGCGGACGTGATTCCGGCTCCGCAGAAGTCCTGATCGCCCACATATCCGTACCGGCCGGACCACGTAGCGGTACGGGCCGACACCGGCCCGTACGCACCGAACCGACAGGAAAGCGAGGGGACACCTTCATGCCCCTGGTTCCCACACGCGAACTCGTCTCGAAGGCCGCCGCCGCAGGCCGGGCCGTCGCGGCGTTCAACGTGATCACGCTGGAGCACGCCGAGGCGATCACCGCCGGCGCGGCCGCCGCGGGCGCCCCGGGGGTGATCCTGCAGATCAGCGAGAACGCCGTACGGTTCCACGGCGGCCGGGTCGAGCCGATCGCGCGGGCCGCGGCCGAGGTCGGCAAGGCCTGTGACGTCGACGTCGCACTGCACATGGACCACGTGACGGACATGCGGCTGCTGCGCACGGCGGCCGACGCGGGGTTCTCCTCCGCGATGTTCGACGCCGGGGCGCAGCCGTACGCCGAGAACCTCGCCGCCACCCGCGCCGCGGCCCGGTGGGCCCACGGCGCGGGTCTGTGGCTGGAGGCCGAACTCGGCTATGTGGGCGGCAAGCCCGACGCCCCCGCGAGCGCCCACGCGGCCGGGGTGCGCACCGACCCGCAGGAGGCGGCGCGCTATGTCGCGGACACCGGCGTGGACGCCCTGGCCGTCGCCGTCGGCAGCAGCCACGCGATGACCGAACGCTCCGCGACCCTGGACCACGCGCTCATCGAACGCCTGCGGGAGGCCGTGCCCGTACCTCTGGTGCTGCACGGTTCGTCGGGCGTCGGCGACGACGATCTGCGACAAGCCGTTCAGGCGGGCATCGTGAAGATCAACATCGGTACCGCTCTCAACGTCGCGTTCACCGGCGCGGTCCGCGAGACGCTGGCGGAGCGCCCCGACCTGACCGACCCCCGCCCCTACGTCGCCCGGGGCAGGGAGAAGATGGCGGAGACGGTCCGGGTCCTGCTCGGTGTGGTGAGCGGCTGAGCGGGGCCGAAGCTTTCCCCGCACCTGATGCCGCTTAGATGTACTGACCGGGCACGTTGATTGAGAACAGGGGGCCTGATCGGCGCTCACGTTGCGGGGGTTGAGTGTCTGTCAGCCAGGTCCCTGGCGAGCTGACTGATGCGTGCGCGGGCCGTCTCAGGGGCGAGGACCTCGATGTGGTCGCCGAACTGAAGAAGCTGACGCACCGACTCGATGTCGGGGTAGCGCACGACGACGACACACGAGCCTCCCTCGTACGACAGAGATCGGGCTCATGGTGCCGGGGCCATCGCAGGCGATTGACGAGATCTTCACGAGGTGGGCCTCGAAGGGGGCGTCGATCGCTACCTCGTAGGCGAGTCCATGCAGGACCGATCCTCACGACCGCGGAGCTCTCCGGCCAAGACCCCCAAGACCGTGACGAAGAGGTGCGTCAGCCTGCGACTCCGTCTGCGGAAGGGCCGGTCCAGCTCGCTGCGAGACTCGATACTGCCCCGTCGACAGTGCATCGGATCCTGCGATCGGCCCGCCTGAACGGACTCGCCTAGGTCGGCCGCCACCAAGGCGAGAAGCACCGCGCCGCGACGCAGAGCAAGTCACGCAACGCCTACGGCGGCCCGAGGGTCGGATACGCATTCGTGCACGCTGCCGCTGGTTGCTCCTGCGGTGGCTGACCCGCCGACACGTCGAAGAATGCAGCCGCTCGCCGTTGAAGCCCCGCCGGCCAGACCGCCGGGGCCTGGTCAGGTAGGGCGTCCGCCGTAGCGAAACTCATTGCGCCCGGGTCCAAGACCGTACCCAGGAATCTGGTCAGGCGTCTGATGCGTCGGGATGCTCGGAGCAAACGGGATGCTCAGCGCAACCCGGGTCGTCCGGTGCCGGGGACCACAGAGGGGAGCTACGGCCATGAAGGCGATCGTCCAGGATGCGTACGGGGCGGAGGACGTCCTGGTCCTGCGTGACATCGACCGTCCCGTACCGCGCGACGACGAGGTGCTCGTCGAGGTACGTGCTGCCGGTGTGGGACCCGAGGTGTGGCACCTGATGACAGGCAGGCCGTACGTGGCCCGGGCCGCCCTCGGACTGCGCAGGCCCAAAAACCCTGTCCGGGGCTGGGACGGGGCGGGGCGGGTCGTGGCGGTCGGGGCGAAGGTGACCGGCTTCGGGCCGGGGGACGAGGTGTTCGGAAACTGCCCGGGGTCCTTCGCCGAGTATGCGCGGGCCGAGACCGACAGGGTGGCGCTCAAGCCCGCCAACCTCACGTTCGAGCAGGCCGCCGCCCTCCCCGTCTCCGGCATGACCGCCCTCCAGGCGCTCAGTGGCAAGTCCCGGCCCCAGCCCGGTCAGCGGGTCCTCGTCATCGGTGCGTCCGGGGGCGTGGGAACGTACGCCGTCCAGCTCGCCACGGTGTACGGCGCCGAGGTTACTGGCGTCTGCGGTCCCGCCGGTGCGGATCTCGTCCGGTCCCTGGGCGCCACCCACGTCATCGACTACACGCGCGAGGAGATCACCGGCAGCCCGTGCCGCTATGACGTCATCGTCGACAACGCGGGGCTCCGGCCGCTGTCCGTACTCCGGCGGGCCCTCACGCCACGCGGCTCTCTCGTCATCGTCGGCGGCGAAGGCGGAAGCGGCTTCCTCGGCGGTATGAGCCGTGGCCTCCGGGCCGTCCTGCTCTCCCCCTTCATCACCCAGAACCTTCGCAACCTCATCTCCCTCACCCGCCGCGAGGACCTCCTGACGCTGAAGGATCTCGCCGAGAAGAAGCAGATCACCCCGGTCATCGACCGCACCTACCCGCTCGCCGAGGCACCCGCAGCCATCCGCCACCTGAGGCAGGGCCACCCCCGGGGCAAGCTCGTCGTCACCGCCTGACGGCTGTCCGCCATCGCGCGATCGGGCCGCGGCGATGGCGGACGGGCACCCCGGCACGACCTGCGCTTCGTCCGGGGCCCAGCCGGGTCAGCCCCGATAGCGGGAACGGCCCACCGCGGCGGCCACGGTCAGCGGGACGGTGAGGATCGCGGCTGTCAGGAACATGCCCCGGTACGCGTGGTCTTCCGCGGGGCCGGCGGCGAAGGCGCTGGCCAGGGCGCTGCCGACGTAGAGGGCCACACCGAACATCGCGACGCCGGTGGCGCGGGCCGCCGGCGACAGCGCGGTAGCCCAGGACTGGATCGTGGAGTGCATGAACGACCAGCCGCCACCGAGCAGCAAAGAGCACCCGACCAGCGCGGGCACCGACTGGCTGGCCGCGGCGAGGCCGAAGGCCACCGCTATCTGCACCCCGCCGACCACGATCAGCCGCACCGGCGTCCAGCGCCCGACCAGCCGCTTGACCACCTGGGCCGCGGCCATCGAGCCCACGCCGTACAGCGCGGACACCGCGCCGGCCAGCGTCGCCGAGGCGCCCTGGGCCTCCAGCGCCGGCGCGATGTACGTCAAGAAACCGAGCAGGGTGGCGCCTTCGAGCATCGCGACGGCCATGACGTACCACTGCCAGCGGGAACTCAATACGATCTTGAACGGGGCGAACAGCGCACCGGATGCCGCCCGCGGCGGTTCGGGCAGCCGGCGCAGCGCGACGACCAGGTAGGCGGCCACCAGGCCGGGCAGGGCGAACACCAGCCGCCAGCTGACGTAGTGCGCCAGCGCCCCGGCGACGACGGTGGCCACGGCGGTGCCGAGCGCGAAGGCGGTCATCAGCTCGCTGAGCGGGCGCTGGCGCACCGCGGCGGGCACCGTGTCCCCGACGTACGTGATGGACGCGGCGATGGACGCGGCGAAGAACGCGCCGGCCGCGACGCGGGCCAGGATCAGCATCGTCGCGCCGGGCGCGATCACCGAGCAGAGCGCGGCGAGGGCGGCCCCGGCCAGAGAGATCCGCATGACCCGCACCCGGCCCAGCCGGTCGCTGGCCAGGCCCCAGACCGGCTGCATCAGACCGTAGGCGAGGAAGTAGCCGCTGGCGGCGAGCATCACCGTGGTCAGCGGGACACCGAGTTGGACGCCGATGAGCAGCAGCATCGGGGTGATGCAGAAACGGTCGAAGTTGCTCACGAAGCCGGCCGTGCGCAGCAGGCGCAGGGACGCGGCGGGCAGCGGCGGGGCGGTGGGGCCGGTCGGTCCGGTGGGGCCGGTCGGACTCGTGGGGGCGGCGGATCTGCCGGACCGGGTAGCGGTGGCCGGCGGAGGAGTGGCAGCGGTGTGCTGTGAGCCGGTGGTGTCGGTGGTATCGGTGGTGTCCATGGGGCTCCTATGTCGTGCTTGCCGGCTCTTTCGAACCGGTGGTTCCAGCCCATCACCCCTGCAGGCCGACGGAGCCCCGTAGCCGATTACCCTTGCTCACACCCTGGGGCGCGGCGCGCCGCCCCAGGACCGGATCGGTGGTCTCGGGAAGGAGTGGCACGTGAACGGGGGCGGACCTGGCGGCCCACGCCGCGAACTGGGCGCGTTCCTGCGGTCCCGCCGCGAGCGGCTGGCACCCGCCGACGTGGGGCTGCCGGGCTCACCGCGGCGCCGCACCCCAGGGCTGCGGCGCGAGGAGGCCGCCGAGCTGGCCGGGGTCAGCAGCTCCTGGTACGCGTGGCTGGAGCAGGGCCGGGTGCGGACGTCGGAGCAGGTGCTGCGGTCCGTGGCGCGGGCACTGCGGCTGAACGCGGACGAGACCGCGCACGTGCTGTCGTTCGTGGAGCGCCCGGGCACCACCGAGCAGCCGCCGGGGTGGGTGTCGCGGAACCTGCTGTCGCTGGTGGAGTCACTGACGCCGAATCCGGCCGTGGTGCTCGACCCGCACTGGGACCTGCTGGCCTGGAACCCGGGCTACACCGCGCTGCTCACCGACCTGGCGCGGCTGACGCCCAAGCAGCGCAACCTGCTGTGGCTGGTGTTCCGCTGGCCGCCGGCCCGTACGCTGCTGGCCAGTTGGGAGCCGGAGGCACGGAGCCTGCTCGGCCAGTTCCGCGCGAAGGCGGCCCGGCACCCGGAGGACCCCCGGTACGCCGAGATCACCGAGGAACTGCTGGCCGACCCGGACGCGGCCCGCTGGTACGACCGCCGGGAGACCTCGGCGTTCCACCCCGCCGTACGGCATTTCCGGCATCCGGTGGCCGGCGATCTGCAGCTGCGGTACGTCAAGCTCGCCGCCGTCGACGAGCCCGGCCACCACCTGCTGGCCTACCTTCCCGACAACGACGCGACCAAAGAAGCACTGGGAACGCTCATCGGGTGAGCCGGAGCCGGCCCGCGCGGGCCGGCGCCCGGACGAACGGGAGGGTGGGGCGGGACGCAGGCAGCGGTGACGGCCCGACCGCGCTCGAAGCTGCTGTCGGGCCGCCACCTTCACCTCCACCCGCGCACCGCGCAACGGGTGTGCGGGGAGTCGGCCACCGGCTCCCGAAGTATCAGGAAGTCAGCACCGCCTTCATCACCGAGCCGTCACCGACCGCCGTCAGCGCCTCAGCGTGCTGCTCCAGCGGGAACGGCGTCACCAGGCTCGCCAGGTCGAACCGGCTGGTGAGGGCCGGCAGTAGCCGTACGTACTCGACGAGGTGGGCGCCGGTGAAGGCCCAGGAGCCGACCACGTCGAGCTGCCGGTGGACGATTTGGTGCGGATTGATCAGAGTGTCCCCGGCGTCCGTGTACTGGCCGATGACGAGGTAGCTGCCACCCCGGCGGGCCAGGGTGAGGCCCTGCCCGACGGCGGCCGGCACTCCGGCGCACTCGATCACCAGGTCGGCGCCGTCCCCGCCGGCGGCGGCCCGGGCCTCGCGCAGGATCTCCGCGGTGTCGGCGGTGTCGGCGATGTTCAGGTGGACATCGCCGATGCCGGCCGCGGCGGCCCGGTCCAGCCGGCCGGCCGGACCGCCGATGACGACGACCTTGGCGGCCCCGGCCAGCTGCGCGAACGCGGCCGCCGCCAGCCCGACCGGCCCGCTGCCCTGCACCACCACGGTCTCGCCCAGCCGCACCGGCCGCCTCTCGTACAGTGCGTGCGCCACGGTGGGCCCGGCGCAGGCCAGCGACATGGCGGCGAGCGGGTCGGTGCCGTCGGGCACCTTGACCACGGCGGTGCCGGGCTGCAGCACGATGTGGTCGGCCCAGGCCCCGGAGAGTTCCGGGCCGTCGGTCAGGGCACGGTTGACGCCGTACGTGCGGCGCCGCTCGCACAGGGTCGGTTCGCGGTGCAGCCGGCAGGGCGGGCAGACGCCGCAGGCGATGGAGGAGGCCCACATCACCGTGTCGCCGGCCGCGAGCGGCGCCCCGGTGGCGTCCTGGTGGGTGCCGGCGCCCAGCTCCCGTACGACCCCCAGCCCTTCGTGGCCGAGGACGAGCGGGAGCGGGATGTCCAGGTGGCCCTGCTGCAGATGCAGATCGGTGCCGCAGACACCGCCGTATCCACAGGCGACGATCATGCCGCCGTCGGGGGCCGCGGGCAGCGGGAACTCCCGCAGCCGCAGCGGCTGGGCGAACTCCTCCAGGACGACGGCGCGTCCGGTGCGCTGTGTCATGCCATCACCGTGCCCAGGGCCTGGGAGAACGGGGCCGCCAGCGGGCGCAGCGGCTCGGAGTCGCGGCACACGACGTAGTCCGGGCGGGGCCGGCCCGTGGGCCGCGGCAGGTTGGCGGTGTCGTTGTACGTGGCGATCAGCAGCCGTCGGGCGAAGGGTGACATGTTGGGGGACGAGCCGTGCACGATCTCCGGGGAGAACAGGACGACGGACCCGGCCGGGCCCTTGGGGCTGGTCATACCGTGCCGGTCGACGTGTTCGGCGAGCTGCTGCGGCGACAGGGAGATGTCGTCCGGGTCGAGGTGCTGCTCGGACTTGGCGGCGGCCGAGCGGCCCTCGTGGACCAGGCCGTTGCGGTGCGAGCCGGGCAGGAAGATGACCGGACCGTTGAACTCGGTGACGTCGTCGAGGAAGACGCCGATGTTGACCTGGCGCGGAGCGGGCAGGTTGTCGGCGAGCCGCCAGGCGAGGAAGTCCTGGTGCCAGGCCCACTTCTCACCGCCGAACGCCGGCTTGGCGTTGATCTTGAACTGGTAGATGTAGACGTCCTCGGTGAGCAGCTGCCGGACCGGCTCCAGGATGCGCGGGTCACGGATCAGACCGGCGTACTCGGGCTGCCGCTGGTGCGAGGAGTAGACCGCGCGCACCTCGGTGCCGCCGTCCTCGGTCACCACCTGCGGGCCGGGTACCTGCACGTCGCGCTCCAGCGCCGCGCGAAGCGTCTCCACCTCCTGGGGGTCGAGGAGGGATTCGAGCAGGAGGAAGCCCTGCTCGTGATACTGGTCGGCCTGTTGCTGGGTCAGTCGCATGTGCTTCTTCTCCTGAGAGGTGGGGAAATCCGTCGGGGCGGGCCGGGGCGCGAGGAGACCGCTGGTGGGGGATCACCCCATGAAGTGACCGCCGTCGACGATGAGTTGCTGTCCGGTGACATAGCCGCTGCGCGCGGTGACCAGGAATTCGAGGGCGTCGGCCATGTCCTCGGCCGAGCCGAGCCGGCCGCCGGGGATGGTGTCCAGGACGGCGGCCAGCCGCTCCGGGTCGTCGAGGCGGTAGCGCTCGGTGACCTCTTCGGTGTCGGTGAATCCGGGGAGCAGGGCGTTCACCCTGATGTGCGGGGCGAGTTCGAGGGCCAGGCACTTGGTGAGCTGGAGCAGGCCCGCCTTGCTCGCGCAGTAGTTGGCGCCGTTCGCACGGGGCCGGATCGCCGTGGTGGAGGCGACGTTGACGATGCTGCCGCCCCCGGCCTCCACCATGGCGGGCGCCAGCGCCCGCGTGAGGTGGAAGGGGCCGGAGAGGTTGGTGGCCAGCACCGTGTCCCAGTCCTCGGCGGCCATCGACATGAACGGCCGGTCGCGGTTCACCCCGGCGTTGTTGACCAGGACGGACGGGGCGCCGTACGCGTCGGTGATCCCGTCGCAGACCGACCGGATCTCCTCGGGCCGGGTGAGATCGCAGCGCAGCGTCTCGATCCGGCCGTCGCCGGCCTTCGTGGTCTCCCGGGCGGCGAGGTCGTCACCCCGGTAGAGGGCGATCACCTGATGGCCGAGGGCGGCGAGCCGCAGGCTCAGCGCCCTTCCGATGCCGCGGGTGCCGCCGCTCACCACGGAGATCGTCATGACAACTCCCTGAGATGTGCCGGGCGGACGGTCAGTTGGCGACGAGGTCGCCGCGCTTGAGCCCCGAGCCCTCGGGGACCTCGGCCGGGTCGCCGCCCACGCCCGCGATGGTGTTGTGCTCGTCGACGAAGACGACGTTCGGGACGAAGGAAGCGGCTTCGGCGTCCGTCATGGCGGCGTAGGCGATGAGGATGACGAGGTCACCGGGGCTGATGAGCCGGGCCGCGGCGCCGTTGATGCCGATGACGCCGGAACCGGCCGGGCCCTCGATGACGTACGTGGACAGCCGGGCGCCGTTGTTGATGTCGACGATGTCGACCTTCTCGCCGGCCATCAGGTCGGCGGCCTTCATCAGGTCGCTGTCGACCGTCACCGAGCCGACGTAGTGCAGGTCGGCCTGGGTGACGGTGGCGCGGTGGATCTTCGACTTCATCAGGGTGCGGTACATGCGGAATCCTCACAATCGGTGGGGTGAGTGGTGGTACGGCGCGGCCCCGGGCGGGGCCGGCCGGCGCGGCCCGGTCAGGCCGGCCAGGTGGCGTACCGGCGCATGCCGTAAAGCAGCGGCGCTTCTTCGGCGGCCGGCGCGTGGGTCTGGGTGGCCAGCACCTCGCCGATCACCATCGTGTGGTCACCGGCCGGGATGAGCCGGGTGACGCGGCACTCGGCGGTGGTGTGCGCGTCCTGGGTCAGCACCGGCAGGCCGGTGGCGGGCGCGGGCTGCCAGGGGACGGAGCTGAACCGTTCGGCGGCGGGTCCGGCGAACGCCTCGGCCGCGCGCCGCCCGGCGCTGTGCAGGAGGTTGACGGTGAAGGCCCCGCGGGCGGCGAGGACCGGAAGGGTGCTCCCGTTGTTGCCCGCGCATACCAGCAGCTGCGGCGGGTCCAGGGAGACCGAGCACAGGGCGGTGCAGGTGAAGCCGTACGGCGTGCCCTGCACATCGGCGGTGGTGATGACGGCGACGCCGCTGGGGTGGGAACCCATCAGGGTCCGGAAGGCGTCGCGGGTCACCGTGGGCGCGTCCTGGACGGGCGTCACCATGCGAACGCCTGGGCGTTGTAGAGGTTGACGCCGACCGCGGCCTTGCCCAGGTACTCCAGGCACTCCATCGGCTTGGCGGGCATCACGTGGGCGAACTGGGCTTCACGGACCAGCCGCTCCAACGGGTGATTGCGGTTGACGGCGGCCGAGCCGCACAGCCGCAGCGCGTCCTGGGCGAGCTGCGGGCCGACCTCGCCGACGACGTACTTGGCGGCGTGCACCATGGCGTTGGCCTCCAGGCTGCCGCGCTGCGCGGTGACCAGGTCGCCGGCCTCGTGCACCAGGGCACGGGCGGCCCGCAGCCGGGCGGACATCCGGCCCAGCTCCTGCTGCACGACGGGCGAGTCGGCGCGGGCGGGGGAGGCGGTGACATGCTCGACCGTGTGCCGGAAGAGGGCCTCGGCGATGCCGAGGTAGGCGCCGGTGTAGCCGGCGACCATCCAGTGTGGTTCGCGTACGACCTTGAACAGGGACATGCCCTCGACGCCGAGGTAGAGACGGGAGCGGGGCACCACGACCTCGTCCAGCGTCATCGGGGCGGTGCTGGTGCCGTACATCGCCGACATGTGCTGCACGGTCTCGAAGCTCACGCCGGGATCGTCGGCGGCGACGACGAAGTGCGAGACCTCGCCGGTGTCCTCCTCGCCGGTCTCGGCGGCCGCCGCGACGACGTAGTAATCGGCGGCGCCCGCCAAGGAGACGAAGGACTTCTTGCCGCTCAGGATGTAGTGCGCGCCGTCCTCGGAGAGACGGTAACGGGTGCGCATGCCCCGCAGCTTGGCGCCGCGGCCGGCTTCGGAGGTGGCGGAGGCGAACAGCTTGCGGCCGTTGACGACCTCGTCCAGCATCCAGGCGCGGAACGCGTCGGCGGCCGGCGGCAGCCGGGTGCCGGCGGCATCGGCGAGCGCGCCGATGACGACGTGGTGCATGTTGAAACCGAGGGCGGCGGCGCCGTGGTGCGAGCCGAGTTCGGCCAGCACCCGCCAGTAGTCACCGAAGCTTAGGCCGGCGCCGCCCGCCTCCTGGGGGACGAGCAGGGCGAGCAGGCCGGACTCGCGCAGGATGCGGTAGGCCTCGTGGCCGGTGTCGTGTCCGGCGTCGGTGCCGGCGGCGAGCGGGGCGATCCGTTCGCCCGTCTCCGCGGCGAGTTTGAGGAGGTCGTCGAGGGGGGTCAGCAACGCCATCGAAATCCTTCGGGTCGGTGTGCGGCCGGTCGGGTCACGGCCGGTCAGTTCTCGACAGGCAAGCCGAGTTGCCGTGCGACACCCACCCGCAGCAGGTCGTTCGGACCGGCGTAGGTGAGGGCCGCCATGGGGCCGGCCAGGTCGGCGGCGAGGTCGAAGCCGGGGAGGAAGGCCCGGACGCCGGACAGCGCGGTGGCGTGCTCGGTCATCCGTACGTAGTCCTCGGACACGGAGATCTTGGTCAGCGCCGCCTCGGCGGCCAGTTGCCGGGCCGGTGTACCGGCGTCGAGCCGGGCGGCCATCGCGTAGAGCTGGACGCGGGACCGGTGCAGCGCCAGGGCCATGTCGCTGACCCGGCCCGCGACCTGGTGACTCGCTCCCATCCGGCGGCCGAAGTGGTCCCGGTCCCTGGCCCAGTCGACGGTACGGGCCAAGAGGAGCTGCATCGGGCCGAGGGCGTAGCCGAGGATGACGGAGCGTTCCCAGGCGGTGGTGGAAGCCATCACCGCCAGTCCGGACCCCTCCTCGCCGAGCAGTGCGCTCTCCGGCAGCCGGGCGCCCTCGAAGAGGAGTTCTCCCATCGGCACGGTGGGCAGCGCGGTCTTGGTGAACGTCTCGCCGCGGCGGACCCCCGGCAGGTCGAGCGGGAAGAGGAAGGCGGACAGCGCGAACGGCGAACGCCCCTCGGAGGTACGCGCGAAGACGATCGCCCGGTCGGCCACGGGGGCGGCGGTGATGAACGTCTTGGCGCCGTCGAGCACGAAGCCGTCCCCGCCGCGCCGGGCGCGGGTCTGCATGGAGAACGGGTCACTTCCGCCGCCGCGTTCGGTCAGCGCGTGGCACAGCAGCTCCCGGCCCTGCTGGACATCGGCGACCGCGCGCCAGACGTCCGCGCCGAGGGCGTCCCGCAGCGGGAACTGCATGCCGAAGATCTGCGAGGCCAGCGCGTAACACAGCCCGGGGTCGATGCCGGCCAGCCCGATGCCCTCGATCATGGCGAGCGACCGGGTGACCGGGCCGGGCGCCGTGGCGTCCGGCGAAGCGAGCCGGAGCACCCCGAGGTCGGCCATGGCCCGCCACCGAGTGGTGAAGTCCGCGTCCGCGATCCGCTCGACCACCGGTGCGGCCAGGTCACGGTAGGTGTCGACGAGTTGCTCGGTCTCCGGTGCGCCGGTGCGCAGCGCCGCGGTGGCCAGCGCGCTCACTTGCGGCCCTCGCCGGAGAGATCCTCGATGGCGGCCCAGAGCGCCTTCGGGGTACGGAAGTTGGCGGCGACGATCTCGGTGTCGGGCAGGGTGATACCGGCTTCCTTGTGCAGCGCCGCGACGATCTCCATGATCGCCAGCGAGTCGACCAGGCCCATTTCGAGCAGCGGGGTGTCCGCGTCCAGGGAGCTGGCGTCCTCGCCGCGGCCCCAGCTGATGCGGCTGCCGATCAGGGTGCACAGTTCTTCGACGCTGTTCATACGGTGATCTCCTCAGGGAGTACGGGACCGGCGGTGTGATCGACGGCGGCGCTCAGCGCACGGCGGTCGACCTTGCCGCTGGTGGTGGTGGGCAGGTTGGCGAGCGAAACGATCCGGTCGGGCAGCATCCGCTTGGGCAGCACGTCGCGCAGCGC
Organism: Streptomyces sp. NPDC017056; assembly: GCF_044332485.1. NCBI lineage: Bacteria > Bacillati > Actinomycetota > Actinomycetes > Kitasatosporales > Streptomycetaceae > Streptomyces > Streptomyces sp. NPDC017056. The sequence goes on along the minus strand of NZ_JBIRPD010000027.1, from coordinate 7,514 downwards.
GGCCAGGACCTCGCGTTCGGTGGCCTCGGTCTGGGCGTAGGCCCAGATCTGACCGGAGTACGGACCGTCCTTGGCGACGACCGCGGCGGTGGCCACCTGCGGCAGCTCCAGGACGGCGTTCTCCACGTCCATCAGGTCGATACGGTGACCCCGCCTCTTGACCTGATGGTCACGCCGGCCGCGCAGGAAGACCCGGCCGTCGGACGTGATCCGGCCGAGGTCGCCGCTGGCGTAGGCGCGGCGGGCCGCACCGTCGCGGAAGGTGACGGTGACGGTGGGGTCCTCGGGCGCGCCGCCGCGCAGATAGCCCTGGAAGACGACGGGGCCGGCGATGTGGATCTCGCCTTCGCCGTCGGTGGGCCGGCCGTCCTCGTCGAGCACCTCGATGTGGACGCCGCCGATGCCGCGCCCGATGGGCAGCTCCTGGTCGGCGGTCCAGTCGGCCGGTACCCGGTAGTACGTGCAGGCGTTCGTCTCGGTGGGCCCGTACAGGTTGTAGAAGGGCACCCCGTCCAGCAGCCGCAGATAGCGCTCCAGCAGTTCGGGGGCGAACGCCTCGCCGCCGAAGGCCGCGATGCGCAGGGAGGGCGGCGGGGCGTCGGCGATACCGCCCTGCTGGAGCATGTTGTGGTAGAGGGAGGGCACCGCCATGAAGGCGGTGATGCGCTGCGCGGTCAGCCATCCGACGACATCGCGCGGGAAGGCCCGCAGCACGTCCGGCATCAGGACCGTGCAGGCCCCCGCGGCGGCGGCGCTGAACAGGTCGAAGGTGGTCAGGTCGAAGGTGAGGGCGGCCTGCGAGCCGATCCGGTCCTCCGGGGTGAGCCCGAACTCGCCGGCGGCCCACAGGGCGTAGTGCGCGACGTTCTCGTGCGAGAGCAGAACGCCCTTGGGCCAGCCGGTACTGCCCGAGGTGAAGAGTATGTAGCCGCCGGAGTCGGTGGGCGCGGGCAGCGGCTCGGGCCGCTCCTCGGGAGCCAGGATCCGCAGCCGGTGCAGGCCGTGCTCCAGGGGGGCTTCGCCGGCCGGCGCACCGGAGCGGGCGCGGGTGGCGGCGCGCCGGGCCCCGGCCAGGGCGCGGTCGGTGGTCAGCAGCAGGGACAGCCCTGCGTTATGGATCATGCGGGCCGTACGTTCCGGCGGATCGGCCACGTCGAGAGGCGCGGCCACCGCGCCGGCCCGCAGCGCCGCGTACAGAGCGATGACGGTGGCGGGGGTCTTGGGAGCGTAGACACCGACCCGGTCGCCCGGCGCGACACCGTCGGCGGTCAGCCTGGCCGCCAACGCGTCGACCGCGCTGTCGAGTTGCGCGTACGTCCAGCTCTCGCCGCCCCCTTCCAGGGCGGGGCGGCCGGGGTGGACCCGGGCGGAGCGGGCCAGCAGGGCGTCCAGGCGCACGGGTGTCCGGGCGGTCATCGGGCGGCCTCCACGGACCGGCTCTTCCCGGTGTGCTCGGCGAGGAAGCCGCAGACGGTCTCGGTGACGAGCTCCGGGCAGACCAGGTGCGGGTAGTGGTCGCAGCCTTCGGGGACCAGACGCCGGAACGGGCCGCTGACCGCGCGCTCGACTGCGTCGACCTGGCCCATCGAGCCGTACTCGTCCGCGTCGCCCTGGATCGTCAGCACCGGCGCGGTGACGTCGAGGTCGTTTTCGATGGACCAAGTGCGGAAGGCGGGGGAGAGCCAGACTCCGCTCCAGCGGTCGAAGACGCCCCGGGGGTCGTCGTGCACCATGGCCATCTTCCTGGCGAGCGGGCCGGCCTCGTAGGAGGCGCGGGCGTTCTCGATGCCGACGCGGTTCTCGTCCTCGAAGTACATGTGCGGGCCCATACCGACGACCGCTTCGACGGGGTGCGCCGAGGCGTACAGCAGGGCCATGGAGGCGCCGTCGCTGTGGCCGACCAGGACGGGGCGGTGCATGCCGAGCGCGTCCAGCAGTTCTGGCAGTACGTGCTGGGCGTGCTCGTGCATGTAGCGGGGGGTGCGGGGCTCCGGGTCGGGACCGCTGCCGCCGTTGCCGTGGCGGGAGTACACCAGCGCGCGGCGCCCGGTCGCGGCGGCCAGCCGGGCGGGGAAGCGTCCCCAGGCGGCGAGGCAGCCCAGCCCGCCGTGCAGGAAGACCAGGGGCGCCAGACCGGGGTCACCGTCGATGACGACATGTTCAAGAGGACCGTTGCGCAGCTCGATTACCGGCACAGCAAAACCCTTCTCGGTGGTACGACAGAAAACGGGCATTCCGGAGAGCCCAGCCGGCATTGACCCGCGACGACCTGTCGTGACGCGGACGGAACGCAGGACGGGCCGGAATGACGGCAACAAAAGTTGAGAAAGCAACTATGAGCGGGTGGCAGTCACTGGCGTATTGGCGTTGCGGTAGGCGCGCGATGACGCTTCGCACCGCATCACAACGAATCGCCCATACTTCGTACCGCACCCTGAATCATCAATGAGTGGCGGTCGGCAACTGATTTACGAAGCCTTGTCGGCGACTGCGAAGAAAGGGCGTCCAGGCGCGGACCCCCGGCGAGCGGCCCGCTCGGCCGCGGAACTCTTTGCTTCTTCTTTGAGCAATTTTTGCGCTATGCCGATTGACGGCGCACGCCAGTGTTCCCGCACGTTAACCCCCGTTAAGTACATGGCTGCTCGCCGACACTACCGGCCTGCGCCCGGGCTTCCCGGGGCGTGCCGTCCGCTCGGCGACACCGAGAAGACTAGGCATTTTGCCGAGAGTGGAGAAATGCCATTGCTGAATCACTTATACACTCGGCGAATGAGCATCGACCTGCGCCATTTGCGGTGTTTTCTAGCCGTAGCCGAAGAAAGAGGGTTTACGGCCGCCAGCCATCGCCTGCACCTCTCCCAGCCGACCCTGACCCGCAACATCAGGGCCCTTGAGGAGTCCCTGGGGGTGCGGCTTTTCGAACGCAGCACACGCAGAACGGAGCTGACCGACAAAGGGATGACCTTGCAGGAGGCCGTCGCCCCGCTGCTGCGCCGGCTCGACTCGGTGCTGCAGGAATTACAGAATGGGGAGAAACTGCGCATCGGGTTCAACTGGGGTCTACCCGAGGGTTTCTCGCGACTCGCCACCCGGTTCACGGAGGAGACCGGGGTCGAAGTCGCCTTCGTCCGCTGCGACACCCCCCATGCCGGACTCGACACCGGCCAGACACATCTGGGCCTGCTGCGCAGCACGCCGCAGCAGAAGGGGCTGCGCAGCGTCCTCCTCTACGAGGAGCCACGCATCGCGGCCGTCCCCGTGAGCTGGCAGCTGGCCGAACGCACCGCACTCGACTGGGCGGAGCTCGCCGACCTGCCGCTGATCATCAACACCGTCAGCGGCACCACCTTCCCCGACATGTGGCCCGCCGGCCGCCGGCCGGTGGTCGGCGCCGAGTGCCGCAACTTCGACGAGTGGCTGGAGCAGGTGGCCGCCGGCCTCGGCGTCGGCACGGCACCGGTCTCCGCCGCCCGCCGCTACACCCACCCCTCCGTCCGCCTCGTCCCACTGACCGGCGCACCCACCGTCCCCGCCTACCTGGCCCACCCCTCGCACGGCGCCCACCCGCAGGCCGCACGCTTCGCCGACCAGGCCTGGCGGGCGGCCGACGAACTGCAGACGTGACGGCGAAGCCGGCTGACGGGTGTGCTCTCGCCACGAGGCAGCACGCGTCGGCCGGCCTCGGCGCGGGCGTCCGGGGCGGATGGCAGCGATAGCGCGGGCACCGACAGCCCGGGTGGATACTTCCGTACGAACGGGGGAGGAAGCGGCAGCGTGCGCATCGTCGAGGGGGGACCGCATGGTGACGCTGGTGCTGTTGCTCGTGGCCGGCGCGGCGGTGGCCGTGGTCGTCGCAGGCCTGGTGCGTGCCGGGCGGCGGGAGGCACGCGCCGAGCGGGCGCGGCAGCAGGAAGAAGAGCGCCGCGAGGCGCGGCGGTCGCTGGCCGCGGTGTGGAAGATGAGCGGCCGGCAGTTCGAGGAGTACGTGGCCGGGCTGTGCCGCCGCGACGGCTGCACCCGGGTGCGGCGGGTCGGCGGCTCCGGCGACCTCGGCGCGGACGTCACCGGCTTCCTGCCCGACGGCAGAAAACTGGTCATCCAGTGCAAGCGCTACGCCAAGCACCGCTCGGTCGGCAGCCGCGACCTGCAGACCTTCAACGGCACCGCCCGCGACGAACACGGCGCCGACGTCCCCGTCTTCGTCGCCTCCTGCGTCTTCACGCAACAGGCACGCGCCTTCGCCGCCAAACACCACCTGGTACTCGTCGACGTCAACCTGCTCGGGTTCTGGAACGGCGGAACCCCGCTGACGGCCTTCTTGGACCTCGACATCGGCCGGTCCGGCAACCACCGCAAGATCGACCCGGACGACTGAGGTCCCCGGATCACCGCTGAGGGGCCTGGTGCGCACGCGGCGGGGCGAGGAGACTGTCCGTAACCACATCCAGCGGGGAGAACAGCCATGCAACACCGCCAGGAGGGCGACGGCCAGGTCGGCGGCCCGTACTCCAGCCCCGGCGATCCGGGCAACCCCGCACCGCAAGGCGACGATGAGAAGACCGCGCTCACTTGACAGTCATGCTTGTCAGCGCTCCGACCTGGGGACACCAGGCCGCCGACTGATCAACTGGGAGAGGAGTGGGAAACGGCGGCGTCCACAGGCCCCCGGCTGCCCGGTAAAAAACCCTCCCAGCGCTCTTGCTGGGCCTCGGCGATGTTCTGTTCCATCGTGAGGGTCAGGTTGCCGTACAGGCCCCGGACCCCGGCGATCTCGTGGCCCATGCGGGTCTCGACGGCGGTATCGCTGTGCCCCTCTTCTTCGAGGCACTCCTTCATCCAATGCCGCAGCCGGTAGATCGGCCACTCGCCCACCGAGAACTCCTCCACGGGCGGGATGGCGGGCCGCGGGAGGCCCCGGAGGCCCGCGCGGGCGGGGGCGCCGTCCCGGATCGGCCACCAGTAATCCCGGCCGAAGGACGCCCCGAGCAGCGTCCCGCCGTTGATCGAGGGGAACGACCACGGGGAGTTGTGCGATGCCACGAGCGCGGTGTGCATGGCCGTCAGGAAGGGCGCCTGCACGAGGGTCCGGTGGGAGTCGTACTTCAGGTCGGTGAGTGTCTTCTTGCCGTCCACCCACTGGTGCTGGAACTGCACCCGGGTCGCGGGCATCGTCGCGTACCGTTCCCGGAACTCTTCGCGCTGCTCCCGGTCGGGGCCGGAGGCCGGCCAGGCCGGCGCCGTGTAAATCTTCTGCAGCCCGTACATCCCGCCGGGCCGCATCCCCTGGAAGGCCGCGTCCCAGATGTAGGTCCAGCCGGTGAAGCCCCACACCGTGTACGCGTTCACGGCCAGCTGGTACACCGGGCCCATGGCCAGGGGGCGCTTCTTCTTGCGCGCCTTCTTCACGTACCGGCCGCGGCGAGGCGTGGCCGGCGGGATGGGGGTGTCGGCCCGCAGCTGGTACCGCTGCACAGCGTCGATCGTCAGCATGCCGAAGAGCATGAGGATGGTATTGGTATTGGCGTAGGTGCGGGCCAGCTCCTTGCGCTCCACCTTCTGGTTGAGCGCGTTCTTCCAAGCGATGTACTCCGGGGTTTGGATGTGGTTGACGCGGCACCTGCCCCACTGTTTGTTGATCTGGGCCCTGAGGATGGACCGGTACATCCTGACCGACTCGGTACGGAGGTCCTGGTCCGGCAGCCAGATCTCCAAAGTGTGTTTGCTCATCAGGAGGTCGCCGCGGCTCTTGACCACGCGCTGGCCGTGGCGGACCTCGTACTCGCGATCCAAGCCGTAGTCGTAGGCGGTCTCCCCGTCGTCGAAGCCGCCCTTGCTTTCGTACTTCTTCTTGCCGTTCTCCAGGTACTCGCCAGACCACCATTTGACCCGGCACGTGGTCCCGCGCCATTCGACGTACGGCATGCCGTCCCCGACCTGTTGGGTGGTCCGCGCGATGCTCCCGCCGCCGTGGTGGGTCACCTGGCGCAACTGCTGGTCGCACAGGCTGTCGAGGTGCTCCTGCTGTGGTCGCCGCCTACGCCTCCTGTACACCGGAACCGGTTGGCGGGAAACTCGGTGCTGCTCACGGTATTGCGCAGGGAGGCGGGCGCACCACCGGTGCTCTTGCCCCCGGTGGGCGCGGAGCGGCTCGGTGGGGCCAACGTGTCTATTCTCTCGCCAGGTTGTGTATCGACTGAACGAGGAACCGAATGCGGCCGGTGCGGCTGAACCGTGGGGCTGTGGCGTCGTGGTGCTGCCAGGCAGGGTCAGGTGAGGGCGCCGATGCGCCGGGCGAAGGTCTGCACACCGGTGAGGGTGCGGTCGTGCCGCATCAAGGCGGTGGCCATGGTGCGTACGGAGGCCCGGCGGACTTCTTGGGGCGCGGCCTGTTCGGCTGCCCGCAGGGCCCGGTAGCAGGGTTCGGGTTTGTTCCACTGGGCGAAGGCCCGGGCGACGTCGATCCAGTAGCGGGCCTGGCGTTCACGGGTGGGCAGGCGCGTGGTGTCGATGTGGCGGGCGTGGTCGATGGCCTGTCCCGCGTCCCCGAGCAGGTGACTGATGGAGATCTGGTGCAGCAGCACCTGGGTTGGTCCGAAGAAGGAGCCGTGGGGCGCGTGGTCGTGCCCCAGGCGGGTGGCGGTGGCGCGGGCTTCGGTGATCAGGAGGTGGGCGGTGTGCCGGTCGCCCTGTTTGGCCGCGGAGTAGGCGGCGGTCGCGTACAGGTTGCCCTGGACCGATAGGCGAGCCGCCCGAGGAGCGGTGCGGTCGGCGGCCAGGGCCTGGGCCGCGGCGATGGCCACATCGGTGGCACGGGCGTAGCGGCCCTGGCGGCGCCAGGCACTGGAGACCATACGGTGGGCTTCGGCGGCGGTCAGCGCGTCGGCTCCGCCGAGGGCGGCCGTCAGGGCCCGGTCGGCGGTGACGGCAGCCAGGCCGTCTTCGCCGAGCTTGACGCACAGGCGAGTGGCGGTGCAGTACAGCTCGGCGACCGCGGTGGCGGACCACGCCGGGTGTTCGGCGTCGCCGAGGGCCTGAGCGGCGGCGATGCGCTGGGGCAGCGCGTCGGCGAGCGCGGTGTAGCGGCACGCGCCGAACTCCTGGCGGGAGGCGGTCACGGCGTGGGCGATGGCGCGCGGGGTGAGGGCGGCCCCGCCGAGAGGGCTGCCGCGGTGCAGCAGCAGATCCTCCAGGGCGGTCAGGTCCGGGCGGCCGACCGCCTGCACGGAAGGGCGCCCAGGACCACCTGGGTGGTGGCTCCGGCCACGCCGGCCAAGAGCGTGCGTCGGTGCACGGGGTCCTCCTCTCGCTCACCGGGTCGCAACCGCCAGGCCACCCTAAAGATTGTCCCGTAACCAATGGTGCGGTTGGCGCGTTGGTTGGGCATAGGTGGGGTGATCTCGGCAGGTGATCCGAAGTGGGTCGAGCCGTTTGCTGGTCTGACCGAGGTGCAGTTCGCCAGGCTGGTGGCACTGGTGCGGCGTCGCGGTGGTGAGGTTCAGCGTGGCCGCCCGTGG
>NZ_JBIRPD010000026.1:0-144490 GCF_044332485.1 Streptomyces sp. NPDC017056 | reverse complement strand
GATGGTACTGCAGGGGGGACCCTGTGGGAGAGTAGGACGCCGCCGAACAAATTGTGAATGTGGGGAGCCCCGCACCGTATGGTGCGGGGCTTTCCGCATTTCCGGACCCTGTCTCAGGAGTGGTCTGTGTTCGGTGGGTGCAGGGTGAGTGTGGCGATGGCGCCCCCGTCGGGGGCGTTGGCGAAGTGGAGGGTGGCGCCGAGGACGCGGGCCTGGCCTTGGGCGATGGTGAGACCGAGGCCGTGTCCGCCGGTTGTCTTGTTGTGCTGGGGGCGGGTGCGGAAGCGTTGGGGGCCTTCGGTGAGGAGCTCGTCGGGGTAGCCGTTGCCGTGGTCGCGGACGGAGATGCGGGGGCCGTCGATGGTGAGGGTGACCGGGGCGCGGCCGTGTTTGTGCGCGTTGACGATCAGGTTGGCGAGGACGCGTTGGAGCCGGCGTTGGTCGGTTTCGATGTGGCAGTCGTTGAGGATGCGGACGGTGGTGGGCAGGGCGGTGGCGTGGACGGTGCGGTGGGCGAGGGGGCCGAGTTGGTGGGTGTCGAGTTCGGCCTGTTCGACTTCGGCGTCGAGTCGGGAGATTTCGAGGAGGTCCTCGGTCAGGCGGCGCATGGCGTGGACGCGTTCTTGGACCATCTCGGTGGGGCGCCCGGGCGGGAGGAGTTCGGCGGCGGTGTGCAGGCCGGTGAGGGGCGTGCGGAGTTCGTGGGCGACGTCGGCGGTGAAGCGTTGTTCGCTGTGGAGCTTGCTCTGGAGGCTGGCGGCCATGGCGTCGAGGGCTGCGGCGACGGCGGCGGTCTCGTCGCGGGTGTAGGCCGGGTGGTGGGCGCGGGGGTCGTCGACGCGGGCATCGAGGTCGCCAGTGCTGATGCGGCGGGCGATGTGGGCGGTGCGGTCGAGGCGCCGGGTGACGTTTTGGGTGGCGTAGAGGCCGATGAGGAGGGTGAGGGTGATGGCGACGGCGGCGGAGCCGATGATGGCCTGGTCGAGGCCGCGGATGACGGCGGCGCGAGGGGCGTAGTCCTGGTGAATGGCGAGGGTCTTGCCGTCGGCGGGGGTGGCTGCCCACATGACGGGGGTGCCGTCGTGGTCGGCTAGTTGGGTGGCACGTTGGCCGTGTTGGGTCAGGGCGCGCAGGGCGGGTGGGAGGTCGGGTGGGTCGAGGCGGGCGTTGGGGCCGAGGGGTTCGCCAGTGGTGTAGGCCTTGACGGTGGTGTCGAGTTGGGTGAGGGCGGCGTTGCGGGCCTGGTTTTCGCTTTGGCGGCTGACCAGGACATGGACGAGTACGCCGAGGACGGTGGCCAGCAGGCAGCACATCACGGTGATGAACAGGGCGGCTTTCCAGCGCAGTGTCGCGGTGAAGGAGGGCAGGCGCAGCCGTCGGCGGGTGTCTGTTCGCGGGGTGCGGGCGCTCATCGTGCGGCCTTCGGGGAGGGGGAACCGGAAGGGGAGGGGCGGCGCGCGTCGTACTCCGTGATCCGCAGTCCCATGGACTGCTCGCGTTCGTTCCAGGAGTAGACCGTGCGCTGTTCGTAGCCGGCCGAGCCGCTGGGCTCGCGCAGGATCACGTCCCGGCCCGTGACCTCCACCGACAGCGGCCGGGCGAAGGTGTCCAGGATTCGTACCACCTGCCCGTCCTTGACCATGAAGGCCCAGATGGTCACCTCGCTCTGCCCCTTGACGCCGACGATCAGTTCGTCTTTCCCGTCACCGTTGAGGTCCCGGTACCGGGGAGCCCGTACCGGACACGCGTTGTCGTGCTGCCGCTCCGCCGTACACCGCTTGATCCTTTGCGTGGTGTCCTGGTCGAACGGCAGTGCGTTGTTCATCGTGACACCCACGGTGGCCTGTGCTTTGACGATGCCGAGCCACGATGCCTGGTGAATGTCGCCGGACGGCACCTTCGGCACTCCGCGCAGCGGAGTGGGGTGGGCGTCGGACTCCTTCTGACTGGGCGAGGGTGCCTGCGCGGGTTCCTGCCACAGCCGCGCCGGCGCGGAGGCGGCCTGCGTCTGCCCGGCGCTCTTGGGCGCCCCGGTCTGCGTACAGCCGCTCAGCAGCGCGGCAGCCGTCCCCGCGGCGAGGAGCGCCGGCCAGGTCCGTACGTGGCCGGTGGGTGGCCGGAGGTGGGGGAGGAGCACATCGTTTCCCGTCGGTGGTGCGCGGGCGCGGGCCGGAGGACCCACGTCGTCACGATGCTGGCTGTCCTCTGTTGCGGCAATCCGGCAGCTGTGTAACGCCCACCCATAAGGGTTCGAACGGTGCCGTTACCGCGCCGTGCGCCGGGGGTCAGAAGCCCGGCGGGGTTTCCGACCAGACACAGACCGCCGGGACCGGGCCCGGGTTGCGGTAGCGGTGGGGAGTGGAGGACTCGAAGCTGACGCTGTCGCCGGGGCGCAGGTGGTAGTGGACTCCGTCGACCCAGTAGTCGAGCTCGCCGCTGAGGAGGAGCCCGACCTCTTCGCCCGAGTGGGTGTGCGGCTGGTCTCCGGACGACGCGCCCGGAGCCACCTCAAGGATCATCATTTCGAGCCGGCCGACGGGGTTGGGGTTGAGGAGGGTGTAGGTGATCCCTTCCACTCCCGCGCGCGTGAGCTCCACCCGCTGGTCCGGCCGGGTCAGGACCCGGTGTTCGCGATCGATGTCTGCGAAGAGGCGGCTGAGGGAGACCCCCAGGGCGCTGACGATCGTGCGGAGGGTGTTGATGGTGGGGCTGTTGACGTTGCGCTCGATGTTGCTGAGGTAGCTGCGTGACAGACCTGTCTTCTCGGCCAGCTTCTCCAGGGTGTAGCCCCTGTTCAGACGCTCGCGGCGCAGGTGCCGGCCAATGCCGGGGTCGCCAGGCGCCGGCTCTTCGGCATGCAGGTGATCGTCGGCGGTCACAGTCACCCCTTGTCCAGTAAATGATGCGTTGCATCGAGCATACTGGACACGCTTGTCCGTCACCCTTCACGCTTCACCTCACAGAGGACCGGTACCGAATGAACCAGCCCTACGCCGCATTCGCCCACCTCCCCACGCCCGACCTGCCTCAGCTGCGGCTCGGCCTGCGCGCGCTGGAGCACAACGTACGGCTCATGGCCGACTGGTGCCGCGAGCGGGGAGTGGAGTTGGCGCCGCACATCAAGACCACGATGACCAGGCCCGTCGTGGAGCGGCAGATGGCAGCGGGAGCGTGGGGCGTCACCGTCGCCACGGTGCGGCAGGCAGGCATGGCGCTGGAGTGGGGGCTGCGCCGCATCGTGATCGCCAACGAGGTGGTCCACGGTCCCGGCCTCGCCCTCGTACGGCAATGGCTGGACGCGCTGCCCGGCCTCGAACTCTTTTGCTTCGTCGACTCGGCGGCCGGAGCCGGGCTCGCACGGTCCGCCATGGACGGCGCGACCAACCCCCTGCGCGTACTCGTCGACGTGGGTGCTCCGGGAGGGCGTACCGGTGTCCGGGAGGCCGAGGCGGCGTACGCGCTCGGCAAGGCCGTAGCCGAGGCGCCGTCGGGACTGCTCCTGGCGGGTGTCGCGGGTTACGAGGGAATCCGGCCCAACCGCCGGGACGCCGAAACGGTCGCGGGCGTCGACCGCCACTGCCGCCAGGCAGCCGAGGTGTTCCACGGCCTGGCGCCACTGATCCAGGCCGAGCGGCCCGTTTTCAGCATGGGCGGGTCGGCCTTCCCCGACCGGGCCGTCGCCGCCCATCAGGAAGCCGCCGCCCATCAGGAAGCCGCCGGGCAACTCGGCGGCTCAGACGCGGTGTTCGTGCTGCGGTCGGGCTGTTACGTCACGCACGACCACGGCACGTACGAACACGTCTCGCCCTTCCCCGGACTGGAAGCGGCACTGACTGTACGCGCAGTCGTCCTGTCTGCCCCGGAGCCGGGGCTGGTCGTCGTCGGCGCGGGCAAACGCGAACTGCCCTACGACGCGGGGCTGCCGGTCCTGGTTGGTGCCTGTGACCCGCAAGGCGTGCCTCGGCCGGCCGCGACGGGTACGGCGGCCCAGATCTTCGACCACCACCTGGTCCTGAGCGACGCCCACGGCCTGTACGTCGGCGACGAAGTCGACCTCGGCATCTCCCACCCGTGCTCCGCGTTCGACAAATGGCCCGACATCACGGTCGTCGACCACGAAGGCGCCGCCCCGCAGGTGTGGCATCCGCGTTTCCGGTGAGCGGCCGTACGGGGGAGCCCGGCCGCCTACAGGCCGAGGTCCAGGGCCAGGCAGGAGAAGTGGTTCCACGACCCTTCCGGGGTGTACGTGCCCGGCGCGCGGGTTTCCTGTGAGGGCTTCTCCGTGACCATGTTCTCGTACGGGATGCGCTCGGGCAGCTTGCCGAACTTCGTGTGCCGGGCGGCTGCCGCGCCGTCCGTCGTCCTGTCGGTGTTCACCGTCGGCCTCCACTGCTGTGGTGGTGGGTTGGGCTCTCCATCGGCCTGGTGCGGGCCGTGTTGGTGACTCTCGCACCCGTTGCGTCACCAGTCAAGGGGGTGACGGTGAAGTGCTATAGGCTCCCGCGCGGCCGACCGGCCCGGAGTCGACCGGCCGGCCCGGAGTTGCTCGACCGGCCCGGAGTTGCCCGGCCGGTCAGCGGGAGGTCGTGGCGGGTGCGCTCTTCTTGCGTGCGCGGTAGGCGGCGGCCTTGATCTTGTTGCCGCAGGACTCCATGCCGCACCACTGCCGCCGCATGCCACGGGAGCGGTCGATGTAGACGCGCGTGCACTCGGGGTTGCCGCATTCCTTGAGCAGGGGCACGTCCTGCCCGCTCAGCAGTTCCACCGCCTGGCGGGCCACGGCGGACAGCGCTTCCTCGGAGCTGGCGTCGGTCCGGCGCCCCGCGTTCGTGAGCTGCGGGGCCGCGGTGGGCTTGCGCGCGGCCCCGTTGAGTACGTCCAGGGCGCGGTCGCCGAACGCCTCGCCGAGGCGGCGGGCGGTGATCAGCTCGTAGACCGCTTCCCGTACGGCCCTCGCGCGCTCGACGTCGGCGGGCCGGGCGGGCGTCACGGAGTCCGCGATCCCGGACTCCAGGTACCACGCGTCCAGCCGCTCCGGTGCCGCGAACATCTCGAAGCGCACGGAGCGCCGGGCCCGGAGCGTCGCGGCGAAGTCGAGGGCGGGGTGGCCGCAGACGAAGACGTGATCGAGATTCACAGTCACCATTCTGGCGGGTGACTATGGGTGCGGCAAGGCACGTCGGCAGGGCTGCCCGGGGCGCGCAGTCGCAGTCGGCGGCCCTGCCAGCGTGCGCGCAGCCACCGGTCGTGACTGGCAAGGACGATCGCGCCGGGACCGGCACCGAGGGCGTCTTCGAGCTCGTCGCACAGGCGCGGGGACAGGTGGTTCGTGGGCTCGTCGAGCAGCAGGAGTTGCGGCGGGCGCGCCACCAGGAGGGCCAGTGCGAGACGGCGGCGCTGACCGACCGACAGCTGTCCCACGGGCTTGCCGAGATCAGCGGGGCGCAGCAGCCCCAGCGAGCCCAGCGGGACCGCCTCCGCCCGCTCGGCGCCCAGCGCGTGCGTATAGGTGTCGCGCACCGTGCGGTCCGGGCGCTCGAACACGGTGTCCTGCGTCAGCAGTCCCACGGAAAGGCCCGGCCGCCTGCGTATCCCGCCCTCGGCACGGAGCCGCCCGGCCAGCAGCGACAGCAGGGTCGACTTTCCCGAGCCGTTGTCTCCCGTGACCAGGAGGCGGTCCCCTGGCGGGATGTCCAGGTGGGCGATGCTCAGTCGGCCGGGCACACGCGCGTCGCGCAGCGCGACGAGATTGCTGTCGGCGGGGGCGGGGGCCGGTCCTGCCGCGGATTCCTCCGGTGGTTCGACGGCCAGCGTGGTGGCGTGCAGGCGCAAGGGCCGGGGCGGTTCGCCGACCTGGGTCCGCTCCAGTTCGCCGAGCCGGCGGGTGGCGTTGCGTACCCGTCGGGAGACTTGCTGCTGCACCCGCCCGGCCCGGTGGCCGTAGCCCATCTTCTCGTTGTCCCGCGGCCCGCGGTCCGGGGCGACGCGGTGCGCGGTCACCCCGGCCGAGCGGCGCAGCGCTTCCAGTTCCTCCTGCTCCTCCGCGTACCTGCGCTCCCAGCGCTCCCGCTCCGCCCGCTTCTCGGCCAGGTAGGCGCTGTAGTTCCCGCCGTAGCGCACGGGGCCGTCGACGGCCGGGTCGAGGTCGATCAGGTCGGTGCAGACGGCGTCGAGGAACGCCCGGTCGTGGCTGGCCGTCACGACGACGCCGGGCAGTTCGCGGATCTGGTTCTCGACGAAGGCGGCCGCCTCGTCGTCGAGGTGGTTGGTCGGCTCGTCCAGCAGGAGCGCCGCGGGGCGGCGGACGAGGAGCGCTGCCAGGGCCAGCCGGCCGCGCTGTCCGCCGGACAAGGAGCCGAGGGTCCGGTCGTGGGCGAAGCCGCCGAGGCCGAGCCCGTCGAGGACGATCGCGGCCCGCCGGTCGGCGTCCCAGGCTTCCCGCTCCTGGGCCTGTTCAAGCCGCTGTCCGTACGCGTCCAGCAGCTCGGCGTATCCGGGGCGGTCGTCCGGGGTGTCGGCGAGCAGCCGGGTGAGCCGGTCGAGTTCGGCGAGGTCGGTGCGGGCCTCCCGCAGGGCGTCGTCCAGTACGCGGGCCATGGTCGCGTCGCTGTCGAACGGCATCTCCTGTTGCAGGAACCCCAGGTCGGACGGGCGTGTGACCTGGCCGGCGTCGGGTTCGTCCGCTCCCGCGAGCAGACGCAGCAGTGTCGACTTGCCGACACCGTTCTCGCCGATCAGCCCCACGCGCCGGCCGGGGGAGACGGTGAGGGAGACGCCGTCGAGGACCCGTCGGGTCCCCAGCGTACGGACGAGGTCGTGGGCGAGCAGGGCAGGTCGGGGCATGGTGGACCACCTGGTGTGAGTGAGGGTGAACGGCCCGCCGGGTGGCATACCTCGGCGGGCCCGGCCGTGTTCCGGCGCGTCACACCTCGGGGGCCGCCGTCTCGCGCAGCGTGCCGTCGGCCAGCCGCAGCCAACGGCCGATGCCGATGCGGGAGAGGAAGCGTTCGTCGTGGCTGACGACGACGAACGCCCCCTGATAAGAGGCGAGCGCGCTCTCCAACTGCCCGGCGCTGACCAGGTCGAGGTTGTTCGTCGGCTCGTCCAGGAGCAGGAGCTGCGGGGCCGGTTCGGCGCACAGCACACAGGCCAGAGTGGCGCGCAGCCGCTCACCGCCGGACAGCACACGCACCGGCAGATGGGCACGAGGGCCCCGGAAGAGGAAGCGGGCAAGCAGGTTCATCCGCTCCGCCTCCGTACGGTGCGGGGCGGACGCGGCGAAGTTCTCGGCCACCGTCCGGTCGAGGTCGAGTACGTCAAGGCGCTGCGAGAGGTAGGCGATCCGGCTGTCGGCCCGCTTGATCTGCCCCGCGTCGGGTTCGAGGTCGCCGTACAGCAGGCGCAGCAACGTGGTCTTGCCGACGCCGTTGGGGCCGGTCAGCGCGATGCGTTCGGGGCCCCGGATCGTCAGATCGACCCCGCCGGCCGCGAACAGGGGCCGCGCGCCGTGGCTGACGCGGAGGCCCTCGCCGAGGAACAGGTTGCGGCCCGCCGGCACGTTGGTGTCGGGCAGGTCCAGCGTGATGCGCTGCTCGTCGCGCACGGCACGCCCCGCCTCGTCCAGGCGGGCCTTGGCCTCGCTGACCCGGGAGGCGTGCATCTGGCCCGTCCGGCCGGCCGACTCCTGGGCGCCGCGCTTCATGTTCCCGGCGAAGATGCGGGGCAGGCCCGCGTTCTTGAGGTTGCGGGAGGCGTTGTTCGCCCGGCGGTCGGCGCGCTCGCGGGCCTGCTGCAACTCGCGCTTCTCGCGCTTGAGTTCCTGCTCGGCGTTGCGGACGTTCTTCTCGGCGGCCTCCTGTTCGGCCTGCACGGCTTCCTCGTACGCGGTGAAGTTGCCGCCGTACAGGCGCAGCGATCCGCGGTCGAGTTCGGCGATGCGGTCCATACGGTCGAGGAGCGCGCGGTCGTGGCTGACGAGGAGCAGACAGCCGTGCCAGTCCTCCAGCACGTCGTAGAGCTTGTGGCGCGCGTCGAGGTCGAGGTTGTTCGTCGGCTCGTCGAGCAGCAGGACGTCGGGCCGCTTGAGCAGCTGCGCCGCCAGGCCGAGCGAGACGACCTGGCCGCCGCTGAGCGTGCTCAGGCCGCGATCGAGGGTCAGCTCCGTGAGGCCGAGCCGGTCGAGCTGGGCGCGCGTGCGTTCCTCGATGTCCCAGTCGTCGCCGATGGTCGCGAAGTGCTCCTCGCTCACGTCACCGGACTCCACGGCGTCCAGGGCCCGGATCACCTCGGCGACGCCCAGCACCTCGGCGACGGTGAGGCCGGCGGCGAGGGGGAGGCTCTGGGGGAGGTAGCCGAGGACGCCGGAGACGGACACGGACCCGCCGGCGGGCCGCAGCACGCCGGCGATCAGCTTGAGCAGGGTGCTCTTGCCGGACCCGTTGGGCGCGACCAGGCCCGTACGGCCGGGTGCCACGGTGAAGGAGAGGTCCTGGAAGACGGGGGTGTCGTCGGGCCAGGAGAAGGACAGGTTCGAGCAGACGACGGAAGCGTCGGACATGGGGATACCTCGGAGAAACACCACGGGCCCGGCGGACACCGGTACCCGGGAGGGCGGGCTGGAGGGCACGACAAGGCGGCCACCACGGCGGTGCTTCCACGCACCGGCCGGCGGCCGTCAGGTCCGGGTATCACCCGGAGATGTCTTCGTCACCCGCCACAGCTGCATCTCCTCGATCCGAGATCACGTCCCCGCCAGGTTAACAGCAGCACGTGATCACCGTGCGGAATATTTCCCCGGGCCGGAACGGTGCGGCGTACGGCCCGCGAGCCCCCCCGGCCCGGCTTCTGAGCACAGCGCACCGTGGGTTGCGGGCCGCGTGCGCGAGCACTTCTCTGGGAGGCGGAAACGGAGTACAAGAATTTTTCGCCGGTCGTGTCGAGAACTCCCCGCCCGCTCCGACGTCTCGTCCGAGAGGTGCCGACACGGGCGCCCACCCCGAAGGAGAGGCAGCGCAATGAAGTACATGATGATGGTCCTCGCCAGCCAGGCCGACTACGACGCGCAGAGCGGCAAGGGGACCGAGGGCGCCCCCGAGTGGTCCCAGAAGGACCTTCAGGCGATGTTCGACCACATGGGCGCCATCAACAACGACCTCGCCGAGTCCGGCGAACTGATCGACGCCCAGGGCCTGGCCGAGCCCGCGCAGACCCGGCTGATCTCCCGCGGCAAGAACGGTGTCGAGATCACCGACGGGCCGTACGGCGAGACCAAGGAGATGCTGGCCGGCTACTGGCTCCTGGACTGCGCCAGCTTCGAGCGGGTCACCGAGATCGCGGCCCGCGTCCTCGAATGCCCGGTACCCGCGAACTCCCCCGACTACCCGATCGTCGTGCGCCCCATCGGCGAGGTGCCGGACACGATCGAGGGCTGAACGGAACGGGACCGGAGGGCAGAGACGGTGGGACACCCCCGCCGCGACGACTCCGAGGACCTGCGCCGCCTGGCGCCGCAGGTCCTCGGCGCGCTCGTACGGCGCTACGGACACTTCGACACCGCCGAGGACGCCGTACAGGAAGCGCTGCTGGCGGCGTCCGAGCAGTGGCCCCGCCAGGGCCGCCCCGCCAACCCGCGCGGCTGGCTGATCAAGGTCGCGGCCCGCCGCCTGACCGACCTGCTGCGCAGCGAGGAGGCCCGGCGCCGCCGCGAGGAGAGCGCCGCCCGGCTCACCCCGCGCGACGCCTGGCACGCGCCGCCACCCGGCGAAAGCCGCCTCCCCACCGAGGACGACACGCTGACCCTGCTGTTCCTGTGCTGCCACCCCGCGCTGAGCGAAACCCTGCAGACCGCGCTCACCCTGCGCGCCGTCGGCGGGCTGACCACCGCCGAGATCGCCCGCGCCCACCTGGTCCCGGAGGCGACGATGGCCCAGCGGATCAGCCGGGCCAAGCAGCGGATCAGGACGGCCGGTGGCCACTTCCGCTTCGAGCAGCCCGCCGGCCGGGAACGCGCCGCCCGGCTGACGGCCGTCCTCAAGGTCCTGTACCTGATCTTCAACGAGGGGTATACGGCGACCTCCGGCCCCAGTCTCCAGCGCGCCGACCTGGCCGCCGAGGCCATCCGCCTGACCCGCGCGGCCGTGCGGCTGCTGCCCGGCGACGGCGAGACGGCCGGGCTGCTGGCCCTGATGCTGCTGACCGACGCGCGCCGCGCCGCCCGCACCGGTGCCGACGGTTCACTGGTTCCGCTGGCCGAGCAGGACCGCGGGCGCTGGGACAAGGCGGCCATCGACGAGGGCGTGGCCCTGATCACCGGCGCGCTGCGCTCCCCGGCCCCCGTCGGCCCGTACCAGCTCCAGGCCGCCATCGCGGCCGTACACGGCGAGGCCCCCAGCACCGGGGAAACCGACTGGCCGCAGATCTGCGCCCTCTACACCGTCCTGCGACGCCTCGCACCGAGCCCCGTGGTCACTCTCAACCACGCCGTCGCGACCGCGATGGCACACGGCCCGCAGGCCGGTCTGGATATGCTGCGCACCCTGGAGGAGGACGACCGGATGCAGGGCCACCACCGGCTTCAAGCAGTACGCGGCCACCTGCTGGAGATGGCCGGTCGGCACGAAGAGGCGCGCACAGCCTACGAGTTGGCAGCCGACCTGACCCTCAGCCTCCCTGAAAAACGCTACCTGCGCTCCCGAGCGGCCCGCCTGGAATGACGAGACGCCCGCCCCGCCCGGCGGCTCCGGCCGCCCTACGGGAACCGGCGCCAGAAATCGAGGGCGTGCTCCCGGGCGTAGTCGACCGGGCCGATCCGGTCCGGCGCCAGTGACTGGGTGTACGGACGCCCGCCCGCGCCCCGGTACGGACGCCAGACCGGAAGGCGGGGCCCATTGGGCGTGCCGGTGCGGGCGAAGGCGGCCCACTGGTCGGTCATGGTGTCCGACAGCCACCGCTGCGCCGCCGTGAAGCGCTTGCCGGCCTCCGGCTCCTCGAACAGGTAGGGCGTGTCACCCGCGTGATAGGCGCCGAAGTCGAAGCGGCCCGGCAGCGGGAGGTACAGGGGGGCGTTGCGGTCGGCGAACTCGTAGGCGTACGTCGGAACGCGCCGCGAGAGCGCCGCGTGCTGCGCGTGGGTGCCCCGGGCCCACATCCGGTCGGTGACGACGGCCGCCCAGGCGATGGCCGGTGACGGGAACTGCGTCAGCGGATACTGCGCGCGCACCGCGCCCGCGCGGCTGCCGAACGCCTTCGTGAGCGCCCGCCCGTAGTCCTCCTCGGTGAACCGCTTGCCGACGGCGTCGTACAACAACCCCACGAACGTGCGGTGTTCGTCGCGGGTCCCGCCCGACAGCACCGGTACGCGGTGGAAGCGCCCCTCGCGCAAGGACCGGGCCGGCAGGCGAGGCAGCGTCTCGTTGCCGTAGGCGAAGATCTGGAAGGCGTTCATGATGTACGGAATCCGGAGGATGTTCTTGACGGGCAGGGCTCGCAGGCACCGCAGCGTGCGCGCGGGGTCGGGCGCCGCGCACCCGAGCGACGAGGTCATCTCCGCGCCGATCTCCTCCGCCTCCCGGGCCGTGCGCCAGACGAACCACGGGTAACCGGGCACGTCCGGGCCCATCGCCCCGGCCGGCATGTCCATCATGCCCTCGCCGCTCGCCAGCACGGCCCGGTGGAAGAGGCCGCGCGCCCCGGGGGAGGTGAGGTGTCCCGCGATGGCCGAGGCGCCGAACGAGGAGCCCGCCACCGTCACGCGCGTGGCGTCGCCCCCGAAGGCGGCCGCGTTGCGCCGCACCCAGCGCAACGCGGCCTGCTGGTCCTGGAGCCCGAAGGTCCCCGAGCCCCGCAGCCCCGGGTGTGCGAAGCCGCCGAAGATCCCCAGCCGGTAGTTGACGGTGACGACCACGACGCCACGGCCGGCCAGCCGGCGCGCATCGAAGAAACTGCCCGCGCCGACCGTTCCGTCACCGTGGATCCACACCAGTACGGGGGCGGGGCGGTGCCGTACGACGGCGGGCGCGGTGACGTTCAGGACCAGGCAGTCCTCCTCCTCGCTGGACACCTGCGCGTACTGGGACGGCACCTGCGGACACAACGGCCCCGGCCTGGCCGCGTCCCTGACCCCCTGCCACGGCCGCACCGGACGCGGAGCCGCCCACCGGTACGCACCCTTGGGGGCCCCGGCATACGGGATGCCCTGGAAGATCCGGTGCCGCGCGGACCGCACGCCCCGCACCAGACCGGCATCGGTCCGTACGGTCACCCGCTCCTCCACCGCCCCGCCGCCCGGCCGCACCCCGCCGGGCACCGCCGACGCGACGGCCCCCGCACTCAGGAAAACCGCCGCCACCGCGACTCCGACCAGTCTCCTCGGCCCGCTCCGAACCCACATGACCCGCTCCCCTCCCACCCACCCATCGGCCGACTGGCCGACCGATCGACCGACACGGCAACGGCGGCGACAACCGCCCGGACACGTGCGCCCCCGGATGCGCGCCACTCGGTCACCCCTACAGGGGGCAAGTCGCACATGCATCCGACAGAAACGCCGTTTTCTCTGAAGGCGCGCGATCGCATCTGGCAGCTGCCAAAGGCGATCACGCGCCTCAAGGGCAGAGCCGCTTCACAGGGAAGCGGCCGACCTTCGGGAGTCCTCATGGCGCCGACCGCACCCGACTTCGGACCACGCATCGACCCGTACGCGCCGTACGACCCGCAGCGCGACTGCGACCCCGCCGCCAAGCCCGGCGTCGCCGGCTTCCGCGACCTCGTCCTCACCGCCTACGCGGGCACCCGGGACCTGGGCATCAGCCGGTCCTGCGGCAGCGGCGGCCAGAGCGAGCACAAGGAAGGCCGGGCCTGGGACTGGGGCGTCGAGGTCAACGGCCAGGCCCACCTGGCGGACGACTTGATCGACTGGCTGCATGCCACCGACCGGCACGGCAATCCCCACGCACTGGCCCGCCGCCTCGGCATCATGTACATGATCTGGAACCGGCGCATCTGGATGGCGAACCGCCCCGACGCCGGCTGGCAGCCGTACCGGGGCAGCAACCCGCACACCAACCACATCCACTTCAGCTTCTCCTGGCCCGGCGCCCGCAAGGAAACCACCTGGTGGACGGACGCGGCACCCAGTACGAGCCCCCGGGTGAGTGTGGGGGTGCCGTCGGTGGTGGACACGGGTTCGGGGATGGTCATTTTTGGTGTGGGTGGGGCGGGGTCGGGGGCGGGTGAGGTGGTGCATCGTTGGCAGAGTGTGGCTGGTGGTGCGTGGTCGGGGTGGACGCCGTTGGGGCGGCCTGCGGGGGGTGCGGTGGGTCGGCCGTGGGTTTTGGTGGGGCGGTACGGCAAGTTGGTGGTGTTTGTGCGTGGTGATGATGGGGCGTTGTGGCATACGTGGCAGTCGGAGGCTGGTGAGTGGGTGCCGAATTGGGTGTCGTTGGGCGGGCGTGTAGCGAGTGACCCTGCGGTGGTGCTGAGTCCGAATGGTGCGTTGTCTGTGTTCGCTCGGGATCCGGGTGGGCGGGTGACGCATACGTGGCAGCGGGGGCCGGAGCAGGGCTACGGCTGGAACGACACGTGGGCGGACATGGAGGGATCCGTGCGTGGTCGGCCTGTTGTCGTGGTGGGCCGGGACGGCGGGATGGTGCTCTTCGCGCGTGGCGCTGACGACGGTCTGCATCATCGTTGGCAGACGGGGACGGGTGGGCCGTGGTCTGCCTGGACGCCGTTGGGCGGTCGGCTGGCGAGTGATCCGGCTGTCGTTCTGAGTCCGAATGGTGCGTTGTCGGTGTTCGCCCGCGGCCTGGATGGGCGGGTGACGCATACGTGGCAGCGGGGTCCGGAGCAGGGCTACGGCTGGAATGACGCGTGGGCCGACATGGAGGGGGCCGTCCAGGGGCGGCCGACCGTTCTCGTCGGGCGTGATGGCGGGATGGTGCTGTTCGCGCGTGGCGCCGATGACGGTCTGCATCATCGTTGGCAGACAGGGACGGGCGGTCCGTGGTCCGCTTGGTCGCCGTTGCACGGGCGTCTCAGTAGTGATCCGGCCGTGGTTCTCAATCCGCACGGTTCCCTTTCTGCTTTCGGGCGGGAGGCGAACGGGCACGTCACTCACACCTGGCAGCGCGGGCCCGAGCAGGGCCATGCCTGGAACGACACCTGGGTCGACATGGAAGGCGACCTGGCCAACGACCCACCCGAGGCCGCTGCCACCGACTCGCCGCTCGCCCAGACCCCCACCGCGACACCCGCGTAGACAGTAGACAGGAGAATCGTCATGGCACCCTGCCCCGTTCCACCGAACCATGATCTGGAAGTCACCAAGGCCGTCTACCTCGTCGGACGCGACCTCGGTGTCTCCGACAAGGTGATGCTCGCCGGCTTCGAAGCCGGCTGGGTCGAGTCACACATGAACAACCTCCCGTGCGGTGACCGGGATTCGCTCGGGGTGTTCCAGCAACGGCCCAGCCAGGGCTGGGGCACACCGCAAGAGATCATGCAGGTGCCTTACGCGGCCACCCAGTTCTTCACCCGGGCCGTTCGCGTCGCGGAGCAGAACCCCCAACTGACCGCAGGTCAGACGGCACAGCGAGTACAGCGCTCCGCGTTTCCCGACCGCTACGACGAGGTCGAGGCCAAGGCGCGGGAACTCCTCGAAGAGGCGCGGAACGCGGTGGGCCATGTCCCGCAGACGGCGGCCCGGGTGAGCGTGGGGGTGCCGTCGGTGGTGGACACGGGCTCGGGGATGGTCGTCTTCGGTGTGGGTGGGGCGGGCTCGGGGGCGGGTGAGGTGGTGCATCGTTGGCAGAGTGTGGCTGGTGGTGCGTGGTCGGGGTGGACGCCGTTGGGGCGGCCTGCGGGGGGTGCGGTGGGTCGGCCGTGGGTTTTGGTGGGGCGGTACGGCAAGTTGGTGGTGTTTGTGCGTGGTGATGATGGGGCGTTGTGGCATACGTGGCAGTCGGAGGCTGGTGAGTGGGCGCCGAATTGGGTGTCGTTGGGCGGGCGTGTAGCGAGTGACCCTGCGGTGGTGCTGAGTCCGAATGGCGCGTTGTCGGTGTTCGCCCGGGATCCGGGTGGGCGGGTGACGCATACATGGCAGCGGGGGCCGGAGCAGGGTTATGCGTGGCATGACGCGTGGGTGGACATGGAGGGGTCCGTACAGGGGCGGCCCACCGTTCTTGTCGGGCGTGATGGTGGGATGGTGTTGTTCGCGCGTGGTGCCGATGAGGGCCTGCATCATCGTTGGCAGACGGGGACGGGCGGTCCGTGGTCTGCCTGGACGCCGTTGGGCGGTCGGCTGGCGAGTGATCCGGCTGTCGTTTTGAGTCCGAATGGTGCGTTGTCGGTGTTCGCCCGCGGCCCGGGTGGGCGGGTGACGCATACGTGGCAGCGGGGTCCGGAGCAGGGCTACGGCTGGAACGACACGTGGGCCGACATGGAGGGGTCCGTCCAGGGGCGGCCGGCCGTCCTTGTCGGGCGTGATGGTGGGATGGTGTTGTTCGCGCGTGGTGCCGATGACGGTCTGCATCATCGTTGGCAGACGGGGACGGGTGGGCCGTGGTCCGCTTGGTCGCCGTTGCACGGGCGTCTCACCGGTGATCCGGCCGTGGTTCTCAATCCGCACGGTTCCCTTTCTGCTTTCGGGCGGGAGGCGAACGGGCACGTCACTCACACCTGGCAGCGCGGGCCCGAGCAGGGCCATGCCTGGAACGACACCTGGGTCGACATGGAAGGCGACCTGGCCAACGACCCACCCGAGGCCGCCGGCGCTCAGCAGCCTGCCCCGACGTTGGCTTAGACGCCGACGGCGCCGCTGGACGGCCGCCCCGCGCGCACGGGGGTGCGGGGCGGCCGTCCGGCGGTCTTTTCCCACGGGGTCACAGGCGCCACCGCACCTCGTGGTCCGGGGCATAGCGGCACATCCCGCCGGTCGACACGGCCGCTCGCAGGTGGGCCGCGAGTTCGGGGTGGTGTTCTCCCAGGCGGCGCAGGGTGTCCCGGATGCGGGCCGTGACGTTCTTACGGGCGCGGTCGGTCTCGTCGCCCAAGAGGCGGGAGCGGCCGGCCAGCCCCGCGGCCTTGCGGAGTTCGGCGAGCAGAGCTTCCCGCTCGTGGTCGTACGCTGCGGCCGCGCGGTCGTCGCCGCGTCCGGTTGCTCTGTCGATCTCCTCGTCCAGCAGGTCCAAGCGCCGCCGGTAGCGGGTCTTCGCCTCGTCGTCCAGGACCGCATCGCTTCCGAGGGCGCCCGCCGCCACTGCCATGGGCGCGCTGTCCGGGTACAGCAGGCGAACGGCCGGGACGTTCTGGCCGGGGCAGCTGAGCAGGGTGTGCAGGTCGGCCAGCCCTTTGGCGTCGGGTACGTGGACGGTGCGGCCCGCGTAGCGAAGGCGCCACACGGCGCCGTTGCGTACGAACTCCCGCTCAGGCGGGGGGACGGGGGAGCCGGTGGGCGGGGCGGGAGCGGGGAGGAGGCGGCGGGCCCGGTCGACGATGTGGGTCATGCCCAGCTCGCGGGCCTCGGCTTCGGCGTCGTGCAACAGCGCGGTGGCCCGTTCTTTGTCGTCGCGGTCCGCGCGGGCGAGCAGGGCGCAGGCCAGTTCCGTACGGGCGCGTACCGACCAGGGGCGGCCGAGGAGCCGGTCGGCCGACTGGCGGGCGGAGGTGAGGTCGCGTACCGCTGCCGCCCATCGCTCCTCGGCAGCGTGCAGCATGCCCGACCACAGGGCTGCCGGGCCGCCGATGTCCCAGCCGAACAGGGAGACCAGCCACTGCCCTCGGTACGGTGCCAAGGCGTCGTGTGCCTGTTCGCAGCGTACCGGGTCGCGGGACGCCGCCGCGCTCTGCGCCTGTAGCCGGACCCGCAGTGGAGCGATGCCGCGTTCCAGCACGCTGTCGCCGGTCGGGCCGGCGCCGGGCCATGGCACCGGGCCGCACCAGGTGGCGTCCCGTTCCAACGCGGTGAGGCTCGCCAGGACTTGGGTGTACAGGTGGTCGCGCCCGGACATCGTGCGGTGGGCGTGCTCCGCTTCCGGGAAGCTGCCTTGGAGGAGGGACAGTGCCCAGCGGTGGTGACCGATGAAGTACTGGTAGTAGTTGGCGTGGGTGCCGCTGAGGGCCAGTGTCTGTGCGAGCAGGTCGCCTGCCTCGGGGAACCGTCCCATGAACGCGTATACGACGCTGCGGTCGATGACCGAGATCATGCTAGTCCGGGGCAGTCCGCAGGCGTCGGCGCCGGCGACCATGGCGTAGAACTGCCGCAGGAACGCGGGGTCGTCCAGTTCCAGGAGGGCGACCCAGCGCATCGATGCCGCCAGGTGCTCCATCCACACGTCGGTCCGGCGGCGGGACACCTCCATCAGCTCCCCGGCCACCCGGACCCGCTGTGCGGCCGTGCCCGGTTCCCATACGGCGTGCAGGCGCGCCCACAAGCCCAGGTGCAGCGCGTCGTCGTCGGCGGCGGCGCGGGCGGCCGCCACGACGCGCCGGGCCACTCCTTCCGCCGGGCCCGCGCCGGGGGCACCGGGCTCGTCGTCCGTGGCGCGGGGTCCGGGCACCAGGACGCGGTGTGCCTCACGCATCGCCCGGGTCTTGAGCCCCGTCCGGTCGCCCCGGCCGTCCGCGCTGTGCAGGGTGAGGGCCACCCGGCCCACGAGTTCGGCGTCGCCCGTGCCGGTCGCCAGCGTGGCGGCGTCCTCGTACACCAGCCAGGAGCGTTCGTGTTCGCCGAGGAGCTGCAGTTCGGCGCCGAGGTCGAGGGCGAGCAGGACGTGGCGGCGCGGGTCGTGGGTGCCGAGCCGTTCCAGTGCGTGCCGGTAGTGCCCGACGGCCTCCTCGCTCGCCAGCCTGCTGACCGCGTGCCGGGCCGCCGCCACCAGGATGCCCACCGCCTCGCCGGCGTCGAGGTCCGGGCCGGCGAAGTAGGCGTGCCGGGCGAGGTCGGTCGGCCGGGCGCGGTCCCCGGCGCCGGCCGTGTCCCGCAGGACGCGTACGGCGGCGGCGTGCAGGTGGCGGCGCCGGTCCTCGGCCAGGCCGTCGTACAGGGCCTCCCGTACCAGGTCGTGGGTGAAGACGTACGCGTCGGCCGCCGGCGCTTCCAGCAGCCCGGCCGCGGCCGCCTCCCCGAGCAGCTTGGTGGCGAGCGGCTCAGGCGACCCGGCCGTACGGGCCAGGGCGCCCCGCTCGAACCGGCGGCCCAGCACCGCGGCGGCGCCGAGCAGCGACACGGCGGGTCCGCCGAGAAGCGACAGCCGCCGGTGCACCACGGCGCGGACCCCGGGCGCGACGGCGGCCACGGGCTGGCCAGCGGACCACAGGCGGGCCGTCTCCTCCACGAAGTACGGGTTGCCGCCGGTGCGTTCGCACACCTCGGCGGTCGTGGCGGCGTCGGGCCGGGTGCCGACCGTACGCGTGACCAGCTCCTCGACCTGCGGCGGGGTCAGGCCCGTCAGCGCGATCGTGGTGGCTTTGGCCGCGAGCCGCGGCAGCAGCGGCCGCAGGGGGTGGTCGGGCCGCTGCACCTCGACGTCCCGGTACGTACCGATCACGAGCAGCCGCTCGAACCAGGCGTGCTGTGCCGTGAACTCCAGAAGGCTCAGCGACGCGGCGTCCGCCCAGTGCAGGTCCTCCAGCACCACGGCCACGGGGCGGCTCTGCGACATGACGGTCAGCAGCGTGGTCACCGCGTCGAACAGCTCGAAGCGCACCGGGTCCCCGGTGCCCGCGCCCTCGCCCAGCAGCACGGAAAGCGCTCCACCGGCGGCCGTGGCCGCGCCCTCCCACTCCCCGGCGGTCGCGCCGCGCCGCAAGCTGCGTACGGCCTGCGTCCACGGCCAGAAGCCCGGTGTGCCGTCGGCGTCCCAGCAGGCGCCGTGCACCACCAGCATGCCGCCACGCTCCCGGGCCTCGTCCACCGCGCCGCGCACCAAGGACGTCTTGCCGATGCCGGCCTCACCCGTGACCATCACCAGCCCGCCGTGACTGGCGCGCGCCCGCTCCAGACGGGACCGCAGCACCCCTGCGCTGTGCTCCCGCCCGATCAGCGTGGTTTCCACGCGTACGTCCTCCCGAGCGTGGGTCCGCGGCTCGCGGTACCTCCGCGTCCCGGCCGCGCGCCGCGTCGGCGGTACGTCACCGTGTGCCGAAGCTGTCTTCGCTGTCTTCGCTGCCTTGATAGCCGCAGGCCGGGAGGACGCGCGGAGTTACGTACCGAAGTCACCTTCCCGAGTGCACGGGCCCGCCGGGGGCGGGGTGGGCTCGGTGCGCGCGTCCTTGACCAGGTTGTCGCAGAAGGCGGCGACGTCGTCGCCGGTGACTTCCAGGACGCCCTTGCCGGCTGCCACGCCCTCCTCGAAGAAATCGACAATTCCCGGGAGCAGTGGCCCGTCGGGCACGCGATGGTTCCGGGCCCCTTCTTCGCCGGCCAGTGCCGCACAGAAGCCCGCGATGTCGTCCCCGAGCACTTCATGAGCGCTCTGCCCGTCCGCGGCTGTTTCTTCGAGCAGCCCCAGGACACCGTCGAGAATCGGAATCAGGTTGCGCCCCGTGACGTCCGAGTAGTTCATCGCCCGCCCTCCTTGAGCTTGTCGATGCGCGAGGAGAGGTACTCCCATTTCGTCCAGAACGTCGCGAGCCTTTCGCGTCCCGCGTCGTTGAGCGCGTAGAACTTGCGCGGCGGGCCCAGTCCGGACACCCTCGCAACGCGAGCGCGGCGGCATGGCTGCGAAAACCGGTCACCCGCCAGGGCAGAGGTCCTGGTGGGTGACCGGGGCGGGGCGTGAGAGCTACGGCTCCGAGTGGATCAGTGCTGCTGCTGGTGGTGGTGGGCGTGCGCCTCGGCGGTGGTTTTGAGGTCGCGCAGCCATTGTTCGAGGCCCGCGCGGAGGATTCTGGTTGCGGTGGGGACGTCCGATTCGACCTGCTCGCCGGTGTGGGTCTCCTCGGTGCTCACCCGGACGCCGCCTTTGACCTTGGCGAAGTTCCACACGTGAACGCCGTTGTCGATACGCAGCCCGTCACCGATCGCGGGGCCGGTCCATCGGATGCAGGAGTGGCGCTTGAGCTGCTCGACGGTCGAGGTGATTTCCAGGGTGGTGGCGGAAGTCGTGGGAGTGGGGGGTGCCGGGGGCGTCCACCGGAAGACCGAACCCCGGCGGAGGGGGCCGTGGTCGAGGCGTTCCGCGGTCGTGACGGGGGCCTGCCAGGAGGGCCAGCGCTCTACGTCGGTCTGCAGTTTCCAAATGGTGTGCAGCGGTGCGTGGATGACGGTCTCGGTCTTGTGCCGAATGAGCGCGTCGGGGTCGACGCCCTGCCCGCGGCAGGTGAGGGGCGACGTGTCGGTGCGGGGGGTGGTGGCTCCGGCGGGGGTGACGGTGGTGGCGAGGACGCCGACGACGAGCGGGACGGTGGACAGGGCGGCGCGGATGCTGGTGTGGCGGATGCCGGGCATGGCGGGTTCCTTGTCGGTTGAGGGGCGGGTGTGGCGTGTCGCGTGCGGGTCAGCGTGAGGGGAGGGGCCGGCGGTGGGCTCGGCGAAGGGTGACGAGGAGGACGGCGGACGCGACGACGATCAGTCCGGTGAACGCGGGGTGCATGTCCTTGGAGAGGCTCTGCGCGCCGTCGGGCCGCGTCAGCCATATGGCGAGCGGGACGGCGTAGCTGACGGCGAGCAGGGCGGCCGCCCTGCGTACCGCTCGGTCGCGGACGTGGCGGAGCGCGCCGGCCGACGCGATCGCGACCGGGAGGACCGCGATCAGGGCGAACTGGCCGACCACCAGGACGGGGGCGGTCCAGGCGGCAACGGTCACCGGCAGCGGGACGCGGCGGCGCGTGGGGGACGACTCGATCGTGGTGGTCATGGCGTTGCCCTTCGTCATGGATAGAAGTTCATGCTTCGGTTAGAGGTTATAACCCGGGGCTCGACGAGAGGGCAAGAGGTGCGGGGAGGGGCGGGGAAGTGCTCGCGAAAGTCGCGGCACCCCTTCCGGTGTGACGCGTGCCATAGGCGCCACCCCTGGACGCGTCGGCCCGCATGCCGATTCGATGGGCCTCGCAAGATCGTGAATCTTGGCTTGGGATGACGGGGGATTCCCGGATCTTGTCGTTGGGCAATGGCGCTGAACGAGAACGATAGGAACGGTTCCATGGGGGAGGACTCGGCCGCTTCGGCGTGCCGCGGGGAGCGTGCGACGTCCGTCGCCGTGACGTCGGCCGGGGTGCGGGCGTGGAGGCGTTAGGCGCGCTCGAAAAGTTGGCGCCGGTGGTCCTCGCCTTCGGGTGCGGGGTCGTCCTCGCGAGACGCAAGGTGGTGCCGGCCGAGAGTTCCAAGGTCTTCGCCGACTACGCCTTCCTCTTCGCGGTCCCGTGCTTCCTGTTCGGCAACATCTACCGGAGTGACCTGGGAGCCCTGTTCGACTGGCGGGCCATCGGCGGGTACGCGGCCGCCGCGGGCGTCGCCGTCGTGCTGGCCGGTGCGCTCAGCCGGGCCTTCGGTGTGCGAGACCCGCGCGGCCTGGCGCTGCGCGTCATGGCCGCCGTCCAGGTGAACACCGCCTACTTCGCCGTACCGGTGTTCATCATGCTGTTCGGCAACGCCGCGCCGATCTTCCCCGTGCTGCTCTTCCAGGTCTGCGTGCTGTCCCTGATCATCATCTCGATCATGGAACTGGGGCGCCCGGACCGCGGCGGGACCCTGCGCACACGGCTCTCCGCCGCCCTCGCCGCCTCGCTGATGACGCCCGTCGTCCTCGCCTGCAATGCGGGCATCGCGCTCAACCTCCTGTCGGTGCCGCTTCCCGGATTCGTCCTCGACAGCTTCGCGTTCGTCGGCGAAAGTTCCTCTCCCGTGGCGCTGTTCGCCCTCGGCCTGCACCTCGGCGGCATGGGACTGACGCTGCGTGGCACCACCGTGGAGGAGATGTGGATCGTCGCCTTCAAATGTGTGGCCTTTCCCCTCATGACTCTGGTCGTGGCCCGTTACGGCTTCGGTGTCGAGGGCGACTGGCTGCACTACCTCGTCCTGCTCGCCGCGATGTCGGCCCCGCAGAACCTGTTCATCTTCGCCCAGCGCTATGACGTGGGGGTCGACATGTCCGCGGCCCTTGTCGTCAAGAGCTCGGTCGTCACGCTGCTGCTGTTGCCCCTGTGGGTGCAGTGGGCCACGGCCTGAGGGCCGCGGTCCGCGCGCCGGAGCCTCCGGAGGCCGGCAGGGGCGGGCCCGCACCCTGGTGACGCGCCCGAACACCGGCTCGTCGAAGGTGAATTCGCCGTTGCGAAATTAAGCCATCGTTCCTTATGGCCTGAACGCAGTCGAACAAGCCTTCCGCAATTGACGGCGCCACATGCCGCGCGCAGCCTTGTGGTGAACGAAACAGCGACGAGATGGGGATGCGAGTGACTGTCAACGGGAATGGCAAGTCCGCCGACGAACCGTACGTCATCACCGGCCGGGGGAAGGACGCCGCCCCCAAGAACGCCTTCTCCTTGTTCGCCGACGTCAATTTCAATGTGGGAGGACCACGCACCAAAATCCTCGTCATTCCGGCCAACGGCACGGCGAACAACTTCAGCGACTACGGGTTCGACCAGAGCGACGACGGCGTGAGCAGCGTCGTCAACAACACCGGTCGGGACAACATCCTCTTCACGAGGGTCAACCAGGGCGGCGCGCAGCTGCCCGTCACCGCCGACTCCTCGATCGCCGACCTGACGCGGATCCCGCTCGCCGGGAGCTCCACCGGCACCTGGAACGACCAGGCCCAGTCCGCACTCGCCTTCAACAAGCCGGTGCCGCTGCCGGTGTTCACCGCCCCGGCCCCCAGCGCGCAGACCCAGGACCGCCGGCAGGCGGTCCAGGGCAACGCGGCCCCCGACGTCCAGCAGGTACTGCTCTACGAAGGGGCCAAACTGCTGGGCACCTGCCCGGTCAAGGACAGCAAGTGGGAGTACGCGCCGGACGCGGACTGGCCCCTCGGACAGCACGACCTCTCCGCCATCGCCGTGCGCGACGACGTGCTCTCCGGCAAGGCACCGCTGCGCTTCTACGTCACCCTGCCGACGCCCGTCGTGGACGTCAGGTCCCCCAAGGAGGGCGCCGAGGTGGACAGCGGCGCCACCGTCGACGGCGTCGCGTTCAACGCCGACACGGTGACGCTCGCCGAGGGCGGCACCCAGCTCGGCACCGCCAAGGTGATCAGCAACCTGTGGAGTTACGTCCCCGAGGGCGGCTGGCCGCTCGGAAAGCACAGCGTGACGGCGAAGGCGGTACGCGGCAGCCAGGAATCCGAGCCGGACACCGTGAATTTCACGGCGACCGACAAGAACCTCAAGGTCGATTTCAAGTTCAACTCCTCCTGGCAGGACTGGCAGACGCACAAGTACATCTACTCGTACGACATCACCATGCACGCCGGGGAAACCGACGTGCGGCACTGGAATGTCGGGTTCGGGCAACTTCCGGAAGGTTCGGTGCTGGCGCCGGAATTCGAGGCCAGTTTCTGGGGTCTGATCGTCGGTGATGGATCCGACGGAAACGTGGTTCTCGGCTCGCCTCCTGAGGGCGTGCACATCGTCCCGGCCAAGGGGAATCTGACCATTCGCGTGCTGGTGCTCATCCCGACGCAGGACGAGGTGTACCAGAAGCTGTACGGTCTCTACGCCAAGTCGCTGACGGAGTAGCGGAAGCCGGTTCATAAGACGGCGAGTTCGCGGGGCCCCGGACCGGTGCGGTCCGGGGCCCTTGCGGCAGTTCGTAAAAGCGTTAATGCCGACAATAGGCCGAGGGTGGTTCGCGAGTACGGCCCACAAACGCCCCTGATCGGCTGAATGCGACGCATGACGACCGCCCCGGCGTCTCCGCCGTGCTGCTTTCCGCGCAGTGTGCGCCCTTCTGAGCACTGCCTCATGTGTGGCGAAATGAAGAGGTAGCGCAAAGCCCGAAAGGACGGTGGGGAGCAGGCCGGTTGCCGTCCTGGCTTTCCTGGAGCGAAGGGCGGACAGGCGCATGGGCGAACACGCTGGTACTGCCGGCCAGGAGGAACTGGCGGGCGGTACACGCCGCCCGCCAGAGCCTGCGGACCGGCGAGACGGAGGTCGCCCTGGCCGGTGCCGTGTCGCCGACCCTGAGCCCGGACGGCGTCGCCGCCCCCGCCCTGCGGGGCGTGTTCTCGCCCGCCGCTGCCACGCGTCCGACGCGGCGGCCGACGGCTACGTACGCGGCGAGGACTGCGGGGGCGTCGTGCTCAAGCGGCCAGGACAGGAATCCACCGACGCGACCGATTCGAGGTGACCACCGCATGCCGGTCCCAGCCCGACCCTCCCGTACCCCCAAGACCTGGGATGTGATCATTGTCGGCGCCGGCCCGGCCGGCGCCACCGCGGCCCGTGTCGCCGCCGAGAACGGCTGCGAGGCGCTGCTGCTGGAACGCGCCGCCATCCCCCGGTACAAGACCTGCGGCGGCGGCCTCATCGGAGCGGCGCTCGCCGCGCTGCCTCCCGGCCTGCCCCTGAACGTGCTCGACACGGCCCGCCTGTTCACCTTCACCCTCAACGGCGGCAAAGAACGCACCCGCACGTGCGCCACCCCCACCTGCGCGCTGGTCTTCCGCAGCGAACTCGACGCCGCACTGACCGAGGCCGCGGCCGCCGCCGGCGCCACGGTGCGCGACAGCACTGCGCTGACGGCTCTAGAGCAGCTGGGCCGCACCGTGACCGTACGGACCAACCGCGGCGACACCCTCCGCACCCGGGCGCTGGTCGGCGCCGACGGCAGCGCCAGCCAGGTCGCCCAGTACGTTGGGGTGCGGTGCGCCCAAGTGGACCTCGCCCTTGAGGTGGAGGCACCCGTGAGCCAGGGGACGGCCGATCACTGGCGTGGCCGGGTGCTGTTCGAATGGGGTCCCTTGCCGGGCTCCTTCGGCTGGGTGTTCCCGAAGGGGGACGTCTGCACCGCCGGGGTGGTGGCCGCTCGCGGGAACCCCGCGCCGCTGCGCGCCTACAAGGAGGACTTCCTCGGACGCCATGGCCTGCACACGTCCCGGCCCCTCCACGACACCGATCACCTGACCCGCTGCCGCCGCCCCGACTCGCCGCTGTCCCGCGGGCGCGTGCTGGTCGCGGGAGACGCCGCGGCACTGCTCGACCACTGGTCCCGCGAGGGCATCTCGTACGCGCTGCGCTCAGGAGCCCTCGCGGGCCGTGCCGCCGCCCGCCTCGCCGCGGTCTCCGGCGACGCGGCGACCAAGTCCGCCACCGGCCACTACGCACAGCAGATCGACGACCTCCTCGGCATCGAGATGCACGCCAGCGCCACTTTGGCGAGCCTGTTCGTCCGGCACCCGGCCCTCGTCCACACCGCTCTGACCCGCCTGCCGCAGGCATGGCACCGCCTCGACACCTATCTCGCCGGCCACTCCAGCGTCGCCAGGATCATGAACACACCCTTCGCCCGCTTCGCGGCCGCGGTGGGCACCCGGTTGCCCGCCCGGCCGCCCGGGAACCGCGCGTGACCGCCGGACGGCCGCGCTCCCGGCAGCCGCGTGATCACGCGTCCGGGATACTGGCCCGGTGGGCGGCTCGACGACCGGTTCCGGCTGCTGTCCACGGGCAACAGGGCGGCGCAGCCGCGCCAGCGCACCCTGTACGCGGTGATCGAGTGGAGCTGGGAGCTGCTGACCGGCCAGGAGCGGGTGCTGGCACGGCGGATGGCGGTCTTTCCGGCGCCGACCGGGGCCGAGGCGGTCTGCTCGGACGGAACGCTGCCTGCCGGTGACGTCCCCTACGTGCTCGGTTCGCTGGTCGACAAGTCCCTCGTGGAGCGGGCCGGGGACGGCTACCGGATGCTGGAGAGCGTCCGGGCGTACGCGGCCGGCCAACTCCTCCAGGCGGGCGAGCGGGACACGGTGCGGGGCCGCCTCGTCCGCCATTTCGCCGGTGTGGCCGAGGAGCACGGGCCGCTGCTGCGCTCCGCCCGACAGCAGACCTCGTTCGCGCTCTTCGCAGCCGAGTACGACAACCTCGTGTTCGCGCTGCGGGCGGCCGTCGAAGGGCGGGACGCGCACGCGGCCGCCCGCCTCCTCGGCCCGCTGTACTGGTACTGGAACACCCTGCGCTACGACGCACGGGCGGACGCCCTGGTGGCCGGGGTGTGCGAGCTGGGCGACGCGCTGCCCGAGGACGCCGGGCCGCCTTCGCCGCGATCCACCTGACCGGAACCGGCGCGCCCGCACCCGATGCCGAGCGGGTGCGGGCCGTCATCGAGGACTGCGCGCGCCGGCGCGCTGGAGCGCTACCCGACGGTGCTCCTGGCGACGTTGGGGCTGGGCCACCTGCTCGGCCTGGACGAGCTGGTCGAACGCCGGATGCGGGAGGTACGCGGATGCCCGGACCGGTGGGCTGTCGCCTGCACGTTCCTCGTGGAAGCCTTCATGTGCCACGACCGCGGCGACTGGGCGGGGCTCGCGAACGCGACGGCCTGCGCCCTGCGCGAGTTCGAGGCGTCGGGCGACCGCTTGTGCACGGCGATGGCGCTGGCGGGCGTGGCGCAGGTGCACTCCGTCCGCGGTGAGCACGACGAGGCGGTCGCCGCCTACCGGCGCGGGCTCGCCCTCGTACCCCAGCACGAGGTCCAGTACCGGCTGGGGATCGCCGCCGAACGGATGCGCGGCGGCGACCTGGCGGGCGCGCGGCACGACATCGACAGGGCCGAGCGGGCGGCCGTGGACCGCGGCGATACCCTCCAGCGGATCGGCGCCCTGGCCTGCCGGGCCGACCTGCACCGCCGCGCCGGGGAGCCGGAGCGCGCCGACCGGGAGCTGAGCCGGATGGAGGCGCTCGGCCGCGAGACGTCCCTGCCCGGCGAGGCGGTGGGGGACTGGATCGCACCGGTGCGGATGGCGGTCCTCCTGACGGCCGGCGACACCGTACGGGCACGCGAACTGCTGCCCCGGGCCGTCCAGGCGGCCTTCGCCCACCGGAACATCGCGCCGGCCGCCCAACTCCTGGCCAGGCTGCTGCTGGCGGAAGAAGACCCGGCAGGCGCGGCCACCGCGCTCGGCACGAGCCTGGCCATCCGCGGCGCCTTCGACGACGGCGACCCGGAGCTGCGCGAACTCGCCACCGAACTCGCGCGACGGCTCGGCCGGGCGGCGTACGACCAGGCGTACGGCCGGGGCGCCGCCATGCCGCGGCAGGAGGCCCTCGACCGCCTCCGCCAGGCCGCCGACGGGACCTGGTTCGGCTCCGCGGGAGTGGCCGACATCGAGACCGGGGCCTGACCCGCACCTACGTGCGCCCCGCCGACGAGACCGGCTATCCCGAGCCGCACCCGAGGGCGTACTCAAGCCTGTTCCTGAAGGACGGCGCCGACCCCGAGGACGTCACCGCCGACAACTGGCGGTCGATGTTCGAGGAGCCCGGCCTCCTGCCCCTGGACACCACCGAGTACAACAGCTCGTGGGCCTGGTCGGCAGGCAACGTCATCTCCACGACCGGCGAGATGATCCAGGTGTTCGACGCGTTCGCGTCCGGCAGCCTCCTGCCCCCGGCCCAGCACCGCGCGGTGTGGTCCCTGGTCTCCACCGAGGGCGGCAACTGGATACCCAACGCCGCGTACGGCCTCGGCGTCTTCGAACTGGACCCGGCGGTGACCGGCGGGCTGACGCTCCGCGGCATGGGCGGCAGCATGCAGGGGTCGCACTTCGCCGCCGTCGGCACCCCCGACGGCGAGCAGACGATCGCGGTGCACACCAACACCGAGTTCAAGACCTGGAAGGTGCTGTTCAACGCCCTGGAGGCGCAGTTCGGCACCCCGCCCATCCCGGGCCTGTAGCAGACAATTGACGTGCGGTCCGCCCGGAGTGCGTGGTACTTGACGTCGCTATGGACGATCTGGTGACGAAGAGGCTCGTGCTCCACCGGCTGAGCGTCGGCGAGGCCGAGGAACTGACAGCCGGCACGCGAAGCGAGAGCGCCCGGTGGGCACCCGGGTATCCCATGGACGACGACCTGGCGGCGGCCAGGCGCTTTCTGCGGGCGTGCACGGAGGGGAACGGCGCCCGGCATCCCGGCGCGTACGAGATCCGGCGCCGTACCGACGGGCTGGCGATCGGCGGTGCGGACTTCCACGGCCCCGCCGACGCGGACGGCAGCGTGACGATCGGCTACGGCCTGGTGCCGTCGGCCCGGGGCCGGGGGTACGCCTCCGAGACCCTGCGGGCGCTTCTGGCCTACGCACGGGAGATCGGCATCGCCTGCGTGAAAGGCGACGCCGACCTCGGCAACGTGGCGTCCCAGCGCGTCATGGCCGCGGCCGGCATGCGTCCGGTCGGCGAGGACGAACGCGTGCGGTACTACGAGTCGGTGCCGGCCGGCTGAGCCTCACGGGGTGGTGGACGCCCCGTTGAGACGCGTCATGCAGAAGCTCACGACCTCGAAGTGGCTCCTGGTGTTGCGCATCCGGTAGAGGCCCTGCCCGGGTTCGCACCCGTCCTGCGGCCGCATCTTGACCACCTTGAACTGCGCACCCGATTCGCCGCAGCCGAGGATTTCGAGCTCCGGCTCGTCGTCCGTGCCGCCCGTCTTGTGCAGGCAGTCGCCCACCTTGGCGTTCGTGACGCTGTGCGGGTCAACCTTGGGCTTCTTCCTGCTCTCGGCGTTGTACTCGTCCTGGTGCAGCACCACCCACGCCGCCACCCCGCCGAAGATCAGCAGCACGACGAGGGCGCGGACGATACCGGGGACGCGCACACGCCGCGGGGGCCGCTGTCCCGGGTTCGGGCCCGTGGGCGCGGGGCCGGTGGGCAGGGGGCCTGCCGGGTAGCCGCCTTGCTGCGCCATCCCGGGCCCACCGTAGGGGGCTTGCGGGTGCGGTGCCTGTCCGTACGGGTTCTGTCCGTAGGGGTTCTGCCCGTACGCAGGCTGGCCGTGGGGGGCCGGGGGCTGGCCGTACGGGGGCTGGCCGGGCTGTCCGTAGGGCGGGTAGCCGCCGTTCTGCGGCGGGGGAGGCGTGGTCATGAAGGGTTCCCTCGTTGTGGTGCGTCCGCGCGTCGGGCGCGCCGCGCGGAAGTGGATCACCGCAGGGTAGCCCGTGGCCCCCCGCGTCTTGGCATGGCCCTGGCATTCGCCCGGACTCCCCGGCGGCCGCCTTCGCGACATCGGCCGAAGAGCCCTCTGGACGCGCCCTGCCGGCGCTCCTAGCGTCCGGGGTGATGGGCGGCAGCGCGGTACGGCAACCGGGCTGTACCGGACGTCCCGCCCCCGGGCGCCTTGGGAGGGATCGATGACGATCCAGGCCACGTTCAACCGCTCCCAGCTCAAGTGGGACACGTACCTGTTCCTGGGTGATCAGTACCTGCTCTACAGCCTCACCGACAACGCCATACGCGTCGGCCCGCGGGCCATCAGCACGGGCTGGCCGGGCCTGCAGGACACCCAGTTCGCCACCGCCATCGACGCCGCCGTCCCCTTCTCGTGGCGCCTCAACCCCATAGCGATGGACCTGCCGATCGAGAAGGACTACCTCTACATCTTCCGGGGCGACCAGTACGTGCGCTACGACGTGGCGAACGAGCAGATCCTCTACGGCCCCCTGGAAATCGCCCCGCTGTGGCCGGGCATGAAGGACGCCGGGTTCGAGCGGGACATCCAGGCCGCGTTCCTGGACCAGGAGGACGTCCCGTTCGGGACCGTGGACACGTACTACTTCTTCAAGGGTGACAGGTTCGTCACCTACGACCCGGTCACCGACCGGGTGAGCGGCGGCCCCTACAGCATCGCCGCCAAGTGGCCCGGGCTGAAGGAGGCCGGGCTCGACCGGGACCTCGACGCGGTGGTCTACCAGATCATCCCGCCCGCGGTGCTGGCCGGGAGGAAACGCCGGCTGTGCTACTTCGTCAAGGGCGACCAGGTCCTGCAGTTCGACCTCGACGAGTGGAAGCCGCTGAGCGGGGCCCGCAACATCTCCGACATGTGGCCGGGGCTCAAGGACAGCCAGTTCGCCGCCGCCACACCCGCGCCGCCCTTCCCACCGGTCAAGGCGCGCGCCGACTTCAGGATCACCTTCGTCAACGACGGCGAGTACGAGCCCGAGCCCTACGGCTCGATCCGGCTGGACCTCAAGGACGGCAGCCACTTCCGGATCTGGACCCAGAAGAACCAGGGCAACTCCACCCCGACCCGCAACAGCGCGGCGCCGTCCATGAACCTGCCGTTCACCGCGAACGACATCGCCAAGGTCGGCTTCTGGGTCGACGAGTACGACCTGACCAGCGGCGACGACTATCTCGCCCGCGGCACCAAGGATTTCACCGGCAACGGCTCCTACACCGTGAGCAGCGACGACGGCCACGTCACCGTCGACGTCACCATCACCCCGGTCACCTGACCTCAGCGCGCAGGACTGAGCGCCTGTAGGCGACGGCCCTCGGCATAGGCCAGTGCCTGCGGAGGCAGCGCTGCCGCACGTCCGCTGTGCAGCATGGTCAAGGTGCCCTCGGCGGGCGCCTCGGGAGCGGGCGGCAGGCCGATCCTTCGCAGTGTCTGGACGGCCACCGCGCCCGCCGAGCCGTGCAGGACGGGCGCCGGCCGGCCGGGGCGCCGTACGGCTGCGCGGACGTGTGCGGCGACGAGTTCGTAGTGCGTGCAGCCGAGGACCACGGCCGCGACGTCGTCCGGGGTGCGCCGCGCCGCCTCGGCGACCGCGAGGGCGACGGCCGCCTCGTCCGCGCGCTCGACGGCGTCGGAGAGCCCGGGGCACGGCACTTCGGCGACGGCCACGCCGTCGGCGTACTCCTGGATCAGCGCGCGCTGGTACGGGCTGCCGGTGGTGGCGGGAGTGGCCCAGACGGCGATGGGCCCACCGCCCGCAGCGGCCGGTTTGACCGCCGGGACCGTGCCGACGACCGGCAGGCCGGGTTCGAAGCGGGCGCGCAGGGCGGGCAGGGCGTGCACGGTGGCGGTGTTGCAGGCGACGATCAGCGCGTCCGGCCGGTGCGCGGCGGCCGCCTCAGCGGTGGCCAGGGCGCGGGTGGTGATGTCCTCAGGGGTGCGCGGGCCCCAGGGCATACCGTCGGGGTCCGAGGAGAGGACGAGATCGGCGTCCGGGCGGAGCCGGCGCACCGCGGACGCCGCCGCCAGCAGCCCGATTCCCACGTCCATGACCGCGATCCTCACTCGGCCGCTGCGGTCCGGTGCCGTGTCCTCGTAACGATGCCTGGGGCCTCGCGCCATGCCTGGTGCCTCCGGTGTGTCGGTGCTTCGGTGTCACTGGTGGCGAGTCTGCACAACGCGGGAGCCGGACGACCTGGCCAATCCGGGAAGAATGGCCTGGTACCGGGAACGGGAAGAGCCCCCGCCCGGCGAGGCGATCGCCGGACGGGGGCTCGTTCACCTCCGGTGCCGCCTGCGGGTACGCGCCGGAGTGAACCGGTGGCCGGGCATCAGCCGCCGATGGGGCCGGGGTTGTTCTTGTCCGCGTCCAGGCACTGCTTGATCCGCTTCTCGATCGACCGCGCCTTCGCGCGCTCCTTCTTGGCCGCCGCGTGCCGGCCGCGCGCGTCCAGCTTGGCGGCCTTGCTCTTGTGCTCGTTGACCTGCTGCTGCATCTGGCCGATGTGGCACGTGACCTGGCCACGGGCCGACACGGGGGCGGCCTGCGCGGTGGGGACGGCCGAGAACAGGACGCCGCCCGCTATGGCAGCGGAAACGGCGAGTGTGGTGAAACGTCGACGCATGGGCTTTTTACTCCAAGTGACAGACTCTGCGGGCCTGTTGGTGGTGGCCGATAACAGTCGATCACTGTATATGAAGAGATCGAAGTGCCCAGGCATACGTCGCTGGTCCGCCCCGTCGCGGGAGGCTCTCGCGCCCGGACGGCACGTCACGGGAAAGGACGTCTTGGGCACTTTTGAGCCAGTGAGGCCGCCAGGCGCGCATTCGCGTCAGCTTTCGCCCGTGCAGCCGCAACTGCGCCGTACGGCCAAGGAGGCGCGGGGTGCGGGCGGGGGAGGGGTGCTGTCGAGGAGGAGGGCCACGGCCTGTTCGGCCATGGTGTGCAGGGGCTGTTCGGTCACGGTCAGGGCGGGGGACGTGTAGGCGCTGTCGGGGGAGCCGTCGAGGCTGACGACGGCCAGATCGCCCGGCACCGCCAGCCCGGCGGCCGACGCGCCGGCCAGGACGCCGATGGCCTGTTCGTCGGTGGCGGTGATCAGGGCCGAGGGCAGCGTGCCTTCGGCCGCGAGGCGCCGGGTCAGGCCGGCGGCAGCGGCGCGCGCGTAGTTCGAGCGCAGGAGTGTGCCGTCGGTGCCGGTGGCGCGCTGCCAGGCGGCGAGGCGCCGGGCCACCGGGCCGGTGTCGTGCAGGCCGGCGAGGAAGGCCGGGCGGGTGTGCCCGTGGGTGCGCAGGTGGGCGACGGCCTCTTGGACGGCGGTGTCGTTGTCCGCGGCCACGACCGGGGCGCGCCCGCCGCCGGGGCGGTTGTGGACGTAGACGGCCGGTACGCCGAGGGTTGCGGCCTCGGCGGCGACGTCGGTGCCGCCGTCCGCCGAGACGACCACGAGCCCGTCGACCTGCGCGGCGAGGAAGCGCTCGACGAAGTGTTTCTGGCGGTCGGCGGAGTATCCGGCGTTGCCGGTGAGGGTGAGTTTGTCGCGCTTGCCGAGGGCCTGCTCGATGTGCCGGGCCAGGGCGCCGAAGTACGGGTTGGAGGCGTCGGCCAGCACCAGGCCGACCACGCCGGTGGTCCGCGAGCGCAGGGCGCGGGCGATGCGGTTGGGGCGGTAGTTCAGTTCGGCCGCGGCGGCCAGGACCCGTTCGCGGGTCGCCGGGGCGACCGGGCGGGGCCCGTCGTTCATCACATAGCTGACCACCGCCGTCGAGGTCCCGGACCTGCGGGCCACGTCCGTCAGGGTCGCTGCCTTGTTCGCTCGCTTCGTCATCGTGCTTGCATTCTGGCATCTAAACGTTTAGACATGCAGGGTGAGCGCGCTCTGCGGGACCGGATCGCGGCCGGCCGGTGCCGGTGACGGCGGTGGTCTCGCCCCGGGGCGCGTCGATTCCGTACGAAAGGAGCCTGGCCGTGCCGCCTCTCCCGCTGATCATCGACACCGACACCGGATCCGACGACGCGGTGGCGCTGCTGCTGGCCGCGGCCAGCGGTCTCGGCGACGTCCGCGCCGTCACCACGGTGGCCGGGAACGTGCCGTTGGAGACCGGTACGCGCAACGCGCTCATCTCGCTGGAGATGGCGCGGCGGACGGACATCCCCGTCCACCCGGGCTGCGCGCGCCCGATGGCACGGCCCCTTTCCAGCGCCCAACACGTGCACGGCGAAGACGGCATGGGCGACATCGGCCTGCCCGACCCCGGACGGCTGCCCGAGAGCGGGCACGCGATCGACGTCCTGCTCGCCGCCCCCCGTGCGCACCCCGGGGAACTGACCCTGGTCACCCTCGCCCCGCTCACCAACATCGCCGCCGCGCTGCTGCGCGACCCGGAACTCCTCACCCGCTACCGGCACGTGTACTGCATGGCCGGCGCCGCCGACCTGCGCGGCAACGTCGCGCCCACCGCCGAGTTCAACGTCTGGGCGGACCCCGAGGCCGCGCGGATCGTCGCGCAGGCCGCGACCCCGGACAAGGTGACCTGGATCGGCTGGGACGTCTCCCGCAAGGACGCCGTCATGACCCCCGCCGACCAGCGGCACCTGGAGGAGATCGGCACCCCCCTCGCCACCTTCGCGCACCGCATCAACCGCACGGTCGCCGACTGGGTGCGGGACGTCACCGGCCTGCCCGGCTACGACCTGCCCGACCCCGTCGCCATGGCCGTCGCGCTCCGCCCCGGCCTGGTCACCGAGGCGGAACGGGCGTACGTCGAGATAGCGGTCGGCGACGAGGCGCGCGGCCAGATGATCATCGACCGGCGGGTGTGCGCCCCCGCCCCCAACCTGACCCTCGTACGCCGCGTCGACGCATCCGGCTTCAAGCGGCTCCTCTTCGACACCGTCGCCGCGCCGGACGCCCCCGCCCCGGACACCCCCGCCCCCCTCTCGCCCCTGCCTGGAAACAGCCGATGACCACCCCGGTTCACGCACCCGCTCCCGTACCGCGCTACGAACTCCACTGCCACCTCGACGGTTCGGTCCGCCCCGGCACCGTCGCCGACCTCGCCGCGGAACAGGGCATCGCCCTCGAAGCGCCGGCCGCCGAACTGGTCGTCGCCCCCGCCGACTGCGGCAGCCTGACCACGTTCCTCACCTATCTCGACGTGCCGCTCCAGGTGTTGCAGACCCCCGGCGCCCTCACCCGCGCCGCGCGCGAACTCGTCGAGGACTGGAGCGCCGACGGCGTCGTGTACGGCGAGGTCCGCTTCGCGCCGCAGCTGCACGGCCGCCGCGGCATGACCCTCGACGACGCGATCCGGGCCGTGGCCGAGGGGCTGGCGGCGGGCAGCGAGACGACCGGCGTACGCACCGGGTTGCTGTTGTGCTGCCTGCGGCACCAGACGCCCGACGAGAGTCTCGCCGTCGCCGAGGCCGCCCTGCGCCACCGCGGGCTCGTCGCCGGGCTCGACCTCGCCGGCGACGAACGGCGCTTCACCGCCCGGCCGCACCGCCCGGCCTTCGAACTCGCCCACGGCGCCGGGCTCGCCTGCACGGTCCACGCGGGCGAGGCCGCCGGGCCCCGGAGCATGTGGGAGGCGATCGACGAACTCGGCGCCCGCCGGATCGGCCACGGCGTCCGCTGCACCGGAGACAGTGCCCTGCTCGACCGCCTGCGGAGCGAACGCATCGCCCTGGAGACGTGCCCGACGAGCAATGTGCAGACCGGCGCGGTGCCCGGTCTCGCCGCGCATCCCGCGACGCGCCTGTTGGCCTCCGGGCTGGCCGTCACCGTCAGCACCGACACCCGCACCACCTCGGCCACCACCCTGGGTCGCGAGTTCGCCGCCCTTCGGGAGAGTGCCGGATGGACCGTGGAGCAGGAGAAGCGCGTCCAGGAGCACGCGGCGGGCGCGGCGTTCGGCCCGGCGGCGATCCGGTAGGAGCCGGGGCCGGGGCGCACCACCGGGCCCGGGTTCCGTGGTTGTCGCGGAGCCCCCGGGTGCCCCGCGCGACATCAGCGATCCGTTATGCGGGCAGTTCGTGCGAAGATTCCCTGCCCGGCCCGGTGGGTCGGGGTGAACAAGGGGAAATCTCGTGAAATCAACGACCCTCAGATCCGCTGTCGGCACGGTGCTGTCCGTGGCCGTGGCGGCCGTGTTCCTGCCTGCCTCGCCCGCGGGCGCGACGCCGCGTACCGCCGGCGTGGACCAGGCGACGACCGAAACGTTCAGCCGCACCGCCGACGCCGTGCTGACGCAGCGCACGGCGGCGCTGCTCGACAACCGCTCGGGGCGAATAGCCCCGCTGCCCCGCAAGCAGGTGCGCCTGTCGGCCGGCCTGGTGCGGGCCGAGGACGCCGGCGTGTCCTCGCTGCGGGCGCGCAAGAAGCGGCTCGCCGCCCTGGGCGAGGCGTACACCGCCGCCGACACCCGGGTATCCGTGGACGGCACGCGGGTCGCCGGCGCGCGCGCCACGGTGCAGGTCACCGAGAGCACCACGCTCACGTACAAGAAGATCCGCGGCGACGAGCCCGCGACGACCGGCTTCAAGGCCCGCCACGAGCTGGACTTCACCGCCGTCCCCGGCGGGAAGTGGGAGCTGACGGGCATCCGGTCCAAGGACGACGGGCCCGGCGCGATCAACGCTCCGACGCTGCGGGCGGCCACGGCCGCGGCCGACGCGAACCCGATGCCCGACGCGCCCGTCGCCGCCACCTCCTACCCCGCGCGTTCGGCGCCCAAGAAGCAGGGCACCTCCGGTTACGACTACGCGGCCATGGCGGCGTACTCGGAGAAGTACTGGCGGAACTACAACCCCGAGTACCGCAAGTACAACGCGGCCGGCGGCGACTGCACGAACTTCTTGAGCCAGGCCCTCAAGGCGGGCGGCTGGAAGGCCGAGACCG
Source organism: Streptomyces sp. NPDC017056 (assembly GCF_044332485.1). Taxonomy (NCBI): domain Bacteria; kingdom Bacillati; phylum Actinomycetota; class Actinomycetes; order Kitasatosporales; family Streptomycetaceae; genus Streptomyces; species Streptomyces sp. NPDC017056. The sequence goes on along the minus strand of NZ_JBIRPD010000026.1, from coordinate 108,491 downwards.
GCTCGGCGGGGGACTACCGCAAGTGGTGGTACGGCGCCACGGGCCAGTCCGACAGCTGGGTGGGCGTCAACGAGTGGTCGTGGTACGCGCTGAACTCCCAGCGGGTGACCAGCCTGGCGAACGTGTACCAGATGGACGTCGGCGACGTCATGCAAATGGACTTCGACGGTGACGGGTCCAAGGACCACTCCATGATGACGACGTACCGCAGCAGGAACGGCGTCCCGTACCTGACGTACCACTCGACCAACACCTACCGGAAGTCGGTGGCGAGCATCATCGCGTCCTACCCGGACGCGGTCTACTACGCCTACCGCACCTGACGGTCCGGCCGGGCGGACCACGGGGCCGCCCGGCCACCGGCCGGCCCCGGCTGCGGTGCACCAGGGGGCAACAGGACTGATGAGCTTTTTGATGCCCCTGTGATACTTGTGATACTCGGGCAAGAACACGTGTTTTGGTGCCAGGGGGTAGGAAATTGTCGAAGAGGAACGTGCTCGGCACGCCGGCTCTGGTCACCGTGGCGGCACTCGCCTTCGGACTGACGGCCTGCGGTTCCGACGCCCAGGACGGTGACCGGGAGACGGCCTCGCCGTCGCCGGACTCCGCGCAGCAGCGGCCGGCCCCGCCCGAAGGCGGCTCGGGGAAGCCCAGCGGGAAGCCCGAGGAGAAGTGGGACGGCAAGGTCAAGGTGCTCGGGGACGGTTCGACGTCCTACACCGGGCCGCAGCCCAAGCAGCCCAAGCCGGCGAAGCTCAAGCCGGGCGAGAAGCCCCCGCAGTTCGTGGTGTTCTCCTGGGACGGCGCGCTGGAGGGCGACGACCATCTCTTCTCCCATTTCCGGGAGGTCGCCGAGCAGAACAACGCCAAGATGACCTTCTTCCTCACAGGCACCTACCTGCTGCCGAAATCGAAGGCGTCGATGTACAAGCCGCCGCAGCACAAACCGGGCGAATCGGCGATCTCCTACGCCACGGACGAGCACATCAAGGACACCCTGCGGCAGGTGCGGGGCGCCTGGCTGGACGGCCACGAAATAGGCACCCACTTCAACGGCCATTTCTGCGGGCCCAAGGGCGGCGGCGACTGGAGCGCCGAGGAGTGGAAGAGCGAGATCCGGCAGGCGTACTCCTTCGTCGAGAACTGGAAGACGAACACCGGCTACAAAAACCTGCCCCCGCTGCCTTTCGACTACAAGAAGGAACTGGTGGGCGGGCGCGCCCCGTGCCTGGAAGGCCAGAAGAACCTGCTGACGGCCGCCAAGGACTTCAAGTGGCGCTACGACGCCAGCTCGCCCGGCGACTTCCAGATATGGCCGTCGCAGAAGAACGGGATCTGGAATTTCCCGCTGCAACTGCTGCCGTACCCGCAGAGCGAGAAGCAGGTCCTGTCCATGGACTTCAACTTCCTCTTCAACCAGTCCGGTGACAACACGAAGGGCGATCCGGCGAAGTACGCGCAGTGGCGCAAGCTGACCCGGGACGGCTATCTCAACGGCTTCAACCGCGTATACCACGGGAGCCGGGCGCCGCTCTTCATCGGCAACCACTTCGAGGACTGGAACGGTGGCATTTACATGAAGGCCATCGAGGACGTCATGAAGGCGGTGTGCAAGAAGGACGGCGTGCGCTGCGTGTCCTTCAAGCAGCTCGCCGACTGGCTGGACGCCCAGGACCCCAAGGTGCTGAACCGGATGCGCGACCTGGACCCGGCGCAGGTCACGGACTGGTCCACGGTGGTGAAGTAGGCCCGGCCCGGCTTCCAGGCCCGCGCGGCCCCGAGGGGCCCCGCGGACCTGGTGCCCTCATCGGGCGGTCATGTAGCGCGTCCAGATGTCGATCGGGTACGGGCTGCCGACCGCGCCCTTGGGCATACCGCCGATGCCGTCCAGGGGCTGCAGCTCCTGGCTCTTCGGATCGATCCGCGCGAGCGAGACGGCGGTCGACAGCTTCCCGCTGTAGCCGACGAACCAGGCGGACTTGTTGTCCTGCGCGGTGCCCGTCTTGCCGGCCGCGCCCGGCCCCGCGGCCTTGGCCGGGGTGGCCGAGCCCCGGCGGACGGCGTCCCGCAGCGCGTCGTCGACGGCACCCGCCACGGCCGCTGGCAGGACCTGTTCCGCGGCCGGCTTCTCCACGGGCACGCCGGCGGCGTTGCGCGTGAGCCTGGCGACCGAGTACGGCTCGCTGTGCTTGCCCCGGCCCGCGAACGTGGCGTACGCGTCGGCCATCCGGATCGCGCTGGGGGTGGCGGTGCCCAGGGCGAAGGACGGCAGCTTCTCGCCGAGGCTGCTCTCCAGCAGCCCGGTCTGCACGCCCACCTTGCCGACGTGCTCCAGGCCCACGTCCATGCCCAGCTGCATGATGGCGGAGTTGACGGACTGGGCGACCGCGCTCTTGAGCGGGATCTTGCCCCAGGACTTGCCGCCGTCGTTCTCCGCCTTGGCGATCTTGCCGGCGCGGTCCCAGTAGGGCCCCTCGGGAGTCCGCAGCGTGATCTTGTTGTTGCCGTCGTAGACCGTGGCCGGGGTGACGGGGGTACGGGGCTTGCCGCGCTCGAGCTCGACGCCGTCGCGCAGGGCCGCGGCATAGACGAACGGCGTGAAGGCGCTGCCCGCGGGCACGACGGAGGAGTTGGCGTCGTTGAAGCCCTGCTTGAGGTAGTCGGGGCCGCCGTACATGGCCACGATGCGCCCGTCGGTGGTCACGGACGCCGCGCCGATGCGCACGTTGCGATCGGCCTCCCTGCGGTCCGGGTCCAGCTTGGCCCGCACGTCGCCGACGGCCTTGGTCAGCGCCTGCATCCGGGGCTTCTCGAAGGTGGTGTGGACCTGGTAGCCGCCGAGGGCGAAGTCCTTCTCGGAGATCTTGGTGTGCGCGCCGACATAGGCCCGTGCCGTCTCCACGAGGTAGCCGTTCTGCCCGGTCAGCCCGGCGGGCTTGGGCGGGGCCTGCGGCTCGGGGAAGCGGGTGTAGCCGTCCCGCTCCTGCTGGGAGAGCTTGCCGATGGCCACCATCCGGTCCAGCACCCAGCTCCAGCGCTCCACCGCGCGCTCGCGGCTCTCCGGGCCGACCGCCGGGTCGTACAGCGCCGCCCCCTTGAGCAGGGAGGCGAGGAACGCGCCCTCGCTCGCGTTCAGCTGGGCGGCGTCCTTGCCGTAGTAGGCGTGGGCGGCACGCTGGATGCCGTAGGTGCCGCGCCCGTACCAGCTCGTGTTCAGGTAGCGCTCAAGGATCTCGTCCTTGGACATCTTGTTGTCGAGCTTGATCGCGATGAACATCTCGCTGAGCTTGCGGGTGAACGTCTGGTCCTGGTTGAGGTAGGCGTTCTTGACGTACTGCTGCGTGATGGTCGAGCCGCCCTGCTTGCTGCCGCCGGTGACCATCTTGGAGACGGCCCGGATCATGCCGCTGGGGGAGACGCCGCTGTCGGAGTAGAACGTCTCGTTCTCGGCGGCCAGCGCGGCCCAGCGGACGTGCTCGGGCACCTTGTCGAGGGGGGTGTCCTGCCGGTTGATGTCCCCGGTGCGGGCCATCTCGGTGCCGTCGGCCCAGTAGTAGACGTTGTCCTGCTGGGTGGCGAAGGCGTTGAGGTCGGCGGGTATCTCGGTACGCGCGTACATGATCACCAGGAGGCCGGTCAGCACGCCGAGGAACGAGCCGGTGAGCCCCAGTGTCTGGCGCCACGACGGCACCCAGCGCCGGAATCCCGACCGCCCCGGACGGGGGTAGGCGGGGCGGCGGAGCCGGAGTCTGCGGCGGTTCGCGGCCCACCACCGGGCGAGGACGGGCCATCGGCCGCTCGCGGCGGCTGCGGTGGGCCTGGCGTGTGTCCCTTTTCGACGTTCGATCACCACTCGACCCTATGGGATGACTCACCGTACTAATGTTCTTCTTTACCACAAAACCGTTACGTTTCCGGTCGGACGAACCGCGGGCGGCGCCGGGCCGCCCGCGCGTCGGGTGAATTCACGCCTCTTCGGAACTGGCTGACGGGTTACGTCCGGCTTGCCGGACGCGATTTCCCGAATGCAGACGGGACCATAATGTCCAACCGCCCGATCGAGGCGGTTGGACGTGGAGCGGGAAGGTCAGAAATCGGCGGGCCGACGCGGCGACCTGGGTATCGCCGGGCACTCCTTGGTGCAAGTGAAACCGAGCGCCGGCGCTTTGGGAACCGCGGCCGCCGGAGCCTGCGGCAGGCTGCTGTTCTTCGGGAGCTTCGACGTACACGCCGCGACCGCCGACCGGTACTCCTCGGAGACCGGGTTGACATGGCCGCCGGGTTTCAGCTGAATCTGCCCGTTCCCCTTGACGGTGATTCCGGGGAACTCCTTCACCCCGTGCTCGCGCATGCACCGCGTGAACGCCCCGGCCTGGCGCTCCCGCGTCGCGGAGTCGCTCCGGTCGGCCGACGCGGGGGACGCGGCCTGCGACGCCTGGGCGCTGAGCGGGGCGGAGGCCGAGGCCGGGCGCGCGGCGGCGGGGCCGCCCTGGACCGTCAGGACGGCCGTGCCGGCCACGAGGGCCGCGGCGATCAGCGGAACGGCGAACAGCCTGCGCTTCGTACGTGGCGCCCGTGGTGTTTCCTCTTCGGACGGTGCCGTCATGTCGTCTCCTCCGGAACGCGGGACATCTGGGAGCCAGTTCACCAACAGGGCGGTTACCGTGACGGAACACCGGGCGTCGGCCGGGCGTCAGCCGGCCGTCGTCCCGGGCAGGGCTTACGCCGCTGTTACCGCGTCAGGGGAACCATCGGGCCGGAGGGCGTCCAGCCGGTGGTGGGGGTATGCGGATTCTGGTGGTGGAAGATCATCGTGAGCTCGCGGAGACGCTGGCCGCCGGCCTGCGCCGCGAAGGCATGGCGGTCGACGTCGTACTCGACGGCCTGACCGCACTGGAGCGCACCGCGGTCAACCGGTACGAAGTGGTCGTCCTCGACCGCGACCTGCCCGGCCTCCACGGCGACGAGGTGTGCCAGACCCTGATCACGCAGGGCTACCCGGCCCGGGTCCTGATGCTGACCGCGTCCGCGACCATCGAGGACCGGGTCGAGGGCCTGACCAGCGGCGCCGACGACTACCTGCCCAAACCCTTCGCCTTCGCCGAACTGGTGGCCAGGATCCGCGCCCTGGGCCGGCGCAGCCAGCCCGCGGTGCCCCCGGTGCTCTGCCACGCCGACCTCACACTGGACCCCGGCCGGCGCACCGCGCTGCGGGCGGGCGTACGGCTCGACCTCAGCCCCAAGGAGTTCGCGGTCCTCGAACTGCTGCTGGCGGCGGGCGGCCGGGTGGTCTCCGCCGAAGAACTGCTGGAACGGGCCTGGGACGAGGCCGCCGACCCGTTCACCAACACCGTCAAGGTCACCGTGAGCAGGCTGCGGCGCAAGCTGGGCGGCCCGCCGGTCATCGAGACCGTCGCCCAGGCCGGTTACCGGATCTGAGGGTGCCGGGGATGCGCCGCCTTCGTCGCCCGCGCCGCCCGGCCCGCTCCGGGTCCGGCCGCGCCTCCGGCATCCGCTGGACCATCCGGCTGCGGCTCACCCTGCTGTACGGGGTGCTTTTCCTGGTCACCGGGGTGCTGCTGCTCACCGTGGTCTACCTGCTGGTGGCCGGCCGGCCGCCGTGGGCCGGTGCCGACCTGCCCACCCCGCCGGCCGCGTCCGGGGCGTCCGGCGGCCTCGGCATACCGGACCCGGCGGCCGGCCTGGAGGAACGGCTACGGCAGCAGCGCAGCGGCTACCTCAAGGAACTGCTCACGGCCTCCGGCATCGCGCTGGCGCTGCTGACGTTCCTGTCGGTGTGGCTGGGCTGGCTGATGGCCGGCCGGGCGCTGCGGCCCCTGCGGACCATGGCCCACACCGCGAAGGCGATCTCGGCGAACGACCTGCACCGGCGGCTCGGCGCCCCGGGCCCGTCCGACGAGATCAAGGAACTGGCCGACGCGTTCGACGCGCTCCTCGACCACCTGGAGGGCGCGTTCGAGGCGCAGCGCCGGTTCGTCGCCAACGCCTCGCACGAACTGCGCACCCCGCTCACCTTCGAACGCAGCCTGCTGGAGATCACCCTCGCCGACCCGGACGCGAGCGCGGCCGAACTGCGGGAGACCTGCCTCCGCGTGCTGGGCAGCAACACCCGTCAGGGGAAACTGATCGAGGCACTGCTGACCCTCGCCCGCAGTCAGCGGGGCCTCGACCGGCGCGTACCGGTCGACCTGGCGGCGCCGGCCGCCGAGTGCCTCGGCCGGCCGCACACCGCGGACGGCCCACCCGGCGTACGGCTCTGCGGCGATCTGGCGCCGGCCGCCGTGATGGGCGACCCGCCGCTGGTGGAGCGGCTGATCGCCAACCTCGTCGACAACGCGGTACGGCACAACGTGCCCGGCGGCGAGGTCCGGGTGTGGACGGGCCTGCACGAGGGCCGGCCCGCCCTGCGCGTGCGCAACACCGGGCCGAAGGTGCTCCCCGCCCAGGTCGAGTTCATTTTCCAGCCGTTCCAGCGGCTGCACGCGGCCCGCCTCGACGGCCACGACGGGCAGGGCATCGGCCTGTCGATCGTCGCCGCCATCGCCGCCGCCCACGACGCGGACCTGCACGCCGAGCCGCTGCCGGAAGGCGGGCTCGAAATCCGCGTGGATTTCCCCGCCGCCGCGCGCCGGTGAATCGCTGATTCCCTTTTCCGTGCGGCAAAAACCGCGCGCTTGGACAGTGCACGGCTGCGGCGCCGTACGGGTATCTTCGGCCGCAGAGTCGCCGTCGCGGGGCCCGGGAAGCGGCGCGGGCGCGCGGCGTTGCGCATTCAAGGGGGAGAGCCCGGCGTGCTCGGAAACCAAAATCGCCGCGGTGGCCGGACGGAACCGACGGTGCTTCCGCTGTCGTCCGGCCAGCAGCGGATGTGGTTCGTCAACAGGCTGGAGAACGCGGGCGCGGCGTACACCATGGCCGCGGCCGTGCGGCTGACCGGAGAGCTGCGCCGGCCGGCCCTGGAGTCGGCCTGGGGCGATGTGGTGGAGCGCCACGAGGTGCTGCGCACGGTCTTCGCCGAGGTGGACGGGCAGCCGTCGCAGCGGGTCCTGGACACCCGGCGGACCGGGCTCGGGTACCGGAGCGTCGCCGAAGAAGAGCTGGCCGGGGTCCTCGCCCGCGACGCGGGGACGGCCTTCGACCTGCGTGCCGAGCCGCCGTGCCGGGCCACCGTGTATGCCCTGTCCCCGCACGAACACGTGCTGATGCTGGTGGTGCACCACATCGCCGTCGACGGGCACTCCCTGCGGGTGCTCGCGCGCGACCTGTCACGCGCGTATGCCGCCAGGTCGCGGGGCCGCGAACCGGACTGGCCGCCGTTGCCCGTCACTTACCCGGAATTCGCCCGCGGGCAGCAGGAACGTCTCGGTTCCGCGCAGGATTCCGAAAGCCCGTACGGGCGGCAGCTCGCCTACTGGAAGCAGGCATTGGCGGGCCTCCCCGCCGAGCTTGAACTGCCCTACGACCGGCCCCGCCCCGCCAAGCCCCGCCACGAGGGCGGCTCCGTACCGGTCCGCATCCCGCCCCGCACCCACCGGGCGCTGTTGGAGACCGCCCGCAACTGCGACGCCACCCCGTTCACGGTGGTCCGGGCCGCGCTGGCGGTCCTGCTGTCGCGGCTGGGAGCGGGCGACGACATCCCCGTGGGCACCCCGGTCGACGGGCGGACCGACGCGGCCCTCGAAGGACTCGTCGGCTTCGTGGCCAACACGCTTGTCCTGCGGACGGACCTCACAGGAAACCCGGCCTTCGCCGACCTGGTCCGGCGGGCGCGCACCACGGACCTGGCCGCCGAGGCCCACCAGGACCTGCCGTTCGAGCACCTCGTCGCGGAGCTGAACCCCGCGCGCTCACTGGCCCGGCACCCGCTGTTCCAGGTGCTCCTGGTGATGGAGGACCCGCCCGGCTCCGCCTGGGACTTCCCCGGCCTGGCCGCCGTACCGGAGCCGGTGGGCATCGCGGCGGCACGCGACGACCTGTCCTTCGGCCTCTTCGACCTCTACCTCAACCTCAGCGAACGGTACGACGGCGACGGGCGCCCGCTGGGCATCGACGGCGGGCTCTGGCACAGCGCGGAACTCTTCGACCGGGACACGGCCACGGCGCTGGCCGCCCGGCTCACCGCCGTCCTCGCCCGGGTCACGGCCGACCCGGCGCTGCCGGTGAACGAGGTCGACGTCCTGCTCCCCGGCGAACGGGAACGGCTGCTCGCCGGGGTGAACACCGGCAGGGAAGCCGCGCCGGCGGCGACGGTTCCTGAGCTGTTCGAGGCGGTGGCCGCGCGGCTTCCGCACGCACCCGCCGTCGTCGCCGGAGCGGACACGCTCACGTACGGGGAACTGGACCTGCGCGCCAACCGGTTCGCCAGGTACCTGCGCGCCAGGGGCGTGGTGCCGGGGGAGCGGGTGGGCATCATGCTGGCCCGGTCCGCCGAACTGGTCGTCGTACTCCTGGGGCTCGCCAAGGCCGGCGCGCCGGCCGTGCCGGTGGACCCGCTGTACCCGGTGGAGCGGGTGGCGTTCCTGCTGGAGGACTCGGCGCCGGTGCTGGTGGTGGGGGAGGCGGAGGTACGGGAGGCGGCCCTCGGCGGATTCCCGGCGGCTCCGGTGCCGGTGGAACCGGTGCCTGAGTCCGAGTTGTACGTGATGTACACCTCGGGTTCGACGGGTGTGCCCAAGGGTGTGGTGGCCACGCACGGCGGCGTCGCGGGGCTGGCGCGCGACTCCTGCTGGGGCGACATCGGGTCGGGCCGGGTCCTCTTCCACGCCCCGCACGCCTTCGACGCCTCCACGTTCGAACTGTGGGTGCCGTTGCTGAACGGCGGGTGTGTGGTGGTCGCGCCGCCGGTGGATCTGGACGGGCGGACGCTGGCCGCTTTGGTGGACGAGCACGCGTTGACGGCCGTACATGTCACGGCGGGGTTGTTCCGGGTCCTCGCCCAGGAGACGCCGGAGTGCTTCGCGGGGCTGCGGCACGTGTTGACCGGCGGCGATGTCGTTCCCGCCGAGGCCGTTGCCCGGGTCGCCGCAGCGTGCCCCGGCGCCACCGTCCACCACCTCTACGGACCCACGGAAACCACCCTCTGCGCCACCGCCTTCGCCCTCGACCCCGGAGCGGAGGTTCCTGCGGTCCTGCCGATCGGTGGGCCCCGGGACGGTGTGCGGGTCTACGTCCTGGACGGGCTGCTGCGCCCGGTGCCCGAAGGAGCGGCCGGCGAGCTGTACGTGGCCGGGCAGGGCGTCGCGCGCGGCTACCTGGGCCGCGCGGCGGCAACCGCGGAACGGTTCGTCGCCTGCCCGTACGGCGGCGGGCGGATGTACCGCACCGGCGACGTGGTCCGCCGGGGCCGGGACGGCCGTCTGATCTTCCTCCGCCGCGCGGACGACCAGGTGAAGATTCGGGGATTCCGCGTCGAGCCGGCCGAGGTCGCGGCCGTCCTCGGGCGGGCCCCCGGCGTGGACCAGGCCGTCGTCGCCGTGCGGGAGGACAGGCCCGGTGACAAGCGCCTGGTGGCGTACGTCGTCGGCGACGCGGTCGGCGTGCGGGAGTTCGCCGCCGACCGGCTGCCGGAGTACATGCTGCCGTCGGCCACGGTCGTGCTGGACGCACTTCCGCTGACGGCCAACGGCAAGGTCGACCGGGCCGCGCTGCCCGCCCCCGACCACGCCGCGGCCGTCTCGGGCCGGGCGCCCCGCACCCCGCGGGAGCGGACCCTGTGCCGGCTGTTCGCCGGGGTCCTCGGCCTGGAGCGGGTCGGAGTGGACGACCGGTTCTTCGACCTGGGCGGCGACTCCCTCCTGGCGCTGCGGCTGGCGAGCCGGGCCCGTACGGCCCTCGGCGTCGAGATCACGGTCCCGGCGCTGTTCGAGTCGCCCACGGTGGCCGGGCTGGCCGAACGGCTGGGCGAGCTGGGCGCGGGCCGCCCGCCGGTGGTCGCCGCCGAACGGCCGGACGTCGTGCCGCTGTCGTTCGGACAGCGGCGCATGTGGTTCGCGCACCGGATGGCGGACGCCGGCGGTGCCTACAACATGGCCGTGGCCGTCCGGCTCACCGGCGACCTGGACGTGCCCGCGCTGCGGGCCGCCTGGGCGGACGTGATCGCGCGCCACGAGCCGCTGCGCACGGTCTTCCCCGAACGCGACGGCGTACCCCACCAAGTGATCCTGGAAGGGCAGCAGGCCCTGGCCGACGCCGGAGCCGGGATCGGCACCGTCCCCACCACCGAGGTGGCGTTGGACGCCGGGCTGGCCGAGTACGCCGCCCGCGGGTTCGCGCTCGACACCGCGCCGCCCCGGCGGGCGACGCTCTTCGAGCTGTCCGCCCGGGAGCGGGTGCTCCTGGTGACCGTGCACCACATCGTGGCCGACGGCCGGTCGACGGGCATCCTGGCGCGCGATCTGTCGGCGGCGTACGCGGCACGCGCCGAAGGCCGCGCACCCGGCTGGGCCCCGCTGCCCGTCCAGTACGCCGACTTCACCCTCTGGCAGCGCGAACTCCTGGACCGCCGGAACGGCCTGCTCGACGAGCAGCTCGCCCACTGGACCGAGGCGCTCGCCGGCCTGCCGGACCGGATCGGGCTGCCCACCGACCGGCCGCGCCCGGCCACGGCGAGCCACCGCGGCGCGGTGCTGCCGTTCACCGTGGACGCCCGGCTGCACCGGCGGCTGCGCGAGATCGCGCGCGAGTGCGACACCACGCTGTTCACCGTCGCGCAGGCCGCCGTCGTGCTGCTCCTGTCGCGGCTCGGCGCGGGCGACGACATCCCGCTCGGCGCCCCCGTCACGGGCCGCGCCGACGAGTCCCTGGACGGCGTCGTCGGGTTCTTCCTGAACACCCTGGTGCTGCGGACCGACGCCGGCGGCAACCCGTCGTTCACCGAGCTGGTGGCCCGTGCCAGGGACGCCGACCTGGCCGCGTACGCCCATCAGGACCTCCCGTTCGAACACGTCGTGGAAGCGCTGAATCCCGCCAGGTCGGCGGACCGGCACCCGCTGTTCCAGGTGCTGCTGGTGCGGGAGGACGAGCCGCACCCCGAGTGGGACCTGCCCGGCCTCGCCGCGACGCCGGTCCCCGTCGCACCCGCGGCCGTCGCGTTCGACCTGGCCTTCGGCCTGGGGGAGCGGGCCGGCGGCAACGGCGTCGACGGCTACCTGGAGTACGCCACCGACCTGTTCGACCAGGACGGGGCGCGGACCCTGGTGGCCCGGCTGCTCTCGGTGCTCGGCCAGGTCGCGGACGACCCGGAACTGCGGCTCGGCGAGGTGGACCTGCTCGCCCCCGGGGAGCGCGAGCGGCTCGTCACCGGTGTGAACACCGGCCGCGCGGGCGCCGGGGACCGCACCGTACTCGACCTGTTCGACGAAACCGTCCTGCGGTCGCGCGGCGAGGCCGCCGTACTGACGGACGATGCCTGCCTCACCTACGGGGAACTGGACGCGCGGGCCAACCAGTTCGCCCACTACCTGCGCGACAGGGGAGTGGCCCCCGGGGAACTGGTGGGTGTCACGCTGCCCCGGTCGGTCGAACTCGTCGTCGTCCTCCTCGGTATCGCGAAGGCGGGGGCCGCCTCCGTACCGGTGGACACGGCGTACCCGGCGGAGCGGGTGCGGTTCCTGCTGGAGGACGCCGCGCCCGCGCTCGTGGTGAGTGACAAGGAGGCGTGGGAAGCCGCACTGGGCGAGTACCCGGAGGTTCCGGTGCCGGTGGACGCGTCGCCGGAGTCGGGGCTGTACGTGATGTACACCTCGGGTTCGATGGGTGTGCCCAAGGGTGTGGTGGCCACGCACGGCGGCGTCGCGGGGCTGGCGCGCGACTCCTGCTGGGGCGACATCGGGTCGGGCCGGGTCCTCTTCCACGCCCCGCACGCCTTTGACGCTTCGACGCTTGAGCTGTGGGTGCCGTTGTTGAACGGCGGGTGTGTGGTGGTTGCGCCGCCGGTGGATCTGGACGGGTGGACGCTGGCCGCTTTGGTGGAGGAGCACGCGTTGACGGCGGTGCATGTGACCGCCGGGTTGTTCCGGGTGCTGGCGCAGGAGACGCCGGAGTGCTTCGCGGGGCTGCGGCACGTGTTGACCGGCGGCGATGTCGTTCCCGCCGAGGCCGTCGCGCGGGTCGCCGAGGTATGCCCCGGCGCCACCGTCCACCACCTCTACGGACCCACGGAAACCACCCTCTGCGCCACCACGCACACCATCGCGCCCGGCACCGAGGCGCCCGCCGTCCTGCCGATCGGCCGCCCGCGTGACGACGTGCGGGTCTTCGTCCTGGACGCCTTCCTGCGCCCGGTTCCGGCGGGGGTGGCCGGGGAGTTGTACGTGGCCGGACGCGGCGTGGCCCGCGGGTACCTGGGCCGCGCGGCGGCAACCGCGGAACGGTTCGTGGCGTGCCCGTACGGCGGCGGGCGGATGTACCGGACGGGAGACGTGGTCCGCTGGGACCGGGACGGGCAACTCGTCTTCTCGGGGCGGGCCGACGACCAGGTGAAGGTGCGGGGATTCCGCATCGAGCCGGCGGAGGTCGAAGCCGTCCTCGGCCGGTGCCCCGGGGTCGAGCAGGCCGCCGTCGCCGTGCGCGAGGCCGGGCCCGGTGACAAGCGCCTGGTGGCGTACGTCGTCGGCGACGCTGCCGGCGTGCGGGAGTTCGCCGCCGACCGGCTGCCGGAGTACATGCTGCCGTCGGCCACGGTCGTGCTGGACGCACTCCCGCTGACGGCCAACGGCAAGGTCGACCGGGCCGCACTGCCCGCCCCCGACCACGCGGCCGCCGTGTCGGGCCGGGCGCCCCGCACCCCGCGGGAGCAGATCCTCTGCCGGCTGTTCGCGGACGTGCTGCGCCTGGAGCGGGTCGGTATCGACGACCGGTTCTTCGACCTGGGCGGCGATTCGCTCCTCGCCACCCGGCTGGCGAGCAGGATCAAGGGCGCCCTCGGGGCGGAGGTCCCGGTGCGGGCGCTGTTCGACGCGCCCACGGTCGCCGGGCTGGCCGGGCGGCTGGACGGGTTCGGTGCGGTACGGCCCGCGCTCGTACCCGCCGTACGGCCCGACCCGATGCCGTTGTCGTTCGGGCAGCAGCGGATGTGGTTCGTGCACAGCCTCGAAGGGCCGAACGCGACCCACAACATCCCCCTCGCGATCCGGCTGACCGGCTCCTTGGACGTGACGGCGCTGGAATCGGCCTGGGCGGACGTGGTGGCCCGGCACGAGACGCTGCGCACCCGCTACCCCGACGACCGGGGGACGGCCCGCCAGATCGTCGTGGACGCGGACGCGGTGACCGCGCACCTCGCGCGCGTCGGAATCGGCGCGGACGACGTGGCCCAGGCACTGGCCGACGAGGTCGGGCAGGGATTCCGTATCGACTCCGAACTCCCCTGGCGGGCAACGCTGTTCGCGGTGACGCCGGAGGATCACGTGCTGCTGATCGTGGTGCACCACATCGCCGCCGACGGCTGGTCGATGGGCGTCCTCGCGCGGGACCTGTCGACGGCGTACGCGGCACGTGCCGAGGGCCGTGCCCCTGACTGGGCCCCGCTGCCCGTGCAGTACGCCGACTTCACCCTCTGGCAGCGGACCATCCTGGCGCGCGATGCCGCGGACGATCTGTTCGGCAAGCAGGCCGCGTTCTGGTCCAGGGAACTCGCCGGCCTCCCGGAGCACCTGGAACTGCCCTACGACCGGCCCCGGCCGCCGGTGGCGACCCACCGGGGAGCGTTCCTGCCCTTCTCGGTGGACGCCGTGACGCACCGGCGCCTGTCGGAGATCGCGCGCGCCTGCGACGCCACGCTGTTCATGGTCGCGCAGGCCGCGGTCGTGGTGCTCCTGTCCCGGCTGGGCGCCGGCGAGGACATCCCGCTCGGCACGCCCGTCGCGGGCCGTACGGACGAGGCCGCGGACGACCTGGTCGGCCACTTCCTGAACACCTTGGTGCTGCGGACCGACGCCGGCGGTGACCCGGCCTTCACCGAGCTGGTGGCCCGGGTGCGGGAGACCGACCTGGCCGCGTACGCCCACCAGGACCTGCCGTTCGAGCACCTGGTGGAGGTGCTCAACCCGGTCCGCTCGCCGGCCCGGCACCCGCTGTTCCAGGTCACCTTCGCGCTCCAGAACGCACCCGAGACGCACTTCGACGCCCCCGGCCTGGAGTCCCGGCTGATACCGGTGGAGATGTCCACCTCGAAGTTCGACCTGTCCGTCCTGATGTGGGAGCGCCGGGACGGCTCGGGCGCCCCCGCCGGTCTGGACTGCTACCTGGAGTTCGCCACCGACCTCTTCGACCGCGCCACCGCCGACGCCCTGGTGACCCGCCTGTTGCGGGTGCTCGACCAGGTCGCCGCGGACCCCGGCATACGGCCGGGGCAGGTGGCCGTGCTCGGTGAGGACGAGCCGGCACGCGCCGTCCCGGGCCGGGAGGGACCGCGGAACGGGACGGTGCCGCGGTGCTTCGAGCGGGTGGCCGGGCGGCACGCGGGCGAGGTGGCGGTGGAAGCCGCCGACGGCTCGTGGACGTACGGGGAACTGGACGACCGGGCGAACCGGTTCGCCTGGTACCTGCACGCGCGGGGCGTCACCGCGGGGGACCGCATCGCGGTGCTGCTCGGCCGGTCGGCGGAGCTCGTCGTCGTACTCCTGGGCATCGCGAAGGCGGGCGCGGTGGCCGTGCCGGTCGATCCGGCGTACCCGGTCGAGCGGGTGCGGTTCCTGCTGGAGGACTCCGGGCCCGTCCTCGTGCTGACCGGTCCGGAGGAGGCGGAGGCCCGGCGGAACTTCCCGGCCGACCCGCCGCCGGTGGAGGTGACGCCGGAATCCGGCTTGTACGTGAGGTACGCCTCCGGCCCGACCGGAACCCCGAAGGGCGTGCTGGTGACGCACGGAAACGTTGCCGCACTCGCCCTCGACCCGTGCGGGGACGGCATCGCCGGCGGCAGGACGCTCTTCCACGCCTCGCACACCGCCGACGCCTTCACCCGTGAGGTGTGGGCGCCGCTGCTGAACGGCGGGCGTGTGGTGGTCGCGCCGCCGGTGGACGCGGACGGGCGGACGCCGGCCGGTCACGACGACGGCGAGGGCCCCGCACCCTTCACGCCGGTCATGCGGCAGTTCGCCGACCGGGGCGCGCTGGCGGGGCCGCTGTGCCAGACGGCCATGGTCTGGACCCCGGCTGCCCTCACCGCCACGGAACTCACCACCGCCCTACAGGCCGTCCTGGACCACCATGGCGCCCTGCGGATCTGCTTGGACCGCGACGACCCCCTGACGCTGCACGTCAGGTCTTCGGGTGCGGTACCGGCGGCGGACTTGCTGCGGACGGTCCGGCTCCCCGGCCCGCGCGACCAGGTGTCCGCGGTGATCGTCCGCGAACAGTGCGCCGCCGCCACCGGCCGCCTGGACCCGCACTCCGGAGCCGTGCTGCAAGCCGTCTGGTTCGACGTCGGCCCGCGGCTGCCCGGCCGGCTGTTCCTGGCAGCCCACCAACTCTGCGTGGACAGCGCCTCCTGGGACATCCTCCTGGAAGACCTGGCCGCCGCGTGCGAGGCGGTGTCAGCCGGCGCGGATCCGGCACTGCCCCCGGTCCGTACGTCCTTCCGCAGCTGGGCGGCGCTGCTGGCACGGGCCGCGCACGACCCTGCCCGCGTCACCGAACTGCCGTTATGGGAACGGGTCCGCGCCCCGGCCGCCCCCCTGCTGCCGGGGCGGCCCGAGGAGCCGGGCGGCCCCGGAACCCTGCGTACGACCCTGTCGGCAGAGACGTCGGCGGCCCTGCTCACCACCGCGCCGGTGGTGTTCCGCGCCGACGTCACCGAGGTGCTGCTCACCGTGCTGGTGCTCGCCGTCGCCGACTGGCGCGGCCGCCCAGCGGCCGTCCTGGTGGACCTCGAACGGCACGGCCGCGAGTGCGGCCTCGCACCCGGCGTCGATCTGTCCCGTACGGTCGGCTGGTTCACCAGCGTCCACCCGCTCCGGCTCGATCCGGGCCGGACGGGCCCCGGCGCCCGGCCGGGCACCCTCGACGCGGCAACCGTACTCAAACGCGTCAAGGAGCAGGTCAGGGAAGCGCCCGAGCACGGCATCGGCCACGGGCTGCTTCGCCACCTGAACGAGCGGACGGCCGGCGTGCTGGCCGGGCTCGCCGAACCGCCACTCCTGTTCACCTACCGCGGCCGCGTCCCCGCCCCGGCCGAGCACCCCGCCGACTGGGCCGACACCGGCGACGGCCACGCACCGGAGGGTGTCCGTACCCACCCGGTCGAGGTCGACGCGCGCGCGGTGGACACCGCCCTCGGCCCCCGGCTGACGCTGGACTGGTCCCGCGACCCGGCGCTGCTGTCCGAGGCCGGTCTCCGGCGGCTCGGCCGGTCCTGGTCCCGGGCCGCCGGGGCCCTGGCGGCGTGCGCCGGACAGGACGGGGCGGGCGGCCGTACGGCGGAGGGCGTGCCGGCCGACCTGACTGGAGGTATGCCGTGGACCACCGCATAGAGGACGTATGGCCGCTGACGCCGCTCCAGGAGGGGATGCTGTTCCACTCCCGGTACGACGAGCAGGCCGAGGACACCTACGTGGTCCAGGACGTCTTGGACATCGGAGGAAACCTCGACACGGCCGCGCTCAAGGCGGCGTGGGAAACCCTGGTGGCCCGCCACACCACCCTGCGGGCCTGCTTCCGGCTGCCCCCGGGGCTCGAACAACCCGTGCAGGTCATCCCGGCGCGGGTGACACTGCCCTGGCAGACCGCCGACCTGACCGGCCTGCCGCCGCAGGCCGCCCTCGCGGAAGCGGAACGGCTGACGGAGAAGGAGCGCACCCGGCGGTTCGACCTGGCCGTACCGCCGCTGCTCCGGCTGGCGCTGCTCCGCCTCGCACCGGACCGCCACCGGCTGGTCCTCACCAACCACCACATCCTGATGGACGGCTGGTCGCTGCCGACCCTCCACGGCGAACTGTGGCACCTCTACGAGGCGGGCGGCGACCCGTCGGGACTGCCGCCCGTCACGCCCTACCGCGACTACCTCGGCTGGTTGCACGCCCAGGACAAGGAGACGGCACGGGCCGCGTGGCGCGCCGACCTCGCGGGGCTGCGCGAGCCGACGCTGCTCGTACCGTCGGCGGCGGGCCGCCCGGCGCCCGACGCGGGTCACGGCCGGGTGCACGGGAAACTCGGCCGCCGGGCCACCGAGGCGCTCACCGCGCTGGCCCGCCGGCACGGCCTCACCACCAACACCCTCGTGCAGGGAGCCTGGGCGATCCTGCTCGGCCGCCTGCTGGGCCGGGACGACGTGGTGTTCGGCGCGACGGTGGCGGCCCGCCCCGCCGAACTCCGCGGCGTCGAGAGCATGCTCGGCCTCTTCATCAACACGATCCCGGTGCGGGTGCCCCTGCCGCCCTCCCTGCCGGTGTGCGAACTGCTCTCCCGCTTGCAGGCCCGGCAGGCCGCGCTCATCTCCCACCACTACCTGGGGCTGACGGAGATCCAGCGCGCCGCCGGCCCCGGAGCCGGGTTCGACACGCTGATGGTCTACGAGAGCTACCCGCGCGGCCCCCGCGAGGACGGCACCGGCGGGCCCCCGCTCACGTTCACTCCCGTACACGCGCACTACGTCAGCCACTACCCGGTCTCCCTGGCCGCCTTCCCCGGGCCCGAGCTGCTCTTCGACCTGACGCACCGCCCGGAGCTGGTCGGCCGGCGGAGCGCCGACCTCCTCGTCGCGCGGTTGGTCACCGTCCTCGAACGGCTGACGGACGACCCCGGCCTCCGGGTCGGTGACGTCGACGTCCTCGTCGACGGCGAACGGGATTGGCTCCTGCACGGCGTGCACACCGGATCCACCGGACCCGCGCCGGCGACGGTCCCCGAACTCTTCGCGCGGACCGTCCGGCAGCACGCGGACGAGGTGGCGGTGGTGTCCGGGGAGACGGTGCTGACGTACGGAGACCTGGACGCGCGGGCCGACCGGGTCGCCCGCCATCTGCGCGCGGCCGGAGCCCGGCCGGGGGACCGGGTGGTGGTCACGCTCGCCCGCTCGGCCGGACTCGTCGTGGCGCTGCTGGGCGCCGCCAAGGCGGGGGCGGTGGCCGTACCGGTGGACACGGCGCAGCCGGCCCGACGCGTACGGGCCCTGCTCGACGACGCCGTGCCCGCCGTCGTCCTGACGGAGGCCGACGTCGAAGCGGCCCTCCGGCGCGGCCCCGCCCCTCCGTTCGCGGCACACGTGACACCGGAGTCGGGCCTGTACGTGATGTACACCTCCGGTTCGACCGGAGCCCCCAAGGGCGTCGTCACCACCCACGGCAACGTCGCCGCCCTCGCCCGCGACACCTGCTGGGACGGCGTCGCCACCGGACGCGTCCTCTTCCACGCCCCGCACACCTTCGACGCCGCCACCCTCGAACTGTGGGTACCGCTGCTGAACGGCGGCCGCGTGGTGGTCGCACCGCCCGCCGGCCTCACCGGCAGGGCACTGTCCCGCCTGGTCGCCGACCACGGGCTGACGGCCGTGCACCTGACGGCCGGCCTCTTCCGCGTCCTGGCGCAGGAGAGCCCCGGGTGCTTCGCCGGCCTGCGGCACGTCCTGACGGGCGGGGACGCGGTACCGGCCGAGGCCGTCGCGCACGTCAGGGCCGCCTGCCCCGGCGTCACCGTCGACCACCTCTACGGGCCCACGGAAACCACCCTCTGCGCGACCGTCTTCACCGTCGGCCCCGGCACACCGGCCCCGCGCGTCCTGCCCATCGGCGGCCCGCGCGACGACGTCGGGGCGTACGTGCTGGACGCCGCGCTCCGCCCGGTCCCGCCCGAGGTCACCGGCGAGTTGTACGTGGCGGGGCGAGGGGTCGCGCGCGGATATCTGGGCCGCCCGGCGTTGACCGCGGAGCGGTTCGTGGCCTGCCCGTTCGGTGGCGGGCGGATGTACCGGACCGGCGACCTGGTGCGCCGGGACCACGACGGTGACCTGGTCTTCCTGGGCCGGGCCGACGACCAGGTGAAGGTCAGGGGCTTCCGGGTGGAGCCGGCCGAGACCGAGGCGGTGCTCGCCCGGTGCCCGGGTGTGGAGCAGGTGGCGGTGCTCGCGCGGGAGGACCGGCCCGGCGACAGGCACCTGGTGGCGTACGTGGTCGGGGACGCGTCGGGCGTACGGGAGTTCGCGGCCGCCCGGCTGCCGGACTACCTGCTGCCGTCGGCCACCGTCCCCGTGGCCGGCCTCCCGCTGACCGTCAACGGCAAGGTCGACCGGGCCGCCCTGCCCGCCCCCGGCCACCCGGCGGGCTTCGGCGGGCGCGGACCGAACTCGCCCGCCGAGGAGATCCTCTGCTCCCTGTTCGCCGAAATCCTGGGCGTGGCGCGGGTCGGCGCCGAGGACGACTTCTTCGATCTCGGCGGCGACTCACTGCTGGCGACCCGCCTGGCAGGCCGCATCCAGGCCGTCCTCGGCAAGGACCTGGAAGTGCGGGCCCTGTTCGAGGCGCCGTCCCCGGCCACCCTCGCCGTACGGCTGACCGGCACCGCCGGCCGGACCGCGCCCGCGGCCGGGCCGCGCCCCGCCGTCGTACCCCTGACGCCCGGCCAGCGGGCGATGGTCTCCAACGAGGGCCGGTACAACATCCCCCTTGAGGTCCGGCTCGGCGGCCCGCTGCGTCCGGACGCCCTCGAAGCGGCCTGGTACGACGTCGTCGCCCGCCACGAGGCGCTGCGCACCCGCTTCTCGGAGACCGAGGGCCAAGTGGTGCTCGACCCCGCGCGGTCGCCGTTCACCGTCGTCCCCGTAGTCGAGGACGAACTGGCCACGGCGATGCCGGAGGCGCACGCCCGCGCCTTCGACCTCGCCGCCGGGGCTGCCAGCCGGGCCACGCTCTTCGCCCTCGGCCCCGAGGACCACGTGCTCCAGATCGTGGTCCACCACATCGCGGCGGACGGCTGGTCGACCGGCCTGATCGCCCGCGACCTGTCCGCCGCGTACACGGCGCGGGCCGGCGGGCACGCACCCGGGTGGGCGCCACTGCCGTTGCAGTACGCGGACTTCGCCCTGCGGCAGCACGAGCAGCTGGCGCGCCTGGACGACCCGGACAGCCCGTTCGGCCGCCGCCTGGCGTACTGGACCGGCGTCCTCTCCGGCCTGCCGGAGCGGCCCCTGGTCCCCCGGGACCGGCCGGCGCCGGAGGAGCCCACGGGGCGCGGCGGCAAGGTCCTCTTCGAAGTGGACGCGGCCGCGCACCGGGCACTGCTGGAGACCGCCAGGCGCGAGCGGGCGACCCTGTTCATGGTGCTGCGGGCCGCCGCCGCGGCCCTGTTCGCGCGGCAGGGCGCCGACAACGTACCGATGGGCACGGTTTCCGCCGGCCGGTCCGACGAGGCGACGAGCGATGTGGTCGGCCTGTTCGCCAACCACCTGGTGCTGCGCGCGGACGCGGGCGGCGACCCGGCCTTCGCCGAGCTCGTCCGCCGGGTGCGCGTAGCCGACCTCGCCGCCTACGCCCACCAGGACCTGCCGTCCCAGATCGTCGAAGAGCGCGTCGGCCGCACCCCGTTCCAGATGGTCATCGGCATGGAGAACCTGCCGGAGCCGCCCTGGGACCTGCCGGGGCTGACGGCCCGCTCGCTGCAACCCGCGCACCGCAACCGGGGCGGCGGCAGGAGCGAACTGGCCGTCACCCTGCGGGAGCTGCGAGCGTCCGGGGGAGGCCCGGCAGGGGTCGAAGGGGCCGTCTGGTACGGTGCCGACGTCTTCGAGCGGGAGACCGTCCAGCAGCTGGCCGCGCGGCTGACCGCCGTACTGCGGCAGGTCGCGGCGGAGCCCGGGATCAGGCTCAGCGGCCTGCGGACCGATCCTCCCCCGCCTGCTCCGCGGCCCTGAATGGGACGGCGCGTTCCGGGCACCCGGCGGCCCATGGGAATGCTCACGCGCATGGAAAAGACAGTGGAGCACTGGGAAAGCGCCCTGGTCGACAAGGTGCTCGGCAACGACCCGGTGGAGTTGTGCGACGACCTGCGGCGCGAGTGCGACACCCACGCAGTGGTGTGCGCCAAGGACCGGGTACTGGTCCCCAACGCCTACAAGGTCGAACTCGCCCCCGCCGTACACGAAGAGCTCGACGGGCGGGCGGCGCACGTCGGGCAGGTGCTGACCGACGTACTGGCACGGCACGCGGCGAAGCACTCGTACGAATGGGCCGGGCCCCTCACCGTGCACGTCACCGAGTCCGAAGGAACGCTCGAAGGGCGCTACCGGATTTCGAGCCAGGCCATGCCCAACATCCCGGCCGACGCGTTCAGCGAAACGCCGCCGGTGGTACCGCCCTCGGCGGCCCCCGGGTCGTGACCGGCGCGGAAGACGACCCGGCCAGGCCGGAACGAGTCGGAGTTGGCGCATTGCCATCGCTATTTTGACCTGCGAAGACTGTTTTGGATCTGGGATGAATGAGTCGAGATGATCTGGGAACTCGGACTCTCACATCGTCGTCGACACAGGAAGGGCGAGCCATGACAACGGCAGCAGTGCGGGCTGTGGATCTGGAGCAGGCGACCGGTACGGACCGGTCGCCGAATGGTGCCCGGGGCGTTGCCGAGGAACTGCCGTGGGTCGAGGACGCGGGAAAGATCGCTCCGAAGGACGCGCGTGAGCTGTCGAAGCTGTTCTTCGACCGGCTCCGCGTCCTCGAAGAGGGCACGCACGAATACCAGTACGCGCGGAACACGCTCATCGAGATGAACCTGTCCCTCGTACGGTTTGCCGCGAGCCGGTTCCGCAACCGCGGCAGCGGCGAGATGGAGGACATCGTCCAGGTCGGCACGATCGGCCTGATCAAGGCGATCGACCGCTTCGACCTGTCCCGCGAGGTCGAGTTCACCTCTTTCGCGGTGCCCTACATCGTCGGCGAGATCAAGCGCTTCTTCCGCGACACCAGCTGGGCGGTGCACGTGCCGCGCCGGCTCCAGGAACTGCGGGTCGACATCGCCAAGGCCAAGGAACACCTCGCCGGCACCCTCGACCGCGACCCCACGGTCAAGGACCTGGCCGCCCATTTGCAGATCAGCGAGGAAGAGGTCCTCGACGGCCTCGTCGCCGCCAACGGCTACGCCGCGGGCTCCCTGGACTCGCCCAACGAGCAGGCGGACGACGGCCAGGCGGCCGGCAAGGGCCGCACGGTGGCCGACACCATGGGCGACAACGACCCCGCCATGGAGACCGTGGAGAACCTGCACGCACTCGCCCCGCTGCTGAAGGAACTGGACGACCGCGAGCGCCAGATCATCGAGATGCGCTTCGGCCGTGAGATGACCCAGTCGAAGATCGGCGAAGAGCTCGGCATATCCCAGATGCACGTGTCCCGGCTGCTGGCCCGCACCCTCGGCAAGCTCCGTACGGGAATGTGCGCCGAAGCCTGATCGACAACATTGGAGGGAACACCCGTGCTGATGGCTCACCCCGCGATCCTGCGGAACCTTGTCGAGCAGTACGAGACGCTGCGGGTTCTCGACGCGGAGCAGGGCACGCACACGTCACGGCAGCGGCTGGAGGACGTCTCCTACACCCTGTGCGTCTCCACCGGCACCCGGCAGGTCGCGGACGCCCTCGCGGTCGCGAAGCGGCAGCTCGCCGCGGCCCCCCGGGTCCAGGACGCCACGAACCGGGTGCGGGGCGCGGCGAACGCCGTACCCGCGGCCGACTCCGAGGTGCGGCTGACCGCTTGAGGTCCCCGCGCCTGCGGGCCCCCTCCTGGGTTGTCTCCGGGAGGGGGCCCGCCTCGCGTTCGGAGGCCGGCCGTCGATACCGTCCGGCCGGCGCCTCAGGCGGCGGGTGCCGCGGGGCGCACGGCCTTCCGCTGGGCGCCTTCCTTGAGTACGAGGGCCAGCAGCCCGGGGAAGCGGCGGTCCAGTTCTTCCGCGCGCAGGGAGTTGACGCGGCGGGTGCCCTCGTCCCGCTGGCTGATGACGCCCGCCTCGCGCAGCACCCGCAGGTGCCGGCTCAGGGCGGACTTGGCGATCGGGAGGTCGAAGGTGCCGCAGGGCACCGCCGACTCGGCGGCGAGCTGGAGCACGATGCTCAGCCGGACCGGGTCGGTGAGCGCGCTCATGACGGCGAACAGGTCGAATTCCCGCTCGTCGGGGTGGAGCAGGGGCGAAGAGGTACGGCTGGCCATGCCTCCAGTATCCACCATGCGGCCTCATGTTCACATCGACGCGAACATGGGCTACGGTCATGATCACCGCTCGACCGGGCGCACCGTTCGCACCTTCGGTGAAAGGACACCGCCATGCCCTCCCCTGCCCCCACCGCCACGCCGATCGGCGTCGGCATCATCGGCCTCAGCGCCTCCGGCGGCTGGGCCGCCCGTGCCCACCTGCCCGCACTCGCCGCCGTACCGGGGTACGAGGTGCGTGCCCTGTCCGCCAGCACCCCCGAATCAGCCAGGGCCGCGGGGGAGAAGTACGGCATCCCGCTCGCCTTCGGCAGTGCGGCGGAGCTCGTACGGCGGCCCGAGGTCGACCTCGTGGTCGTCACCGTCAAGATCCCGCACCACCGTGAACTGGTCCTGGCCGCCCTCGAAGCCGGAAAGATGGTGCTGAGCGAATGGCCGCTCGGCAACGGGCTCGCGGAGACCGAGGAACTGGCCGCGGCCGCGGAGGCCAGGGGCGTCCGCACCTTCGTCGGGCTGCAGGCCCGCTCCGCGCCCCCGGTCCGCTACGTGAGCGACCTGGTCGCCGACGGATACGTGGGCGAGGTCCTGTCGACCAGCCTCATCGCCTCCGGCCGCCGCTGGGGAGCGGAGTTCGAGCCGGGCGGCGCGTACCTCCTCGACCGCGGCAACGGCGGTTCCCTCCTCACCATCCCGTTCGGTCA
This sequence comes from Streptomyces sp. NPDC017056, assembly GCF_044332485.1. Taxonomy (NCBI): domain Bacteria; kingdom Bacillati; phylum Actinomycetota; class Actinomycetes; order Kitasatosporales; family Streptomycetaceae; genus Streptomyces; species Streptomyces sp. NPDC017056. The sequence continues at coordinate 84,643 of NZ_JBIRPD010000026.1, read as the reverse complement.
CACCGTCGACGCGGTCACCATGGTCCTCGGTGAGTTCACCGACCTCGACGCCACCATGGCCACCCGCCGCCCCAAGGTCCGCAACGAGGTGACCGGTGAGACCGCACGGATGACGGTCGAGGACCAGATCGCCGTCAGCGGCGTCCTCGAAGGCGGCGCGGTCGCCTCGCTGCACTTCCGCGGCGGCCTGTCCCGCGCCACCAACTTCCACTGGGAGATCAACGGGACCGCCGGCGACCTGCTGGTCGCCGGCGACTCGGGGCACCTCCAGTTCGGCCAGGTCACCGTCCACGGCGCCCGGGGCGAGGACACCGCGCTCGCACAACTCCCGGTTCCCGCCGCGTACTCCACGCTCCCCGCGCTCGCCGGCCGCACCACCGAGGTGGCGTACACCGTGGCCCACGCCTACGAGCAGATCCGGGCCGACCTGGCGGCCGGCACCCGCCACGCGCCGGACTTCGCCCACGCCGTACGCCGCCACCGCCTGCTCGACCGCATCGCGCGCGCCGCCGCCTTCTGAGCCGGCGGCAGCCCGCGCACGCGTCAGCGGCTTTCCAGCGTCCACCACTGACCGGGGCGGTCCCGGTCCTCCCACTGCTGGACGTTGGCCCCGTGTTCCGTGCTGTCGTCGGCGACCTCCAGCAGCAGACCGCTGGCGTAGTTGGCCAGCGTGAAGGTGCCCGGCGCGTCCACGTGCTGTTCCAGCAGCCATTCCTGCGCGCCGTAGTTGTTGGCCTTCCACTGCTGGACGTTGGCGCCGTTCTCGGTGGAGGCGCCGGTGACGTCCAGGCGCTTGCCGCTGCCCGCGTTGGTCAGATGCCGCAGCCCGCTGCCGGGGTGGACCTCGGTGATCCGCCACAACTGGGCCGGCGAACCGTCCTCCTTGCCCTGCCGGACGTTCGCCCCGCTGCCCTTGCGGCCGTCCTCGACCTCCAGCAGCAGGCCGCTGCCCACGTTGCGCAGCACATAGGTCCCCTCGCCGACCGCCGTCAGGCCACCCGCACCACTCACGTCCCGCCCCTTTGCGCGTAGTCGCGGCGCGCCGCCGCGGAGTCGCTCAAGTGTACGAAAACAGGTGTGGCGGCAGCGCGCCCCGGCGCCGGCAGACGCTTCGCGTGACGGGCCGCGTCGCGGTCATCGGGGCCGAAAAGAGAGGCATTCGAAAATGGTCATGGTGTAGCCGCTGCGTTGACTGGCTCGGAGCCAATATACTCGGCATGGCTTCGGACGCCCGTTCCCGACGGGGAACGGGCTCCGATCGAGGCTGCCTGGGTTGGGTGATGCGGGGGATCGCCCGACTCGGGTCCAGCCGCTGCCCGGCCGCTCCTCCCGGCCCGCGAACGCGGGTGGTGGGGGGAAGGGAGGAGCGGCGGGCGGAAACGGCCGCTCGGTGAACGGCCACACGGCCACCGACGCGTCGCCGGCCCGTGGCGGGTCAGGTCGTGCGGGCCTCCGCCACGCAGGCGGCGCTCTCCAAGGCCAAGAGACGCTGCTTGCGTTCCAGGCCGCCCGCGTAACCGGTCAGGGTGCCGTTGGCGCCGATGACGCGGTGGCAGGGGCGGACCACCAGAAGGGGGTTGCGCCCGATCGCGGTGCCGACCGCTCGCACCGCGGCGCGGGCAGCGCCGATCCGGGCGGCGATGTCGCCGTAGGTCACGGTCTCGCCGTACGGGACGGCGTCCAGTGCCTGCCAGACGCGCTGCTGGAAGTCGGTGCCGCCGGGGACGTACGCGAGGTCGAAGCGCGTGCGCCGGCCCTCGAAATAGGCGGTGAGCTGCGCGGCGATCTCCGCGAAGGCCGCCGGGGCGCGGGTGTGCGCGGGCGGTACCGCGGCGCCGCCCTTCTGGTCCGGTACGGACAGGGAGGCCAGCGCAGTGCCGCCCGGTGCGGTGGCGGACGTCTCGCCCACCAGGAGCAGCTCGCCGAGCGGGCTGTCGAGCGTCGTGTGGACCGTCGTGGCCGACATCGTCCGGCCCCTTTCTCTTGCTCGCGCGCCGTTCACCGGCGCATCCGTCACCTCCACTGTGCCGCCGCCCCCACACGGCGGCTGGCGGAAATCGGACGTCGCATTCCTGCCGGATGCCGAGCAAACCGCCAGGTGCCGGAGATACCGGGAATGCGGCCGGCGCTGCCGGGGAACCGCGTCGGTGCGCCGCGGGCCCGACCCGACCGGCGGGCCGGGCCCCGTAGCGTATCGCGGGCCCGTTCCCGGCCTGCCGCCTGCGCCCTGGCGGCCGTCCGTGCCCGCCGCCCGCGGCCGCCATGACCGGCCCCCGCGCTGGGCATGATGAGCAGGTGGGGACCCGGCCGGCCGTGGCGCGGCGAGGCGGGGGAGCCGGGGCGCGGCCGGGGCCGGGACCGTGTCGAGGGCCCTGGGCGCACCCGTTACGATCGGCGGCATCGTGGCCGTCGTCCGTGGCCGTCGCCGGGAGGAAGAGATGGGCCTGTTCCGCCGTGGACCGAAGCGGGATCCGCGCGATGCGCCGCGCGACGGGGAGTTCTCCTTCTTTTCCGAGCGGGAGGGCGGCGTTTTCCGGTCGCAGGTCCGGCAGGCGTTCGCCGAACGCGGCCTGGAGGTGACCGTCTACGCGGGTGTGGTGGCCGATTCCGCCGGCCGGCAGTTCGGACTCGGCAACCTGGCCGCGGTCTGCCACCGTGACCGGCGCGGCGAGCGCGCCTGGGCCACGATGATCCGCGACCACGTCGGCAAGGTGCTGCGCACGATGGACGGCCCGCAGCCGATGGAAACCCTCTCGGAGGACGAGATCCGGGCCCGCCTGTACCCCCGGGTGGTCGCCGAGGAGACGCTGCCGCCCTCGGACTCCTTCCGGTACGGGCGCGCCCCGGGCCCCGGGCTGCGCGAGGTGCTCGCCCTGGACCTGCCCGAAGCCGTACAGATGCTGAGCGAGGACTCGCTGACGGACCTCGGCGAGGTGGCCGAGCTGCGGATCAGGGCGCTGAACAACCTGCGGGCGCTGCCGGTCGAGGGGCACGAGACGGTGCGGCGCGGCGACGGCTCGGCCTTCGAGGTGGTGCTCGGCGACTCCTTCTTCACCGCCAGCCGGGTGCTGGTCCTGGAGGACCTGGTCCAGCGGATCATGGGGACGCCGCTGACCGCGGACGGCGCCCTGGTCGCGGTGCCCTTCCGCCACCAGCTGGCCTTCCACCCCATCCACGACGCGCAGGTCGTCCCGGCGCTGCAGGCCATGGCGCAGTTCGCCGCGGCGGGCCACGAGGACGCGGCGGGGGCGATCAGCCCCAACGTCTTCTGGTGGCGGCGGGGCGTGATGACCCGGCTGAGCGAGCCGGACGGCGACGGGCTGCGGGTGGTCGTGGACGTCGACTTCCAGGACATGCTGGAGCGGCTGGTGCAGGACGAGGCGTGAGGGAACCCGCAGCGCCCGAGTCGGCCCGGGTAAAAACTTTCCCCGGAATCTTCACCAGTGGGGAACCCTCTTCCCCATCCGGTCGTTCAACCCGACGAGGCCCCGCGTCATCCCCCGTGCGCGGGGCCTCACCACGTCCGGGTCCGAGGCGGCGCCGTACGCACGCGCCTCAGCCGTCCAGCAGCGCCCGCTCCTCCTCGGTGAGCAGCCGCGAGCGGATGAGGAACCGGACGCCCTCGGGGGCCTCCAGGGAGAAGCCCCCGCCGCGACCCGGCACGACGTCCACCGTCAGGTGGGTGTGCCGCCAGCGGGCGAACTGGTCCGCCGACATCCAGAAGTCCACCGCCTCGTCGACGCCGGGCACGGCCAGCCGCCCGAGCAGCACGTCCGAGGCGCCCGTGCGGAACTCGCCGGCCAGGTAGCACATCGGCGAGCTGCCGTCGCAGCACCCGCCCGACTGGTGGAACATCAACGGGCCGTGGTCCGCGCGCAGCCGGCGGATGAGGTCCTCGGCCGCCGTGGTGAGCGCGATGCGCTGCGTGGTCTGGTCCATGGGCCACTCCTTCGCCTGGTCGGCAGCCGCTGTCCGCGCCGGCGCTGCGTGCAGTGTAGGGGCGGCGGGCCGCGCGCCGTACGGTCGCGCCCCGGCCGTCCCGGCTCAGTGGACGGACAGGCCGCCGTCGACGAAGAGCGACTGACCGGTGACGTAGGCCGAGGCGCGGCTCGCCAGGAAGACCGCGGCCCCCGCGAAGTCCCCTGGCAGGCCGTTGCGTCCGGTCATCGTGCGGGCGGCCAGGGCCGCCACCTTCTCGGGGTCGGACGACAACTGGGCGTTCAGCGGCGTGGGGACGAAGCCCGGCACGAGCGTGTTGCAGGTGACGCCGTGCGGCGACCACGCTTCCGCCTGGGAGCGGGCCAGCGACTCCAGTGCCCCCTTGGACACGCCGTACGCGCCGCTCCGGACGAACGCCCGGTGCGCCTGCTGGGACGAGATGTGGATGATCCGCCCGTAACCCCGTTCCGCCATGCCGGGCCCGAAGCGCTGCCCCAGGAGGTAGGGCGCCTCCAGGTTCACCGCCATCGTGGCGTCCCACACCTCGTCGTCCAGCTCGCCCATCGGCGGACGCAGGTTGATTCCTGCGGAGTTGACGAGGATGTCGGGCTCGCCGAATATCCCGGCCGCCTCGCCGGCCGCCGCGCGCACGGCCGCGCGGGTGCCGAGGTCGGCGCTCACCCAGGCCGCCCGGCAGCCGTCGGCCGTGAGTTCGCCGACGGTGGCGGCGAGCTCGGCCTCCTTGCGCGCCACGACCACGACGCTCGCGCCGGCGCGGGCGAGGGACCCGGTGACGGCCCGGCCGATGCCGGAACTGCCGCCGGTCACCACGGCGACCAGCCCGTCGAGGGAGAACAGTTCGGAGAGATAGCTGTGCGAGGTCATTGCCGCACTTTAGACGGCAGGTCACCGGCCAGGGCGCCCGGGGCGGCGAGCGCGCGGCGGAAGCGGAAGCGGTGCGGCAACGGCGCTCCGGTGGCGTCCCGCGCGTGCGCCCGGGGTAGGGCTGAACCGTTCGTTCGACTTCCCGGAGTTGCTGCCCCGGCAGGTCCGAACCGGCCGTCCGGGGTAGCGAACCGGCCGTTCTTGGCCCGGTCGGCAGTAGTCGTCCCGGTGCGGTGCGTACCAGGATGAAAGATGGACGAACCTGTCGGGTGTAAGTACGTCCCGACATATACATGTCTGTGGGAGGGCTGTCGATGCCGTTAACCGGTCGTGAATCGGAGCTGGCTCGGCTGAACGGGCTGATGGGACGGGCCGGCGGCGGCGCACCGGTGATCGTCGCGGTGCGCGGCGAACGGGGCGTCGGCAAGTCGGCGTTGCTGGCCGAGGCCGCCGCCCGCGCCGAGGAGGCGGGTTTCCGGGTCGCGACCGCCACCGGCGGCCGGGTGTCGTGCGATGCCACGTTCGCGGTGGCCCGCCAGGCACTCGGTGCCCCGGGAAGCGGGCCCGAGACCCTGGACGGGTACGTCGCACGCGGCCGCGCGGTCCTGGCGCTGTCGCCCCTCGCGCTCTTCGTCGACGACCTCGCCGGCACGGACCCTTCGTCGGCGCGCTGGCTGGCGGCCATGGCCTCGCTCGACCGTCCCGTACCGCTGCTGATCGTCGGCGCGGTCGGCGACGGCGAGGGGGACGGCCGGCCGGACGAGGTGGCCGAACTCCTCGCGCGCGCCGAGCACATCGAGCTGGCGGGCCTGCCGGAGGACGAGATCGCGGGGTTCGCCGCCGACCGGTGCGGCGTCACGCTCGACGCCGCCGCGGCCGCCGTGTGCCTGGAGCAGACCGGCGGCAACCCGGGCCTGCTGCTGGCCCAGCTGGCCGGCCGCCCCGGCACGGCCGTCTCGGCACGGGAACTGCGTGGCGCGGCCGGGCCCGAGGTGCTGCGATGTACGCGGCGGTGGCTCGACGACCTGCCCCGACCAGCCCTGGCCATGGCCAGGGCTGTCGCGGTCCTGGGCGACAGCGCGGAGGTCGCCTACGCCGCCGTGCTGGCCGAGCTGCCGATGCCGGACGCGCTCCGGGCGATCGACACCCTCGTCGAACGGCAGGTTCTCGCCAACCGGGTGCCGCCGGCCTTCCGGTACCCGCTGCTGGGCAGCGCCGTGCTCGCCGGCATGCCGGTCGGCTCCCGGATCGGCGCGCACCTGCGGGTGGCCGGGATCCTGCGCGACGAGCAGCGGGGGGCGGAACAGGTGGCCCGGCAGCTCGCGGCCGCCGGCCCGACCGGGCTGGACTGGGCGGTCGAGCCGCTGCGGACGGCGGCACGCAAACTGCTGCACGAGGGGAAGGCCGACGAGGCGAGCCGCTACCTGCGGTGCGTGCTGCGCGACCGGCTGCCCGCCGACGTGCGGTCCGCGGTACGCCGCGAACTCGCCGAGGCCGAGACGTTCGTCGACCCCGACCTCGCGCTGAGCGAACTGGACGCCGTGCTGCGCGAGACCGAGGACCCCGAGGTCTGCGCCGAACTGGCCCTGGACGTGGCCGCCATGCTGGTCGACCGGGCCAGGCCGGCGGACGCCGTGTCCGTACTGGACGAGACGGCAGGCCGCATGGGCACCGGCCACCCGGCGGCCGTCCGCAAGCTGACGCTGAGGAGGGCGACGGTTTCCCTGCTGGACCCGGCGGGCCCCTCCGAGGCGGCCCGCCGGCTGGCGGACGAGCCGGCCGCCGAGCCGTGCAGGGAACTGGCCAACCTGCGGGCCGCGCTCGCCTGCGACCGGGGAACGGACCGGGCAGCGGCCCTCGCCCACGCCCGGGAGGCGCTGACCGGCACCGGGAGCGATCTCGGGCGCATCTGGCAGAGCTGTGCGGTGCTGATCCGCGCCGACGAGCTGACCGAGGCCCGCGCCCACTGCTGGCGGTCCGGCAGGCTCAGCCGCGCGGTGTCCAGCCGGCGGTCCTGCCTGACGGCGGACATCTTCCGCGCCAAGATCTGCCGGGTCACCGGGGACCTGCCGGGCGCCGTCGCGATTCTGCGGCCGGTGGTCGAGGAGATGCGCCCCAGCACCAGCGCGCTGCCCATCATCTCTGGTATGGCGGTGGCCGCGCTGGTGGAGGCGCTGGCGCTGTCCGGCGCCGGTGACGAGGCGGCGGCGCTGCTGGCCGAGGTCGGCCCCGCGGAACACGGGCCGGACGGCGACCTGTGGGAACGGTACGAGGAACCGTATCTGCTCGCGGCCAGGGCGGCCCTGCGGCAGCAGTGCGGCGCACCGGACCTGGCGGCCGAGGACCTGCTCGCCGCGGGGCGGCAGCTGAGCCGCAGGGGCGTCGTCAGCCCGGCGGTCCTGCCGTGGCGGTCCCGCGCCGCGCTCGCGCTGGTCGCCGGCGGCGCGGCCGACCGGGCCGAGCCCCTGGCCCGCGAGGAACTGGAGGCCGCCTGCCGCTGGGGGACGCCGCGCGCGATCGGCACCGCCCGGCACGCACTGGCCATGACCCGGCAGGGCGAGGCCCGGCTGACGATGCTGACCGAGGCGGTGCGGCACCTCGAAGCCTCACCCGCCCGGCTGGAGCTGGCGGCGGCCAGGGCCGATCTGGGCGCGGCGCTGCACGACGCGGGGCGGCCGGCCGACGCGCACCGCGCGTTCGCGGCGGCGCTCGCCCTGGCCGGCGAGTGCGGTGCCGGGCCGTTGGTCGAGCGGCTGCGGGAGGTGCCGGAGCCGGCGCCGGCGTACGAGGCGCCGGTCCGCTCGCACCCGCTGCTGACACCGCAGGAGGTGAAGATCGCCGGGCTGGCCCGCAGCGGCCACACCAACCGGCAGATCTCCCAGATGCTGTTCCTGACCATGCGGACGGTGGAGTTCCATCTCTCCGGCGTCTACCGGAAACTGGGCATCTCAGGCCGCCAGGAACTGGCCGCCGCGATCCCGGCGACACCGTCCGAGCAGCCGCCCGACAGCCAGGCGGCGCCGGGTGGGCTCGCCCTGGAGCGGGCCCGCGCACACCACGCGGTACCGCTCAGGAGGCCGAGGTCCGCGACAGGTCGGTGACGATCCGCCCCGCCAGGAAGCGCAGCTGGTTCTCCTGGTCCAGCGTCAGGCCGAGGCGGTTGTTGGCCAGGTGCACGCAGCGCAGCAGCGTCAGCGTGGTGGCGGGGTGCGGCAGCGCGGCCAGGTCGGGGCCTTGGGCCAGGGGAGTACGCGCCCGTTCGGAAGTGAAGGCGCCGGAGTCCTCCCAGCCGCTGAGCCGGTCCCGCAGCGTGCGTACCGAGCGCAGCCAGTGCGCCTGCGGGGTCGCGCCCGCCGGTTCGGGCGCGAGCCGCCACACCCGCAGCGCCCGTTCCCGCAACTGCTCCCGGCGCGCCCGGTAGTGCGCTTCGGTGTCGGCGGGTTCGGCGCCGCGGGCGAAGGGGATGAGCGGCTGCCCGCTGTCGACCCACTGCGTGCGCAGGTCGTCGCAGAGGGCCAGTACGCCCAGCATCAGGTCCAGGCCGACCAGGGCCCGCTGCCGACTCGTCGTCCCGGCCGCCACGAGTGCCAGGGCCAGTTCGCTGGACTCCTGGAAGTGCTCCTCGGTGGCGGCCATGGCGGTGCCGTGGCCGTACACCTCGTGCTCGCGCCGGTACGGCAGGAACTCGACCGTGTTGTTCGGGCGCAGTACCCGGTCGTGCTCCGGCATGCCTTCCATGGCGGCCAGTTCGCCGGCCAGCGCGCGGTAGCGTGCGCGGTCCACGGTGTCCGGCGCCGGGCTGCTTTCGAGGAAGGCGCCCACCGACGCGACGGTGCGCCGCCGTAGCTCGGCCGCGGCTTCCGTGCCGGTGGGCAGCAGGCGCAGCCGCACGTGCGGGCCGCCCTCCCAGTACCGCAGGAAGAAGTAGCGGTGCAGCAGCCCGTCGGCGAAGAGGCCGGCGACCAGCGGCCGTACGCAGCCGGCCAGCAAGGCGTCGTGTCCGGTGTCGTAGAAGACGTGGGCGCACACCCAGTCGGACGCGCCGGCGGTGACCGGGTCCACCGTGCGGTCAGTGGCGGGCATGCTCTCCGACCTCCACCAGGTATTCGGTGACGCGGGCCCCCGCGTCGCCGTAGTGCGGCGCGGTGGCCGGGTCGGGCAGTGCCTCCTGGAGGAACAGCAGATTGCCCTCCTCGGCGAGCATCCGCTCGAACAGCCCGACCAGCAGCAGGTTGGCGAAGTCGATGTAGAGCGGTTTGCGCGACTTGAGCTGCCATACGTTGCCGCCGGTCAGCGAGGACGGGTCCAGCGCGCGGACGAAGCAGCGGTCGGGTACGCCGTGTTCGCGGAGCCACGAGGCCAGCCGCAGCAGGTAGCGGCCGTCCGCCTCGCCCCTGGCCCGCACCGGCGCGTCGCCGGTGCGGAAGACCCACTGGCGGCGGCTGACCGTGACCGTGCCGATCGTGATCCTGGGCTCGCGCAGCACACCGTGCGCCGCGGCGGGGGGGATGTCGCCGAACATCCGGCGGCCGGGGATGAGCAGGGTCGGCGTGTCGCCGAACGCCTGGATCAGCAGCCGCATCGCCGGCGGCAGCCAGAACTCCGCGATCAGGCTGGGGTGCACGGGCCGGACCTGGCAGTCCCGGGTACGCGACCACAGCACGAGCAGGTCGGGCCCGGGGTCGTGGCGCACTTCGAGGTCGCGCAGCGGGATGCGCCGCCCCGCGGGACGCGGGCCCGTCGCGCCGGGGTAGTCGATCTCGTCGGGTACGGCCGGCTCGCGCAGGCCCACGTTGCTGCCGTAGTGGCGGCAGGTGTCCGCGAGCACCACGCCCTTGGGCGAGCGGACCGGTTCGCCGGCCACGGTGACGCCGGCCTGGCCCAGCAGCCGGCGGATCCGGTCGCGGCCCCGCCCGTGTCCGGCGTTGACCGCGTTGACCACGAACCCGTCCGTGCCACCGTGTTCGCCGGTGACCTGCCCGTAGAACGCGACCGACCCGGGCGCGCGCAGCCACTCGGGCCAGCCGTCGGCCAGTGCGGACAGCCGGCCGGGATCGACCCGTACCACCCCGTCGGCGTCCGGCTGCCCGTCCAGCGCGGCGCCGGTCAGCTCGTCGCGTATGCGCAGCAGTTCCTTGATGCGCGGCAGCGGGCTGTCGGCGAGCGGCGCATATCCGTGCTGCGAGACCGACAGCAGGCCGGACAGCCGCTCGTCCGCGCGCAGTTCTTCCTGCACGGCGCGGTGGAACGCGAGGAACGGTACGCCCGCGCCGGTTCCGAAGCGGTCGGTGAACAGCCGGGCCAGGGCCACGCGGCCGGGCAGCGCGGGGTCGAGCGCCGCGTAGCAGCGCCGGACGGTGTCCAGGTCCCGCAGCACCGGCTCCCACTCCTGCCGGTCCTGGCCGGCGGGCGGCCCGACGAGCAGGGCGTTCTCGATGATGTGGTTCTTGGCCGGCACGGTGACGCGCCCCGGCGCGAGGTGTGCGGCGAGCCCGTCCAGCGCCCGGTGGATCTCGCGGTTGCGCCGGGCGCGGTCGTCCGGACCGGTCAGCTCCGGATAGCCCGCCAGCAGCGTGGCCACCTCCTTGAGCCGGGCGGACACCTCCGCCAGCGCCGGCCCGCCGGTGTCCACCCACTCCCGCAGTGCGGCGAGCGGATCCGCCGCCTGCTCGGAGAACGGCGCCACCACCTCCAGCAGGCCGAGGTCGGTCAGCCGCTCGACATAGCGCGCGGCCTGCTCGGGGCCGGCGCCGCTGCGCTCCTCCAGGTGCGCCACCACGTCGCGGCGCAGCCGGCCGCCGTCGACGGCGACGAAGTCCAGGCAGGCCAGGACCGGCGCGGACATCGGCAGGGTGCGCAGCGGCTCCTCCTCGCCCGGCCCCAGGAACTCCCAGTGCCCGTCGGCCGGCCGTGCACTCGGGTTGACCCGCAGCCGTGCGGTGGCCGCCAGGGCGGGATGCTCGCGCAGTTGCCGGACGAGCTGCTGGACGACCCACAGGTTGATCTCGACGGTGTCGCGCACCGCGAGGCCGCGCGAGGCGGTGCGCGGCCCGTCCCAGCGGCCGAGCCCGCTGATGGTGAAGGTGCTGAACGGGCTGGTCTTGGCCGCCACCCGGGACAGGTACTTGGCCAGCCGCAGCGCGAGTTTCCGGTCCGGCGGGCTGTCCTCGGGACGTCCCAGCCACTTGCCGAGCTGCTCGTGGAGCACCGGGCTGCCCTGGATCAGACCGTGCCGGAACACCGGGTGGCCGGCCGCCTGCCGCAGCGCCGCGTGCCGGGCGGGCGCGTCCTGGGTGAGCAGGACGTCCAGCCACGCGAGGTCCTGGCGGTGGGCCGCCAGCAGGTCCGCCCACTGCTTGACGTCCGCCGCCAGCTCGGCGGGCAGCGCGGCGCGCACCTCGTCGTTCCAGCAGCGCGCGGCGGGCAGCCGCTGGTTGTGGACGGAACGGCGCAGTGCGACCAGCGCCGGTTTGGCGGCCGGGTCGCGCCCGATCAGCTCGTACAGCGCGTCGGACAGTTTCTCGCCTCGCTCGGTCAGTTCCCGCTCGCTGTCGAGTAGCGCGCCGATCCGGCGCCACACCTCGGTCGACCGCAGCCCGTCCAGCACCGACACCGGCAGACCGCCGATGCGTACGCCGAATGTGTCCGCGACCTGGAAGCCACTCATCACTGTTCCTGCCTTCACGTACGGGTTCACGGGAACGGGTGCGGATGCGGATTGACGTCCGCCGGCTCCAGCGGTCCGTTCCGGTACCCGAGCCTGGCCGGCAACTCGCGCAGCCGCGGCAGGCCGTGGGTACGGCGCATCCGGTGCCCGAAGGTCATCGGCAGCAGCCCTGGAATGATCACCTTCGCGCAGGCGAACCCGGCGGCGCGGTGTTCGTCGGTGCTCTGGTCGACCACGATGACGTCCAGACCACGGCTGGTGAAACGTTCGACCACCTCGGCCAGGTCCTCGCGCAGGTCGTCGCCGCGCGGCCGGCACGTCGCACGGGCGAACGCCTCGGCCACCGGCTGCTCCGCGTCTTCGCCCGGCAGGAAGGCGAACCGGTCGTACGCGTCCGGGTGGCAGTACAGCAGTGCGTGGTCGCGCATCTCGCGCACCGTGTACGGATCGGCGACCATCCCCGCGATCCTGCGCAGCTCCTCGCGGTAGGCGGCGCGGTTCCAGCCCAGGTTGGCGGTGAGCTCCAGCAGGCCGTTGAGCAGTGCCTGTTCGGGGTCGAAGTGGGCGCCGGCCGCACAGATCGCGGCGGGCTCCGGCCCCCCGCCAGGGTGTACGGCCATCACCCACGAGGTCGCGATGCCGTGCTCGGGCGTGGTGGCGAAGGCGGCGACCCGGTGCCCGCTCTCCTGCCGTATCCGCTCGGCCAGCAGCTTGACCGCCGGCTCGGAGACGGTGGCCAGGTCCACGCGCGGCACCGGCAGCCGGGCGTACCAGGTGAGCAGGAACGCGTCCCGCTCGGCCAGCTCCAGGATGCCGTGCAGCGCGGCCTCCTCCAGGCAGCCGCCCAGGGCGCAGCCGTTGGACACCTCGTAGGCCAGCGGGCGCGCCGAGGAATTCCCGTGCCGGGTCCGGTAGTAGGCGTAGTCCTCTGGCACGAGCACGGGCTCGCCGCGGCCGAAGGAGTGCCCCCACACCCAGTTGATCTCCAGGTCCGGGGTGAACACGGGGTAGGGGAACTCCGGGTCCTCGTACCGGTCCGGCGGGTACAGGCCCAGGTCGGTCGGGCAGACCGCACGGTCGGCGACCTCCCGGTAGCCCGCGCGCACCGTCGTGCGCCGGCCGCCGGGCCGCGCCCCGCCCAGCCGCTCCAACGCCTCGGCCAGCGCGGTACGTTCGCAGCCGCCGTAGTCCAGACCGCGGCCGAACCCCGCTTCCTGGATGCCGTCGGGCAGCCGCAGCGGCGCGGACACCATGGGGTACGCGTAGTCCGTCCGGACGTCCAGCTGCCGGACGATGCCGGTGTGCCCGTCCACGTAGGTGCGGAGCAGGCCGTCCCAGTCCGTGTCCAGGCTGCGGACGCGGTAGACGTCCGGGGCCAGTTTGGGGCGCGGCGTGTCCATCATCACCGGCGGCCGGTCGTCGGGCAGGCGGCCGCACCGGGAACAGCAGGGGTCGGGCAGGAACGGGTGCCGGTCGGCGGTGAGCGTGGCCAGCCCGATCATCGTGACCGCGTTGCGGGTGCCGGCACGTTCCGGGTCGTCGAGTACGGCGGCGGCCTCGGCCGCCACGACCGCGGCGACCGCGTCGCGGGTCCAGGCCGACAGCAGCGGCGACGGCCGGGAGGCCAGCCGGTCGCCGTGGCGGCGCAGCAGTTCGGCGCGCGGGCTGGCGGGCCCCAGTGCGCGGTCCCTGCGGGTACGGGCGCACTGCGCGCATCCCGGCTGCCCCGGCAGCACCAGCGGTCCGATGACGACGTTGCCCAGCTCCACCCGGACCGGCAGCCACGGCAGCGCCGGGTTGCCCGCCTGAACGGTGTCCTGCCAGCCGTCGTCGGCGGTGAGCACCCCGGCGCAGCGGCCGCCGCCCTCGCCTGCCAGCAGCTGACGGCGGGAGAGCTCGGTGCGGACCGCGTGCGCGAGCAGGCCCTCGCCGCGTACCGCGAGACCGGTCGGCCGATCCGGCACGTTCGCCTCCTTGGTTCTTCGGGTCGGTCGTGGTGACACCGGTTGTCCAGCGGTACCGGGCCGTGCCCGGCGCCGAAGCGCCGGACACGGCCCGGCCGTGTCACCGGATCAGCAGCAGCAACAAGAGCAGCAGCTCGCCGGCGAGCCCTGCGAGGTGCAGTTGGATGCGCCGATCTCGACCATCGCGTGACCGACGTTGATCGACTCCAGGGTGGAGCCGGGGGCGGTCGGCAGGATGTCGAGCTGGTCCACGCTCAGGTCGTCGAGGTCCAGTACCAGGTTCGCGTCCATGTCGTGTCCCTCCTTCCTCTGTGGGTGACGGTTGCGGACGGCGGTCGCCCGCTGTCCGAGCCGATTGTGTGATCCGCGGGGGCCCCGGGTCTCTACGGACGGCCCGTAGGATCTGCGGGCACCGGGCGCCCTACGGTGCCTGTGGTCACCAGTCCAGCGGGGGCTCGTACTGGGACGTGGCCTGCCGCCGGCCCAGCACGATGGCGAACACGGGCACCTGCGCGTCGCCGCCGCTGCCGATCAGCTCCCGGACGACCCGGTCGTCGTAGCCGTTGGTGATCCGGGCCGACAGCCCCTCGGCGGCGGCCAGCACACTGATCCGCTGGGCCGCGATGCCGGCCTCGTGGTGCAGGATGCGGTAGCCGCGGTCCCCGAACCGGCGGGCGCCCTCGTACCGGTCCACCGAGAGGAAGACGACCGCGTTCGCGCGCGCCGTGTTCACCGAGGGCGTGCGGTCGCACAGCATGGCCACCGTGGGCCGCCCATCGCGTCCTGGCACGGGCACGAGCGCGGGCGCGGGGTCCAGCCGGTACAGCCCGGCGGCCGGGCCCGTGGTGTGGAGGGCGAGTACGTGGCAGTCCACCAGCGGCGGCAGCGGCGCCTCGCGGTGGTCGGACGGCACCGGTTCCAGCGCGTACCTGAGGAGGTCCGCGAGCTGCCGCTCGGGCAGCGGAGCGCGGGCCGGCTGGAACATCCGCCCACCCGAGTCCCGCCGGCGCAGCGCGTCGCCCAACTCGACGCTCTCCGGCGGCCGGACGTCCTCCGCGAACGGCACGGCCCGGCCGGGCACGGGCAGGTGGAACGGTGCCGGGTCGACCGGCGCCGGCCGCGCGTCGCCGGTGAGCCGGGCGGCGTGGTCCAGCGCGGCCAGCCGCGACCAGCGCGCCGCGTCCTCCCCGCAGGTACGCACGTGTTCCGTGACGAGCGGCGGCAGTCCCGGCGCCGGCCGGGCGCCCACGGCGTCCCGCGTACCGACCTCCAGCACGGCGAACGCGGTCTCCTCCGCGCCGTCGACGCCCAGCGCCCGGTTCACCGGCTCGTCGGGGAACCGGTGGTGCACGCGGGCGTCCAGGCCGAGCGCGCCCGCCACCAGCAGCGCGTTGCCGATGACCATGCCGCACTCCTGGGCGCACAGCCGGTAGGCGTAGTCGCGGTACCGGAACGCGGTCTTGCGGAAGTACGCGGTCAGCACGACCAGCGCGGCCGTGTCCCGTCGCGCGCCCGCCACCGCCGCCCGCAGCTCGTCCGGCACCCCGCCGGACCGCAGCGCGGTCAGCGCGTGGTGGACCGGGTCGTAGTGGTAGCACCCCGCCGGCACGTCACCGGTGTCGCCGTTCAGCCACACGTACAGTTCCACCGGGTAGAAGCAGCGCGCGGAGGCGACCAGCCGGTGGTAGGGCCAGGCCGACTGCGGTCCCAGCTCGATCCGGCCGAAGCCGTACGTGTGGTGCAGCAGCGCGGACAGTGCGCTCCCGTCCCAGGGCCTACGCGGCGGGCCCCCGGGGTGCCGGTCGCGGAAGCCGGGGAAGGACCAGCGCGCGTCGCCGACGCGCCGGGGCGGCGGCGCCAGCACATGGCGGGGCAGCCCGCGGTACGTCTTGCTCGGCAGCGGATCGTCAGGGCCGCCCTCGGAACCGTGCCCCTCGGCGAAGAGCTCCTGCACGCCCTCGAAGGTGTCGTACCAGAACCGCAGCCCCAGCGTGCCGGCCCGGCCGTCGGAGACCTCGGTCATCCGAGCACCACCCGGACGATGTACGGCAGCACCTCGTGCACCGCCGGATCGTGGTCGAGCGGCACCACGACCGGCGGCTTCCCCCGGGACGCCAGCGCCTCGACCAGCGCGGGCAGTTCCGCACCGGCCGGTACGGCTGCACCGGCTGCCTCCCCGGGCGGCGCGCCGAGGCCGGATTCCGGCGCCGGAGCGTACGCTGCCTCACCGGTCAGCCCGGACTGCCGGTCCAGCAGGGCCAGTTCCAGCCCGTCGGTCACCGCGCCGGGGCCGCAGGTCACCCCGACCGGCCGGCCCCCCTGCCACCAGGCCAGCACCGGCACGCCGAGCCCGGCGCCGACGTCGGCGGCCACCACCTCGCCGTCCGCCGCACGCAGCATGTCCAGATGACGGCGGCCGGCCTCCTCCAGCGGCGCGCCCGCCACGTCCAGCGGGACCGCTTCGACGACACCCCGCCGTACGTCCTCGACCGCCAGCCGCGCACACTGCTGCGCGACCGCCGCGGTGACCGCCTCCGTCCAGTCCAGGGCGGCGGCCACGCCGGGACCGGGCACGAACACGTCGTCGGCCGGCACCGCCGTGACCTCCTTGCCGACCAGGTCCCAGCCCCGCACCGAGCCGTCGTCGGCGAACCGCCGCGGGTCGGGCGCCGTCACCGCGTACCGGGCCAGACCGCGCAGCGCGGCCCGCTGCCGGGCCTCGGCGAAGCCGGTGCCCCAGCCGAAGACCCGCTCGCCGGTCCCCTCGGGGCGCACCGCCTCGGTCACGTTCAGCGGCAGCTGTGTGAAATCGCCTTCCTCCAGCGCCCGCAGTACCCCCGTGTACCGGTCGAAGCAGGTCGCGGCACGCGCGGAGAACTCCTCCCCGCTCAACGGGGCGGCCGAGCCGAGCCGTTCGACGCGCTGCCCGAACTCCTCCGCACTCTCCTCCGGCGCGTCCGCGGCGGAGGGGTGCGGGAGGAAGGAGTGCGTCGAGGTGCGCAGTGTCTCCAGGTCGATCCGGGTCAGCGTGGCCCGCTCGTCGTCCCGCGCGCCCGTCAGCGCGGTGAAGCACGCCAGGCCCAGGTGACTTGCGACCACGGCGGCGGCCGGCCCGGTGAGGAAGGCGTTGGGCCGGGACGGCTCCGGCGCCGCCAAGCGCTGCCAGGCCGACGCCCAGGCGGCGCCGGACGGGCCCAGCCATGCGACGTCGTCCAGCACGACGCCTTGCACGAGCAGCCGGCCCGCCTGTTCGCACAGCCGGTGCAGCCGCACGGCCCGGTCCGCCACCGGCGCCGAGGACACGTGGACGACGGCGTCGGCACCGTCCAGCGCCTTCACGAGCTCCTCGTCGGAGTCGTCGGACAGGACCGTCCGGATCAACTCCTGGTCCGGATCGCGCCGCACGGCCTCACCGGTCAGCTCGGCCAGCCGGTCCTCGTCGGTGGGGAACTCCGGGGTGCACGCCGCGCGCAGCCTGCGGACACCCGAGTGCAGCGCCGACGAGATCAGCGCCGTGAACGCGGGCCCGGCGCCCAGCACCACCACCGAGCTGTTCCGGTACGTCTCGAAGCGCCGGGCCGCCGAGCCGCGGTAGTACTCGACGAAGGCGATCTCGGCCGCGTACGTCTCCAGTTCACGGGGCGTCAGGCCGTGCGGCTCGTCCTCCTCCGCGTCGGTCAGGCAGCCGCCGTCCTCCAGGCGCCGCAGCAGTGCCGCGACCACGGCACGCTTGTCGTCCGGCAGCCCGTTCAGCAGGCCGTCCAGGGTGGTGGTGCCGTTCAGGTGCGGCGCCAGCCGGTCCACCCACTGGTAGATGGCGCCGCCCCGCAGTTCGAGGTTGGCGCCGGCGCCGAACAGGTGCACCCCGTCTGCGGTGGGCACGTACAGCACGTCGGGCTTGAGTTTCGGTCGCATCGTCTGTCCTCGGGGTCGGCGGCTCGCCCCCGAGTGTCACCACCGCCCGCGACACCCGTCTCTACGGGCGCACCGTAGAACGACCACAGTGCTGCGCACGCCGGTGCCCCAGTGGTTGTCGGCGCCGGGGAACGCCCGCCGGCGTGTCCCGCCGTGCGCCGTATTTGAGTACACCGTACGCGGAAAGTGTGGCAGAGTACGGCCACACGACGGGGGCCGGCGGCTGCTGCCCGCCCTCGGTCGTGCCGACCGTTCGAGGCGCCACCGTCCGGCCGCCGCACCGAAGGAGAAGGAACCCGTCATGCCTGCTGCCCCCGCGAGCCCCCAGCCGGCCGCCGCCGACCTGCACCACGTGATCCAGGTTCGCGGCGCGCGGGAGAACAACCTGGCCGACGTGTCGCTGGACCTGCCCAAGCGGCGGCTCACCGTCTTCACCGGAGTCTCCGGATCGGGCAAGTCGTCGCTGGTCTTCGGCACCATCGCCGCCGAGGCCCAGCGGCTGATCAACGAGACGTACACCGCTTTCGTCCAGTCCTTCATGCCGAGCGCGGGCCGCCCGGACGTGGACGAACTGCGCAACCTGAGCGCCGCGATCATCGTCGACCAGGAGCGGATGGGCGCCAACTCCCGTTCCACCGTGGGCACCGCCACCGACGCGTACACCATGCTGCGGATCATTTTCAGCCGCCTCGGAACTCCTCACATCGGCACCTCCAGCGCCTTCAGCTTCAACAGCGCCGAGGGCATGTGCCCCGAGTGCGAGGGGATCGGCCAGGTCTCGACGATCGACGTCGACCAGCTCGTGGACCGGGAGCTCTCCCTCGACGAGGGCGCCGTCACGGTGCCCAACTTCGCCGTGGGCTCCTGGTACTGGCAGGTCATGGCGGGCTGCGGCTTCTTCCCGCCGGACAAGAAGCTCAAGGACTACACCGACCAGGAGTGGCAGGACTTCCTCCACAAGCCCGCGACCAAGGTGAAGGCCGCCGCCCTCAACACGACGTACGAGGGGCTCGTCACCAAGGTCCAGCGGCTCTTCCTGTCCAAGGACCGCGACGCGCTGCAACCCCACATCCGGGCCTTCGTGGACCGGGCGGTGACCTTCGCCGAATGCCCTGCCTGCGGCGGCGCCCGGCTGAGTGCCGCCGCGCTGTCCTGCACCGTCAACGGCGTCAGCATCGCGCGGTGCTCGGCCATGCAGATCAGCGATCTCGCCACGTTCCTGCGCTCGGTCGACGACCCGTCCGTGGCGCCGCTCCTCGCCAACCTGCGGCACCTGCTCGACTCCCTGGTGGAGATCGGCCTCGGCTACCTGAGCCTGGACCGGCCCGCGGGCACCCTCTCCGGCGGCGAGGCGCAGCGCGTCAAGATGGTGCGGCACCTCGGCTCCAGCCTGACCGACGTCACGTACGTCTTCGACGAGCCCACCGTCGGACTGCACCCGCACGACATCCAGCGGATGAACGGCCTGCTGCTGCGCCTGCGCGACAAGGGCAACACGGTGCTGGTCGTCGAGCACAAGCCGGAGGTCGTCACGATCGCCGACCACGTCGTGGACCTCGGACCGGGCGCGGGCACGGACGGCGGCCGGATCTGCTACTCGGGGGACGTGCCGGGGCTGCGCGCCTCCGGGACGCTGACCGGGCGGTACCTGGAGCACCGGGCCGGGCTGCGCGAGCCGGTGCGCACGCCCCGCGGCACCCTCGCGATCGAGGGCGCCGACCGGCACAACCTGCGCGACGTCAGCGTGGGGATACCCCTGGGAGTGCTGACCGTCGTCACCGGGGTCGCGGGCTCCGGCAAGAGTTCGCTCATCCACGGGTACGTCGCGGGGCGCGAGGGCGTCGCCGTCGCCGACCAGTCGCCGATCCGCGGTTCGCGCCGCTCCAACCCGGCCACGTACACCGGCCTGCTGAACCCGGTCCGTACCGCCTTCGCCAAGGCCAACGGCGTCAAGGCGGCACTGTTCAGCGCCAACTCCGAGGGCGCCTGCCCGCACTGCAACGGCATCGGGCTCGTCTACACCGACCTTGCCATGATGGCGGGGGTGGCGTCCGTGTGCGAGGAGTGCGAGGGCAAGCGCTTCACGCCGAAGGTGCTCACGTACAAGCTGCGCGGCAAGGACATCAGCGAGGTGCTGGCGATGTCCGTGGCGGAGGCGCACGCGTTCTTCCCCTCCGGGCAGGCGCACGCCATCCTCGGGCGGCTCGCCGACGTGGGGCTGGGGTACCTGCGGCTCGGCCAGCCGCTCAGCACCCTCTCCGGCGGCGAGCGGCAGCGCATCAAACTGGCCATCCACATGAACGAGAAGGCGACGACGTACGTCCTGGACGAGCCCACCACCGGCCTGCACATGGCCGACGTCGACCAGTTGCTCGCGCTGCTCGACCGCTTGGTGGACGACGGCAACTCGGTCGTCGTCATCGAGCACCACCAGGCGGTGATGGCGCACGCGGACTGGATCGTGGACCTCGGCCCCGGCGCCGGCCACGACGGCGGCCGCGTCGTTTTCGAGGGCACCCCCGCCGACCTCGTCGCCACGGGCGACACGCTGACGGCCCGGCACCTGCGGGAGTACGTCGGACGGCAAGAGCCCCGCCCGTACGCGTGACCGGGGCGGCTGCCCGTCCAACCGGTTGCGGTTGACCAGGTTCGGAGGGCGCCGGAAAGTGGGGGAGCACGGCCCCAGGCGCGGCGGCGGAAGCCGCCCACCAGACTCGGCGCCGGTCTCCGGACCCCCTCCACCGAGGCCGGCGCCGACCTCGGGAAGGGGATGCCAGGATGCTGCCGTGACATCTCCTGAGAACGCATATCACGGCAGGCTGGGCGATTACTTCGCCGGGCTGGCCGGCACCAGCCCCTACAACGCCTGCGTCGACCGGCCGGCGGTGCTGGACCTCGCGGGCGAGGTCGCCGGCTTATGGCTCCTGGACGCCGGGTGCGGCGCCGGGCACTACACGGCGGACCTGCTGGACCGGGGAGCCCGTGTCACCGGGATCGACGGCAGCGCGACGCTGCTGCGGCACGCCCGCGAGCGGGTGGGCGACCGGGCCGAGCTGCGGCTGCACGACCTGGAGGCGCCCCTCGACTTCGCCGGTGACGCCGTCTTCGACGGAGCCGTGTGCGCGCTGGTCTACCACCACGTCGCGGCGCGGGCCCGGCTGCTGGCCGAGCTCCGGCGCGTACTGCGTCCCGGCGGGTGGCTAGTGCTGTCCACCACCCATCCCACGGCCGAGTGGCTGTACCACGGCGGCTCCTACTTCGACGGGACCTGGGTGGACGCCAAGCTCCCCGACCCCTCGATGACCATCCGCTACCAGCGCATGACCCTGCAGGCCCTCATGGAAGAGTGGCTATCCGCCGGCTTCGTCCTGGAACGCCTCGTCGAGCCGCGCCCCCTGCCCCGGCTGCGGGAAACCGACGAAGCCCGGTACGAGAAGCTGTGCCGCGAGCCCAGCTTCCTGGCCGTACGGCTCCGGGTCCCGGCCTGACCCGGGGCGGGCACCGCCTTCTTCCCGGCCGGGGCACCGCCTTCCGTCCGCCCGGGCCCCGCGGGTGACCCGCGTCTCACCTGCCCGTGGCCGCTTGTCTATGCAACTCGTTGCATAGAAGGATCGGGGCATGGCGCTCGAACACGCGATCCTCGTCTCCCTGCTGGAGAAGCCGGGCTCCGGCTACGAGCTGGCCCGGCGCTTCGAGCGGTCCATCGGCTACTTCTGGACCGCCACCCACCAGCAGATCTACCGCGTGCTCAAGCGCATGGAGGGCGACGGCTGGGTCGACGTCCGCGAGGTGCCGCAGCAGGCCCGGCCGGACAAGAAGGAGTACTCCGTCGCCGCCCTCGGCCGGACCGCCCTGTCCCGGTGGCTGCACGAACCGATCGAGCCCGAAAGCGTGCGGCACGACCTCGCGGTGAAGATCCGCGGCGCCGCCTTCGACGACCCGGCGGCACTGATCCGCGAGGTCGAGCGGCACCATCAGGCGCACACCGACCGGCTCACGCACTACCTCGCGGGGGAGCTTCGCGACTTCACCGGACCCGAGGCTCCCGCGGCGCCCGACGCCGGGCAGCAGCTCCAGCACGTCGTGCTGCGCGGCGGCATTGCGTACGAGCGCATGACGATCGCCTGGCTGGAGGACGTGCTGGCCACCCTCCACGCCTTGCGGCCCGAGCAGCCCTGAACCGGATCGCCGGGCCGGCCGCCCGCCGCGCCGGCGACCCAGGGCCGAACCCCTGCCCCCTCTTCCCACCCACCCTCGTCCCGAAAGGCGGACCTCATGGCCGACCCGCTGCTCTTCAACCCGCACACTTACGACCCGGCGCACTTCGACCCCGAGACGCGCAGGCTGCTGCGCGCCACCGTCGACTGGTTCGAGGGCCGCGGAAAGCGCCGGCTGATCGAGGACTACCGCTCGCGCGCCTGGCTGGCGGACTTCCTCGCGTTCTCGGCGAAGGAGGGGCTGTTCGCGACCTTCCTCACCCCGGCCGCCGCCTCCGGCGGGCAGCAGGACAAGCGCTGGGACACCGCCCGGATCGCCGCCCTCAACGAGATCTTCGGCTTCTACGGCCTGGACTACTGGTACGCGTGGCAGGTCACCATCCTCGGCCTCGGTCCGGTCTGGCAGAGCGACAACGCCGCCGCCCGCGCCCGCGCGGCCGAACTCCTCGCCCAGGGCGAGGTGTTCGCCTTCGGCCTGTCCGAGAAGACGCACGGCGCCGACATCTACTCCACCGACATGCTGCTGGAGCCCGACGGCAACGGCGGCTTCCGCGCCAGTGGCGCCAAGTACTACATCGGCAACGGCAACGCCGCCGGCCTCGTCTCCGTCTTCGGCCGCCGCACCGACGTCGAAGGCCCGGACGGCTACGTCTTCTTCGCCGCCGACAGCCGCCACGAGGCGTACCACCTGGTCAAGAACGTGGTCGACTCCTCGAAGTACGTCAGCGAGTTCCGCCTCGACGACTACCCGGTCGGCCCCGACGACATCCTGCACACCGGCCGCGCCGCCTTCGACGCCGCCCTCAACACCGTCAACGTCGGCAAGTTCAACCTGTGCACCGCCTCCATCGGCATCTGCGAACACGCGATGTACGAGGCCGTCACCCACGCCCACAACCGCATCCTCTACGGCCGCCCCGTCACCGCCTTCCCGCACGTGCGCCGCGAGCTGACCGACGCCTACGTCCGCCTCGTCGGCATGAAGCTGTTCAGCGACCGCGCCGTCGACTACTTCCGCACCGCGGGCCCCGACGACCGCCGATACCTCCTCTTCAACCCGATGACGAAGATGAAGGTGACCACCGAGGGCGAAAAGGTCATCGACCTGATGTGGGACGTCATCGCCGCCAAGGGCTTCGAGAAGGACACGTACTTCGCCCAGGCCGCCACCGAGATCCGGGGCCTGCCCAAGCTGGAGGGCACGGTCCACGTCAACCTCGCGCTGATCCTCAAGTTCATGGGCAACCACCTGCTGAACCCGGCCGAGTACGCGCCCGTGCCGACCCGCCTCGACGCGGCCGACGACGCCTTCCTCTTCCGCCAGGGCCCGGCCCGCGGCCTCGGCTCCGTACGCTTCCACGACTGGCGTGCCGCCTACGACGCCTACGCCGAGGTGCCCAACGTCGCCCGCTTCCGCGAGCAGGCGGATGCCCTGTGCGCGTTCGTCACGACCGCCGCACCCGACGAGGCGCAGAGCCGCGACCTCGACCTGCTGCTCGCCGTCGGCCAGCTCTTCGCCCTGGTCGTCCACGGCCAGCTCATCCTGGAACAGGCACGCCTGACGGACCTCGACACGGACGTCCTCGACGAACTGTTCGCCGTCCTCGTCCGCGACTTCTCCGCGCACGCCGTCGAACTCCACGGCAAGGACTCCGCCACCGAGGCCCAGCAGCGCTGGGCCCTGGACGCGGTCCGCCGCCCGGTCACCGACGACGCCCGCTCCGCGCGGGTGTGGGAGCGCGTCGAGGGGCTGGCCGGGACGTACGAGATGGGCGCGTGAAGCAAGCTGCTTTTGGACGAGTGACTCCGGGCCCCTGACCGGCACCGCCGCGCCACTCTTGCGCCACTCGGGAGCGAGTCCGTCACGGGCTCGCTCCCGCGTTTTCGACTACGTGTCTCAGTGCGTGAACGCCCCGGCCCGTCGTCAAGCGATCGATCCAATGGCCGTCAAGAAGACGCTGTGAGCATCGGACCACCTGTCGGACACGCCAAGGAGGAGCACAAGGTGACGACTAGCACGAACCGCCCCCTCCCCAAGGATGAGCAGGGAAAACTCGTCGATGCCGACCGCCGCGTCATGCACTCCCACATGCGCGGTGACGACACGCGCCGCACCGTGATCGTGCAGGCGCAGGGCTGTCAGCTGTGGGACACCGAGGGCCGCCGCTACCTGGACGCCACCGCGGGCCTCGCGTTAACGCAGGTCGGCCACGGCAGGCGGGAACTCGGGGAAGTGGCCGCCGCGCAGATGGCCAAGCTGGAGTACTACCACACCCGTTGGGGGTTCACCAACGACCGCGCCATCGAGCTCGCGGCCCGCCTGACGGAGCTGGCACCCGACGGCCTGGACCACGTGTACTTCACCAGCGGCGGCGCGGAGGGCAACGAGATCGCGCTGCGCATGGCCCGGCTCTACCGCTACCGCACCGGCCAGCCGGACCGGACGTGGATCCTCGCGCTGGACAAGGGGTTCCACGGCATCAGTTACGGCGCGAGCAGCATGTCGGGGGGCGCGGAGGCGCACCTCGGCTTCGGCCCCATGCTGCCGCACATCCGGTTCCTGACCACCCCGGACGTCTTCCACCGCGAGGCGTTCGACGGCGAGGACGTGACCGAGTTCTGCCTGCGCGAACTGCGGGCGACCATCGAGGAGATCGGGCCCGAGCGGATCACCGCCATGATCGGCGAGCCGGTCCTCGGCCCTGGCGGCATGATCGTTCCGCCGGACGACTACTGGCCCCGCGTGGCCGCGCTGCTCCGCTCGTACGGCATCCTGCTGATCTCCGACGAGATCGTCACGGCCTTCGGCCGCCTGGGGCACTGGTTCGCGGCCGAGCGCACCGGCGTGACGCCGGACATCCTGGTCACCGCCAAGGGCATCACCTCGGGGTACATCCCGCACGGCGCGGTGCTGGTCAGCGGCGAGGTCGCCGAGGCGGTCGGCAAGGACGACGGCTTCCCGGTCGGCTTCACCTACAGCGGGCACGCCACCGCGTGCGCCGTCGCCCTCGCCAACCTCGACATCATCGCGGGGGAGGACCTGCTCGGCAACGCCGTCAAGGTGGGCGCCCACCTCGCGGACCGGCTGCGCGAACTGCTGGACCTGCCCACGGTCGCGGACGTGCGGCAGATCGGGCTGATGGTGTGCGTCCAGCTGGTGTCCGACAAGGAGACCCGGGCGCCGCTGCCCAACGGGACGGAGGCCCTGACCGACGAACTGCGGGACGGGTTCGGCGTGCTGGTACGCGGCATGCCGAGCGGCGTGATGCTGGTGCCGCCGCTGGTCCTCAGCCGGGAGGAGGCCGACGAGGCGGCCGGGGCACTGCGCGAGGTGCTGAGCCGTATGACGCCGGACGGCCTGCTCCTGTAGGCGCGGCCTCCGCCCCGCTCCCGCACTTCCCGTACCGCGGCGGTGCGGGAGCGGGGCGGACTGCAAGACCGGCCGGCGGTCCGCCCGACAGGCCGGTGATATTTGTAACGTGTCACACGCCGCCACAGCACACGGAGATGCCATGGCCGACGAGCTGATTCTTTGTTACCGGATTTACACTCCCACGAACCAGATCGGCGCATGGCTCTCCGAAGCCATGGACCGCATCCGGCTGATCACCAGCGACGAGACACGCGACGCCTACGCGCCGGACTTCCCGAACCTGGAGTCCGTGCCGGAGTACGTCACTTCACCCGAGGTCGAGCGCCGCATGGACGCGATCTGCGAGCGCGGTGGCACCAAGGCCGTCATTCACGTGACGGAGGACGACATCCTCCGCTGCGCCCGGGTACGGGACCGGTACGGCATCCCGGGGCTCCGCCTGGCCGACGCGCTGCCCTGGCGCGACAAGTACCACATGAAGCAGTGGATGAGGGAGGCCGGCGTCCCCACGGCGGATTTCCTGGTACCCGCCGATACCCGGGACGCGCTGGAGTTCGCCGAGCGGGTCGGCTACCCCCTGGTGGCCAAACCCCGCCTCGGCTTCGCCTCCCGCGGGGTCGAGCTGCTGTCCGGGCCGGACGAGGTGCAGCGCGCGGCCGCGGACTGGGACTTCGACGACCTGCTCCTGGAGTCCTACGTCGAGGGCGGCACGATGTACCACGTCGACGGGTTCACGGACTCGGCCGGTGTGACGTACGCCCAGGTGTCCCGCTACGTGAACGGTTGCCTGTCCTTCGCGGAAGCGCTTCCGCTGGGCAGCGTCCAACTCGACCCGGGGTCCCCGGAGTCCGTCGAGCTGACCGCGTACACCGAGCGGGTCGTGGCCGCCCTGCCGGACGTCGGCTTCTGCCCCTTCCACCTGGAGGTGTTCCGCACCCCGGACGGCGGGCTGGTCTTCTGCGAGATCGCCTGCCGGCTCGGCGGAGCCCACGTCGTGGAGACCCTGACACTCGCGACGGGCGTCAACCCCCTGCGCCTGTGGCTCCGCCACCAGGCCGGTCTGGAGGACGGCCGGCAGACCGTCCTCGCCGACCAAGGCAGGCGGTACGGATGGCTGTTCGTGCCGCCGAAGGCGGGACGGCTGCTGTCGATCCGCGAACCCGAGGACACCGCCTACATACGCCAGTACTCGATCAGGACCACCGCACCCCGGACGTTCGACGGAGCGCATTCGAGCTCGGACTCCATAGCGACCTTCGTGGTCGACGGGGCGGACAGCGCGGAGGTGGAGCAGAACCTGCGTGCGTGCGTCGACCTGATGGGGACCCTGGCGACATGGGAGGACGAGCGCGAACAGGCCCTGGCGGGCTCGTCCGGATGACGGTGTGGGAGGGCCTCCTCGGCGCCCGCGTCACTCCGCCGGTGCGCATGCTGCTGGTCCTGGCCTCGCTCGGCTACGCGGGCCAGTGGACGATGACCGCCTACCTGACGATCTACGTCGTCACCACCCTGCCCGTCACACAGGCGACGGCGGGTCTCCTGCTGGCCGCGGCGTCGGCGGTCGGGCTGGTCGCCGGGCCGGCCGGCGGACGGCTCGCGGATGCCACCAGCCGACGGGCCGTACTGCTGATCGGTACCGCGGTCCAGGGCGCCGCGGCACTGCTGCTGCTCCTGGTGCCGCGCGAACCCGCGGCCGGCATCGGGGCCGCGGCCCTGCTGACCACCGGCGCGACGCTGCGCACCACGGCGTTGAACGCCCTGGCGGCCGACGTCTCCACGGAGGCCGACCGCGACACGACGTTCGCGCTGATGCGCATGGTGATGAACATCGCGGCCGTCGTCGGCACCGCGCTCGGGGCCGTCCTGGTCCCCGTCGGCTGGGAAGCGGTCTGGGCGACCTCACTGGCGGCCACCCTGCTCGGCCTGGTGCTCTGCCGGTGGTTGCGCGCCCCCGGCCCCGGCGCTCCCCGGGCAAACACCGCGTCGTACGAGGCCGAGGCGGAGGGCGAGGGCGAGGCCCCGCCCGTGCCAGGCCGGAAGCGGGCCGTGCGGGTCGCCGCGGCAGCGAGCCTCCTGGCCTGCACCGTCTACAACTGCTTCGAGATCGTGTTCCCGGTCGCCGCGGTCCGGGAGTACGGCCTGTCACCGTCACTGTGGGGACTGCTCTTCCTCCTCAACCCCGTCATCGTGCTGCTGTTCCAGGTGCGACTGGTCGCCTGGACCGGAGCGCTGAACCGCGGCAGGCGGCTCATGCTGGCGACCTGCCTGATGGGGACCAGCTTCATGATCCTTACGGTGACGCGCGGCGCGGCGGCGATCGCTGCCGTGGTCGTGGTGTTCACGGTCGGGGAGATCCTGCTGGGACCGACGATGCAGGGGCTGCTCATCGCGCTGGCCCCCGAGGACAAGCGGGCCGGCGCGATGGGGTTGCTGTCCGCCGTGACCACCGGAGGCGTCATCCTGACCACGGCCGGCGGCATCCCGCTGCTCGCCGCCGCGGGCGGGAGCCTCACCTGGGTGGTGGTGACCGTCGTGGCCGTCGCGAGCGGCTTGCTGTTCGGGCGGGCCCACCGGGCGGTGGAGCGGACGACGCGCAGCGCGCCGCAGCGCGCCTGACCCGGAAGGGAACCCGACCGCACCACGCCACCGGAATCACAGATAGAGCGCCCGGTTGATCGGAATGCCCTGCTCCTGGCAGCCGCGCTCGTAGTGGTCGATGAACCAGAAGACGTCGATCACCTCGGTCACCCTGTCCTGCTCGTCGAGGAACTCCACCGGCCCGTTCAGCCAGAAGACGGTCTTCATGCCCTCGTCGGAGGCCAGGGTGTGGGTGCGGCCGGGGCTCTCCCGGATGAAGTCGCCCGGCCGGCCGACCCAGTCGTACTCCAGGTACCGCCAGCTCCCGTCGAGCACATAGCCCGAGACCGGGCCGCGGTGGCGATGGCGGCCCAGCGTCCCGCCGGCCTGCACCCACAGGACGTTCGCGGCCGAGCTGCCGCGGACGTCGAACGTCACATGCTTGATCATCACCTGCGGCACGAACGGGAGCCACGGCGAGGCCGCCTCCGCGATATGGCCTTCGGGCAGCGCATACTGGTCCCGGCGCCGGTCGATCCTCGCTTCGATCGCGGCCAGGCTCTCCGCACTCGGGTCCGAGCTGATCGTCATGGCTGACGTCCTTCCTGTTGAAGCTGGAACGGACTCGCACGTACACCATGTTCAACGCCTCTCGCCCGGCACAACAGTGCCTTCCAGGACGGTCGGTCACAGCTGCGGAGCGACGGCCGAGGCGCCGCGGCTCACTGCTCGCGCGCGCCGCCGGCCGCGGTGAGTACCGCGGAGGCGATGTCGCGGGCCGTGCGGGCGGCGTCCGCTCCCAGGAGGGAGGACGTCACCATGGCCCCCTCGATCAGAATGTGGATCTGCTCGCCGACGCCGCGCGCGTCGGCGTAGTCCCCGGCCAGCTCGGTCAGGTAGTCGCGGAGCAGGGTCTTGTGTTCCTGCACCGCTTCGGCCACGAGCGGATGGTTCTCGCGGCCGTTCGCTCCGAGTTCGGCCCAGGCGTTGACGAAGGCACACCCCCGGAACCCGGGCCGGCCGGCGGTTTCCCGCATGCAGTCGAAGGCCGCGAGCAGACGTGCCTGCGAGCCGGCCGGGGGCGGGGCGGTCTCCTCGACGGACGCGGCCAGTTGCGTGCGCAACCGCCGCCCGTGCGCCTGGAGGTAGGCGGCCACGAGGTGGTGCTTGGAGGGGTAGAGCTTGTACAGCCGCGCGAGCGAGACCTCCGCGCGGTCCCGGACCTGGGTCATCCGCACAGCGTGGACGCCGTACTGGTAATAGAGCTCTTCGGCGGCCTCCAGTACGCGCGATCGCCCCTCGTCGCGGTCCACCGCTGTCACCCGGGCCTCCTCGTACGCCAGAACACCGGTTCTAGTGTACGGGTGCGTTCTCCGGGGTGAACCACTCGCCGGGCGGCGTGACCAGGGGAGTGATGCCCAGCTCCCGCGCGCGCTTCTCGAAGCGCTCGACCGCCTGCGGGGTCTCCACGTAGATGGGGGGCTTGTGCAGCGTGCCGTAATGGATGGGCACCGCGATGCGAGCGCCCAGAATGTGGGCGGCGACCGCGGCTTCCTCCGGCAGCATGACCGCGTTGAAAGGGCTCGGCGGCTGGAGGTGGGGGAGTTCGACTATCGGGCCGTTGATGGGGACGAAGGCGATGTCCACCGGGCCGAAGCGGCGCGCGATCGACCACCAGTGGCCGTGGAACACGGTGTCACCGCCATGGAAGACGCGCAGGCCGTCGCACTCGACGACCCAGCAGAGCTGCGGATCCCCCAGCCCGTCGACGGAAGGCCCGGCGCCGATACGGAACGGACCCGCGCTGCGTGTCTCCCACGGCCGCACCACCTCGGTCGCGACGCCGTGCTCGCGGAACGAAGCCTCCGGTCCGCAGGTCCACTTGAGGTCGTCCTCGGGCCCGGTGACCGGTTCGGGCCGGTACACCGGCGCACCGGGAGCGAGCGCCTTGCGGATCGCCACCAGGTCGGCGTGGTCGGAATGCAGGTGCGTCACCAGCGCCGCCGCCGTCTCCCCGGGGCGGGAGGCCGTGGGGAACCTCTCGTCCGAGAACAGCGGCGAGGTGTCCTCGACGAGGTCGACGACCAGCGTCCGCCCGTCATGTTCGAGCTCTATGCCGGCCCATCCCAAACGTCGCAATCGCACAGCGTCTCCTTCGCTTCACGGTCCGGCCCGCTCGGGCCTGCTGGACAGCAGGCGCTAGAACCATGGTTCTTAGAATGGCCGTTCTTAACGTAGCAGAACGGGCGTTCTAGCCGCCCGCGCCTTGGTGCCGCTACCATGCGCGGCATGATCGACTCGTATGCGGGCCTGGACGACGCCGGCGTTGCGACGGCGGCGGCACGTGCCGGCGCGGACGTGGTGCGCGACATGTACGGTCAGCGGCTCACCCGCATCGACAAGGGGGCCGGGGACTTCGCGACCGGCGCCGATGTGGCGGCCGAGAAGGCGATCCTCGGCGTCGTCCGCGCCGCCCGGCCCGACGACGCCGTGCTCGGCGAGGAGGGCGGGCAGCAGGGCGTCGCGGGAGCCGCACGCCAGTGGTTGGTGGACCCCCTGTGCGGCACGCTGAACTACGCCGTCGGCAACATGCTGGTGGCCGTCAACGTGGCGCTGCGCGACGGCGCGGCGGCGGTGGCCGACCCGTTCGGCGGCGAGGTCTTCTTCACCGACGGTGAGACTGCCTGGGTGCGGCAGGACGGTGTCGACGTCCGGCTGGCGCCCACCCCCTCCACCCGTCTCGTGGACGTCAACCTGGACCCTCCATTCCCCGGCGCGCCGGCGTTCCGGGCCGTGGACCTGCTGGCGCGCCCGGAGTTCGTGCAGCGGTTCCGGCCCCGGGTCGTCTCCACGACGCTCGCGCTGGCCTGGGTCGCCGCCGGCAAGCGCGCCGCATACGTCACCGATGGCGTCGGCCTGTCCGCGAGCGTGCACTTCGCTGCCGGTATCGCGCTGTGCCGGGCTGCCGGCTGCGTGGTCACCGGGACCGACGGCGGCCCGCTCGGGCCGGCAGGCCGCGGACTCGTCGTGGCCGCGGATGGCGGAACTCACCGGCTGCTCATGTCGATGATCCGCGGTCGCGGACCGGCTTCCGGCATAGGCTGACATCCTGTACATGACGGACAGGAGGCAGAAGTGGCCGAGACGACGCCGACCGGGTCGACGGTGGCGGAGGTGATGGCCGAGCTGGCCGGACTTGAGGACCCGAAAACACGCGAGGTGAACGAGAGACACGGTGACGATCACGGTGTGAACCTCGGCAAGCTGCGCGCGCTGGCCAAGCGCTTGAAGACGCAGCAGGAACTCGCGTACGGGCTCTGGGAGACAGGTGACACCGCGGCGAGGCTGCTGGCGACCCTGGTCTGCCGGCCGAAGGCTTTCGGGCGCGACGAGCTGGACGCCATGGTGCGCGAGGCCCGTACACCCAAGGTGCACGACTGGCTCGTGAACTACGTGGTGAAGAAGAACCCGCACTCCGAAGAGCTGCGATCGGCCTGGATCGCCGATCCGGATCCGGCGGTCGCGAGTGCCGGATGGGCGCTGACCACCGAACGTGTCGCGAAGAAGCCGGAGGGTCTCGACCTCTCAGGACTGCTCGACGTCATCGAGGCAGAGATGAAGGGCGCCCCGGAGCGCCTGCAGTGGGCGATGAACCACTGCCTGGCGCAGATCGGGATCGAGCACGCCGAACACCGCGCCCGTGCCGTGGACATCGGTGAGCGCCTGGAAGTCCTCAAGGACTACCCGACGTCCCCGGGCTGCACGTCCCCCTTCGCGCCCGTATGGATCTCCGAGATGGTGCGCCGACAGCACGACGCGGGGCGTTGACCGGTCCCTGAGCTTGTTCTTCAAGGTGTGAGGGTGCCGCAGCTGCGACAAGAGCTGGCCGGACTGCCGCAGCCGCGGGCTGCTGACGGGCGCCTGGGTCTGGCGGTGGACATCACCCACTGGTTGCGGCCGTACGCGCCGACCAGTGCGGACCGCTTGTTCTGCGTCTGCCACGTCTGCGGGCGCAGCGGCCGGTCCTCGGACCAGCTCGTGCCCGGCTGGCCCTGCGCGTTCGTTGCCGCACTGGAGCCGGGCCCCGCGGCGGACACCCGCCCCAGCACGGCGGCGAGTTCCGGGCCCGGGTGCCGGCCTCGGATCAGCGCATGTGTGACGCCTGGGCCCACCGTGGCCGGTCGGGCCGACCGTGTTCGGCCGTCGGCCAATTCCCGTGCAGAACTGTTGTTTTACGGTGCGCGTTGTGCCTAAATGTTTGACTATGTTTCCTTCTTCGCGTCACCTGAGCCTGCGCGACAGAGGCGTACCGCACCGGAGACACCGCGTGAGACGCTCCCGGCTTCCCTCGCCCCGGTTGCTCCTCCCGGCCCTGCTGTTCACCCTCGCCGCGTCGTTATCCGTCAGTGGCCCCGCCCCCTCCGTGTGGGCGGCAAGTCAGGCCGCGGACCGCGCCGCGAAGGCCCAGCGTGCGGGCGGGCACGGCCTCAAGGGCGAGTACTTCCGGATGTCCGAGCCCGGCGCCCGCGACTTCGCCGAGCTGGGCGGGACGACCCTGGAACCGGCCGTCGACTTCCCCGACCTGAGCTCCACCTTCCGGTTCGTCACCGGGCGCACCGAGCACACCACGGCACGGTGGAGCGGGAAGGTCGAGGTGCCCAAGAGCGGAAAGTTCACCTTCTTCGCCAAAGGCGACAACGGCTTCCGGTTCTTCATCGACGGCAAGCAGGTCGTCGACCACTGGAAGCCCGATTGGGACGTCGAGGTCAAGAGCGAGCCCCTCGAACTCGCCGCTGGCCGGCAGTACGACTTCCGTTTCGAGATGTTCCAGGACACCGGCGGTTCCAACATGGCGCTGAGCTGGCAGAGCCCGGACGTCACGAGGCAGCCGGTCCCGGAGTCGGCCTTCACGCCGCCGGACGGCTTCGAGCCGTACCCGGTGGACCTCGCCGTCGGCGCCGACGGGCGACGGCTGCGGGCGACGTTCCAGGACGAGGCCGGTGTGACCGAGGCGCTCAAGGACCATGTGATGCTGGAGGTCGACACCACGGACATGCCCGTGGAGTCGGCCGTCAGGGACGAGAGCGACCCGCGCTCCGTGGTCCTCACACCGGCCGGGCCCGTCCAGAAGGGCCAGCGGGTGCGCTTCGGCTACGACGGCAAGGGCGGGCTGACCAGTGGCGGGAAGCACGTGCCCATGGTGGTGCGCGCTGCCGGCAACCACTCCACCCACCGGCTGACCACCACGTGGGGCGACCAGGTCGACCCGGACAACCCGCTGCCCGAGTACCCCCGCCCGCAGGAGAGGCGGGCCAAGTGGGAAAACCTCAACGGTCGTTGGGAGTTCGCCGGCGCCCGGCAGGGTGAGCAGCCCCCGTTCGGGAAGCGGCTGGCCGAGAAGAGCACGGTGCCGTTCCCCGTCGAGTCCCAGCTCTCCGGGATCGAGCGGCACGAGGACCACATGTTCTACCGCCGGCTCGTCACCGTCCCCAAGAGCTGGCATGTCGGCAACGGGCAGCGCCTCAGGCTCAACTTCGGCGCCGTCGACTACGAGGCCCGGGTGTGGGTCAACGGCAAGCAGGTGGCCCGGCACACCGGCGGCTACACCGGTTTCAGCGCCGACATCACCGACGCGCTGAACAAGCGCGGCAAGCAGGAGATCATCGTAGGGGTCACGGACACCGCAGGCGCCAACCAGCCGAAGGGCAAGCAGACGCCGCACCCCGGGGGCATCTTCTACACCCAGTCCTCCGGTATCTGGCAGACCGTCTGGATGGAACCCGTCGCCAGGACGGCCGTCGACAGGATCGTCAGCACCCCGGACATCGGCAGCAGCACGCTCAAGGTGACGGCGGAGTCCCGCAACGCCTCCTCGCGGGCGAAGGTCACGGCCGTGGCGCGGAACAAGGAGGGTGAGGAGGTCGGCAGGGTCACCGGAGCGGCCAACGCGAACCTCAGCCTGAAGGTGCGGGACCAGCACCTGTGGTCGCCCGACGACCCCTACCTCTACGACCTCGAAGTCATCCTGCGCGACCGAGGGTCGGAGGACTCCGTCAAGAGCTACTT
Source organism: Streptomyces sp. NPDC017056 (assembly GCF_044332485.1). Lineage (NCBI taxonomy): Bacteria > Bacillati > Actinomycetota > Actinomycetes > Kitasatosporales > Streptomycetaceae > Streptomyces > Streptomyces sp. NPDC017056. The sequence goes on along the minus strand of NZ_JBIRPD010000026.1, from coordinate 51,040 downwards.
CGGGATGCGTTCCCTCGGCGTACAGAAGGTCGGCGGCCACCCCAAGCTCGTACTGAACGGCAAGTCCTTCTTCTCCCTCGCCATGCTGGACCAGGGCTTCTGGCCGGACGGCCTCTACACGCAGCCCAGCGACGACGCGCTCCGCTTCGACCTGGCGGGGCAGAAGCAGCTCGGCTTCAACGCGGTACGCAAGCACATCAAGGTCGAGTCGCCCCGCTGGTACTACCACGCGGACCGGCTCGGACTGCTGGTCTGGCAGGACTTCGTCTCCGGCGACATCACCGGCGAGCAGGGGCAGCGGGCCTTCGCCGACCAGGGCATGGAGATGTTGAAGCAGACGCACAACTCCCCGGCCGTCGGTGGTTACGTCGTCTTCAACGAGGGCTGGGGCGAGTGGGACCGCGAAGCCACCGGACGCCTTGCCGAGTCCGTCAAGGCCGCCGACCCCTCACGCATCGTCAACGCCCACAGCGGCGTCAACTGCTGCAACTCCAAGGGCGATTCGGGCAAGGGCGAGATCATCGATCACCACGACTACAACAACGCCGACCCGCCCGCACCCGACGACCACCGGGCCGCCATGGACGGCGAACACGGCGGCTTCACCCTGCGCACCCCCGGCCACATGTGGCCCGGCACCCCCGCCGTGATCTACAGCGGGGTGGCCGACACGGAAGCGCTGACCCGGAGGTACGTGGAGAACACCCGGAAGTTCTACCTGCGCCAGGCAGGTGAGCGGTTGTCCGGCTCGGTCTACACACAGGTCTCCGACCTGGAGAACGAACTCAACGGCTTCTGGACGTACGACCGGCGCAAGCTCAAGGTCGATCCCGCCCGCGTCCGCGAAGTGAACCGCGAGGTCATCGCCGCCGGAGCGGCGGCGGGAGGCTGACCGCCCGCGCGTCCCGGACCCGGCCGGCCGGGCCCGGGACGCGCGGCGGAGCCGCGGCGCAACGGGAAGGCGCTACTCGGCCTGTGTCTCCTCGTTCGAGTGCCGGCGAGGCGAAGGAGGGGCGGACGGTGGCCGGGGGAGATCCCCGGTGTCGGCGACGTGCTGGGCGACGGTGGTCAGCAGAAGCCGGTGCTGGGAGGCGTGGCGGCGCATGAGGGCGAACGCGTCGTGGAGGGACGTGTTGTGCCGGGCGGCGAGCGCGCCCTTCGCCTGCTCGATGACGATGCGGCTGTGCAGCGCGTTGTGCAGTTGTTCGTTGACGGTCTCGACGCGCCGTACGGTATGGGCGTGGAGCAGGCCGATGGTGGCCGCGTCGGCGAACGCCTGGGCCAAGGTGAGGTCGTCGGCAGGCAGCGGGCTGTCGGTGGCGCGCAGGAGCAGCAGGCTGCCGAGGACTTCCTCGCGCAGCCGCAGGGGTACGGCGCTGGCGTAGGTGTAGCCGACCTCGCGGGCCGATGCGCTGAAATCGCGCCAGGCGGCGGGGGCACGGGCGAGATTGCCGGGGGTGACGGCCTCGGCGGTGCGGTAGGCGTCCAGGGCCGGGCCTTCGCGCAGGGCCAGCTCCAGCACCTCGGCCAGGGCCGGGGTGGGGTCGCACGGGGCGGGGCTGTACAGGTGCGGGCCGGGGTAGGCCAGCAGGACCGCGACGTCGGCGACGGCGAAGATGTCGCGGCAGCGGACGGTCAGCTGCTGGAGGAAATCGATGACATCGAAGTCGGCGACGAGGGTGTCGGCGAGTTCGACGAAGGTTTCGGCGATCTTGTGTTCTCGGCTCATGTCCTGCTCCTCGGTGCGCGGGCGCGGACCGAGGGTGGTCCGCGTCGGGTGGCTTCATTGCGGCAGCTCACTCAGGATCTCCCGGGCCGCTTCGGCCAGCGGCTGTCCGGAGGCGAACGCCTGGGCCCGCAGCCGCACCAGCGCCTCGTCCATCGGCACGCCGAGCCGGACGCTGAGCACGCCGGTGGCCTGGTGCACCTCGACCCGGTGCAGGTCCACCACGCCCGCCTCCCCCGGCCCGTCGTCCCCCTCGGCCGCTCCGGAGCGCTCGGACAATCTGGCATCCGGCTGCCAGGCCAGCAGCCGGCCGGTCAGCGCGTCGGCCACCAGCAGCCCGTCCGCCGCCTGCCTGGGGGTCAGCGGTCCTGGCGTGGTGCGGTACCCGGTCAGCGTCCCGAACCACGCCGCTCCGCTGCGCACCGGCCACACGAACACCGCGCGTACTCCCAAGGCACCGGCTTCGGTGGCGAACTGCGGCCACCGGTCACCCGCAGCCGTTTGCAGATCCGCCACCTGAGAGGGCACGACGCCGAAGTCCGCCGAGAGCCCGGGGCCCTGCCCGAGGGTGAATTGCGCGTCCTCCAGCCGCGCGCTGACGTCGTTGCTGAACCACACCAGCTCCGCGCCCCACCGCAGGGAGACCGCGATGCCCTCCAGCCCCAGGGCGTGCGCGCACCGGACCGCCCAGATGCGGTGCTCATCCGCATCGACGGCCTGCTCCAGACCGACAAGCAGCTCCTGCACAGACACTTGGCGCTCCAACGCTGAGCCGCCCACCGACCAGGCGCACCGGCCCTTGAAGACGGCCATTTCCCGTACCGGAAAAGGCTACTCCTCGCCGCCCGTGCGGAACCCGCAGCACGGCCTTGCTCAGTGACCGAAGCCGCTCGGCCAACGCCACCGATCACCGTCCACCAACGCCACCGATCACCGTCCAGCAACGTCACCGATGACCGCCCACTCGAACTTCCGCGCGGAAGGACCACGTACTGGCCCGGGATTTTCGGTCAAGTGGCGTTAATGTTCTGGCTGGATCGGTCGCTGAGCGGTCGATACGCGTCATTCGTGAATGTTTCATTGATTCATGAACCTTCTGCTTCGTCTGCGCACAAGGTGTCCGTAAGCTGCCAGCAGTCCTGCCGCAGGTCCCGCGACGCGGCCCGCGCCACGCAGCTTCCGAGGAGATGGCCGCCATGAACACCCGGTGTCCCGAGCTGAGGGAGGGCTGCCGGATCGTGTGTCCGGTCGGCGAACTCGACTTGGCGGCAGCGCCGGCGCTCCGGGACCAGCTCAGGGGGAACGACGCCGCGCTCCCCGCGTTCGTGGTCGCCGACCTGCGGCGCGTGACGTTCATCGACAGCAGCGGGCTGCACGAACTGAAGACCGCTCACGCGCGCTGCGAGGCGGCCGGCGGCTGGTTGCGCCTGGTCTACGAGCACAAGGCCATCGACCTGCTGCTCGACCTGGCCGGGCTCGCGCAACGGTTCCCCCGCTACGCCACCGTCGAGGACGCCCGGCGGGACCGCGCGTTCACCGGCGGGCGAACGCGCGGCTGACGCCGGGTTCCGCCCGGGTCAGATGCCGGGCTCCGCGCTCACCGGGTGCGGGTGCGGTGGCGGCCAGGCGGGGCGGACGGCCACGGGCAGGCTGGCCAGCGCCCGGCTGACGGTGGGGAAAACGGCCAGTACCTCCCTGCTGCCGGTGTGGTCCAGCATCCACTGCACGCGGCGGCCCACACAGGCGAGCAGGAGGCGGCCGCGGCGCCTGCCGAGCAGCCAGTGCAACCCGAGCAGGCAGTTCAGCCCGCGCGAGTTGCAGTAGACCAGCGCCGAGCAGTCCAGGACGACGAAGCGGTACCCCGTGTCGACATAGCCGCCCATCGTCGTACGGAAGAACTGCTCTCCAATGTGATCGAGGGCGCCGCTGACGCGCACGACCACACACGCGTCGCAGTCGGCGACCACGTGGACCGCCAACCCGTTAGCGTGCGTCATATCGCACCTCCGAGCGGGATTCACACCCAACACCCCAAGGGCCGGGCAGACCACGCTATCCGTAGGCGGGCAAGGGAACCAGGTGGACGCGTCCCGGAGACGGGTCCTTGCGCCACCGGCCGCCCTCAGTCGCCGTACGGCCGAGGGTTTCCGTACACGGTGCTGCGGCGGCGGGTGGCGAGGCGCCGGCCGCCGCCCGCCGGGCGGCCACTGCCCGTACGCGGCCCCGGCGCCGGCAGCAGCGCGAACGGGCGGGCGAGCGGTACCAGTTGCAGCAAGCGGTACACGCACCGGGGCGGCTGGCGCAGATAGGCTTCTCCGCCGTGGGCGGCCGCCCTGGCACGTACCTCGCACAGCCACTGCAACCCACTGCAATCGAAGAAGGTGACCTGGCTCAGATCCAGCACCACCGTGCGTACGGCGGGCGACGACACCTGGGACAGGGCGGGCCGCAGACGCTGGGCGAGTTCCAGGTCGAGGTCGCCGCGGATCGTCAGCAGCAGCGTCTGCCCCTCCCGCCGCGCCCGCCAGCACGGCCCGCCGCCCCGGAGGTACGCGGCGGCCGCCCGCCGGGGCGGCACCCGTTCGGACCGCCACCAGCGGGCACCGGTACGTGCGAGGCGGCGCGCGGGAGCGTCGCGACCGCGGAAGTAGCGTGCGCACAGACCGGACACAGGCGTCTCCTCCGTCGGTGGACGACCCCCGGCCCGCCGGGAGCGGCCGGGTGGCGAGGACTGGCGCGGTGGGCGGTCGGACGTCGTCCAGCGCGTCGCGCCGGCCCCGTCCGTTCGGCCCCAATCGGTGTGATGCCCCCGAAGGCGCGCGGACAAGCACCGATCGCCGAGCCGTCCCACCGTGTTGCCCGCGCCACGTCCGGACCGTGCGTGGCCGTCACCCGAACGGGGCATGCATGGTACAGACCAGCCATCGCGATCCGGCCACCGAGGCTCGCCTCAAGACGCCGGCCGGCCCTTGGGGGAGTGAGCCGACCTTTGCGTACCCGTCGTCGCGCCCGCGTCCGGACGGCGCGGGCCGAATACCTCTTACCGCACGCCCACGAATCCGTCTTCTGGGCCCGGTTTCTGACCGCCGCCTTCCTGGCCAGGGACGAGACCGACGGCTGCGGCCCCGCCGACCCGGCCGACGCCTACCTGGTCGTCACCGAACTCGTCGCCAACGTCACCCGCCACACCAGCAGCAACTGCCGCCTGCGCCTGTGCGTCCAGGCCGACACCCTGACCGTCGAGGTACGCGACGACAGCCCCAAGTGGCCCAGCCTCCGCCCGTCCGGCGCCGGCGACGAGAGCGGTCGCGGCCTGACCATCGTGTGCGCCCTGGCCCACACCCTGGACGTCCTCGGCGAACCCGACGGCGGAAAAACGATCCGCGCCACCCTGAGCACCGGCTGACCACACAACACGGCCCGGCGCGGACGGCAACTGGCGCGCGCCCTCACCGGGCCGGAGTCCCCCCGGGCCTACCGGCGCCCGAGCAGCTCGGTGGCGATGGCGTGCGCCCACGCCCGTACCTGCTCGAAGTCCCGCCAGTCGTGGGCCATTCCCCGCTTCGCCATCGAGCGGGCGAGGCGGCCCTTCGGGTCCGGGGCGAGACGGCCGCCGAAGGTGGTGTGGCCGCGGGCCGGGAACCGGGACATGGCGCGTCGCACGCCCCGGGTCGGTGGGATGTCCTTCTCGGTGGCGCTGGCGTCGAGGGGGCCGCTGCTGAAACACCACACCGGACGCTCGCGCAGCTGGGGCTGCAGCCTGCGCGTGAGGCGGCGGGCGTCGCGGTGCCACCGGCCGGCGTACAGGCCGCCGCCGATGACGACCGCGTCGTAGGCGGTCAGGTCGCCGACCTCGGCGGCCGGGCGGGCCTCGGCGGTGAGGCCGTCCTTGTTCAGTGTCGCGGCGATCTCCTCGGCGAGGCCGGCGGTTCCCTGGTTCGTCGAGCCGTATGCGACCAGGACACGCTGGTTGGACATGGCGGTTCGCCTCCGTGGACGTTCGCGTGCGGGCGGTCAGATCTTGCGGAGCCATTCCTCCGTGATGCCGTGCAGGGCCTGCTCGGTGGGCCGCAGGTGGGAGTCGTCCTCCTGGTAGCCGAGCCGGTCGGTGACGCTGACGACGCCGTCGACGCGGCCGGCCAGCCGTACCGCGATGGGGACTTCGCTGCGCCGCTGGAGCTTGCCGGTGAGGGTGACGACGCCGTCGTGGACGGTCACCTCGACGGTGTGCGGGGCCAGCAGCAGCGTGCGGACGAGGACTTCGCCGATGACCTCGTCGCGGATCGCCCGGTCCGGGCGGCGGAAGACGGAGAGCAGGTCGCTGCGGGTGACGATGCCCATGAGGCGGCCTTCTTCGTCGGTGACCGGGAGGCGTTCCACATGGTGCGAGGCCATGGTGCGGGCTGCTTCGGTCACGGTCTGCCGGGGGCCGGCCGTCACGGCGGGCGCGGACATCAGCTCCCGGGCGGTACGGCCGCGGGTCTTGGCCCGTGCCCTGCGCGTCCGCCGCGGTCGCCAGGCGAGGAGGGTGCCCCGACGGCGCGGTGGGTCTTCCTGGGTGGCCTGGTGGAGCAGCAGGTCGGTCTCGGATATGACGCCGAGGACCTTGTCGTCGTCGTCCACGACGGGGACTCCGCTGATGCGGTGCCGCGCCAGCAGGTCGGCCACGTCCTTGAAGGAGGCGGCGGGGCCGGTCTTGATGACGTCGCGGTTCATGACCTGGTCGATCAGCCGGTGTTTCATGTCCTGACTTCTTCCTGCGGGCCGGGTGTCCGGAGGGCCGGGGTGGCTGGGTGACTGGAGGGACTGGGGTCAGTCGACGGGGACGAGGACGACCGGGCAGTGCGCGTGGTGGAGCATCGCGTGGGTGACCGGGCCCAGTTGCAGGCTGACGCGGCGGGGACGGCGGTGAACGGCCAGTACGGCCACGTCGGCGTGGCGGCTCGCCTCGACCAGGGCGTGCGCCGGGCCTTGCCGGACGGTCTCGGTGCGTACGCCGACGTCCCGGTATGTCTGCCGCAGGGGCGCGACGGCGTGCGGAGCGACGGCCTCGGCACCCTTGCGCAGGTGTTCCAGTTCGTCCCAGGTGAGGTGGTACGAGGGGCTGTGCGAGCCGCGTGGTGCCGCCGGGTACTGCCAGGCGTGCAGCACATGCAGTTCGGAGCCGTGCCGTGCCGCTTCCTGGAAGGCGTAGTGCAGGGCGTCGGTGTCGGCGTCCGATGTGATGCCGAGGGTGACGCGGTGGTGCTCGGTCTCGTTGTCGCCGCGTACGACCATCAGGGGCGTGGTGCAGTGGGCCGCCACGCGCAGGCTCACCGAGCCGAGCAGCAGGCCGGCGAAGCCGCCGTGGCCACGGGTGCCGACGACGGTCAGTGCGGCGTCGCGTCCGCAGCGCAGCAGGGCGTGGGTCGCGGACTCCGTGGTCAGGGACTCGCTGACGGCCAGGTGCGGGGCGCGGCCGCGGACGCGTTCGACGGCCGTGTCGACCAGGCGGCGCGCGCTGCTGTAGAGGAGCTTGCCGGTGTCATCGGTGACGCCGTAGTCGGGCAGCGGGTGCTTGCCCCAGGGCCAGCCGCAGAGGATTTCCAGGGACGCGTCGCGGCGTACGGCCTCGTCGGCGGCGCGGTCGAGGGCGCGTACGGCGGGGTCGGAGCCGTCGAAGCCGACGACCACCCGGCCGGGAAAGGACTTGGGTGCCGATGCCATCGCGGATGCCTCCTTCAATGGGCGCGCAGTCGGTGCGGATCCGGGCCGTGCGCCGTACACATCGGTCAGCCCCCTCTCCCGACGGGGTCCAGAACCCTTCACTGCCAGAGTGCGAGCCCGGCCCGCCCTTGGCTCTGGGCCGAACGGCCCTGGGCATGGCCTGTACTGCCCCTGCCCCTGCCCGGGCCGTCGCTGGCGGTGCGCGAGCAGCGGGAGGCCGGCCGCCGCCGTACATCCGGATGTCCCGCTGACGCTCCGGCCCGCCGGTGGCCGTGGTGCCGCGCCACTGAACCGACGGCCGAAATCCGCGTACCGCGCGCGCCCTGCTCGTGCACCGGGCTCCCTGCGCTGTTGCCCATCGCCTTAGGCTGCTTCGCAACGGGCAGGGCGGGGGAAAAACGGCGCATTGGGCGCGGCCCCGCTCCAGAAGAAGGGAACCCTATGACCCGCTCCCCTCAAGCACCCGAAGTCCGCACGGCGACCGGTACCGTCCGGGGCCGGTGGCGGGGCGGCGTGGCGGTGTTCCGGGGCATTCCGTATGCCCGGCCGCCGGTCGGTGACCTGCACCTGGCGGCGCCGGTGCCCGCGCTGCCCTGGGACGGGGTGCGCGAGGCCGACACCTTCGGGCCTCCGCCGCCGCAATCCCTCGCACTCGGATACGGCGCCGGGCCGCAGCGGGCCGAGGGCGCCGACGACTGGCTGACCGTCAACGTCTACAGTCCCGACCCCGGTGGGGCACGACTGCCGGTCATGGTCTGGCTCTACGGCGGCGTCTACCTGATCGGTTCGTCCGACGGGCCCGGTTATGACGGTACGGCGCTGGCCCGGCGCGGCACCGTCGTCGTGACGTTCAACCACCGGGTGGGCGCGGAAGGGTACGGGCAGTTCGAGGGCGCGCCGCCCAACCGGGGGCTGCTGGACCAGGTCGCCGCGCTGGAGTGGGTGCGCGACAACATCGCGGCCTTCGGCGGTGATCCGGACCTGGTGACCGTTTTCGGCGAGTCGGCCGGCGCGGGCGCGGTGGCCGCGTTGCTGGCGATGCCCCGCGCGGCCGGGCTCTTCCACCGGGCCGTGGCGCAGAGCGTGCCGGGCCCCTTCTACGGCGTGCCGCTGGCGGCGGACATCGGTACGGCCGTCGCCGCCGAACTCGGGGCGCCCCCTACGCTCGCCGGTCTCGCGCCGGTGACGCCCGACGCCCTGCGGGACGCGGCGGATTCCGTACTGAACAAGATGGCGGGCCACGAGACGCGGTGGGGCCGGGCGGCCCGTGCCCGGATGCCGTTCGCGCCGGTGATCGACGGCGATGTGCTGCCGCGGACCCCCTGGGAGGCGCTGCGCGCGGGGCAGAGCGCCGGCATCGACCTCGTCGTGGGGCACACGCGGGACGAATGCCGTCTGTTCACCGTGCTGTCGGGACGGCTCGGGAAAGTCACCGAAGAGGAAGCCGCCGCCACCATCGAATGGTTCGCCCCCGCCGCCGGGGCGCTTGCCTACCGGACGGGTTACCCGGACGCGAGCCCCACCGAGATGCACGACCTGGTGATGTCCGACTGGCTGTTCCGCATGCCGAGCCTCCACCTGGCCGAGGCCCACCTCAGCGGCGGCGGTACCTCGTACCTGTACGAACTGGCCTGGCCGAGTCCGGCCATGGGCGGCGTGCTCGGCGCTTGCCACGGGCTCGACGTTCCACTGGTCTTCGGTGCCTTCGACGGTGAGATCGCGGAACTGCTCCTGGGGGAGGAGCCTCCTCCCGAGGCCGGGGCGCTTTCGGAAGAGATGATGGCGGCCTGGACCGCCTTTGCCGGAACCGGTTCCCCCGGTTGGGCCCCGTACCGCCCCGAGGGCCGGCTGACCCGGGTGTTCGCCGCGGCCTCCGTCACGGTGCCGTACCCGGCGGAGACATCGCGTCTGATCTGGGCGGACTCGGATTTCGCCGCGCTGGAACCGATGTCTGGCGCGTAGCGGGCGGCAGGAAGGACGACGGGGCCGGCCGGCGGGCCGCGCGCCCGGCTCAGCCGTCCGCGCCCCGGCCGCCGCGAAGGCGTTCCGCGAGGACCGCTGCCTGGACGCGGCGGCCCACGCCGAGTTTCGCGAGGATCACGGAGATGCGGTTCTTGACGGTCTTCTCGGCGAGGTAGAGGCGTCGGGCGATCTGCCGGTTGGTCAGGCCCTCGCCGACGAGGGCGAGGATCTCGCGTTCCCTGGGGGAGAGGCGGGCCAGTTCGGGAGGCACGGGGTCTTCTTCGCCACGGACCCGTGCCATGACCCGCGCGGTGGCGGCCGGGTCGAGCAGCGATGCGCCGGCCGCCACCGTTCGTACGGCGTTCACCAGGTCGGAGCCCTTGATCTGTTTGAGGACGTAGCCGGCGGCGCCCGCCATGATGGCGTCGAACAGGGCCTCGTCGTCGTCGAAGGAGGTCAGCATCAGGCAGGCCAGCTCCGGCATCCGGGTGCGCAGTTCGCGGCAGACCTCGATGCCTTCGTGGTCGCCGTCCGCTGTGCCGGAGCCGAGCCGTACGTCCAGCACCGCGACATGGGGACGCAGGGCGGGGGCCCTGGCGAGGGCTTCGCGTTGGTCGGCGGCCTCGCCCACCACCTCTATGTCCGGTTCGCCGTCGAGCAGTTCGCGTACGCCCCGGCGTACCACCTCGTGGTCGTCCAGCAGGAAGACGCGGATCGGGGGCGGGCTGTCCGGTGCGGGCATGAGGGCCTCCCTCCGTCCCCGAGCGGCGGGCCGCTGCCTGCGTGATACCCGGCTCGGTGCTTCGATGATGCTCCTCTGCCGGCGGGTTCGTCAGCGGTCGGTGCGCCATGCCGGCGGCACGCCGGACGTCCTGCGCCCACAGGGCACAATGGTTTGTACGTTGTCGTTGCAGGCGTGCACTCCGGGGAGGGACGCCGTGGAACCACCGATCACGGCAAGCCACCGCAGGCCGACCGGGCGCGGTGGGGGTGCGACCGGCCGGCCGGCGCCTGCGGTGCTGCCCCCGTCGCTGCGCGCGTGGCTCGGGCTGATCGCGGTCCTTGCCGCGCTGGCGGTCGCCGTGCTCGGGGTCATGTACGCGGGCCACAGCCGGTCCGGCACGGTGGACAGGTGGTTCGTCCAGCCGACGGCGGACAGTGTGCAGCCGCCGTGGCGGCGCGTCGCCCTGGGCATCGACTTCCTGGGGGAGCCCGTCGGAGCGGCGACGCTGGTGGTGATCGCCGCGACGGGCTGTCTGCTGCTTCGGCGTCCTCGTGCCGCGGTGTTCGTCGTCGCGGGGGCGGGCGTCACCGTGGGGACGGCGACAGCGCTCAAGTTCGCGGTGGGACGCACCATCCACGGCGACGGCAACCTGTCCTATCCGAGCGGGCACACCGCCTTCGTCACCGCGCTCGCCCTTGCGCTGGCGCTGCTCGTGACCGGCCGGCTGGGCCTCGGCAGGACGGCCGGCACGTTACTCGTCCTCGCCGCGACGCTGGCGGCCGGCGCCGCCATGGGCTGGGCGCAGGTCGCTCTGGGCGCGCACTACCCGACCGATGTGCTCGGCGGCTGGTGCACCGCGCTGGTGCTGATACCGGCGGCCGGGTGGCTGGTCGACCGGGCGGCCGACGCCGGAGGCCGGCGGCGTCGTTGACGCCGCGTCACCTCACGCCAAGCGGCGGAACACCGGCTTGACCGGTCGTCCGGCCAGCCAGGGGGTGGGGTCCCCGGCGTCCAGTGCCTTCCGGTACACCGCACACGCCTGGGCCACCACGTTGACGGTGTGGTCGATGTCGGCGTCGTCGAGCGCGCTGCTCACCACGAACGACGGGGCCAGCACCCCACCTGCGAGAAGCTGCCGCAGGAAGAGGGTGCGGTACTGCTGCGACGGCTGCCGGTTCTCGTCGAGGGTGGCGAAGACGAGGTTGCTGGCCCGGCCCCGGACGACGATGTGGTCACCGACGCCCGTACCGGCCGCGGCTTCGCGGACTCCGGAGGCCAAGCGTTCGCCGAGGGCGTGCAGTCGGGCGGTGACGCCCTCCTCCACGTAGGTGGCCTGCACGGCCATCGCGGCTGCCAGGGAATGCGTTTCGGCGCCGTGCGTGGTGGACAGCAGGAACACCCGGTCGCGCGAGTGGCGCAGCCCGCCCCGCTCCATGAGGTCGCGGCGACCGGCCAGCGCGGAGACGGCGAACCCGTTGCCCAGCGCCTTGCCGAACGTGGAGAGGTCGGGGACGACGCCGTACAGGCCCTGGGCGCCCGCCTCGGACCAGCGCAGGCCGGTGATCATCTCGTCGAAGACCAGTACGCAGCCGTGCCGGTCGGCCAGTTCGCGCAGTCCCGCGAGGTACCCGGGCGGAGGCTCGGTGTGGGTGGCGGGTTCGAGGATCAGGCAGGCGACCTCGCCCTGGTACCGGGTGAGCAGTTCCTCCGTGGCGGCCAGGTCTCCGTACGGGAACGCCACGGTGAGGTCGGTGGTCGCCGCCGGAACGCCGGCGGACATGGGCGTGGTGCCGATGAACCAGTCGTCGGTGGAGAAGAAGGGGTGGTCGGCGCAGAGGGCGACCCGCGGGCGGCCGGTGGCGGCGCGGGCGAGGCGCACCGCGGCCGTGGTGACATCGGAGCCGTTTTTCGCGAACTTCACCATCTCCGCGGTCGGCACGGTGGCCAGGAAACGTTCCGCCGCCTCGACCTCCAGGATGGACGGGCGGACGAAGTTGCTGCCGCGGCCGAGTTCGCGGCGTACCGCCTCGGTCACGCGGGGGTGGGCGTGGCCGAGGCTGACCGACCGCAGCCCTGAGCCGTACTCGATGTAGCGGTTGCCGTCGATGTCCCACACGTGGGCGCCGTGGCCGTGGCTGATGACCGGGGCCAGGTGCTCGGGGTACTGGTCGTCGCCCTTGGCGTAGGTGTGCGCGCCTCCGGGGATCAGGGCGTGCAGCCGCTCGTTCGCCAGCCGCGACCGGGGGAGGAGGAACTCTTCGCTGTCCACGCGGACCTCAGCTCTCGTGGTGGCGCAGGGCCTCGGCGAGGCTCGGCGCCTCCCGGTCCCGCTTGGACATCAAGGTGACCGGAAGCGGCCAGGGAACGGCGAGTTCCGGATCGTCGAAGGCGATCGCCATGTCCTCGGCCGGATCGTGCGGGCGGTCGATGCGGTACGAGGTGTCGGCGGTCTCGGTCAGCGCCTGGAAGCCGTGGGCGCAGCCCGCCGGGACGTAGAGGGTCGTCTGCGTCTCGCCGGACAGCTCGAAGGTGGCCATGTTGCGGTACGTCGGCGAGTCGGGCCGCAGGTCCACGACGACATCGAAGATCCTCCCGTACGAGCACCGCACCAGCTTGGCCTCGCCGGCTCCGGAACGCAGGTGCAGGCCGCGCAGCACCCCCCGGACCGAGCGGGACACGCTGTCCTGGACGAAGGTGCCCGGGTCCAGGCCCACCGAGCGGACCACGTCGGCGTCGAAGGTGCGGCAGAAGAAGCCGCGCTCGTCGGCGTACGGGGTCGGCTCGAACAGGTACGCGCCGGCGATCGTGGGGACTTCGGTCGCTTTCATCGGGTCTCCTGCGAGGCGGTCTGCGGGAACAGTGTGGTGGTCAAGTCGGCGAACTGCCGGGCGAGTTGCCGGGTAGCGGTCGCGTTGTGCCCGGTGAGGGCCCGGCGTGTCTCCGCCGCGTGTTTCTCCAAGGACCGGAACTGTTCGAGGAGGCGGTCGGTGTCGACGTCGCGGGCCGGGTGACAGTAGGCGCCGAGGCCCATCCGTGCCATGAGCGCGTCGCTCTTCGCCGCATAGCTGAGGGCGAGCGTCGGCGTACCGGCCTTCAAGGCGCAGACCAGGTTGTGGTAGCGGGTCGCCACCACGGTGTCGGCGGCCGCCATCTCCTCCATCAGGTCGGCAAGGGAGACCGCTTCGCAGGCGGTGACCAGCGGCGAGTCCACCGCGTCGAGGATCGCCCGGACCACCGGCGCGTCGCACGCGTCGCCCGTGAGCAGCCGGACGGACCTGCCGTCCTCGGCCAGCGCGCGGACGAACCGGGTCGTCCCGTCGAGGTAGCGCCGGTGGATCTCCTCGGCCCGGGCGCGGTCGTCGTTGCCGCCGTGGAAGTCCATGACGCCGACACAGACCGTGCCCGAGGGAACGGCGGCCGAAGGCGCCGGCAGGGCGAACGCGAGGTCCGGGTAGACCTCGTCGCGCGCGGTGTCCACGCCCATCGCCCGCACCGCGTCGCGGGAGAGGGTGTCCCGGTACGACCGGTACGCGGCGAGCCGTGCCGACCAGCGCACCAGGGCCCGGGTCGGCCGGTTGCCGATCGCGGCGGCGCCGACGCCGACCAGCGCGACCCGGGTGCCGAACAGCCGGCCGCTCGCGCAGAGCAGGAACAGCGAGTACGGGAAGCCCCACGGCCGCAGGGGCAGCGTGGCCTCCAGGACGCCCATGCCCGGCACGATCACCACGTCGTGCCGGCGCACCCAGGCAGCGGTGCGGAAGGCGTCGACGAGCTTGCCCAGGCCCTTCGCCGCGATCGCACCCGCGCGCGAGGCGGTCCGGTACTCCCCGCGGTACCAGTGCAGCCGCGTCGCGGGAATCCGGTACCGCGCCGCGACGGCCTCGGGCCCGCCGCACAGCGCGTCCACGACCGCGTCCGGGTGCTCGGCCCGGAGATAGCCGAGCACGGCTTCGAGCGACCCGTCGTTGCCGAGGTTGCCGGAGCCGAGCAGGCCGAACACCCCCACCCGTGCCGCGGCTTTCATGTCCGCCGCCCCGCACGGCCCGCGACGAGGGCGTCGACGGAGACGGCGAGCCGGGCCGGGTCGACCGGGGCGCGGTCCTCGACCCGCTCGCCGGCGCCCGGCCGGGCCCTGCTGGTCATCCATGCGGCCAGGTGGCGGTAGCACGCGCGCCGGTCGGCCGAGGACAGCGGCGCCCGCCGGATCGCCGCGACAAAGCCCCAGACGTACTCGGCGAGCAGCCGGGGCGTCGGGTGCAGCGGCCCGGCCCGGCGCGGGTCCAGGTTGACGCAGCGGGAGCGTTTGTCTGGGTTCGCCCGCTCGGCGCGGGTGGGGTGGTCGCGGCGGAAGTACAGCAGCTCCGGCACTTGGTGGAAGGGCCCGTGCAGGCTGATCTCGGCGACGAAGGTGCGGTCCGCGTGGTGGTAGCTGTCGTGCGGCTTCACCCGGCGCAGCACGTCGGCCCGCATCACCCCGTAGAAGTCGTCACCCCCGGGCTCGAACAGCAGGCTGCGGAAGCGCTCCGGCGCGTGCGGCGAGTCGGTGGCGAGCGTGTACTCGTACGGGACCTTCACCTTGCCGTCCTCGTCGATGACCGCCTGGTCGGCGTGGGCGAGGATCACGTCCGGCCGCTCGTCCAGCGCCGCCACGCAGCGCAGCAGCAGGTCCCGGGCGTACAGGTCGTCGTGCGAGGCCCACTTGAAGAGCTCGCCGCGGCACTGGGTGAACACGTAGTTGTGGTTCGGCGCGGCGCCGACGTTCCGGGGCAGCCGGAGGTAGCGGATGCGCGAGTCCTTCGCGGCGTACCGGCGGCAGATGTCCCGGGTCCCGTCGGTCGAGGCGTTGTCGGAGACGACCAGCTCGAAATCCTCGTACGTCTGGCCGAGCAGGGCGTCGAGCGACTCGGCGAGGTACTCCTCGCCGTTGTACACGGGCAGGCCGATGCTCAACCGGGGGTGGGCGGTCATGGCGTCCTCACTTCGGGGATGGGGTTCCGGTGGCGCTCGCGCAGGGCGGACCGCAGTTGCAGCCACCACACGGCCGAGCCGCACACGGTCGCGGCGGCGACGCCCCAGGCCGAGCCGAGCGTGCCGCCCACGGCCGCACCGCCGAGCCCGCCGCCGACGTAGCAGGCGGAGGCGAACAGCTGGCAGCGCAGGCTGCGCCGGGCGGCCGCGAGTGCGCGCAGCCCGGCCGCCGCGCCGGTGCCGAGGCCGGCGCCCGCGACGCCGAGCGCGGCCGGCACGACGAGCTGGGAGGCGGAGTGCCAGACGTCGCCGAGCACCAGCTCGCCGAGCCGGTCCGGCATCAGCAGCAGAGCTACGCCCCAGAGCAGCGCGGCGGCTGCCTGTCCGCCGCCGAGCAGGAGGCAGAATCTGCCGAGCCGTTCCGGTGCCTGCCGCAGCACCCGGGCCGCCTCCGCGACGGTGACCAGCGAAAGCCCCATCAGTACGGCGAGGAACGGGCCGAGCAGGAGTTCGGCGCCCCGGACCGCACCCACCGCGCCGACCCCGACGATCACGCCGAGCCCGTACGCCCGCAGCTGGCTCGCGCCGCTCAGGCTGACGTTCTCGACGAGGTACCGGTAGCCGAGGTCGCGGTGCTCGCGAAGCCACGCGCGCGCTCCGGCCGGCTGGGGCCTGACGCCGGACTGGAGGCAGCCGTACACCGCGGCCACCGCGGCGGCCGCGCCCCAGGCGAGCACGAAGGCGGCCACGCTGCCCACGCCGGCCGCCACGACCATGGCCGGGACGAGCGCGACGCCCCACACGAGGTCGTTGACGAACGCCTTCCGCCCGGTACCGGCGGCGAAGAACGCGTACCGCCAGGCGTCCTGGAGCAGCAGTCCCGGCAGTACGACGCCGAGGCAGACGAACGCGGGCCCCACGCGGCCGCCGAGACCGAGGCCGACCACCAGACACGCCGCGCCGATGACGGCACCGACGCCGAGCGCCGTCCCCGAGGACCGGGCCGCGCCCACGCGCCAGGACGCGTCCGGCACGCCGCTGAAGCGCACCACGAGCGGATCGGTGGCCAGCCCGCGGGCGACGTTGAGCACCACGCCGTAGGTCAGCCAGGCCAGGCTGAACACGCCGAACGCGGTCACGCCCAGCGAGCGTGCCACGTAGATGCCCACCGCGAAGTTGGTCATGCTGGAGGCCGCCTGGTCGGCCAGTCCCCAGGACAGCCGGCCGACGACGGCCCGCTTGGCGGCCCGCTTCTCCCGCGTGGCGGTCATGGGCGTCATGCCTTGATCAGCCCGGCGCCGTGCAGGGCGTCGGCCGCGACGGCGACGGTGTCGAACGGCAGCCCGGAGCGCTCGGCCACGTCCAGCAGACCGTGCTCGCCGTCGGAGAGGCTGAGCACCCAGAGCATGGCCAGCTGGGCCTGTTTCGCGTCGCTGCGCCCGCCGAGCGAGTCGTACAACCCCCGCCGTCCCAGCTGCGGTTCGCCGTAGGGGTTGAGGTTGACGTACCGGCGGTTGCGGTCGAGGACGGCGAATGCCTCGCGGCAGACGGCAAGGGTGTCCGCCATCGCCTCCGGGGAGACGAAGTCCGGGTTGTCCGCCGAGGTGTGGTACTCGGGGTAGTCGGCGTACGGGGTCCGGCTGAGCGAGCCCACGCCGAGGTCGAAGCCGGGGGAGCAGTACTGCCGCTCGTCGTAACCGTACGGGGTGAACTCGGTGACGCGGTGCGGGCGTTCGGACGCGGCGAGCACGTGCCGCAGCACCCGGTCGATCTCCGCGTCACCGCGCCTGCTCTGCTTGTACGTCAGCTGTCCCGAGTCCCCGGCGCAGGCCAGCACGAGCCCGTGCTTGACCAGCTCGATCCGCTCCGCGTTGCGCGCCAGCCAGGTGATCGCCCCGATGGTGCCGGGCGCGTAGACGAACCGGTAGGTGTAGTACGGCGTCGTCTCCGCCAGCGCGCGGGCCAGGAACGTCGCCACCGCGATGCCGGCCAGGTTGTCGTTGGCCAGCGACGGGTGGCAGACATGGCAGGAGACGATCACCTCCTCGGGGACCTGCCCGGGGACCACGTGCTCGGCGTAGGTGAGGTGGCCGTCCGTGAGGCTGGAGTCGATGCGTACTTCGTATGCGCCGTCCGGCAGTGCGTCCAAGGTCTCCTGGGCCAGGCAGAACCCCCATTCCGGCTTGTAGTAGCTGGTGCGGTACGGCACCCACGCCGGGTGCTCCGGCAGGGTGTGCAGGTGTCCGCGGAGCTCGGCCAGCGGCATGGTCCGCGACACCGGCACGCTGTAGCCGAGCACGTGCAGGCTGGACGCGGCGAAGTCGACGACCCGGTTGCCCGCGGTGTCGGCGATGTACGCGTCCCGGATGTTCCACTCCTGCGGCACCGTCCAGTCGAGCACCTGCGTCCCGGTCGGTACCTCGTGCACCTGTAGCGGGACGTACTCCCCGACGATCTCCAAGGTGGCGCGCACACCGTCGCCCGTGATGCTCCGGCACAGCGGGTACAGCCGCTCCACCAGGGCATGCATCGCCTCACCTGCCGCGGTCACCGGCGCCACCGCAGGGTGCCGTCGACGGCGCCGGCGTCGGACGCCGCGCGCAGCACGGCGAGGCGGGTGAAGCGCTGCTCGAAGTCCTCCCGGGTCAGCCCGTGTTTCCGGTAGGCGTCGGCGAGTTCGAGCGCGCCCTGCTTGACCGTCCACTCGCAGCCGAAGCCGGGGACCGCGGCACGGAAGCGGGAGAAGTCCACCCGGTAGGACCGCGGATCGGCCCCGGTCTCGCCGGTGATGACCACCTCGGCGCCGGACACCGCCTCGGCGACCTGTTCGGCGATCTCGGCGACCGTGACGTTGTTGACCTCGCTGCCGATGTTGAACGCCCGGTCGTGCACGGCCTCCCGGGGCGCGGTCAGCGCGGCCGTGAAGGCCCGCGCGATGTCGGCGGCGTGCACCAGCGGGCGCCAGGGGGTGCCGTCGGAGAGCACCAGCACCTGGCCGGACAGCAGCGCGTGGCCCACCAGGTTGTTCAGCACGATGTCGGCGCGCAGCCGGGGGGAGTGGCCGAAGGCGGTGGCGTTGCGCATGAACACCGGGGTGAAGTCGCCGTCGGCGAGCGCGTGCAGGTCGTCCTCCACCCGCACCTTGGACTCCGCGTACGGGGTCACCGGGCGCAGCGGGGCGTCCTCGGTCACCAGGTCGCCGCTGCCGGCGGCACCGTAGACCGAGCAGGTCGACGCGTACAGGAAGCGCCGCACCCCGGCGTCGCGGGCCAGCCGGGCCAGCCGCACGGACGCATGGTGGTTGATGTCGTAGGTGAGTTCCGGTGCCAGCGATCCCAGCGGGTCGTTGGAGAGCGCGGCCAGGTGGATCACGGCGTCCACCCCGGCCACGTGTTCCGCTGTGACGTCGCGCAGGTCCACCCGGTGCCTAAGGGCACCGCCCACAGGCGCGTCAGCGCCGACTGGGGGAGGGTCGGTGGGCGGCGGGCCGAGGACGCAGTCGGCGAACAGGCCGGAGTCGAGGCCGACGACCTCGTGTCCGGCGGCCGCGAGAACCGGGGCCATCACCGTGCCCAGGTAACCCTGGTGCCCGGTCAGCAACACGCGCAAATTTCAGTCCCCCAGGTCGAGAGTGAGTTTGGTGACGGCGAACGCCTCGGCGTAGCGCGCGTGGCATTCGATGCCGCGGATCCGCGCCAGTCCGAGGAAGGCTTCCCGGTCGTACCAGGGCCGGTGCCGCTGCGACGGGTAGTGCTCCTGTAGCAGCCGCACCTTCTGTTCGGCGACCTCCGGCGACAGCGGCTGGTACGCCGCCGGACGGCCGAGGTCGCCGTCCCACTTGACGATCTCGTAGCCGAGCACGAGGTGGTCGCGGAACGCGGTGGTCATCAGCTTCGCCAGGCCGCGGTGATCCTGGTGCGCGTCATCGGTACGCGGGGCGAGGACCAGGTCGGGGCCGGTCCGCTCGCGCAGTTCCTCGACCGCGGCCTTGGCTTCGTCCCAGTGCGCGGGCATCCGGCCGTCCGGCAGCTTGAGCACGGTCAGGCGCAGGTCGGCACCGGGGCAGAAGGCGGTGAGCGCGGCCAGTTCCTCCTGCTCGCGCTCGCTGCCGCCGCCGGAGAGCACCAGCGTGTCGACGCGGAGCCCCGGCCGCGCGGCGGACATCGTCAGCAGCGTGCCGCCGGCGCCGATGGCGATGTCGTCGCAGTGCGCGCCCACCGCGACGACCCGGCCCAGGCGGCAGGGCCCGAGCCGGATCACGCCCGCACTCCGGCGGCGTCCCGCTCCCACACGGCCCACGGGCGGTCGCCCCGGGCGTACGCGGCGTCGAGCGCGGCCCGCTCCTTCACGGTGTCGGTCGGCTTCCAGAAACCGCGGTGCTGGTGCGCCACCAGCCGGCCGCGCTTGGCCAGCTGGGCGCAGCCGTCGGCGACCAGGTCCCCGTTCTCCGGAATGTGGTCGAAGACCTCCTGGCGGAGCACGAAGTAGCCGCCGTTCTCCCACAGCGGCAGTTCGCTCACCGCGGTGATGCCTCCCACGAGGCCGTCCTCGCCCAGTTCCACGCAGTGGAACGAGGACTGCGGCGGCACCACCATCATCGACGCGCCGGCGTCCCGCCGGGCGAACCGGCCGATCATCTCCGGCAGCGGGGCGTCGGTGAGCACGTCGGCGTAGTTGGCGAGGAACATCTCGTCGCCGTCCAGGTGGTGCCGCACCTGGCGCAGCCGTTCCCCGATCGGTGACGCGATGCCGGTCTGCACGAACGTGATGTTCCAGTCCGCGATATCGGTGGACAGCAGCTCGACCCGCCCGTTGCTCAGCACGAAGTCGTTGGACGCCGTCTCCTCGTAGGTGAGGAAGAAGTTCTTGATGTGATGGGCCCCGTATCCGAGGCACAGGATGAACTCCGTGTGCCCGAAGTACGCGTAGTAGCGCATGACGTGCCAGATCAGCGGCCGCGGGCCGACCATCGCCATCGGCTTGGGCATGTCGTCGGACGTTCCCTCGCGCATGCGCAGCCCGTAACCGCCGCAGAACAGTACGACCTTCATGCTGCGACCTCTTTCACGACGTGACCTCGACAATGTTCAGTTCCGGGATGGGGAAGACAAGGCGGCCGCCCCAGGCGTGCACGTAGGACAGCTGCTCGACCAGCTCGGTCCGCAGGTTCCAGGGGAGGACGAGCACGTAGTCCGGCCGGTCGGTCCTGATCTGCTCGGGCGGCAGGATCGGGATGCGGGTGCCCGGGGTGAACCTGCCGTGCTTGTAGGGGTTGCGGTCGACGGTGTACGGGAGCAGGTCGGGCCGGATGCCGCAGTGGTTGAGCAGGGTGTTGCCCTTGCCCGGGGCGCCGTAGCCGACGACCGTCTCGCCGCGCTCGGCCGCTTCGACGAGGAACCGCAGCAGGTCCCGGCGCACCTTGGCCACGCGGGCGGAGAACTCGGTGTACCCGGACAGCTCCTGCAGCCCGGCGGCCTTCTCCCGTTCCAGTACGTCGGCCACCCGGCGGGACGGCTCGCCGGCCACCTCGGCAGGCCGGGCCCACAGCCGGATGGAGCCGCCGTGCGTGGGCAGCAACTCGACGTCCACGAGCGTGAGTCCGCCGCTCGCCAGCGCCCGGGCCGCGGAGGCGGCCGTGTAGTACTGGAAGTGCTCGTGGTAGATCGTGTCGTACTGGTTCTGCTCGATCAGCGTCAGCAGGTGCTGCACCTCGATGGAGACCCAGCCGTCGTCGGCGACCAGGGCGCGCAGGCCCTCGGTGAACCCGACCACGTCGGGGATGTGCGCGTAGACGTTGTTGGCCACGACCAGGTTCGCCGGGCCGTGCTCGGCGCGGACCGCCGCGCCGGTCGCCGGGTCCAGGAACGCGGTGAGCGTGGGCACACCCGCGTCCCGCGCCGCGGCGCCGACGTTCACCGACGGTTCGATGCCCAGGCAGCGGATCCCCCGGTCCACCACGTGCTTCAGCAGGTAACCGTCGTTGCTCGCGACTTCGACCACGAAGGCGTCGGAGCTTTCGGAGCTTTCGGAGCCGAGACCCAGCCGCTGTACGGCAGCGGTGACGAAGCTGCGCGCGTGCTGCACCCAGGAGGTCGAGTAGGAGGAGAAGTACGCGTACTGCGTGAACGTTTCCTCCGGGGTGATCAGCGGAGGGAGCTGCGCGAGCCAGCACTCGGTGCAGACCCGCAGGTGCAGCGGGTACGTCGGCTCCGGCCGGTCCAGTTGGTCCGCGGCGAGCACACTCTCGCACGGCGGAGTCGCTCCGAGATCGACGACGCTGGCCAGCGCCGCCGAGCCGCAGAGTCGGCATCGTGTCATCTACTGCCCCCCATTGATTCCGTCCGCTCCGCGATCGCGCAGCGGTACCCCTCCACCAGGCGCTCAAGGCCGACGGCCGGGCTGAAACCCTGCTCGTAACGGCGCCGGGCCGCCCGGCCCATCTCCCGGTTGCGGGCCGGCCCGGCCGCGATCCGGCGCAGGCAGGACGCGAGCGAGGCGGAGTCGCCCGGCCGGTGCAGCAGCCCGCTCACCCCGTCCTCGACGAGTTCGACGAAGGCACCGTGACCGGCGGCGACGGCCGGCACCCCCGCCGCCATCGCCTCCACGACCACCAGGCCGAACGCCTCCAGCCACGTCGAGGGAGCCACCACGGCGACCGACCGCGCGACGGCCTGCCGGCACTGCTCCGCGTCGTACAGGCCGACGTACCGCACGTCGTCCCGGCCCGCCGCCCAGGCCCGCACCTCCTGCTCCAGCGGCCCCGCACCGGCGACCACGAGCGGCACCCCCACACCGCCGCCGGCGGCGATCTCGTCCCACGCGGCCATCAGCAGCCGCACGCCCTTGGCCTCCGCGAGCCGGCCGAGATAGAGCACCTGCTCGCCGTCGCCCGACCGGCGGACGCCCGGCTCAGGAACGAAGTTGTGCTTCACCGCCAGCCGCTCGGCCGGCAAGCCGGCCCGCACCAGGACGTCGCGCTGCGCCGCGGAGATGCAGAAGAACCGCGCCACACCCGACCTCCACCGCCGCCGGTTGACCGACAGGCCGACCGCGAGCGGCACCGTCGCCAGCCGGGAGTTCCGGTAGCAGCCGTGCCGCACGGCGGGCAGCGGCGCGGACCCGACGCACTCGGTGCACGGCCGGCCGTCCCGTTGCAGCGTGCCGGGCGGGCAGACCTGGGAGTAGTTGTGCAGCGTGGCGACGGCGGGGACGCCGGCGTCGGCGCAGGCGGCCAGCACCGCGGGCGACAGGAGCGGGAAGACGTTGTGGACGTGCACCACGTCGGGGCGTGCGGTGCGGAGCCGGGCGGCGAGCTCCGCGCGGACCGCCGGGTTCCACGGCACCAGCAGCGGCACCGCGGCCTTGCCCGGCAACGACCGGGCGGCGATGTCGTCGCTGCGCCGCTCGAACACCTCGACCCGGTGGCCGGCCGCGCGCAGCAGCCCCACCTCCTGGTCGACGACCTTGTTCTCGCCGCTCGGCTGCGCCGAGGAGTAGCGGTTGTGCACTACGAGGACGTGCATGTGCGAGGTCACCTCCGATCCCGGGCCCAGCGCGGGACGTGTCGTCGGGGAACTGCGGGCGTCGCGAGGGGCGCGGCTTCGGCAGGTGCCGCCAGCAGCGAGGCGGCCACGGCCAGGTGCAGCAGGTACGGCGAGGCGTCGCCCAGCCCGGCTTCGGTGTACGACGCGATGGCGCAGTAGCTGATCAGAAAGAGCGCACAGGCCCTCGGCAGTGACGGTGGCCGCAGCAACGCGACACCGCCCAGCACGAGGATGAGCGCCGCCACCAGGGCGATGCCGGTCAGGCCCTGCTCGTGGTAGACGGCCAGCCAGCTGTTGTCGATCGGCAGCCCGCCGAACGACTTGTCGCCCAGGCCCACGCCGAACAACGTCTCCACGGCCGACCGGGGCGCTGCCAGCAGGGCGTCCCAGACCGTGGCCCGGCCGGTGAGGCTGGTGAGGTACTCCTGACTCTGGCCGCGCAGGAACCACGCCCGCAGCGCGGAGGCGAACCCCACCGCCGCCACCGCGCCGCACAGTACCGCCCAGGTGACGAACCGGCGCGCGGCGGCGCTGGTCAGCAGCAGCGAGCCGACCGCCAACGCCAGTCCGATGAGCAGGCCGAGGGTGGCCGTACGGGTATGGGTCAGCGCGAGCAGGACGAGTGACGGCACGATGACCACCGCCGCGCCCGCCTTGTCGGTGCGGCGGCCCAGTAGGAGCAGCACGGTGAGCCCGACGATCACTGCGGCGTACTGTCCGATCTGCGGCGGGGTGAGCGGCCACAGCGCTCCGACCAGCCGCCCGCCGTACAGATCGGGCAGGGCCGCGCCCGGCGAGACGACCAGGCCGGCGGCGACCGAACCGAGCACCGCGAAGTACATCCGGATGTGGTGCCGTACGAACGTCGTACCGCCGTCCCACCAGCGGCTGAGCAGCCACAGCGTGCCGATGAAGAGAGCCAGCCGGGCGCAGCGGAACAGCGCGCCGAGCCCGGACTCCAACTGCAGGCTGGAGATCACGCTCGGCACCAGGAGCAGGGTGAGCAGGAGCAGGAAGGCGCTGGCCCGGATGCGCAGCCGGAGGTTGAGCGCGAGCGCCAGCGTGAACGCGGCGACCAGCGCGCCCATGGTGACCACTTGGATGAGGGAGCGGGGCAGCGGGATGACGGTCTTCGCCCCGGCCGAGCCGAGCGTGTTGAGGATCAGCAGCCCCCAGACGACCCCCACGCTCTTCGGTGTGCCGGTCGGGCGTGCTTCGGCGGCGGACGGCCGGATTCCCGCCACGTCCGCTTCGCCCGGCAGTCCGGCGCGCCGCAGGTCCCCGCCCATCTCAATCACCGGCCCGTGGGTCGAGGGTGCTGCCCGCGTCCTGCTGGTAGGGCGGGTTCTGCCACTGGCCGAAGTCGAGCACCCGGCTGGGGTCGTGGGCGACGAAGGTCCAGGGGCCGAGGTAGACGTTGTCGTGCCAGCGGTTGAGCTGCTTGTGGGTGATCGCCTCGGCCACCCGCTCACCCTGGTACGGCGACCAGTCCGGGTAGGTGCCGTAGTTGGCGAGCACCGCCATCCGGTCGCACTTGACCGTGCACTCCACGACGGACTTGTCCAGCACGAAGCGGTTGCCGTGGATGTCCACCCGCTGGGTCTTCCACCGGCAGTCGGCGTAGAGCGGGGCTTCGGCGATCGCGGGCCGCGCGCAGCGGTCGGCGCGCCGTACCAGCAGCGTGCAGTCACCGGAGGAGGTGTTGGCCGGGCTGTTGCAGAACCGGTCGGCGTTTTCCCACAGGGTGATTCCGGACCAGTTGTTCTCCAGCACGTTCCGGTAGATCTCGATCTTGTCCGTGCGGGCCTTGACCCGTGGTTCGCCGCCGGACTCGGACAGGTAGACGGTCGCGAACGGGAAGCTGTCGCCGCGGTCGGCGTACCTGCGGCCCTCGACCCAGTTGTTCCGCCGGACCGTGTTGTTGCGGATGACCGCGTTGTAGCTGGTCTCGTAGATCAGCGCGGCTCCGTCGTTGGCCTCCAGCACGTTGTTCTCGATGCGGAAGTCGTTGTTGTTGGTGTCCGCCCACAAGCCGGTTCCGCGGTTGTCGTGCACCCAATTGCCGCGTATGTCGGCGCCGTTGACGGCCCAGAACTTCACCCCGCCGGTGCAGCCGCAGCCCTCGCGCCGCCGCTCCCAGCCGCCGGTGTTGTTGCCCGCGATCTCGTTGCCCTCGACCACCAGACCGTTGATGGGCCCGCTGTTCTTGTACGCGTTCATGCCGTACTGCCCGTTGTCGCGCAGACAGCTGGCGCGGACCCGCTGGCGGGCGCCGGCCATCAGCCCGGCGCCGGAGTTGTGCCGGATCGTCGCGTGCTCGATCACCCACCCGTCGGCCGAGTCGTGGTTGACCACGCCCTCGTCGTGCGGCGCGACGAAACCCTGCACGGTCAGGTGGCGGATGGTGACGTCGGGGGCGCTGCCGCTGAACGCGTACTGGTTCTTCTTCCGGCCGTCGAGCACCGCGCCCGGCGCGCCGAGGTAGCGGTTCCCCTTCTTGGGGACGACCTGGGCGTAGCGGTCCGGATCGAGCCGGTGCTCACCCGGCCGGAGCCAGAACGTGGTGCCCGGAGGGCTGCTCTTGGTCTTCGCGGCCAGGTCGCCGACGACCGCGGGGTCGACCGTCACCGCGCCCGCCGGCGCCTTCGCCGGCCCGGCCGCGGGCTTGGCGCACACCTTGGCCACGGGAGACCGGGCCCCGGACGTGGAGGGCGCGGCGGTCGGCTGCGACCCGGCGCCCGGCGTGCCGACGCAGCCGGACGCCAGCAGTGCCAGTGCCGCCACCGGCAACGCCCGATTCCGCCACTTGATCCCCACGCGTCCCCCCTAGCCGCGGAACCTGAGTACGGTGGCGAACCCCTGCCCGCCGTCGCTGAATCCGGTGCCGACCAGCGTCGTGGTGGGTTCCTTGCGCCCGAAGCCGGGGGAGTACCAGCCCAGCATGGGGTGCCCCCCGCCCGAAGAGCTGGGGGAGGGGCCGGTCTCCCCGCGATGGGCCCGCCAGGTCAGCTGCCCGGGCAGGTCGAGCACCGCGGACCGGTCCTCGCCGTCCCGGGTCCAGGTGAGCGCTGCCCGGTTGCCCACCAGCTCCGCGCTGATCGCCGGGCCGAGGTGGAACGCCAGCCGCACGGCTCGGCGCGGGCCGCGCACCTCGTCAACCACACGCAACTCCCGGCTCGCGGCGACCAGTTCGACGCGGCGACGGTGTACGGAGGGCCGGTAGCCGTCGTGCTCGGCGCACCAGCGGGCCACCTCCCCGCCGGACGCGTCCGCGGCCAGGACGCGGCTGCGGGCATGCCGGGTCCACAGGAACGGGCCGCCGGAGACGGACTGGTCGGCGCCGTCCAGTTGCAGGGTGTTGTGGCCGAGGGTCGACCGGAAGTACTGCCGCCACTCCGGCTGCCCGTGGTAGCAGTACGTCCCCGGGTCGGCGAGCACATCGACCCCGTCGTGCCGGACCTCCACGGACAGCGCGTCCGCGTGGGCGTGCGCGGCGATGGACAGGAAGCCGTGCGGGCCGCCGTCGCAGCGGCACCAGATCTCCCCGGGACCGCGCAGGACGGTCATGCCCGCGTCGGCGAAGTGGGCCGGCCGGCTCGCCGGGCGGGACACGGCAGGGCCGGTTCCGTCCTTCGCGTACGGCCGGACGAGCGCGGCCAGCAGCGGGGTACGCACATCGGTGCCGGTCACCTCGGGCCACCAGGGGAGCCGGCCGAACACGGCGTCCCCGGTGGCCAGCAGCGAGCCCCAGCGGTCGGTGCCCGCGCCGTCCAGCACCAGACCGTGGCCGTCGTCCGCGTCCCCCTGCCGCGGCGGCCGCAACCGGCAGTCGACGATGGCCGCGAGCGCGTCGGTCATCCGCAGCAGCACAAGGCGGACGGACGCGGGGACCGGCACACCGGCGGCATCCGCCTCGGCCACCGCGGCCAGGCCGAGTTCCAGCACCAGCCCGTGATACTCGGTGGCCAGCTCGCGGTTGAGACCGGAGCCGAAGGTGTTGCCGCGCAGGTGCCGCTCCAGCGACCGCAGCGCGCCGGCCTGCCAGCGCGCCGAAGAGGGGTACCACCCGAACGCGCAGGCCGCCGCGAACTGCCCGGCGGTCTCGGCGATGGCGTGGTTGTTCGCCGAGGACCCCCGGCTGGGGAAGGCGGCCAGCCAGCGCTGGTGATGCCAGATCTGGTTCAGCGCCACCGGGTTGCCCTCGAAAAGACCGGCAGCGCCCGGCCAGCCGTCGAGCAGCCGGCGGATCCACACCCAGGACAGCAGCCGGATGCCCAGCTCTATGCCGCTGATCCAGTGCACGCCCCGAAGCGGCGGGTTGGCCTTCCACCACGACCGCAGGAGCGCGGCCACCCGCTCGGCGTTCCGCTCGTTGCCGGTGATCGCGTAGGCGGCGGCGAGCACGGTGAGGTACTGGTGCCGGGACGGCTCCCAGATCTGCTTGATGTCGCCGACCGCGTCCTCGTTCCGGTACGGCACGTCGAAGGCGTAGCCCCACGGGGCCCGGCGCCCGGTCTTCGGGTCGCACCACCAGTCCGGGTCGGTCAGGTCGTCGCGGACCACCCCGAAGTACTCGGCGTGCCCGTACATCAACCGGTCCGCCTCCGCTACGAGACGTTTCGCGGCGTCCGGTGGCACCGCGGCGATCGTCCCGGCGGGCAGTACCGCGGTGAACCGGGCGCCGGTCACCCTCGGGCAGTCGGGGCGCGCCGACCGCCACCGCCGTCTGCGCACCGCGTCGCCCACCCGGCCGCCGACCTCCCGCGGTCCCATCCGGGAGAGGCGGCGCAGGTACCAGCCCGCGTTCATGGTCATGGCGTCCTCGCCAAGGTCACCGGCGTACCGCCGGCCAGGCCGGCCTGCACGGCGAGGGTGGCCGCCGTGGTGGCGGCCAGCGAATCCAGCGGCACCGGCATCGGCCCACCGGTCCGCACCGCCTTGACGAACGCGGCCAGCTCGGCGGACTGGCCCTTGTCCCGGGCCTTGGGCAACCGCGAACTGACCCACCGCTTGCGGCCGGCGGTGCTCTCGAAAAACACCGAGGCGCGGACGAAGTCGTCGAGCCGCAGCGCACGGCCGTCCGCGACCAGGTCCAGCGTCTCCTTGGGGAAGCCGGCCGGGCCGGTGGTGACGTAGCTGATCGTGGCGGTGGACCCGTCCGGGTAGCGCAGCACGACCTGAATGTCCTGGTTGCCGGACGTGCCGACCGCATACACCGATACCGGGTCGGCCCCGATCAGCCAGCTCGCCGTGTCGACGAAGTGCCCGCCCTCGCCGGCGAACCGCGAGCCCTCGGTGCCCTGCCGGAGGTACCAGCTGCCGTGCTCCAGCCGGCCCGCGTTGACCAGGTAGCGCAGGTGCGCCGGACCGCTCCGGGCGCCGAACCGCTGCCGGGCCTCCCGCAGCAGCGGCGCGAACCGGCGGTTGAAGCCCACCTGGAGCCGGTCGTTGCCGGACTCCTCCACCGCCGCGAGCACCCCGGCCAACTCGTCCTCGGTGAGGGCCAGGGGCTTCTCCACGAACACCGCCTTGCCGGCCAGCAGTGCCTTCCGGGTCAGTTCGGCGTGCGAGCTGTGCCGGGTGACCACGAACACCGCGTCGACCGACGCGTCGCCGAGCACGGCGTCGAGATCGGTGGTCGCCTCGGCGAAGCCGAACTTCCGCTGCGCGTTGGCCGCGGACAGCGCCGTCGTGGTGACGACTACGGACAACGTGACGCCGTCGCGCTGTGCCAGGTGCGGCAGCAGCATCGACGTCGCGTAATTTCCCGCGCCGACGAACGCCAGCCGCACCGGCGACTTGACGGGCCGGGCCGGAGCGGGCGCCCGCGTGTTCACCGCGGGCACGGCCACCGCCGGAACCTCCGTTTCCGCCTTGTGTTCGGGATACCGGAACAGCACGGCCACGGCTTTCAGGCCGCCGTCTTTCAGGCGCTGGTACGTCTCGACGGCGTCCTCGAAGTCGGCCGTGAGGGAGACCAGGGGCTCCACGTCCACGCGGCCGCGGGCGAGGAGGTCGAGGAAGCACGCCAGATTGCGGCGCTCGGTCCAGCGCACGTAGCCGATCGGGTAATCGCGGCCGCCGAGCTCGTACTCCGGGTCGTAGCGCCCGGGGCCGTACGAGCGGGAGAACCGTACGTCGAGTTCCTTCTCGTAGTACGCGTTCCACGGCAGGTCCAGGCGGCACTTGCCGATGTCGACGACCCGGCCGCGGTCCCGGCTCAACCGGGCGGCCAGCTCGACGGGCTGGTTGCTGCCGCCGCCCGCGGCCAGGTACACCTGATCCACGCCGTGACCGCCGGTCAGCCCGGCGACGGCGGACTCCACAGCCGCTGACGCGGGATCGCCGCAGGCCGCGGCTCCCAGGCGTTCGGCCAGCCGGCAGCGCACCGGGTCGGGGTCGGCCCCGACGACGCGGACTCCCGAGGCGGCCAGCAGCTGTACCACCAGCTGCCCGATCAGCCCGAGGCCGATGACCAGCGCCGTGTCGCCGAGCTGTGGCTCGCCGCGCCGGACGCCCTGCAACGCGATCGACCCGACGGTGCCGAAGGCCGCGTGCCGCGGCGCGAGGCCGTCCGGCACCCGGGCGTAGAGGTTCTTCGGCACCCAGTTCAACTCGGCGTGCAGCGCGTGCTCGTTGCCGGCGCAGGCCACCAGGTCGCCGACCGCCACGTCGTCGGTCCCGGTGCCGACCTGCTCGACCACTCCGCACAGCGAGTAGCCCAGCGGCGTGTAGGAGTCCAGCTTGCCCATCACCTTGCGGTAGGTGGCGGGCACCCCATTGGTGGCCACGCTCTGCATGACCTTGGCCACCTGGTCGGGGCGGGAGCGGGCCTTGCCCACCATCGACATGCCGGCCTCGGACACCTTCATGAGTTCGGTCCCGGTGGATATCAGCGAGTAGGCGCTGCGGACCAGCACGCCACCCGGCTTGCACTCCGGAACCGGCACGTCGAGCACCGTCAGCTCGCCGCTCTTGTAGTTCTGCACGACCTGTTTCACCCGAGCTCCTCTTGTCTCCACGCCGTCAAGCCGCCCGGCTCCGGCCGGAGCCGGAGGTCGCGCCGCGATACCAGTACTCCAGGGTCAGCACGTGCCACAGGTGCTTGGAGAAGTCCCGCTGCCCGGCGGCGTCCTCGGCGACCATGCGCGCCAGCGCGTCGCGGCGCAGGAGCCCGGAACCGACGAGCACGCCGTCGTGCACCACCTCGCGCACCAGCGGTGCCAGGTCCCGGCTCATCCAGGCCCGCAGCGGTGCGCTGAACAGGCCCTTGGGCCGGTACACGATCTCCCGGGGCAGGACCGAGGCGGCCGCTTCTTTGAGGACGGCCTTGCCCTGCCGACCGACGATCTTGCGATCACCGGGTACCGCGAACGCCGCCTTGACCACCTCGACGTCCACGTACGGCACCCGCACCTCGGTGGAGGCGGCCATGCTGGAGCGGTCCGTGTACGCGAGGTTCAGGCCCGGCAGGAACATCCGGGCGTCGCCCAGGCACATGCGGTTGACGAAGTCGTCCAGGTCGTTGTCCTGGTAGACGTCCGCGTGCTCGGTCAGTACGTCCTGGACCGCCCCGGCCAGGTCCGGATCGACCAGGGCGAGCAGCTCGTCCTGGTCGTACATGGTGTAGCTGCGCCGGAACGCGGTCTCCTCCGGCAGCCCGGCGAAGGACAGGAACCGCTTGGCGAAGCGCACCGACCGGAACCCCCGGCGGGACGTGGCGACCGGCAGCCGGTCCACGGTCGCGGACAGGCCGCTGCGCACGGGCCGCGGGATGCGCTGGTAGCGCAGCGCGAGCAGGTTGGCCAGGTGCTTGCGGTACCCGGCGAACAGCTCGTCGGCACCCATGCCCGAGAGCATCACCTTGACCCCGGCCTCCCGGGCGGCCGAGCAGATCAGGAACGTGTTGATCGCGGCGGGGTCGCCGATCGGCTCGTCCAGGTGGTACGTCATCCGCGGCAGCAGGTCCAGCACGTTCGGGGCGATCTCGATCTCGTGCAGATCGACGCCGAACCGCTCGGCCACCTGCCGGGCGTAGCGCAGGTCGTCCGGCATCGCCTCGAATCTGGCGTCCTCGGCGCGGAACCCGATCGTGTAAGCGGAGATCCCGGGCCGGTCGCGGGCCGCCAGCGCGGTCAGGTAGCTGGAGTCGAGGCCGCCGGAGAGGAAGGTCGCCACGGGCACGTCGGAGAGCAGGTGGCGCCGGGTCGAATCCTCGACGACGGCGGCGACGTCCGGCTGCCCGCCACTGCGGGCCCGCTCCCGGGACTCGGCGGCGACGTCCCTGAGATTCCAGTACCGGCCGCTCTCGACCAGGCCGTCGGGCCGGCACCGCAGCCAGCTGCCCGGCGGCAGCTTCTCCGCTTCGCGGAACGCGCAGCGCGAGTCCGGCACCCAGTAGTACAGCAGCGAGGCCACCAGCGCCGCATGGTCCACTTGCAGCGTTCCGCCGGTCACCGCGGCGAGCGCCTTGAGCTCGGAGGCGAACAGCAGGCCCGCACCGCGCCGGAGCAGGAACAGCGGCTTGATGCCGAGCTGGTCGCGGGCGAGCACCAGCTCCCCGGTCCGCTCGTCGAAGACCGCGAACGCGAACATGCCGCGCAACCGGGGCAGGCAGTCGGTGCCCCAGCGCCGCCACGCCTCCAACAGCACCTCGGTGTCGGAGGTACCGCGGAAGCGCACCCCGGCCGCTGCCAGCTCGGCGCGCAGTTGGGGCGCGTTGTACAGCTCGCCGTTGTACGTGAGGGCGAGGCCGCCCGAGACCATCGGCTGGGCGCCGGTCCCGGACAGGTCGATGACGGCCAGCCGGCGGTGCCCGAGGTGCACTTCGCCGTCACCGGCGGGGTGACTGTAGCGGCCGGTCCCGTCGGGGCCGCGGTGGGCGAGGACACCGGTGAGCCGGTCGGTCACGGCCTTCCCGTCCGGCCAGCGGTACGTACCTGCGATGCCACACATGTCCTACCGCGCCTCCTGGTCGCTGCCCGGGGCCCGCGCCGCCGACACCGACGGCCGCTCCGCCCGCAACTGGGCTTCCCCCACTGCCTGAACGGCGTGGGAGGTCCCCCCACCGTGCTGCCGGGCCAGCCGTTCCGCCCGCGGCTGGCTCGTCCCGTGCTGCCAGGCCAGCCGCTCATAAGGGCCGTGTAGCGCCGTACGCGGTCTGTCCCACAGCGTGCCGTCGGTCCGGTCACGCGGATCGGGGTCGATCAGCACCACACCGATCACCGCGATGCGCTGGTCCGCGAGCTGCCGCGCCACGGTGTGCAGCCACGCGGCGCTGCCGTGCCCGGCCCGCACGACGAGCACGGTCCGGGTGCCGAGGTACCGGAGGTCGGTCCACGCCGTGCCGGGCGCGACCGAGCCGACGCCGAGCCGTCGCACGTGCGCTGGCACGGCGTCGGCACGCTCGCCGCTGACCACCGTCGTGTCCCCGGGCGTCTGGCGGCTGTTGAAGAGTTCCGGGCCGGGCAGGCCGTCGACGACGGCCACGGGCCCCTCCGCCGCCAGCGCCCCGGCGACGTTCAGGGCGATCACGCTCGTGCTGCGCGCACAGCCCAGTTCCAGCAGTGACACCGGTTCCGCTGAGCCGCGCGCGGTCCGGGCCAGAGTCACGGTGAGTCGTTCGTACGCCGTACGGGTCCGACGGCTGTGCCACCGCCCGGCCGGCCGGCGCGGCGCGCGGCGCAGCTCCGTGATGACCGAGGCGCCCAGGTTCGCCGCGATCTCCCGGCGCAGCACGGGGCGGTCCGCCACCACCGCGCCGACCGCGGCCAGCGCGAGCCCCAGCGCGAGACCGAGGACGAGCCCGATCCCGGCCTTGGTGGCAGCGGCCTTGGGCAGGGAGTGCCGCACGGCGCGTGGGGCGTCCACGATCTGCGTGCCGGCGACGAGCCGGGGCGTGCCGGTGCGCGCGTCCGCGGCGCGCTGGTCGAAGTCGGTGATCCGCGAGGTGAGTTCGGCCCGGCGGGCGAAGAGCGCCTCCAGGCTCGCCGACGCTTTCGGGTCGCTCTTCGGCGACCGGTCCCCGATCGCCTTGTTGACCTGGGCCAGCTCGTCCCGCATGCGGTCACGCTGGTCGAGCAGGGCCTTGGCCTCGGCCTGCGCGGTTTCCCGCATCCGCCGCACGTGGTCCGCGACGAACGCGTCGGCCAGCGCCTTGGCCCGGGCCACCGCCTCCGCTTCGCTGCGACCCGTCACATCGATCTGTAGCAGGTTGTTGGTCAAACCGGTGCCCCGGTAGTCCTGTATGAAGTCCTCGGGTTTCTCCGGCGACTTGAGGGCCTTCAGGGCCTGGCCGGCGATCCGCGTGGTGCCCAGCAGCGCGACGTCGGTGCGGATCAGCGTTCCGGTGTCGTTCGGCTGGTCCTCTTTGTGCGCGACCAGCACCTTGGTCACCGCGGTAGGCGGCGGTGGCATCAGAATCGCCGCTGCCGCGCCGATCAGCAGTCCCAGCAGTGCCATGGAGCACCAGAGGCGTCGGCGCCTGCGCACCGCCACGACCAGCGCCTGCAGGTCCAGCAGCGGAGCGGTCGCCGGCGACTCCGGCGTCGTGCTCGTCGTCACGCCGGACCTCCCGTCGCGTGGCCGCGGACCGCGAGCGACGGAGTGGCGTTCTCCGGCGGACGACCGGCAGACCGCGCCGGACGGGTACGGACCGGGCCGGCGACGACGGTGCCGACGACCTCGTGCCCGGCGTCCGCACACGCCTCGGCGATGCCGGCGAGTTCCCCGGCGGTCCGGCTGCCCGCGCTGAGCACGACCAGCACACCGGACTCGGTGCCGCGGTCCGGCACCGTCGGCCGGGACACCGAAACCTCCACCATCCGCAGCATCGGTTCTCCGCCGCCCGAAGAGCCGGGGGAGGAAACGCTCCCGGCCTCGGCGACGAGCTGCCCGGCGGCCTGGCGGGCGACCTCGTCACCGTCCGGTACGACGACCAGCAGCCGCCGGGGAACCGGCAGCCGGCCCCGGATGCGGGCGCACACCCGCCGGTAGCGGATCCGCCTGCCGGCCTCGTCGCCGGACCGCTGCGGGGCCGGTACGTCCCACCGGGTGTCGACGCCCAGCAGCCGGCGGACCAAGGCCCGCCGGTCACCGCCTCCCGGCCGTGACGTACTCCGCTCACCAGGCACGTCGACGGTACCGAGCAGCGCCGAACCCAGCGCCGCCGCCATCTCCGGTCCGGTCCGCAGCCGGCGGTCGGCCCGGGCGGCGGCGAGATGGCCGATGACCCCGAACAAGAAGAACAGCAGCGCCCCGGCAACGACGAGCTGCATCCTCGTCGGCGGCACCTCGCCGGTCGGCCGGGCCGCCGGCCCCATGACGACCATGCCGGCCTTCTCGGCCGTCGGGTCGGCCTCGTCCAGCTTCTTCATGGCCTCCTGTAGTGCGGTACGCAGCTTTTCGAGCGCGGTACGGACCTGCACGCTCTCCACGGTCCGCCCCGGATCGGCGGCATTGGCCAGCTCGGTGATGCGGCGGTTGGTCTCCGCGACCTTCTTCCGCAGCGCCTCCGGCCCGGTGTCCGCTTCGGAGTCGCCACTGGCGCCCGCGATCCGCGCGGCGAAGGCCACGAACTCCTGTGCCACCCGGTCGGAGAGCTGCTGCGCGCGCTCCGGGGTGTCGGCCGTTCCCGAAATCTTGACGATGTTCCCGTCGGCGGCCTTGGCGCTCACACGATCCCGTAACTCATCGCCGCTGACGCCCGCCCAGCCGAGCCTGGCAGCCGCGCGGTCGACCACCGCCGAACTGGCCGCGATCTGCACCTGGGTCAGCAGCTCGCGCTCCTCCCACTGCCCCGGCAGCAGCACCGATGCCGACGCCGTGTACCGCGGCGGGAACAGCAGCACCGAGGCGCCGTAGCCGACGAGCGCGCCCACCACGGCGAGGACGGCGATCAGCCGCCGGCGCCGACGGAGCATCCGCCCGATCGTGACCAGGCGTATCGTGTCCTCGCTCAACGGCGCGGCCACCTTCCTGCCCGGCCCCGGCCCGGCCTGCCCGCCCGCACCGGAGGGCGGTCGCGGCAGGCGGCGGCGTAGGCGGCGAGCAGCGACGCCTGCGAGTTCCGCCAGGAAAGCCGCCCGCCGATCCGCTCCTGGCCGATCTTTCCCATCCGGGCCCGTTTCTCCGGGTCGTCCAGCAGCAGCGCGATCAGCCCGGCGAATTCGGCCTCGTCGTTGGCGGGCGCGTAGACGGCGGCGTCACCGGCGGAGACGCGCGCCTCCCGGAGGTCGAACGAGACGATCGGCCGGCCCATCGCCATGTACTCCAGGACCTTGTTCATGGTCGACACGTCGTTGAGCGGATTGCGCGGGTCGGGGGAGAGGCACACGTCCGCGGTGGACAGGTAGCGCACCAGGTCGGCGTCCGGAATGCGCCCGGTGAACTGCACCTGCGCACCGAGCCCGAGCCGCCGCGACAGCTCCACCATCGCGTCGAAGGCGTCGCCGGAGCCGACGAACACCGCGTGCCAGTCGGTCCGCCCCAGCTCGTCGCGCAGCTTGGCGAGGGCCCGCAAGGCATAGTCGACGCCGTCCTGCGGTCCCATGACGCCCAGATAGCACAGCAGATGAGGCTTGCCACGCTTCAACCCCGCTTCCGGCGGCGCGGGTTGAAACCGATCTGTCTGGGGCGCACTGCGCACCACGAAGACGTCCTCCGGCCGCCGGCCGCCACGGCGCACCGCGACGTCCCGGTAGCTCTCGTTCGTGGCCAGTACGACATCGGCGGCCCGGTAGGTCAGCCGCTCCAGCGCGCACACGGCGCGGTAGAGCAGGTCTTCGCCGCGGTCGAACCGGGAGAGGTACAGCTCGGGCACCAGGTCGTGCTGGTCGAAGACGAACCGCGCGCCGCGCCGCTTCAACCACAGCGCCGGCAGGAACAGCAGATCGGGCGGGTTGCAGGCATGGACCACATCGACCGGGCCGACCCTGCGGGCCAGCCGGGCCGTGTGCCACAGCGCCGAGCCGTACTCCCGCAGATAACCGGCCGGCCCTCCGGTGGCCGCGCGCAACGGGTAGCGGTGGATCCGCACCCCGTCGATCACCGCCTCCGCCTCCGTGTCCCGCTTCTCCCCACGGGGACAGACGACGTGCACCGTCCAGCCCGCGTCGCGCAGCGTCGTGCACTCCTGCCACACCCGCCGGTCGAACGGCACCGACAGGTTCTCCACCAGGACCAGCGCGCGGCGGGCGGGCCCGCCGGCGCTCTTCACGTCACCAGGCAAGGCCCACGTACCCCGGTTCGGCCCGGCGCGCCTCGGCGTCGGGAAGGTGGACGAGATCGACGATCACCGGGCCGTCGCCGCCATGGGGCAGCGCCGACAGCACGGCCGGGTCCCTGGTGCCGACCAGGCACACCTCGGCGTGTTCGAGCACCTCGCCGACGGAGTCCGCGAGCAGCTGCGCGAGGTGCGGCAGCCGGGTCTCGATGT
The DNA here is from genome assembly GCF_044332485.1 of Streptomyces sp. NPDC017056. Classification (NCBI taxonomy): domain Bacteria; kingdom Bacillati; phylum Actinomycetota; class Actinomycetes; order Kitasatosporales; family Streptomycetaceae; genus Streptomyces; species Streptomyces sp. NPDC017056. The sequence continues at coordinate 14,975 of NZ_JBIRPD010000026.1, read as the reverse complement.
ACTCGCGGTTCGCGCCGATCAGTTGGGAGAGGCGCACGTTGGCGTCGTAGATCCGCAGGTCGTACCCCTTGCCGAAGAGCCGCTCCGCCAGCTCGACGAGCGGGCTCTCGCGGAGGTCGTCGGTGCCGGGTTTGAAGGACAGCCCGAACAGGCCCGCCCGGCGTTTGCCGGTGCGCTCGACCAGCTCCACCGCCCGTTGCAGATGGGCGGAGTTGGAGGGCAGCACATGGGAGAGGATGGGTACCGAGACGTCCGCCCGCTGCGCCGCGTGGACCAGGCTGCGCAGGTCCTTGGGCAGGCAGGAGCCGCCGAAGGCGAAGCCGGGCCGCAGGTAGGCGGGGCTGATGTTCAGCTTGCGGTCGGCCAGGAATACGTCCATCACCTGGTGCGAGTCCACCCCGAGTGCCTGGCACACCGCGCCCAGCTCGTTCGCGAAGCCGATCTTGAGGCCGTGGAACGCGTTGTCCGCGTACTTGATCGCCTCGGCCGTCGGTACCGGCACCCGGAACACCTCGCCGGGCAGGCTCTCGTACAGCGCCGCCACGACATCACCGCTCGCCGGGCCGAGCTCGCCGATGACGGTCTTGGGCGGGTCGAAGAAGTCCCGCACGCTGGTGCCCTCGCGCAGGAACTCCGGGTTCACCACGACCCCGAAATCCACTCCGGCGGTGCCGCCGACGTTCTTCTCCAGGATCGGTACCAGCAGGTTCATGCACGTACCCGGGAGCATGGTGCTGCGGAACACGACGGTGTGCCGGCCGCCCCGCTCCGCCAGGGCCGCGCCGATCTGCTCGGTGACCCGCTCCAGATACGTGGTGCACAGGCTGCCGTTGGGCTCCGACGGCGTGCCCACGCAGACGAGCGACACCTCGCTGCCCACGATCGCCTCGCGGACGTCACCGGTGGCGCGCAAGGCCCCGGTCCGTACGACGTCGGCGACGAGTTCGCCGATCCGCTCCTCGACCACCGGGGCCTTGCCGCCGTTGACCAGGTCGACCTTCACCCGGTTCACGTCCACCCCGATGACCTCGTGCCCCAAACCGGCCAGGCACGCTGCCGACACGCAGCCCACGTAGCCGAGCCCGAAAACGCTGACCCTCATGTCCCGTCCCTCCCCCCAGGCAGACCCTTCCGGCCTGCGGTCCGCGCGTCGGCAGGATCGTTTCGCCGCAGTCCCTCGCGCATCAGTAGGCCCCCTGCCCGTACAGCACCGCACGCAGCGTCTTCCACAAGATCACCGCGTCCAGGGCGAGCGACCAGTCCTCCACGTACCGCAGATCCAGCCGGACCGCCTCCTCCCACGGCAGGTCGCTGCGCCCGCTGATCTGCCACAGGCCGGTGAGGCCGGGCTTGACCAGCAGCCGCCGCCGGATGTCCGGGCCGTACGCGGCGGACTCCTCGGGCAACGGAGGCCGCGGACCGACGAGCGACATCGACCCGGTGAGCACGTTGAAAAGCTGCGGAAGCTCGTCGATGGAATACCGGCGCAGCACCGCCCCCACCCGGGTCACCCGCGGGTCCCGGCGGATCTTGAACAGCAGCCCCGCACCCTCGTTGAGGCCGGCCAGTCCGGAACGCGCCGCGTCGGCCCCGGCGACCATGGTGCGGAACTTGAAAATGGTGAACTCGCGGCCGTCCTTGCCGACCCTGCGCTGGCGGTAGACCGCCCCACCAGGACTGTCCGCCAGCACCAGCAGCCCGACGAGCACCAGCAGCGGCGCGAACAGCACCAGCAGAATCGTTGCGCCCAGCCGGTCGACGACCCCTTTGATCGCCCGGCGGCCCCCGGTGAAGGTCGGCATGCTGACCCGCAGCAGCGGAATCCCCAGCACCGCGTCGACGTGCAGCCGCGGACCGGCCACCTCCATCAGCACGGGGGCCACGACCATCTCGGCGTCGCTGCCTTCGAGGTTCCAGGCCAGCCGCTGCAGCCGGTCCGGCGACCAGTGCGGGTCCGGAGTGATCGCGACGACACGGTAGCCGTCGCGACGGACGTGGTTGGCGACGTCCGCCAGCCGGCCGACGACCGGCACGCCGTCCAGCTGGTCGCCGTCGAGCCCGCGGCCGTCCGTCGTGCACACCGCGTCCACCCGCCACCCGAGGTGCGGGAACTTACGGGCCCTGGTGATCAGATCGCGCACGGTGTCCGGGCTCCCGGCGGCGAGCACCGGTCTCAGACACCGCCCTTCCTTGCGCTGCTTGTGCAGCGCCAGGCGCAGCAAATACCGCGCGGTCATGGTGACGAGTGCGATCGCGGGGATCGCGACGAAGATCCAGAGTTTGATGTTGCGCGAGGTGAGGGCGATCCCGCCGAGCGCCAGTACGACCGCCGCCGTGAACAGTGAACGGCCGAGCCGGCGGAATTCCTCGGCGCCCTGGCCGAGTACGGCCGGAGTCCACGCCCGGCTCACCGCAAGCGCTCCCAGCACCAGCAGTTCGGTGCCGAAGGCGAGAATCCCCCATTTCTCGTGCCAGTTGGCCGCATCGCGGGCCCCGAAGAAGATACCGATCGCCGCCACCACGAATGCGGTGGCGACGGAGTCGCTGGTGATCACGGTACGGCGGTACCGATGCTCCCAGTCGATCACGGGCTGGCTGTTTGCCCCGTTCGCCAGGCGCCCGCGCGCCGACGGAAACGGGTTGACTAATCCCCCCTGCTGCACAGAACCCCCCGGTTCCCAGTGGTTCGACGTGTTCGCCCAACACTGTTTCTCGCCCCCGGGAGGCCCCCGCCCCCCGCTCCGCGCTGTTCCTCTCCGCGAGAGGCCCCCGCCTCCCGGGTGACACCCCGGCCGTTTTGAGCGCTACTCGAACTACTTGGACAGCCCACCCAGGCCCTGCGGACGCACTGGTCCTGGCAGGGCTGTCGGGTGCGCGGGAACCCGTCGAAACCTCGGGCGCTCCCCGCACCCAAGGCCCCTCGCGGGCTCCAAGAATTGATCACCCCCACGTCTGGCGCCGGGGAATTGCTGGCTGTTTGTAGCGCCGGACCTATAGATCATTCTTGGTCGCTTCGTGTCCGAACTCCGGAAGCAGGGTCAATCTAGAGCATCGGGGCCCATATGAAGAGGGGGGATGTGTGTAATTTGTGCTCAACCTGGGTAGCTGGATCTACCAACCGGTTACTTCCTACGGGACATGACGCAGCAGACATGCCCTGTGACCAGTAATGACGGGAGTCCACTGGACTGCCGGCACCGAAACCCCCCAGGCGTCCCGCTACCAACATGTAACCCGCACCGGTACCCCGGCCGACACCTCGGACGAGGCGGCGCCCGCACCGTTCACGCCATTGAGGATCCGGTGGCCTGTTCGTAGTGCCTGCGTAGCTCGGCGGGGACCAGACGCAGGCGCTCGTCGGGAACGGGCCTGCCGTTGGCTGCGGCCCACGCGGAAATCTTTTCGAACCCGGGAGCCGGTGAGCCCATGATCGCGTACACGGGGAGGGAGCCTTCGGCGAGTGCCGTGCGAGGTAGGGACAGGCCGAAACGTTCCTCGAAGACGGCCAGGCCACGCCCCTTGCGATCATCGTAGTCAGCTATGTCGCGATCGCAGTAGGTCTCGCCGTCGGGTTGCAGAATGCCGGCGGCCACGAGGCCGGGCAGGAGCAGATCAGGTTCCCGGCCGTAGCGGACGCGTTCCTCGCACAGCCCGAATCCGCAGACGGTGCGGCCGTCGCGCGCGTACATGACGGTGGTGGGCGGATGCGCCGAGTTGTAGTGATAGTGGACAGCTTCCACGCCGTCACGCGAGACCTGCTCCAGCTGGTCGACGTAAGGACCGTAGGTGATGGCGAACGCCCAGCCGGCGTCCTCCCCGACGCGTATCACGGCGCTGCCCGGCCCACGATCGGGATAGGCGTCGACGTCAAGCGCACCTACCTCGCCATCGGTCATCGGCCCGGCAACCGCTCCGCGCTCCGCCCCCATACGAAACGCCAGTTCCTCGGCGTCGATGCCCCGGGCGAAGTGCACGTCCAACATCCACCCGGAACTCGTCGTAGCGCCGACCACCCACCGGATACCGTCACTCACGCGTCCTCCCTTCCAAAAGCGAACAGGCACCCCACCTGTTCGTAGTGACGATAGGGCGGCCCTGTGACATCACCATCGCAACCGCTACGGCCCCCGGCGTCTATGCAGTCGCTGCCCCGTGGCTGGGAGTGGACCCGAAGGGTGCGGACCCGCAGGGTCCGGGCGGAGCGTACTCCGGCAGTGCGATGTTCCCGGCTTTGGCGAACTGCGCGGCGAGCAGCCTTCGCAGAGGCCAACGGGTCACCTGCCGCATGTAAAGATCCCGCAGCCGGATGCCGACCCGGCCCGACGGCGCATAACTCGCCGCGCCGCCCGGTGGCAGTTGCTGGGCCTGGCTCACGTAGGGGCGCATTACCTCGTCGTACCGGCGGAAGGCGATGCGGTGATCGCCCCCGGCGGCGGCGAGTTCACCGGCCAGGACGTAGGCGCCGACCAGGGCCAGACTGGTTCCCAGCCCGGTCAGCGGGGTCGCGCAGTACCCGGCGTCGCCGAGCAGCGCCACCCGGCCGCGCGACCAGCTGTCGAGGCGGACCTGACCCATGGAGTCGAAGAAGAAGTCCGGAGCGGTACGCATTGCCCGCAGCAAACGCGGAGCCTCCCAGCCGACGTGGGCGAAGCGCCGGGCCACGAGTTCTTTCTGAGCGTCGACGTCGCGGCGGTCATGGGCGAGCGGTGGCGAGCGGAAGCTGAATCCGGCCTTGATCTCGCCGGGGAGGCGGCCGGGCCGGGCGGAGGCGACGAGGCCGCCGGGCGCGTTGTGCATCAGGAACCAGCCGTCGAGGTACAGCGCGTCGAAAGCGGTGAACCAGGTCGTGTAGAGGCCGAGCGGGCGGACGAAGTCCCGCTCCGGCCCGAAGGCCAACGCGCGCACCTTGGAGTGCGGCCCGTCCGCACCGACGACCAGCCCGAACCGGCGCCGCGCGGCTTTTTCGAAGGTGACGGTGACCCCGTCCGCATCCTGATCGATCGCAGTGACGGTGTCGTCGAAGAGGTACCGCGTGTCCGGCAGGGTGGCCTCGTACAGCAGCCGGGCGAGATCGCCGCGGAGGATCTCGATCTCGGAGACGATCCCCTCGCCGCCGAAGCTGTCGGCGGACATCCGCGCGGCGACGCGGCCGGAGCCGTCGACCAGCGCGAAGCCGCGCTGGTCCAGGCTCTCCGCCCGGGCCCGGTCCAGCAGACCCATCCGCTCGATCACGGTGCGGCCGGCACCACGCAGATCCACGGCCTGCCCGCCCGGCCGGGGTTCCGGCGCGCGCTCCACGACCGTGACCGCAAAGCCTCCCTTGCGTAGCCAGTACGCCAGCGCGGGCCCAGCGATGCCGGCGCCGCTGATGAGTATCTCGTTGGCTGTCATGACGCGAGTGTACGACGTACACAACGAGTCCTCAATCGAGAACGTCCCTTGTGAAGTGCGTAGTTGGTTGCTGGCGCACTAGTGCATGGATGTGTGAATGGTGCGCGCTCCCAGGCGTCTCCCCGGCCGGCAGCTGGGAGTGGCCCGCTGGGAGGGGGCCCTCCACGTGCACTAGTGCAGAACGCGTCGGTGGGCGGACGGGCGGAGCTGCGACATCCCCAAAACCGTTGGCCGACCAAGGCGAGCCACTGCTACTTTTCCAGCGGCCGTGCGAGAGAACGAGGAGGTGGTACCCGTGAACGCAGTATCGACATGGGTGCTCCCCTCCGGGGTCACGGTCGGGCGATAGGTCGTCCGGGAGCGCCGTTCACGCGCACTCCCGAAAGGCACGACCATGCACATTACTTCCGAACAGCGCCTCGAAGACGGCGTTGTCGAGCGCGAATTCATCCTCGGCGAGATCCCCGGCACCCTGTGGACGCCTGAATCCACAGCGCCGGCCCCGCTGATCCTGATGGCCCACAACAACGGCCTGCCCAAGAGGGAACCCCGACTGGTGGCCCGTGCCCGGCAGTCCGCGGCGTACGGCTACGCGGTAGCCGCCATCGACGCCCCCGGGTGCGGTGACCGGCCCCGTTCCGCCGCCGACGAGCAGGCTCGCGCCGACCTCCGCCGCGCGATGCAGGCGGGCGAGCCGGTCGACGAGATCTTCGAATCCTTCATCGGCCCGCTGGTCGAAAAGGCGGCCCCGGAATGGCGGACCACCCTGGACGCCCTCCTGGCGTTGCCCGAGATCGGCGGCCCGGTCGGATACTCGGGGTGGATGGCTCTCGGTATCCGCCTCGCGGCGGTCGAGCCGCGCATCGCGGCCGCCGGATTCTTCGCCGGGGGATATGTGCCCCGCGCTCAGCGCGATGAGGCCAGGCAGGTCACCACCCCGCTGCTGGTCCTGCTCCAGTGGGACGACGAAGGAAACCCCCGGCAGCGGGCCCTGGACCTGTTCGACGCCTTCGGCACCAAGGAGAAGACGCTGCACGCCAATATGGGCGGGCACACCGGCACCCCGTGGTTCGAGGCGGAGGACGGGAACCGGTTCTTCGCCCGGCACTTGAAGTGAGCCCGGGCCACCGGACCGGCAGTAGACATTAGACGGCGTCAGCCAGGACGCCGCCAGCTTCCGGGGCGGGGCCGAGGCGCGATCGACCTGGTGGTGAGTGCCTCCGCCTGCGCCCGCTCCAAGCGAGCGCAGGCGGGCGGCCCCTACGCGGCCGGTGAGTTGGAGCCGCCAACGTATCCGCCGGATGCACGGGCGGGCGGTGACGGCAACCCCCTCCGGCTCGGGCGCGTGAACTCTTCCTTGAGGAGCTGGGCGAGCATGGTGAGTTGCGGGGTGGTGTGATCGGTGCGCCAGATCAGCCCCATCTGTGACGGCGCGTCAAGGCCGTCGACCAAGAGATAACGCACGTCGCTGCGGGTGACGCGCTCGGCCAGCGGCCGGCAGACCAGCATGGCGTGGTCGTCGGCGGCCACGAGCGCGAGGCCCTCTTGAACGCTGGTGATACCCCGGGTCGAGCGGATGGGCACTCCGGCGGGGGTGGAACGCGGTACGCGGGCGGCTGTCCAGTAGGCCGGGGCGTCGCCGGCCGGGTGAAGTATGTCCAGGCCGACGAGCTCCTCGACGTGGACGTGTTCGGCGTCGGCCAGCGGGTGGGCGGAAGCGACGGCGAGCAGTCGATCCTGCGGAGGGAAACGGAACCCAACGGTCAACGCCGGTTCCTCTACGGGGAGTTCGACCACGACAGCATCGAGCCGCCCGTCGAGTACGGCGGAGAAGGGCGAACCCAGCGGGATCTCGCTCAGCGCCATCGTGACCTCATGGTGCGCGCGCAGCTGGCGGAACGCCTCGGTGACCTCTTCGTAGATGCTGCCGTGGAAGCCGATGCACAACTGGCGCAGGGACCCATGACCGGCACGCTCGCGCGCCCGGGCGAACACGGCGACCAACGCCTCGTAAGCCGGACGCACCTCATCGACGAACTGCGCACCGAACCGGGTCAGCTCCACGCGCCGGCTGGTGCGTTCGACGAGCCGCACGCCGACGCGCCGTTCGAGGGCGGCGACGAGCTGGCTGACCCGGCTCTGGGAGTAGCCCAGGCGTACCGCCGTCCGGCCGAAGTGCAGCTCTTCGGCCAGCGCGAGCAGGCACTCGATCTCTTGAACGTGTACCTGGTCCATGGCCCCCATCGTCCCCATTGCCCCCATCACCCCTCCGCCATCTCGCCACCCCGTAGATCCGCTCTCCCACTCATCCACCCACCCACCCACTCATCCACCCACCCACTCAACCACCCACCCAACGATCAATCTAGCTGATCGATCCATGAGGAACTCGCCGTTGATCAGGGGGATGGCGCGCTGTTGGCTGCCGTCATGGATGCAAACGTGTCGGTGAAGGAAGCCGGGTCCGCTTCGGCTCGTACCACGTTGTGGCAGTGGGTGGCGGTGGCCGTGTTGTCGTTGAGTACGTTCGTGGTCGTGACGTCGGAGATGCTGCCGGTCGGCGTGCTGACACCGATGGCCGACGGCCTGCACATCTCCTCCGGCCGGGCGGGTTTCAGTCTGACGATCACGGGCCTGGTGACCGCCGTCACGGCTCCGCTGGTCGTACGCGTGGTGGGCGCGCTCGACCGGCGCGCGGTTCTGGCGGCGGCGATGGTGGTGCTGGCCGTCGGCAACGCGCTGACCGCCGCGGCGGACGATTTCGGCCTGCTGGTCGTCTCCCGGGTCGTCGTCGGAGTCGGGATGGGAGCGGTGTGGGGCCTGGCGTCCGCGGTCGCGGCGCGGCTCGTCGCGCCCCGCAATGTCGCGCTGGCGGTGTCCTGCACCATCGGCGGGGTTGCGGCAGCCTCGGTGATCGGCGTGCCGCTGGGCACCGTCGTCGGTAACGCCTTCGGGTGGCGCACCGCGTTCGCCGCGCTGTCCGCCGCCGCAGTGGCTCTCGCCGTCGGGTTGCTACTGGCGCTGCCCCGGCTGCCCCGCCCGGCCGCGTCGGGCGACGTGGTCCACCCCACCCGCCGCGAGCCGCTGCTGCGTACCGCTCCGGTGACGGTCGGCCTGGTGCTGATCGTGTTCCTCGTCACCGCGCACTTCGCCGCCTACACGTACGTACGGCCCGTCCTCGAAGAGCGCGTCGGATCGACCCCTGGGGCCATCTCCCTGCTCTTGCTGGTCTACGGCCTCTTCGGGCTGATCGGCAACTTCGTGGCGGGCGCATCGGCGGCGCGGCGTGCCCGGGGCACGGTTCTGGGCCTGACGACCGGCATCGGCGCGGGCATCGCGCTCCTCGCGGTCTTCGGCTCCGTCACCGCAGTCGCCGGCGTCGGCATCGCCCTGTGGGGCCTGGCCTACGGCGGATTGTCGGTGGCCGGTCAGATCTGGATGGCTCAGGCCGCACCGGAACGCATCGAACACATCACCGGGATCTACGTGGGTGTCTTCACCGCGGCCATCGCCTTGGGCGCCTTTCTCGGTGGCGTCGTGGTGGAGACGGTCGGCATCACTCCTCTGCTGTGGAGTGCCACCGCGCTGGCGGGCGCGGCCCTGGCCGTGGGGCTGTTCGGCCCCGGCCCGTCAGGGCCGTCAGGCCCGTCCGGGCGGGCCCGCCGGGTTGTCGGTTCCCCGGCCGTGTCGGAAGCCCCTCAGGGCGCGGAGCCGCGAGGCATTGCCGTGGATCGGTGAGGTCGTCGGGGCGTGAAGCCGTGATGGCGTGGCGGCGTGATGACGCGGATGGGGAGACGGGGGAGACGGGGAGATGGCCTGGGCCGGGTGCCGGAAGGCGCCTTGCGGGTCAGTTGGCCGGGGGAAGCCATGGCCGGGACTCTGCCGGGTCCCGGCACAGCGGGTCGCCGCGCGAGCCCCGCCAGAACGTCCGATGCGGGCGCGGGACCGCGGGTAGCGGTCCGCAGTCGCCTGCGGCGAGGTGTGCCGGCCCGTGGGGGCAGGGTGGGGAGCCCGGACAGGGATGCAGACGAGGGCCTACGCCGGTGCGGGCCAAGGCGCGGTCGACGGTTTCGCTGGCGGCTGTCAGCTCCAGTTGACCCTGCGCGGCGTGTACGGCGCCCCGTACGCCCAGGAGGGTATACAGGCTGGCGTTGTCACACCAGGTGATGCCGGACAAGTCCAGCCGAAGCCGACGGTGGCCGGTCTTCAGGTGGGTGACGGTGGCTTCGCGCAGCAAACTCACCGTGTGCACGTCGAACTCGCCGGCTAGTTGCAGATCCGTTTCGTCGCCAGCGTCGGTGCGGGAGCGGACGGTCAGCCGGGAATCGGGTGGCTCCTCCAGCCCACGCCGCAGAACAGAGGCCACAGAGGGTGGGGCGTGATGCACGGTCCCTCCAGTAAGCCGCCTGACGGACCAAAGGCCCTTTTCGACGCCGACCAGACTTCCCGGCACACCCTGCGCGTCTGGCGCATTGATATCACCGTAGCTGCCGCCGACTCGGTACGGAAGCGGAGTGGCCGAAAGGGCCCCGGGAGTGGTAGCCGGACGAACATCTCGGCGCGAGGTCCGCGATCGGCGCAGCGGCGACATCCCCGTCACCGCGCTACCGCGTTACCTATGAGCTGACCCCGGAGCGGCAACGTCATTCCGGTGTGTGCAGATGAAAAGGGTCCGCCGTATTGGCGAGACGTTTTGGCGGCTCGTACGGCTCGTACGGCTCGTACGGCTCGTACGGCTCGGGCGACTCGTACGGCTCCGGCGGCTCGTGCTGGGACCTCATGTCAGGGCTTCCTCGCCCGACGCAGGACGGAGTATGGCCGGCAGTTCGCGGTGGCCGTTGGAGACGAAGCTCGGCAGGGGACGCAGTCGGCTCGCGGGGACGGCGAGGGCGAGGGCCGGGAAGCGCTCGAAGAGGCCGCGCAGGGCGATCGCGCCTTCCAGCCGGGCGAGTGGGGCGCCCAGGCAGGCATGTACCCCGTGCCCGAAGGAGAGGTGGGATTTGTCTTTTCTCGTGGGGTCGAAGTGGTTGGCGGTGGCGCCGTGCAGGCTGGGGTGCCGGTTCGCGGCCGCGTACGAGGCGAGGATCGCGTCCCCCTTGCGGATTGTCGGGCCGTGGTCGAGCAGCGGAATGTCTTCCACCGCATAGCGCATGGGCAGGTAGGGAATCGGGGCCTCCCAGCGCAGCGTCTCTTCCACGACGTCGTACCAGGTGACGCAGCCCGCCCGCACCTGGGCGAGCCGGCCGGGCCGGGTGAGCAGGGCCGTGGTGGCCTGGTCGATCAGGTCGACGGTGGTTTCGTATCCGGCGTTGATCACGAGTAGGAGGGTGTCGAGCAGTTCCGCCTCGGTCAGGTGGGAGCCGTCCTCCTCACTGTCCCGCGCCGCGATGAGGTGCGACGCCAGATCGTCGCCGGGAGCGGCCCGTTTGGCGGCGACGAGGCCGGCCAGCAGCTCGTACATCTCCTTGACGTTGGCGCCTGCCTCGGCCGGGCTCAGGCCGGTGGAGAAGACCTTGTCGACGGTACGGCGGAAGTGCGGTACGTCCGCGTCGGCCAGACCCACGAGGTGGCAGATGACCTGGATCGGGAGCGGATAGGCGAAGTGTTCCCGCAGGTCCACCGGCGTTCCGGGAGGCGTTGCGGTGTCGAGGCCGTCGAGCAGGCCGGCGGTGATCCGCTCGATGACCGGTGCCAGGGCGTTGACGCGGCGCGCGGCGAAGGCCGGGCCGATGATGCGGCGCAGGCGGCGGTGCTCGTCGCCGTAGGCGGTGAACATGCTCTCCACCGCCACCCACAGTTCCAGCGGCCAGACACCCGCGATCCGGTCGGGATAGGCGGGCCAGTGCCGGCGGGCGTCCTTCGAGACACGGGGGTCCATGAGGAGCCGCCGCAGCAGTACGGGGTCGGAGACCGCCCAGGCTTCGACGCCGAGCACGTCGACCCGTACGAGCGGACCGTGAGCACGCAGCCGGGCATCCTCGCCGTGCCGGTCACGGCCTTCGGGATCCAAGGAGATGGCGGGCCGCTCGGTCATTCAGGGCTCCTCTGCATCCGCGGCCGGGGAAGTCCAGGTCGAGGCGCAGCCGAGAGCGCCGCGGGCGATGGAAGGGAATGGAAGGGAACTGGACACCTGGTTCCCGATGCGGTGGATGAGTTCACCCGCGCCGCCGCAGACTTCGCCATTCGTGTCGAGTGCTCTACACCGTACCCGCAGAACGGATCGCGGGCACACGGCAGTAAATGGCCGTGAAGTATGCCTAGTGCAGGCGCCGTTGACGTACATATCCATAGCCTGATCACTACATCGCCGAGGCGACCAACGCGGACCGCAGCGTGCCGCAGCTGTTGGACCACATGCGCGAGCACACGATGCTGACCCGCGCCACATCCCCGACCGGATTCCGGTGTTCGACGAGCACGGTCGGCCGGTGACCGATCCGGAGACCGGCGAGCAGCGGGCCCGCGTGTGCGGCACATCGTCCGCGTCGGAGAACTGGAACCAGACGATCCGGGGCCGCAACCGGCCCGGCATGTTCGTGCGCCGGCTCCTGCGGGCGTGCGGGCTGACCTACCTGGTCGTGGACTCTCGCACGGGGGACATCGTGGTGACCGGGGCGCCGGCGTACGCGTACGGGACCGACCAACTGCTCACCTCACCCGAGGTGGCGGAGGTGCTGCCTGGCTTCTGCGCCGAGGTCGGCAACCCGGCGACCACGGCCGGGTTGCGTGACCTGCTGTGCGTCAGTCCGGCAGCCAACGCAGCTCGTGTGCCAGGGTTTTGGCGACGGTACGGATGCGGCGGTGCAGTGGTGACGGCACGCGCGGGAGGACCAGGTGGATCGTCAAGGTGGGTGCGCCCTGCAGCGGTCGCCACGTGAGACCGGCCGGTTGTGCCGTGGCCGCGGCTTCTCCGGCCGGGGCGAGGGTGAGCCCGTCGCGTAGGTCGCGTTGTGACATGTCGAAAGAGACTGTGGCCGTGCGGAATTGGAGGCTCGGCCGGGTATCGGCGAACAACGCGGCCAGCCGATCGTGGATCACGGGGTTGGCCGTACGGTCGGGGAGGCGCAGCGGATACGCGGCCGCATCGGCGATCTCGATCTCCGGGTGTCCGGCCAGCGGATGATGCTGTGCCAATTGGACCCCGACGCGCTCACGCCGCAGCAGGAACCGGCGCACGCCACGCCCCGGCTGTTCACCGCGGGTGATCCCCGCATCGATGCGGCCGTCGGCGACCGCGGGGGAGATCTCCGGTGTTGCCATCGGGACCGCGCCGACTTCGAGTCCCGGGCTGCTGCGAATGAGCCTGTCCACCAGGGCCGGTGCCGTCTCGGCTCCCGTGCTGAGGCTGTATCCGATGCGCAGCGTGCCCAGTTCACCGGCCCCCGCATTCCGGGCGGTGTCCCATGCCTGGTCCAGCGCCGCCAGCGCGGGCGGCGCGGACTCCGCCAGAGCCGCACCGGCCGTGGTCAATACGACGCTACGTGTGTTGCGGACCAGCAGGGCCGTACCGAGTTCCGCCTCCAATCGGCGCATCCGGGCGCTGAGTGCGGGCTGTGCGATACCGATCCGTGCGGCCGCGCGGGTGAAGTTCAACTCCTGCGCCAGCACCAGGAAGTACCGCAGGCTCACCGTATCCGGCGCCACGTGCCCTCCCTGCCGATTGATAACGATCCGTTCTGAGCCTATCCCGAACCGGTCTTTCCCTCGGCCACACATGCAGCCCTAACCTGCGGATATGACGCCCCAACTGACCGCGTTACCGCACATCGCACGCACGCACACACACTGCCGATTCCGAGTCCTCCGTCACCGCTCTCGCGAAGGCCGCGGCCACCAAGCCCGGTGTGCCAGACCACGGATTCCGGCGCGCCCCGACCCACCCGGGTCACTACCTGAACCGCGAACGCCACGCGGATCAAGTAACGATCGACACCCACATGGCCCTCCCTGACGTCGCGGCCTTCATCGGCACGTCCCGCGCCAGCCGACCACCGACTCCCACGCCCTCTTCCAAACCACCTCCGTCCTCACTCCTCCGAACCACCTCCGTCCTCACTCCTCCGAACCACCTCCGTCCCCATCCCTCCAAACCACCTCCGCCCCCACCCGAACCCCGATGTCCCGCACCCAGCGATGCAGGAGGCAGTCATGCATAGGTCTTTGGTCCTGTATTCCCAGCCCGCCGACCCTGACCATTTCCGCGACTACTACGTGAACAACCACCTTCCACTGGTCATGGATTGGCCTGGCCTGCTTGCGTGGCGCTACAGCTTCGACGTGGCGGCGACCAAGGGAGAAGCGCAGTATTTCGCGGTCTTCGAAGCCGACTTTGCTGACGCCGCCGCCCTGGCCGCGGCGCGGTCGTCGCCGCAAGGCCAGCGGCTGGCCGCCGATGTCGTCAACTACGCCACCGGCGGTTTGGTCGTCATCGACTATCCGGTGCAGGACGGCTACCCGGTGCAGGACGGCACCGGCTGAGGCAGGACGGTACGCTTCGGGACGCGTTCGGTCGGCCGTTGCTGCGTGGTCCCGGCTATTTCCGGAACGCCGTCGACGGTTGCCGGTTCGTTGAGAGTCAAAAGGGGGGCCGATGTCCTGGCCGGATGTCACGGTGGTTGATGTGTGCGTGCGACGCGATGGCCGGGGCGGCAGCCCCACGGCCGTCACCGACGACGATCCGGCGGCGACGGACGCGGACCGGTGTGCGGTCGCTGCTGCGGCCGGCACCTCGCACGCGGCGTTCCTCGGCCAGGGGCGGACGCCGGACGGTGGCTGGCCGGTCCGGTTCTTCACCGCTACCGCCGAACTGTCCGGCTGCGGCCACGGCACCGTTGCCGCGCAGACCGTCCGGTTGACCCGCACCGCGCTGGGCGAGCTGAACGACCGCCAGCACACCGGCGGGCGCACGTTCGACACCGTCGCGATCCGCCGCCCCGCCGGCATCGAGGTGTGGTTCGACCAGGGCCTCGTCGCGCTGCGTCACCCGGCACCGGACGAGCGCGCCGCGATCGTCGCCGCGCTCGGGCTCACCGCGGACGACCTGCATCCGACCGACGCGCCACGGATCGCCTCGCCTGGCGCACCACGCATGCTGGTACCGGTCCACGACAGGTCGGCGCTGCTCCGAGTCCGCCCACACCTCGGCAGGCTGACAGCGGCGTGCCGGCGGCACGGGCTCCTCGGCTGTTTCGTGTACGTACCGCCGGCGGGCGACCGGCCGGGTGCGGCGCGGATGTTCGCGCCGGCGATCGGTGTCGATGAGGATGTCGCCAACGCCAACAGCACCGGCTGCCTAGCCGCCCACCTGCTCGACACGACAGGGGCACAGACGGTCGCGATCGAGATGGAGCAGGGCGACACCCTCGGCCGACCGGCCAGCGTGCTCGCTTCGGCCCGACGCGGGCCGGCGGGCATCACGACCCGGGTCGGCGGGTTGGCAGTGGTCCGCGACAGACACCGAGGCGACAACTAGACGAGTAGTTCCGATCCGGCTTAGTGGTCGTAGGCGGTCAGTGACCTGGTGGTGGGTGCGCCGATGGTGCGGTTGTGCCAAATCGCGCAGGTCATGGCCAGGATGCGCTGGG